>NZ_JAFKRG010000047.1 GCF_019038415.1 Synechococcus sp. CCY 9618 | reverse complement strand
CTTCGCTTGAAGGCCTAACATCAAGATCCAGCGGGCGGGGAGCCAAGCATGCCTTTTCATTGCACAGAGCTATCGCCCGCCGCTGATCTTGAGCGTTAGCTGCACAGGAAGGCCGAGGTCGGTATCGTTGATGTGATGGTGGCCCTTTCGGATGCCGACAATCCTCAGAAGCGGTCCTTATAGGGTCTACTTCTACAGTCACGAGCCAAACGAGCCTCCCCATGTTCATGTCGACAGAGATAAGGCGTCTTGCAAGGTCTGGCTTGTTCCTGTTGCACTGTCCTCGAGCCTTGGTTTCAGCGCCAGAGAGCTGCGTGAAATTGAACGGCTGGTCAGCTTGAACAGAGCTATCCTGCTGAAAGCATGGGAGGAGTTTCATGGCTAACCCTGGTGAGCAGGTCAGTGACGTTGCGTTGACAGAAGACAGGCTGATCGTCGACCTGGCTGACGGTCGTTCTATCTCGGTACCGCTGGCTTGGTTCCCAAGGCTTCTACATGCAACCTCCCAGGAGCGTGGCAACTGGGAGATTGCAGGGGCTGGCTACGGAATCCACTGGCCAGATGTCGATGAGGACTTAAGTGTGGAAGGCCTGCTTCGAGGTGCGCCAGCGCCCCAGGCAAAGGCTCTGGTCAGCTAACACAGCCATGCATCTGAGCCGCCGCCGTAACGCTGTATTCTTCGCCGAGCAAACCATGCGGCCAGGTGATGGCGAGCGTTAGCCTGATTCATACAACCGATGGAAATAAATGAAAATTGCAGTGGTTCAAAGACCCCCCGTGCTGCTGAACCGTTCAGCAACACTCGCTGATGCCGTCCTTTCGATTGGGGAGGCGGCATCCAATGGGGCTGGACTCGTCATCTTCCCTGAGGCGTACATTCCGGGCTATCCATCCTGGATCTGGAGGCTAAGGCCGGGTGCGGATATGGCGCTTGCCGAGCAGCTCCACTCCCGCCTTCTCAGCAACGCCGTCAGCCTCGATGGTGATGATCTCCTTCCCCTCAGGGAAGCGGCCACGGAGCACAAGGTGACGGTCGTCTGTGGCATCGACGAGCGCGATGCTGAATTCAGCCGCGGGACGCTCTACAACACGGTTGTGGTGATCGGGCCTGATGGAGAGCTGCTGAACCGGCACCGAAAACTGATGCCGACGAACCCCGAGCGGATGGTCTGGGGATTCGGCGATGGTTCAGGGCTGAAGGTGCTCGACACCCCCTGCGGCCGTATCGGCACGCTCATCTGCTGGGAAAGCTACATGCCGCTGGCGCGATGTGCGCTCTATGCCCTTGGCATCCAGATTTACATCGCCCCTTCCTACGATTCCGGCGACAAGTGGATCGGCACTCTCCAGCACATCGCACGGGAGGGCGGATGCTGGGTGGTGGGAAGCGGCATTGCCTTCCGTGGCAGCGACATCCCGGACTCCGTTCCCGGTAAGGCGGAGCTGTATCCGAAGGCCGAGGAGTGGATCAATCCGGGCGACTCCGTGGTGATCGAGCCCGGCGGAAGGATCGTGGCTGGGCCCATGCGCCGTGAGCTGGGAATTCTGTATGCGGAGATCGACCTGGAGCGCGTGGGTTTGGCCCAGCGGAGCCTTGATGTTGTTGGGCATTACTCGAGACCAGACATCTTCACGTTGCGTGTGAATACCAAGGCTCTCAATCCCGTTGAGTTTGAGGCATCGAAGGACGCGTAGAACCTGCGGGTCCTGAGAACCACCCCCCCCTCCAGTCCCCGTCCCGGCTTCATCTGGCCTGCCGGCGTTGCGACGTGAGCCACGCCGTTCAGCCGCCGGTGCTTGGCTCCAGCAGCAGGGGAACCAGCTCCGTCACCGCATCACCGCTCTTCAGCGTCAGCGCCGTTCCCGCCCCGCTGCAGTCCTCCGGCGCCAGGGAATCCACCGTCAGCCGCAGGCTGCGGCCCTCGCCGCCCGCCAGCAGCACCCCGATCACCCGGGTGTCGTCGGGCTGCAGATCCACCAGGGCATCGTCCCGTTCCAGGAAGCGCAGGCCGATCTGACCCATCGCCCCTCGCTGGCAGGGCCGCAGGCTGTCCAGCTGCAGCCGCTTCACCTGGCCCCGCCGGCTGGCCAGCAGCACGTGGCCGCCGCTGGCCGCCCGGGCCGCCCCCACCACCCGTTCGCCCGGCAGCAGGCGCAGCAGCACGGGGCCCTGGGCGGTGCGGCCCATCACCGGCAGGTTGGTGTCGTTGACCGGCAGGCGCAACAGCCGGCCGGTGCTGGTGGCCACCACCAGATCCTCCCCCTCCCGGCAGGGCACCACCCGCTGCAGTTCCACCCTTTCCTTGAGCTTGAGCACGGTGGCGGGCCGGCCGGAGAGCTCAAGGAAATCCTCGATCGGCAGCCGCTTGAAGCGGCCGTCAGTGCTGAGCAGGCCGATGCTCCCGGGCGGGTGGGGCAGGGGCAGCACCTGCACCACCCGCTCCCCGTGCAGGCTGTCCGGCAGGAAGCGCTCCAGCTTGCCGGGCTGCTGGCCGGCGAATTCCCAGCGCAGCAAAGCCACCCGGCCGCCGGCGCTGAAGGCGAGCAGGGCGGGTTGGTCGGTCACCGGCAGGATCAGCCGCGCCGGCGGCGGCAGGTCGCCCAGTTCAGCCGCCTCGTCGAGATGGAGGCGCCCAAGCATCTGGGGCGTGACGATCCGGACGGCTCCGTCGGCCTGGATCAGCAGCCGGCCGTCGCCGGCCAGGGCCTCGAAGGCCTGCTGCCGCTGCAGTTCGGTGTTGGGCCGCACGGCGGCGGCCCGCTGGGCCACCAGGGCATCGCCCCCTTCCACCAGCCGGGTGCGGCGGGGGGTGGCATAGCGCTTCTTCAGCCCCTTCAGTTCAGCCACCATCGTGGCCAGGAGGGTGTCGCGGTCGTTGAGCAGGTGCCGCAGCCGGGTCCGCTCCTGCTGCAGATCCTCCGCCTCCTTGCGCAGGCCCTGCTGCTCCAAGCCCGTGAGCCGCCGCAGCGGCATGGCCAGCACCGCATCGGCCTGGCGTTCGCTCAGATCCAGGTGCACCTGCAGGCTGGCCCGGGCCGTGGCGGCATCGCGAGCCTCTGTGATCATCTCGATCACCCACTTGAGGGCATCGAGGGCCTTGATCAGACCCAGCACCACCTCGAGCCGGTCTTCGCAGCGTTTCAGGGCGTGGCTGGTGCGCCGGATGATGGTGAGCTCCCTGTATTCGAGGAACCGCTGCAGCATCTGGCGCAGGTTGAGCTGCTGGGGCTGGCCGTTCACCAGGGTCAGCAGGATGGCGCCGAAATTGCTCTGCAGGGCCGTGCGCCGCTGCAGTTCCTCCAGCACCTTCTGAGGTTCGGCATCGCGCCGCAGTTCGATCACCACCCGCATGCCCTCGCGGTCGCTCTCATCACGGATGTCGGCGATGCCGCCGATCTTGCCGTCGTTGACCTGCTCGGCCAGCTTCTCGATCCAGCCCGCCTTGCTCAGCTGGTAGGGCAGCTCGGTGACCACCACGGCGCCGCGGCGGTGGCGGCCCTTGCCGGGCTGCACCTCCTCGATATGCGCCACGCCCCGCATGGGGATGCTGCCCCGGCCCGTCCGGTAGGTGTCGCTCACGCCGCTGCCCAGCAGCACCTCGCCGCCGGTGGGGAAGTCGGGGCCGGGCACCATCGCCAGCAGTTTTTCCTCAGCCAGGTCGGGCTTGCGGATCAGGGCGATCAGGGCATCCACCACCTCGCCCAGGTTGTGGGGCGGGATGCTCGTGGCCATGCCCACGGCGATGCCGGTGCAGCCGTTCAGCAGCAGGAACGGCAGCTGGGCCGGCAGCACCGTGGGCTCCTGCTGGGAGCCGTCGAAGTTGGAGGCGAAATCGACCGTGTCGTTGCCGATCTCATCCAGCATCGCCTCATTGGCGATCGGGGCCAGCCGGGTTTCGGTGTACCGCATGGCGGCCGGGGGATCGTCGTCCACCGAGCCGAAGTTGCCGTGGCCATCCAGCAAAGGATGGCGGCTGGCGAAGGTCTGCACCAGGCGCACCAGGGCGTCATAGACGGCCTGGTCGCCGTGGGGGTGGTACTTGCCGAGCACATCGCCCACCACCCGGGCGCATTTGCGGTAGGGCCTGTCGGGGGTGAGACCCAGCTCGTGCATCGCATAGAGGATGCGTCGCTGCACGGGCTTGAGGCCGTCGCGAACGTCCGGCAGGGCCCGTCCCACGATCACGCTCATGGCGTACTCGAGGTAGGAGCGCTGCATCTCCTGATGCAGGGCGATGGGTTGGACGCGCTCGTCGGCCATCCGTACCTGCGGTGGTGCGGCTCAGGGCGCTCAGCCTACAGATGGCGCCCTGGGCGACCGGCGGCTCAGGAGCCCTCGCCACCCTCAACGCCACCTTCAATGCCGCCGTCGCCGCTGGTGGCATTGGCCAGGGCCCGCTCCACCGCCGGCTTCAGTTCCGGCACGGCCAGGAGCTGGGCGGTCACGGCGCGAAGCCGGGGACCCCAGAGCTGTTCCTTCTGGAAGCTCTCCTTGACGTAGTTGGGCTCCTCCGCCAGGGCGGACTCGGCCAGGCGCAGGGCCTCGGCCCGGTCCGCCGGGTTGCGCTCGTACAGGGCGGCCGCCATGGCCAGGGAGGTCTCGGCGATGTCGGCCTTGATCTTCAGCACCCGCTGCCAGCGGCCGATGGCATCGTTGGTGCGGCCGCTCTCGAACAGCACCAGCCCCTGGTTGTTGATCGCCTCCCAGAAATCCTTGCGCAGGCCGGAGGCCTTCTCGAAGGAACCGAGGGCGGCCTCGTTGTTGCCCAGCAGGATCTGGGCATTGCCCAGATCGAAGTAGGCGCCGGCGTTCTTGCCATCCAGTTCCAGTCCCTTGCGCAGCAGGCCGATGGCGTCCTCTGGCTTGCCGTTGCGCAGGGCCAGGGAGCCCTCGGCGAACCAGATGCCGGCGTTGTCGGGATCCAGTTCCTTGGCCCGGCTCAGGGCCACCACAGCCTTGTCGGTCTGGTTGCTGCGCAGCTCCGCTTCCGCCAGCAGCACCCAGCCGCGGGGGTCATCGGGCAGCAGCCGCACGGTCAGTTCGGCCAGCCGGGCCGCATCCTCCGCCTGGCCGAGGCGCAGCAGCCTGGCCGCCGCCTGGGCGATGCCCAGTCCCGCTCCCTCCAGCTCCTTCTCCTGGGGCAGATAGACGAAGGGAACCAGGGCCCTGGCCGGCAGGGCGTAGACCACCACCGGTGACGCCGTCAGCGGCAGGGTCAGGTACAGGGAGGAAAGCAGTCGCCACAGCCGCCGGCCCACGAAATTGTCCCGAATGGCTTCAGCCTAGGGAGCCGCCCACCCTTAACCCCATTCTCCGGCCAGGGCGGCCCGGAGATTACGTCGCCACATCCAGGGGCGGATGCGCCGCAGGGCCGAGGCCCGCAGCCTTTCATCCCATTCCGCATCGCTCCAGGCCAGGGCCTCCGGGCCGCGCAGATCCAGCAGCCAGTCGCGGGGCTGCACATCCGGATCGGAGGAGCAGGCCAGGGGCGGACGGTTCCAGGGGCAGACCTCCTGACAGATGTCGCAACCGGCCACCCAGCCCTGGAGCTGGTCACGGATCGGGGCGGGCAGGTCCCTGTCCCGGTTCTCGATGGTGTGGTAGGCGATGCATCGGCGGGCATCCACCACGAACGGCTCGTCGATGGCCCCGGTGGGGCAGGCCTCCATGCAGGCCGTGCAGGTGCCGCACAACGCTTCGGCCGGGCGGTCGGGCGGCAGGGGCAGGCTGGTGAGCAGGTGGCCGAGCAGCATCCAGGATCCCCGCTGGCGATGGATGAGGTTGCCGTTCTTGCCGATCCAGCCGAGGCCCGCCTCCTCCGCCCAGGCCTTGTCCAGCAGGGGGGCACTGTCGACGCAGGCCCGCCAGGTGGTGCCGGGGGCCTCCTGTGCCAGCCAGCGCCCCAGCTGCCGCAGCCGGGAATCGATCACCCTGTGGTAATCGCGGCCCCATCCGTAGCGGGCCACCCGCAGGCTGCCGGGCCGCCGCTGGGCCGCCACGTGGTAGTTCCAGCCCACGGCGAGGACGCTGCGAACCCCTGGCAGGAGTGCCTCGATACGGCGGCGGCGGGGATCGTTCATCCAGGCCATGTCCGCCTGATGACCTGCCCCCAGCCAGCGCTCCAGAGCGGCCGTGCGCAGGGTCAGCCTGGGGCTTCCCGGCACTGCGGCGATGCCCACCGGCGCGAAGCCCAGCGCTTCGGCCCGGAGCCGCAGGGCCTCGGCCAGCCCGTCGACGGCAAGAGGGCGTTTCAAGAGCTGCCGGTAGAGTCCTGCGACTCCGTGCGCGCTTGCGTGACTGCCGTCTCCTCCACCCGATTCAGTCCTCTCCTGCGCTGGATGGGCATCACGCTGGTGGTGCTGCTGGCTCTGCAGCTGGCTGCGGTCCTCTCCCTCTGGGAGTGGCAGGAAGAGGCCTTTCGCCAGCTGGTGGTGGAGCGGCTGATCAGCCAGTCCCCGATGGCTCTGATCGGCCTGCTGCTCATGTACCTCTCCTCCCGTCTGGAAGACCCGGCCGAGGCGCGCACGCCCGTGCTCTGGACGGTCTGCATCATCAGTGGTCTGCTGGCCGTGTTGCTCACCGCTTCCCTGCCGATCGCCTTCGGCGGCGACCAGGTGATGCAGCAGCAGAGTGATCAGCAGCTTGCCACCAAGCGCGGTCAGCTGGAGATGGCCCGTCAGCAGAGCAAGGATCCGGCCCTGCTTCAGCAGCTCATCCAGCAGGCCGAGGCCACCGGCCAAGTGCCTCCCGGCGCCACCGATGCCCAGAAGACCCAGTCCGCCAGGGCCTTCGTCGACCGTCAGCTGGACCAGCTCGAAACCCAGTACAAACAGACCGAACAGACCAGCAAGGTCAGTCTCAACCAGCGCCGTTTCGGTGGATCCCTCGGCGCGGTGGTGCTGATCGTGGCCTTCACCATCCTTTGTCTCGGCAGCGTGCTGTAAGGCCTCCTCGGATCGTTACCGTTAGGGTCCCGCCCCCACGGACCCCATCCATTGGTCCCATCCAGTCCCAGTTCCGATCAGCCCCTGGGCAACCGCCTCCAGCAGGATCTCAAGAACGACCTGATCGCCGGTCTGCTGGTGGTCATTCCTCTGGCGACCACCATCTGGCTGGCCACCACGGTCAGCCGCTTCGTGCTGGCCTTCCTCACCTCGATCCCCAAGCAGTTCAACCCGTTCAACACCCTCAACCCCCTCCTTCAGGATCTGATCAATCTGGGGGTGGGTCTGCTGGTGCCGCTGCTGGGCATCCTGCTCATCGGTCTGATGGCCCGCAACATCGTCGGCCGCTGGCTGCTGGAATTCGGGGAGGGCACCCTGCTGCGCATCCCTCTGGCGGGGTCCGTCTACAAGACCCTCAAGCAGCTGCTGGAAACCTTCCTGCAGGGCAGTTCCTCCCGGTTCCGCCGGGTGGTGCTGGTGGAATACCCCCGGGAAGGGCTCTATGCCGTCGGATTCGTCACCGGCGTGATCGGCACGGCCATCCAGGCCGATTTCAACGAGACCATGCTCAGCGTGTTCATCCCCACCGCCCCGAATCCCACCACCGGCTGGTATGCCGTGGTGCCCGAGCGTCTGGTGAAGGATCTCGACCTGAGCGTCGAGGATGCCTTCCGCACGATCATTTCCGCCGGCATCGTCAGCCCCGATGAGCGGGAACCCACCTCCAACCGCAGCTTCGCCGGCCTGCTGGCCCAGCTGCGCGCCCCCCAACCCTCCTGATGCAGAGTCGCACCCTCGCCCGTGAACTGGCCCTGCTGATGCTCGGCCAGGTGAGCGATCGCGGCAGCGCCGCCGCCGAAGCCCCCGGCGGCTCCTTCGACCTGCTGCTCCAGCAGGCGGCCACCAGCCTCAGCCAGCATGTGCGCGAGGCCCTCGACCGTTCCGCGGAAGACCTGCAGCAGGCCCAGCAGCAATTGCTCGACAGCGAGCTGCAGGATCAGGGCGAGAAGCAGCTGCCCCGTGTGCGTCGCCACCTGCAGGAGGGTCTCGCCCACGCCGAGCAGGCCCTGAACCGCCTGTCCGCCGGTCTGGAGCTGCCTCGCCTGCTGCTGCTCGCCGATCAGGACGCCGTGCGCCTCGATGCGATCGCCCGCACCCGGGCGGTGCTTCGGGACCGGCCGGGACTCGACGGCCGCATCGACGCGGTCATGGAGGGCTGGCGGCTCACCCGCTTGCCGCGGGTGGACCGGGACATCCTGCGGCTGGCGGTGGTGGATCTTGAGGAGTTCGCCACCCCGCCGGCCGTGGCCTGCAACGAAGCGGTGGAGCTCGCCAACCGCTACAGCGATGAACAGGGGCGGCGCATGATCAACGGGGTGCTGCGGCGCTTCACCGCCGCCCGGGTCTGAACAGGAACGCCATGGTCTTCGACTGGTTCAACAGAAAGGCGGCCGAGCCGGAGGCTCCCGGGCCAGCTCCCGATCCCGCCGCCGCCGAACCTGCCGAGCCGCAGGCCGAAGCTACCGAGCTGCAGAAGGAGGTCCCTCCCGCGCCGCCCACCCCTGTCGTCCCGGCCGGAGATGCCGTCGATGAGGACGCCCTGGCCTGGGCGCGCGCGGCCTACGCCCGGCTCAAGGCCCAGCAGGAGGAGGCCTTGAAGTCTCCGGTCCCGGAGCCCGAAGGCCCCCCGGCCGCCCCTTCTGTCGCCGACGCTGTCCCCTCGCCACCGGAGCCTGCGGCTCCGTCCCTGCTGGAGCAGGCTGCGGCCCAGCGCCGCCAGCGCCTCCAGGAGATCACCGCCCCCGCCGAGCCCCCGCCTGAGCCCGTCGCCGCTCCGGCCGCTGCCGAAGCGGGCGAGGGCGACAGGGCCGATCCCAGCCTGGGCGCCTTCGATGCCACCTTCACCTGGTCGGCGGAGGTGCTGGCCGCCCAGGGGCGCCGGGTGGAGGAGGTCTCCCTGGAGGAGATCGACTGGCTGGGGCGGCTGCGGCAGGGCCTGGAGAAGACGCGGAAGGGCTTCGTCACCCAGCTGCTGGAGAACCTGGGCGACGATCCCCTCACCCCGGCGGTGCTGGACGATCTGGAGTCCACCCTGCTGCGCGCCGATGTGGGAGTGAAGGCCACCGACCAGGTGCTGGAGGCCCTGCGGCGCCGGCTCAACGAGGAGGTGGTGGATCCGGCCGAAGGGCTCCGGTTCCTCAAGGAGCAGCTGTGCGGACTGCTGGAGGAGCCGATCCGTTCCGGTGGGACGTCCCTGCTGGCCCCCCAGCGCGACCGGCTCAACGTGTGGCTGCTCGTCGGTGTGAACGGGGTCGGCAAGACCACCACCCTGGGCAAGCTCGCCAACCTGGCGGTGCGCAGCGGCTACAGCTGTCTGATCGCCGCCGCCGACACCTTCCGGGCCGCGGCGGTGCAGCAGGTGAGCGTCTGGGGGGAGCGCAGCGGGGTGGCGGTGGTCGCCAATCCCAGCGCCAACGCCGACCCCGCCGCGGTGGTCTATGACGCCATCGGCGCCGCCCGCTCCAAGGGCACCGAACTGGTGCTGGTCGACACGGCCGGCCGGCTGCAGACCAAGCACAACCTGATGGAGGAGCTCGGCAAGGTGCGGCGCACCATCGACAAGCTGGCGCCGGAGGCGGTGGTGGAATCCCTGCTGGTGCTCGACGCCAGCCAGGGCCAGAACGGCCTGCGCCAGGCCATGGCCTTCGCCAGTGCAGCCGGTCTCACCGGGGTGGTGCTCACCAAACTCGACGGCAGCGCCCGCGGCGGCGTCGCCCTGGCGGTGGCCTCGGAGGCGGGTCTGCCGATCCGTTTCATCGGAGCCGGTGAGGGCATCCGCGACCTGCGGCCCTTCAACAGTTTCGAGTTCGTGGAGGCCCTGCTGGCCAGCTGACCCCATCCCGGTGAGCGCTCACCCCACCGCTGAACCCTCAACACCCGCAGACATTGCTACCTTGCGGATCCTTTGCGGCCGCTCGGTGAGCAGCCAGCCGCCTCCGCAGTCCCTTCCCACCACCTCTGCTGCCCCCTCGGGTCCGGCCCTGTCCGTCACGGCATCGTTGCGCCAGTTGCTCGACAGCCTGGGACGGGAGCAGCGCCGCAACCAGGAGCTGCTGGCGTCTCTGGCCTTCGCCCTGCGCAGCTACACCAACCTCAAGCGATTCCTCGAGCTGGTGCCCCTGGTGGCCTCCCGCCTGGTGGAGGGCGATGGGAGTCTGCTGGTGGTCTTCCACCCGGACGGCCGGCTCTGGCGCGAGCAGCTGCAGGCCACCACCTGTGAGCGCTGCGCCGAGGCGCTGCGGCAGCTCGCCGCCCTTCCCGACGACCATCTCCGCAACCAGGCCGGCGACGAGGCCGTCGCGGCGCTGCTGGATCCCCTGATCCAGCGCCTTCTGGGGACCAGCCAGCTCGTTTCCACCTCGGTGGTGGCCCGCAGCCGCCAGCGGGGCCGGTTGTACGTCTTCAGCGGCCGGCGGGGCTACAGCTGGAGCGAGGTGCGTCGCCGGCACCTCCAGCTGGTGGCCGACCTCACCGGCGTGGCGCTGGAGAACGAGCTGCTGCAGCAGGACAGGCGCCGCCACGAGCGGCTCGACCGCCAGCTGAGCATCGGCGCGGAGGTCCAGTCCCAGCTGCTGCCCGACCACTGCCCCGTGATCGAGGGTGTGGAGCTCGCGGCCCTCTGCCGTCCGGCTTTCCAGGTGGGCGGTGACTACTACGACTTCATCCCGACCCGGCCCCAGCTGACCGGCCACCGGCGCGAGCAGGCCCCCTGGGCCCTGGTGATGGGTGATGTGATGGGCAAGGGGGTGCCGGCCGGGCTGCTGATGACCCTGCTGCGGGGCATGCTGCGGGCCGAGGTGCTCAGCGGCCTGCCGCCGGACCGCATCCTCCACGACCTGAACCAGCTGGCCCAGGAGGACCTGGCCCATTCCCACCGTTTCGTCACCCTCTTCTATTCCGACTACGACCCCCGCACCCGGTTGCTGCGCTACGCCAACGCGGCCCACAACCCGCCCCTGCTCTGGCGCCGGCAGAGCGGCCGGGTGGACCGGCTCGACACCCCCGGCCTGCTGATCGGTCTGCAGAGCGAGGCCGACTATGGCTGCGGTGAGCTGCAGCTGGAACCGGGCGACGTAATCCTGTACTACACCGACGGGGTGACCGAGGCCAGCGGCTTCAGCGGCGAGCGCTTCGACGAGGAACGGCTGGTGCGGGCCTTTCACGGTGCCTGCAAGGCGGCCCTGGATGCCCAGACCATTCTCGATCGTCTGTTCGGCCGCCTGGACCGGTTCGTCGGCAGTGATCGCCGTCTGGAGGACGATGCCTCGATGGTGGTGCTGAAGGTGCGGGATGGGGTGGTGCTGCCCAGCCTGCCCAGCGCGCCACCGGCGGGCCCGGTGTCCCCCGCCTGAGACGGGTGGCAAGCTGAGGGGCTGCCCGGAATCCCGTATGGCCGTTGACCCCTCCCCTTCCACCTGGAGCGATCGCTTCGAGCAGGGTCTGCATCCGGCGATCGAACGGTTCAATGCCTCGATCGGCTTCGACATCGCCCTGCTCCAGGAGGATCTGGACGGCTCCATCGCCCATGCCCGCATGCTGGGCTGCTGCGGGGTGATCACGACGGCGGAGGCGGAACGGCTGATCGAGGGGCTCGAGGCCATCCGGGTGGAGGCCGCCGCCGGGAGCTTCAACCCCGGCATCGAGGCGGAGGATGTCCATTTCGCCGTCGAACGGCGGCTGATCGAGCTGCTCGGCCCCCTCGGCAAGAAGCTGCACACCGGCCGCAGCCGCAACGACCAGGTGGGCACCGATCTGCGTCTGTGGCTGCGCCGCCGCATCGACGCCGTCGACGCAGGCCTGGTGCGGTTCGAGCGGGCCCTGCTGGCCCAGGCCGAGGCCCACGCCGACACCCTCATCCCCGGCTACACCCACCTGCAGCGGGCCCAGCCGGTCTGTCTGGCCCACCATCTGCTGGCCTACGTGGAGATGGCCGAACGGGACCGGCAGCGGCTGGCTGATGTGCGTCGCCGCGTCAACATCTGCCCCCTGGGAGCGGCCGCCCTGGCGGGAACGTCCGTACCCATCGATCGGCGCCAGACCGCGGCGGAGCTGGGCTTCGAGGCGATCTACGCCAACAGCCTCGATGCGGTGAGCGACCGGGACTTCACGGTCGAGGCCATGGCGGCCCTGTCCCTGGTGATGGTGCATCTCAGCCGCCTGGCGGAGGAGGTGATCCTCTGGGCCAGTGAGGAGTTCGCGTTCGTGGGACTCACCGACCGCTGCGCCACCGGCAGCAGCCTGATGCCTCAGAAGAAGAATCCCGATGTCCCCGAGCTGGTGCGCGGCAAGAGCGGCCGGGTGTTCGGCCACCTGATGGGGCTGCTGACCATGATCAAGGGGCTGCCCCTTGCCTACAACAAGGACTTCCAGGAAGACAAGGAGGCCCTGTTCGATGGGGTGCGCACCTGCCTGGATTGTCTTGAGGCGATGGCCGTGCTGTTCGAGGAGGGGCTTGTGTTCCGGCCGGCCCGGCTGGAGGCGGCCGTGGCGGCGGATTACTCCAATGCCACCGATGTGGCCGACTACCTGGTGGCCCGGGGCGTGCCGTTCCGGGAGGCGTACCAGCTGGTGGGCGGCCTGGTGAAGGCCTGCCTGCGGGAGCAGCGGCTGCTGGCGGAGCTGCCGCTGGAGCGCTGGCAGGAGCTGCATCCCTCTTTCGAAGCCGACATCCACGCGGCGATCGCCCCGCGGCAGGTGGTGGCGGCCCGGCGCAGCGAGGGCGGCACCGGATTCGACAGGGTGGCCGAGGCGCTGCAACGGGCCCGGGGCCGCCTCGGGGGTGCCACCGCTGCCCCGCTGCATGAATGAGGCGGGACGGGAGAATCGGGCGTCTCGGTCTAATCTTGGATCGTCGTAGGCGCCTGCGCGCCCCCTCGGTCCCCCCTCATCGGTCAGTGAGTATTTTCGTCGGCAATCTTCCCTTCCGTGCTGAGCAGGAAGACGTGGCTGAGCTGTTCGCCCCTTTCGGAGACGTGGTCAACTGTTCCCTGCCTCTGGAGCGGGACACCGGCCGCAAGCGGGGCTTCGCCTTCGTTGAGATGGTCGATGCCGACACGGAGACCCGCGCCATCGATGCCCTCCAGGGTGCCGAGTTGATGGGCCGCCCCCTGAGGATCAACAAGGCCGAGCCCCGCAGCGGCGGTGGCGGTGGTGCCCCCCGTCGGGGCGGCGGCTACGGGGGTGGCGGCGGCGGCTATGGCGGTGGTGGTGGTGGTGGTGGTGGCGGTGGTTACGGGGCCGATCGCGGCTCCGGTTCCAGGGGCTGGGAGGACCGCAGCTACGGCGGCGCCGCCGCCGCTCCCGATTCCTTTGAGGCGGGTCGGGCACGGCGCCGCCGCAGCGGTGGTGGCGGCGATTACGGCGGTGCAGAGGGCTGAGGGAGCGCCCCCTCAAAGCTCCCTCAGAGCCTCCCTCAGAGCCCCCGCTCCTCCAGCTGGAGGGCCGCGGCCTCCAGCAGTTCCGGACCGGCCCCGGCCTGAGAGGCTTCCCGGGTCAGCCAGCCCCGCCAGTGGCGCGCCCCGCCGACCCCTTCGACCACCTGAACCAGGTGCCGGGCGATAGGCCACAGCCGCCCTCCGGCGGCGCACCAGCGCTCTGCGTGGGGAACCAGGCCCCTGGCCACGGTCGAGGCCCGCGCTTCCGTGTCGCTCGGGTCCGCGAAGATCCGGTGGTCCACCCCGGTCCAGCGCAGGGGATGGGCATAGGCGGCCCGGCCCACCATCACCCCGTCGGCCCAGGTCAGCTGCTCCTGGCAGGGCCCCAGTTCCTCCAGTCCGCCGTTGAGTTCGATCCGCAGGTCGGGGCGATCCTGCTTGAGTCGCTGCACCAGATCCCAGCGCAGGGGGGGCACCGTGCGGTTCTGCTTCGGATCCAGGCCCTTCAGCCAGGCCTTGCGGGCATGGACGGCAAAGCGCCCGGCGCCGGCTGAGGCCACCGTGTCCACGAAGGCCAGCAACTCCCCGTAGGAGTCCCGCGCATCAATGCCGATGCGGTGCTTCACCGTCACCGGCAGCGGCGTGGCCGCCGCCATGGCCGCCACGCAGCGGGCCACCTGATCCGGCTCCGCCATCAGGCAGGCGCCGAAGCGGCCCTGCTGCACCTTCTCGCTGGGGCAGCCCACGTTCAGGTTGATCTCGTCGTAGCCCCGGTCGGTGCCCATCCGGGCGGCTTGTGCCAGCAGCTCCGGGTCGTCCCCCCCCAGTTGCAGGGCCAGGGGCCGCTCGATCGGATCGAAGCCGAGCAGGCGTTCGAGCCGCTGCTGCCGCTCCCCCATCCGGGAGACGCCGCCGTCCCGGGCGATGTGGTGCAGGGCCCGGGCCACCACCATCTCGGAGTAGAGCAGGCAGTGCCGGCTGATCTGCCGCATCAGCACCCGGAAGTGCCGATCGGTGCAGTCCAGCATGGGCGCCACACTGAAGCGGTAGTTGTGCTCCATCGCCCCATGCTGCCCAGCCGTGTCTCCGTCGTGGTGGTGGGAGGCGGCCCGGCGGGCTTCATGGCCGCCATCACGGCGGCGACGGCCGACTCCGCGGGCTCCCGCGCCGGGGAGGTGCTGCTGCTGGAGGCGACGCCCGAACCGCTGCACAAGGTGCTGATCAGCGGCGGCGGTCGCTGCAACGTCACCCATGCCTGCTGGGATCCGCGGCTGCTGGCCGACCATTACCCGCGGGGGGGCCGGGCCCTGCGCGGACCCTTCTCCCGTTTCGCTGCCG
Organism: Synechococcus sp. CCY 9618; assembly: GCF_019038415.1. Classification (GTDB taxonomy): domain Bacteria; phylum Cyanobacteriota; class Cyanobacteriia; order PCC-6307; family Cyanobiaceae; genus Cyanobium. The sequence continues at coordinate 87,779 of NZ_JAFKRG010000047.1, read as the reverse complement.
GCGACACGGTGGCCTGGTTCGAGGCCCATGGGCTCGAGCTGGTGGAAGAGCCCGACGGGCGGATGTTTCCCCGCTCCAACCGTTCCACGTCGGTGGTGGACACCCTGCGCCAGGCGGCGCTGGCCGCCGGGGTGCGGGTGCAGACGGCCCAGGCGGGCCAGGCCGCGGAAGCCCTGGCCGGGGGCGGCTTCCGGCTGCGGCTGCGCTCGGGGGCCGAGGTGCAGGCGGAGCGTCTCGTGCTGGCGACGGGGAGCCATCCCAGTGGCCACCGCATCGCCACCTCCCTGGGCCACGGGCTGGTGGCGCCGGTGCCTTCCCTGTTCAGCCTCACCCTGGCGGAGCATCCCCTGGCGGGCCTGGCCGGAGTGGCCATGGATCCGGTTCAGCTGGAGCTTGTTCTGGCGCCCCTGGAGGGCGCGGCCACCCTTCCGCGGGAGGCGCCCCAGCGGCAGCGCGGGGCCGTGCTGATCACCCACTGGGGGCTGAGTGGCCCGGCCACCCTGCGGCTCACCGCCTTTGCGGCCCGGGTCCTGCGTCAACGCAGCTACCGCGCCGAGCTGCGGGTCGACTGGACCGGGGGACGGCGCCCGGCGGACCTTGAGGAGCTCTTCTCGGCGGCACGGCGCGAGCAGGCGCGCCGGCAGATGGGCAACTGGCGCCCCTGGCCCGACCTCAGCCGACGGCTCTGGCTGCACCTGCTGGACCGGCACGGTGTGGACGCCTCCCTGCGCTGGGCCGATCTAACCCGGCGCGGTGAGCTTGCCCTGATCAGCGCCCTGCGCGACAGCCGCTATCCGGTCGCCGGTCGCGGGCCCTTCGGAGAGGAGTTCGTGACCGCCGGTGGCGTTCCCCTCTCCGAAGTCAATCTGGCCACGATGGAGAGCCGCCTTCAGCCAGGTCTGTTCCTCGTCGGTGAGCTGCTGGATGTCGACGGAGTGACCGGCGGGTTCAACTTCCAGCACTGTTGGAGTTCCGGATGGCTGGCGGGTAAGGCCCTCGCCGCTCAGCGGATGTGTTCGTAGATGGAGAACATGGGCAGGTACATGGCCAGCAGCACCGAACCCACGATGATGCCCACGAGCACGATCATCGCCGGTTCCAGCATGGAGGTCAGGGCCTTGACCATGGTGGTGACTTCGTCTTCGTAGAAATCAGCGACCTTGGAGAGCATGGCGTCCATCTCGCCGGTCTCCTCGCCGATGGCGAGCATGTTCACGCACATCTCCGGAAAGACATTCTTCATGCGAAGAGCGGCACTGAGAGGCAAGCCTTCACTCACTTCATTCTTGGAGGAGATAATGGCGTCGGCGATCACCGAATTGGTGGCCGTTTCCCTCACGATCTCAAGCGACAGAAGGATCGGAACTCCTGCTTTGGACAGGGAGCTCAGCGTTCGGCAGAACTGGGCGCTGGACGTCTTTTCAATCAATTCCCCGAACAGGGGAAGCTTGAGCATCATGCCGTCGATCTGGCGGCGGCCGATGGGTGTGTTGTAGGTCGCGACCACCCAGAAGGCAAAGGCCACCAGCACCCCCAGCAGGATCAGGGCCCGCCAGGAGCGCAGGAAATCGCTCAGGCCCAGCATCATCCGTGTGAACAGCGGCAATTCCGCACCCAGCTGGGAGAAGACGCCGGAGAAGGTCGGGATCAGGAAGATGGTCATGCCGAGGAAGACCGCGATCGCGATCAACAGCACGGTGACCGGGTAGCTCATGGCCCCCTTGATCTGGTTCTGGAGCTTGGCATTGTCCTCCAGAAGTTTGGCCAGTCGCTTGAGCGTCTCGTCGAGCACACCGCCGGCTTCGCCCGCTTCCACCATGGCGATGCTGAGGTTGTCGAACACCTTCGGCCAGCGGCGCATGGAGTTGCCGAGGCTGTCCCCCTGGTTGACGTCCTGGGTCATCCCCTCCAGGGCGTTGCGCAGCTTCTTGGAGCGCTGCTGCATCCGCATCAGATCGAGGCTGCGCAGGATGGGCACCCCCGCATCCACAAGGGCGGAGAGCTTGTTGGCGAAGAGGGCCTTGTCACGGACTGTGACCGGGCCCTCCAGCAGGTCGGCCAGGCCGGCGAAGGAGGAACCGGATTTCTTCGCCGCCCCCTGGGCGAGCTTGGGGGTTTCCTTGCGCACCACGGTGTTCGCCAGGATGCCCCGCCGGCGCAGCTCCCGCCTCGCCAGGGAAGGGCTGTCGGCGTTCAGCGTCATTTCCCGGCGCTGGCCGGACCTTGTGGTGTAGGTGACGACGAAGGCGGTCATCGCTGGGGAGCTGCTGGGACGGGGGTGAAGGAAAGGCCGGAACGATCAGCGGTCGAGCAGCCGGATCAGCTCCTCGGGCTTGGTGGTTTTCTGCAGAGCCTCTTCGCGGGACACCTTGCCGGCTTCGACCAGATTGGCCAGGGCCCGATCGAGGGTCTGCATTCCCTGGTTGGCGCCGGTCTGGATCTGGGAGTAGAGCTGGGAGCTCTTGCCCTCCCGGATCAGGTTGGCGATGGCGGGGGTGTTGATCATGATTTCCTGCGCCATCACCCGGCCGAAGGCCCCGTTGGTGGGCTGGATGTTCTTGCAGAGGGTCTGGGAGAAGACGGCCAGCAGGCTGCCGCTCAGCTGCACCCGGATCTGGGTCTGCTGGCCGGCCGGGAAGACGTCCACCATCCGGTCGACCGTCTGGGAGGCGGAACTGGTGTGCAGGGTGCCGAACACCAGGTGACCGGTCTCCGCCGCCGTGATCGCCAGCTGGATGGTTTCCAGGTCGCGCAGCTCACCCACCAGGATCACGTCAGGGTCCTCCCGCAGGGCCGCCCGCAGGGCATTGGCGAAGCTGCGCGTGTCCTCGTTGAGTTCCCGTTGGTGGATGATCGACTTCACATTCTTGTAAGTGAACTCGATCGGGTCCTCGATCGTGAGGATGTGCTCCGAGCGGGTGGCATTGATGTGTTCGATCAGAGCGGCCAGGGTGGTGGTCTTGCCGGAGCCCGTGGGCCCTGTCACCAGCACCAGCCCCTTGGGCTTGCCGCTGATCTCCTCGACGATCGGCGGGAGACCCAGCTTGTCGAGGCTGGGGATCGCGTTGCCCAGGGCCCGCAGGCAGGCGGCGTAGGTGCCTCGCTGGCGATAGACGTTGATCCGGAACCGGGCCACGCCCTTGAGGCCGTAGGCACAGTCGAGTTCCCAGTTCTGTTCCAGATTCTTCCTCTGCGCATTATTGAGCAGGGAGAAGATCAGTTTATTGCAACTCTCCTCGGTGAGTTTGGTGTCCGCGATGATCGGCCGCAGTTTGCCGCTGAAACGGCCGTAGGGGGGGTCGCCGGCGGAAAGATGCAGATCGCTGCCCCCTTCCCTGACCAGCACCTGCATCAGATCTTCAATGAGAAGGTCCATTCCGCTCAGTTACGAACGCTCAGACAGTAGGGACATTCGAGCCATTCGTCCTCAAGTCCGGCGCCGCAGCTGCGGCAGGTGAGGGTGCTCAGGGCCCGGGCCCGGCGCTCCGACTCCAGGCCCGTGTCGGTGAGGAGCATCCGCTCAACCTCCTCGAGGGTGGTGAGCCCCTGGCGCACGAGATCGAGGCCGTACCCCAGCAGCGTCTTCATTCCGGACTCCAGGGCCAGACGCCGGAGTTCCTCGGTGGTGGCCCGCTTGGCCACCGCAGAGGAGAGGTTTTCATTCATGCGCAGGATTTCGTACACCCCCACCCGGCCGGCATAGCCCCGACCCTGGCAGGCGCTGCAGCAGCCCTCCGAGCCGGGAAGCACGGTGTTGGAGCGATAGAAGGTGATGTCGCTCTCATCGGTGGCCACCAGGCCGAACCGGGCCAGGTCGCCGGGATTGGGGTGGTAGGCCACCCGGCATTCGCTGCAGAGGCGCCGCAGCAGACGCTGGGACACGACCCCCAGAAGCGAGGCGCTCACCAGGAAGGGCTCCATGCCCATCTCATCGAGTCGGGCGAAGGCGCTGGCCGCGTCGTTGCAGTGCAGGGTGGTGAGCACCAGGTGGCCGGTGAGGGCCGCCTCGATGGCGGTGCGGGCGGTTTCCAGGTCGCGGGTCTCGCCCACCAGCAGCACGTCCGGGTCCTGGCGCATGAAGGCCCGCAGGGCGGAGCTGAAGTCGTAGCCCTTCTCCCGGTTCACCTGGGTCTGGGTGATGCCCTGGAGGGTGTACTCGATCGGATCCTCCACCGTGGAGATGTTGATCGAGGGGTCGTTGCGCTCCGACAGCAGGGCGTACAGGGTGGTCGACTTGCCGGAGCCCGTCGGTCCGGTGACCAGGATCATCCCGAAGGGTTTCGAGCCGATGTCCCTCAGGGTCGACCGGGCGTCCACGTCGGTGATCAGGCTGTCCAGCCCGAGCTGGGTGGCGCCGCTGTCGAGCAGCCGGAGGACCACCTTCTCCCCATAGCGGCCGGGCAGGGTGCTGACCCGGAAATCCATGGTGCGCCCGCGGAAGTTGCGGCGGATCCTGCCGTCCTGGGGCATCCGCCGCTCGGCGATGTCCAGGTCGGCCATGATCTTGAACCGCGATGTCACCGCAGGGATGAGTGTGCGAGGCAGCTTGTCGATGCTGCGCAGCACGCCGTCCTGGCGGAAACGGATCAGCAGACCGTCCTCCTGGGGCTCCACGTGGACGTCGCTGGCGCCGGTGGTCAGCGACTCGATGAGGATGCGGTCCACCAGGCTCATCACCGGCGAGATCCCTTCGCCGGAACTGGAGGCTTCCAGGTCTTCGGTTTCAGGTGTCCGCTGGTTCTGGACGGTTGAGGCCTGACCCAGATCGAGATCGCGAAACAGGGACGTGTGCTCCGCCCCGGTGACCTGAGGACGCTGGGTGAGGCTTTCGGATTGCATCGACGGAGGAGATCGGGAGCGAAGCCGGGGGAGGAGGTGCGGGCTTCCGCCGCTTGTGAAGAGGCCTCCTGGCCATTCAACATAACGGGATCTGACATCCCTGCCAGAACGCATGACCGGCGAAACCACCCCTGCCCACGAGGAACGGATCGATCCCCAGGAGGGCGCGGTCGACGCGGCTCAGGCGGAGTCGCTCTTCAAGGATCTTCAGGACAAGGCGGGCGGAGACACTGATCAGGACACATCCGCCCAGGATTCCGGCCCCGCCGATCCCCCTGAAGCGGCGTCCCCGGCGGATCGCCCCACCGAGACCAGCGTCGTGCCGGCCGAACGCATCGCGCAACTCGAGTCCGAACTGGCTTCCCTGCGCAGCGAGAACGAGTCGCTCAAGAGCCAGTACATGCGCATCGCGGCTGATTTCGACAACTTCCGCAAACGCCAGAGCCGGGACCAGGACGACCAGCGGCTGCACATCACCTGCACCACCCTCACCGAGATCCTGCCGGTGGTCGACAACTTCGACCGGGCCCGGCAGCAGCTCAGCCCCCAGAGCGAGGAGGCCCAGAGCCTGCACCGCAGTTACCAGAACCTCTACAAGCAACTGGTCGACGTGTTCAAGCAACTGGGTGTTTCACCGATGCGGGTGGAAGGGGAACCCTTCGATCCCAAACTTCACGAGGCCGTTCTGCGGGAACCCAGTGACGATCACCCCGAGGACGTGGTGATCGAGGAATTGCAGCGGGGCTATCACCTTGATGGCCGCGTCCTGCGCCACGCCCTGGTCAAGGTGTCCATGGGTCCGGGCCCGACAGGTGAGGCCCATGGCTCCGAATCCGCGGCTCCTCCCGCCGGTGGGCAGGCCGGCTGATGGCGGATTACTACGACCTGCTCGGCGTCTCCCGGGATGTGGATGCCGACAGCCTCAAGAAGGCCTACCGGCGTCTGGCCCGTCAGTACCACCCCGACGTCAACAAGGAGCCAGGGGCTGAGGACCGCTTCAAGGAGATCGGGCGTGCCTACGAGGTGCTCAGCGACCCCCAGACCCGGTCCCGCTACGACCAGTTCGGTGAGGCCGGACTGGGCGGTGGTGGCGGTATGCCCGATATGGGCGACATGGGGGGCTTCGCTGACCTCTTCGAGACCTTCTTCAGCGGCTTCGGTGGTTCCGGCGGTGGCGCACCTGCTGGGGCGCGGCGGCGGGGGCCGCGCCAGGGCGACGACCTGCGTCTGGATCTCACCATCAGCTTCAGCGAGGCCGTCTTCGGTACCGAGAAGGATGTCCAGATCCGCCATCTCGAGACCTGCACCACCTGCAGCGGCTCCGGCGCCAAGGCCGGCAGCGGCCCCACCGGCTGCGGCACCTGCGGTGGGGCCGGCCAGGTGCGTCGGGCCACCCGCACCCCCTTCGGCAGCTTCACCCAGGTGGCACCCTGCCCCACCTGCGAGGGGAGCGGCCAGGTGATCGCCGATCCCTGCTCCGCCTGTGGCGGCCAGGGCCTGCAGCAGGTGCGCAAGAAACTGCGGATCAACATTCCTGCCGGCGTCGACACGGGCACCCGGCTGCGGGTCGGTCAGGAGGGCAATGCCGGCCAGCGGGGCGGCCCAGCCGGCGACCTGTACGTCTTCCTGACCGCCCAGTCCCATCCCCACCTGCGCCGCGACGGGGTGACGATGCACTCCGAGGTGCCGCTCAACTACCTCCAGGCGATCCTGGGCGACACCATTGAGGTGGAGACGGTCGACGGGCACGAGCAGCTGGAGATTCCCGCCGGCACCCAGCCGGGAGCGGTGATCACCCTCCAGGGCAAGGGTGTGCCGCGGCTGGGCAACCCGGTGGCCCGGGGCAACCACCAGTTCACCATCAAGGTCCAGCTGCCCACCAAGCTCAACGGCGAGGAACGGGAGCTGCTGGAGCAGCTGGCCGGCCACCACACCCGCAAGGGGCAGCGCCACCATCACAAGAGTGGCCTGTTCGGCGGCCTGTTCGGTTGACCGTGACCACGGCGCTCGATCTGCGCGGCACCCCCTGCCCGCTCAATTTCATCCGGGCCCGCCTGGCCCTCGAGAAGCTGCCGCCAGGGGCCTGCCTGCAGATCGACCTCGACCAGGGTGAACCGCAGGAGACGGTGGCGGACGGATTGCGCTTTGAAGGTCATGCCGTGGAGCTGGTGGAGCCGTCGCCGTTCGGCGACGGTGCTGGGGTGAGGCTTCTGGTGCGCCGGGATGGGACCTGAGCTTCTGCCGGGTCGGGTGGTGGCCCTGCAGGCCAACTTCTGCCTGGTGAGCCTCGATGGCGATGCCCTCCTGGGAGCGGCGGTGCGCCTGCTCTGCACCCGCCGCAGCCGGCTCGACAAAAGTGGCCAGCAGGTGTGCGTGGGCGACCGGGTGGCGGTGGGGGCCATCGACTGGGGCGCCCGCCGGGGCGCTGTTGTGGGCCTCGAGCCCCGCCACAACCTGCTGCCGCGGCCTGCGGTGGCCAACGTCAGCCGGGTCGTGGTGGTGGTGGCGCTGGCGGAACCGCGCCTGGATCCGCTGCAGCTGACCCGGTTCCTGATCACCGCCGAGGCCACCGGCCAGCCGGTGCAGGTGGTGCTGAGCAAGGCCGATCTGCTTCCGGCTGGCGAGGTGCGGGACTGGTGCCGGCGGCTGGAGGGCTGGGGCTATGGCGCGACGGCCGTCTCCACCCGCAACGGCGAAGGCCTCGAGGCCCTGCGCCAGCAGCTCCACCAACCAGGCATCGCCGTCCTCTGCGGCCCCTCCGGAGTGGGCAAGAGCAGCCTGCTCAACGCCCTGGCGCCCTCCCTGGAGCTGCGGGTCGCGACCGTCTCCGGACGTCTGCGCCGGGGACGCCACACCACCCGCCATGTGGAACTGTTTGCCCTGGCGCCAGGGGCCCTGGTGGCCGATTCCCCCGGCTTCAACACCCCGTCCCTGCCCTCCGACCCCCAGACCCTGGCGGCGGCGTTCCCGGAATTGCAGGCGCGGCTGAGCACCACCCCCTGCCGCTTCGCCAACTGCCGCCATCAGGACGATCCGGGCTGTTCCATGGGTGACAGCTGGGACCGCCGGGCACTGTTCGCTCGCTGTCTGGAGGAGGTGGAGGCCCTGGCAGGGGCGGCGGCTCGCTCGGGCAGGGCCGGCCAGGGGGGCCGGGGCCTGCGTCAGCGGGGCGACCGGCTCGAACCGCTGCTCGATCCCCAGCTGCGACGATCCTCCCGCCGCAGCCGCCGCCAGGCGGAGGCCCAGGACCTGCCGGGAGCGGATCCGGAGCTCAGTTCCCCAGACCTGGAAGGTTGAGGTCCAGGCCTCCGGTGAGGGATTCCATCCGCTCGCGCATGGTGGTGGTGGAGACCTCGTAGGCCTTGGTGAGGGCGGCCAGCACCGCGGCCTCGACAGCTTCGGCCGGCTCGCTCAGCAGTTCCGGGCTCAGCTCCACCCGCAGGGGCTGCTGGTTGCCTGACAGCCAGACGCTGGCCCGGCCCTCGGGGTCGCTGCCCTGGAGCTCCATCGCATCGAGCTCCTCCTGGAGCTTCTGGGCGTCCTGCTGGATCTGCTGGGCCTTGCGGAAGGCCTCGGTCAGCTGTCCGAAGTTGGGAAGTCCGAAGCCGGCCATGCCAGGGAATTACGGGTGGAGGCAGGTTAGAACCCCAGCCGTTTGACTTCCGGGTGCAGCCGCACCCCCCGGGCTTCCAGCACCCGCTGCTGCACGAGCCGGATCAGGGCGTCGATGTCGGTGGCCGTGGCGGCGCCTGTGTTGACGATGAAATTGGCATGGATCGGCGACACCTGGGCCTGGCCGATGCTCAGCCCCTTGAGGCCCAGTGCTTCGATCAGCTGGCCGGCCTTGAGGGGCTCCGGGTTGCGGAACACGCTGCCGCAGCTGGGTTGCTGGTAGGGCTGGGTGCTGGTGCGGCTGTGCAGGTTGGCGCTGGTGCGGGCGGCGACGCTGGCCGGGTCGTGGCCCGTCTCCAGCCGGAACCGGGCCGAGAGCACCAGCAGCGGTTCTTCCTGCAGGCGGCTGTGGCGGTAGGCGAAGGCCAGATCGGCGGCGGCCAGGACGAAGGGGACCTCTGGCCTGCGGGGATCCAGCACCCGCACCGAGTGCAGCCACTCGGCGGTGCAGCCCCCCTGGGCGCCCGCGTTCATGACGACCGCCCCGCCCACCGTGCCGGGGATGCCCACCGCCCACTCCAGGCCGTGCAGGCCGCTTCGGGCGGCCTTGCGGGCCAGGGTGGGAATCGGTTCGCCGGCCTCCGCCTCCACCCAGCCCTCGTTCGGATCCAGGCGGCTGCCCTGAAGGCGGCGGCTGCAGAGGGTGAGGCCGGTGAGGCCGGCATCGGCGATCAGAAGGTTGGAGCCGGCCCCGATGCAGCGGTACGGCACCCCACCGGCCACCGCCCAGGCGGCGTGGGCGATCAGTTCCTCCTGGTCAGCGGGTTCGGCGAACCATTCGGACGCTCCACCCACCTTCCAGGTGGTGTAGTCCCCCAGGAGCACCGATCGCATCGGTTCGTGGCAGGCGGGCGGGACCATCCCCCCTCAGGCCACCAGCACCGAAGGCTTACCGGGCTCGTCCAGGGCCCCCAGCCGGTCCCAGAGGCTGTTGACGTCGCCCGCCCCCATGGCGAGCACCAGGTCCCCGGGGCCGGTGACACGGGCCACCAGCTCGGCCAGAGCCTCCATGCTGTCGGCCACCTCCACCGGGAGATCGGGGTCGATGGACCGCAGCGCCTCGGCGAGGGCCGGGCTGGAGATCCCCGCCAGGGGGGCCTCGCCGGCGGCATAGAGGGGGGCCAGCAGCACGGCATCGGCCCGGCTCAGGGCGGCGGCGAAGTCCTCCAGGAACTGGGCGGTGCGGGTGTAGCGGTGGGGCTGGAACACCGCCACCAGGCGCCGCGGCACGAGGGGCAGGGGGCTGCGGCCGCTGTCCACCATCAGACGGGCCATGGCCAGGGTGGCGGCCACCTCACTGGGATGGTGGGCGTAGTCATCGACGATTGCCCGGTCCTGCCAGAGACCGCGGCAGTCGAAGCGGCGTCCAGGCGGCCGCAACCCTGCCACCGCCTGCCGCAGAGCCTGGAGGGGCACGCCCTCCAGCCGACAGGCCGCCACCGCCGCCAGGGTGTTGCTGAGGTTGTGGCGGCCGGGCAGGGGCACCTCGATGGCACCCAGCGCCACCCCCTGCTCGAAGTAGGTGGCCAGGGTGCCGTCACCCCGCTCCTCCAGGGGGATGGCGGCGAAGTCCGCTCCCTCCAGGCTGCAGGTGGACCACCAGCTCGTGGCCTGGAAGTGGTTCCGCAGCACCGGGCAGTCCCGGTTGGCCAGCAGGGTCGTGCAGCCTGCGGCGAAACGTTGCAGGGTGGCCACCAGGGAGGCGAGGTCCGGGTAGTGATCGGTGTGGTCGAGTTCGATGTTGGTGAGCAGGCCCAGGTGAGGGCGGAATTTCACCAGCGAGCCGTCCGATTCGTCGGCTTCCGCCACCAGCAGACGGCCATGGCCCTGGCGCCCATTGCTGCCGAAGGCCGGCACGATGCCTCCGATCACGGCGGTGGGGTCCTCACGGACCGCCTCCAGCAGCGTGGCGATGAGGGTGCTGGTGGTGGTCTTGCCGTGACTGCCGGCCACGGCGATCGAGGGCTGGGCGTTGATCAGGGCCGCCAGCACATCCGAGCGATGCACCACCGGCAGCCCCCGCCGTCGGGCTTCGGCCAGCTCCGGATTGCTGGCGGGGACCGCTGAGCTGATCACCACAAGGGGCGGCAGGTCGTCGCTGGAGCCCTCCCCGCCGGTGGCGGCCAGCACCGCGTCGATGGTGGCCGCGGTCTGCTCCTGGAAGATGCGCACTCCGACGCCCCGGAGGCGTTCCAGCACCGGGCCGGGACGGGGATCGGAGCCACTCACCGCGAAGCCCCTCTGCGCCAGGATCCCTGCAAGGGCGGACATGCCGATGCCCCCGGCTCCGATGAAGTGGAGCGGCTGACGGCGATCGAGCTTCGGGATCAAGGGGGACTCCAGGCCACGCCGAAAATAACGGCAGATCCCCCCTCCCCCCCTTACGAGATACTGCGCTTTGCCGACCGTCCGATCCGGGCCCTGGGGCTGCAGGAAAGGGCCGGAACCCCATTTCTGTATGATCGGCAGCCAAAATCCTCCCTTGCTAGCGGGTTTCACCGCTTTCTGCCATGACCTTGCGCGTTGCGATCAATGGATTTGGCCGAATCGGTCGGAACTTCATGCGTTGCTGGCTCAGCCGCGGTGAGAACACAGGCATCGAAGTGGTGGGTCTGAATGACACCTCCGATCCGAAGACCAACGCGCACCTGCTTCAGTACGACACGATGCTGGGCCACATCCGCAACGCGGAAGTGAGCTACACCGACGACACGATCGTGGTGAATGGCAAGCCGATCAAGTGCTTCTCTGATCGCAATCCCCTCAACCTTCCCTGGAAAGAGTGGGGCGTTGATCTGGTGATCGAAGCCACTGGTGTGTTCATCGATGAAAAAGGAGCCGGTAAGCACATCGAAGCCGGAGCGAAGAAGGTCCTGATCACCGCCCCCGGCAAGGGTGAGGGCGTCGGCACGTTCGTGGTGGGCGTCAACGCGGATCAGTACCGCCACGATGACTACGCGATCATCAGCAACGCCAGCTGCACCACCAACTGCCTGGCTCCGTTGGTGAAGGTGCTCGACCAGGCCTTCGGCATCGTCAAGGGCACCATGACCACGACCCACAGCTACACCGGCGACCAGCGGATCCTCGATGCCAGCCATCGCGACCTGCGCCGGGCCAGGGCTGCGGCCGTCAATATTGTGCCCACCTCCACCGGTGCCGCCAAGGCGGTCGCCCTGGTGTATCCACCCATGAAGGGCAAACTCAACGGCATCGCCCTGCGGGTGCCCACTCCCAACGTGTCGGTGGTGGATCTGGTGATCGAGGTGAGCCGCAGCACCACCAAGGAAGAGGTCAACGCCACCCTCAAGGCCGCGTCGGAGAACGGCATGAAGGGGATCATCAAGTACTGCGATCTGCCCCTGGTCTCCACCGACCACGCCGGCACCGACGAGTCGGCGATCGTTGATGCCGATCTCACCCTGGTGATGGGCGACAACATGGTCAAGGTGATCTCCTGGTACGACAACGAGTGGGGCTACAGCCAGCGCGTCGTCGACCTTGCCGAAGTGGTGGCCCGCAACTGGAAGTGAGCCCGGGCGTCTGATCCCACCCTGGCAGGGTCCTCCCGGTGGGGAGGCATCAGCCGAAATGGCGGAAGGCCCCACCCGGGGGGCGGATCGCTCCCCCGTCGGTTGACCACAGCAGCGGCCCTGCCGGCTGGGGTGGCGTCAGCCGGCCGATCGGGCGGACTCCCTCCAGCCGCTCCACCAGGCCCTCCGCCCAGGTGGGCTCCAGAGCCAGCACCAGTTCGAAATCCTCGCCCCCCCACAGGCACCACGCCGTTCCTGCGGCCAGGCCGTCCAGCTCCGGGGCCAGGGGCAACCGTTCCGGATCCAGCAGGGCCGTGCAGCCGCTGGCCACCGCCAGACAGGCCGCTGCCTCGGCCAGGCCATCGCTGCTGTCGCAGCCGGCCACCCGCCAGGGCAGGGCCGACGGTCGGCTGGCGGTCAGGGCCGTCACAGCATCGAAGCGGGGACGCGGTCGCCGGTGGGCGGCGACGGCACGACTCCGGGCGTCCTGGGAGATGGTCGGCAGGGCCTCCTGCCGCAGCAGGGCAAGGCCCAGGCGGCTGAGCCCGTGGACGCCGGTGCAGACCAGGAGATCACCCGGGCGCCCGTCACCGCGGCGGATCGGCCCGCCGCGGCCGCTTTCGAGCCGGCCGAGGGCCGTGATCGCCAGCAGCCGCTGGCTGCCGCCGCTGCAATCTCCCCCCAGGAGCACACCCCCATGGGCCGCCACCAGCGCGGCCATGCCGGCATAGGCCTCCTCCACCCAGCTCCAGGGGGTGTGGCCCGGAGCCACCAGCCCCACGGTGATGCCCAGGGTCCCCTGGCAGCCCATGGCGGCCAGATCGGAGAGGTTGGCGGCGGCGGCCCGCCAGCCCACGTCCGTGGCGCCGGTGGTGGCATCGCTGAAATGCACGTCCTCCACCAGCACGTCGGTGTTGACCACCAGCAGGGAGCCGCCCGGCTGCATCGATCCTGAGGCGTTCAGCGTCAGAAGGGCTGCGTCATCACTGAACTGGCCCGCAGGGGCGAAGGCGCCGAGGCGCCGGATCAGTTCGGCCTCCCCCAGCTCCGCCAGGGTGGGCCCTTCAGGCATGGGGGCGCAGGTTGTCGGCGCCCTCGATCACCGTGGCGGAGACGATGCCGTCATCGGCGGTGAGCTCCTCCAGCACGTCCAGGCCGTCCACCACATAGCCGAAGGCGGCGTAGCGGCCGTCGATCAGGTTGAGGCCGGCGGGGGTGAGTTCGGGTTCGAACAGGAACAGGAAAAACTGGGAGGAGCCGTCGCCCAGGGCCTTGTCGGAATGGGCCCAGCCCAGGGTTCCCTTGCTGGCGAAGGGCAGCACCGGTTCAGCCTTGAACAGGCCCAGGTCCTCGAAGGTCTGGTTGTAGAAGGGGGCCTCCTCTCCCGGAACCATGATCTCGAGGGGCACGGTGCGTTCCTGCTTCGTGACCGGATCGATGAAGCCCGCGTCCGGGCCCCTGGGATCGCCGGTCTGCAGCACATAGAAGTCCTCGGCCCGGTCGAAGCTCAGGCCGTCGTAGAAGCCCCGCTGCACCAGATCCACGAAGGCGCCGGCGGTCAGGGGCGCGTTGTAGCCATCCACCACGGCGATCAGGTCTCCCCTGGTGGTGCTCAGACGCACCGTGGCCCGGCCCAGCAGCCGGGGCAGGGCATCGAATTCGGCCGGGATCGTGAAGGGGAAGGGACCCACCAGCAGGGCTTCGGCCCGGCCGATGTCGGCCAGGGCCTCCCGGCGGGCGGCCAGGAAAGGATCCCGGTTCTGGCTCTCGGCAGCGGCCGCCAGATCCTGGAGGTGCAGCTCCGTGTCGGCCAGCAGGGCCTCGGCCCTGGGGCGGTCGACGGAATCGAAGCTGGCCAGGATCCGCTCCCGGCTGCTGCCCAGCAGGGACTGGGAACGGCGCACCGAGCCGGTCAGGCTGTTCCAGCGCTTGGCGCGCAGATCGTCGCTGGTGTCCTCCAGGCGGTGCTGCAGCTTCTGAAGGTCTCCCTGTTCCATGGGCAGGGCGTTGCGCAGCAGGGCGCTGGGATCGCTGACGGCGTTGCCCTGGGGCAGGTAGGCCCAGGCGGCGGGGACCGCCAGCAGCAGGGTGAGCGCCAGGGCCACGGCGACCCCCCCCAGCGGGCGGGCCGCCGTGGTGGTGAACCCGATACGCCAGCGTCCCCGGTCCATGCTTCCCCTGTGACTGCCTGGACTTTGGCACAACCCGCCCGGGGCTCACCCCGCCGCTGTCCCGGGAAGGGCCGGTAGCCAGACGTACAATCCCCCGATCCGATCCGCCGGAATGATCTCCAGCAACGACTTTCGTACCGGCACCACGATCGAACTGGATGGCCAGGTCTGGCGTGTCGTTGAGTTTCTGCACGTCAAGCCCGGCAAGGGGTCGGCGTTCGTGCGCACCAAGCTCAAGGGCGTGCAGAGCGGCAACGTGGTGGAGAAGACCTTCCGCGCCGGGGAGACCATGCCCCAGGCCCTGCTGGAGAAGTCGACGCTGCAGCACACCTACATGGAAGCCGAGGATTATGTCTTCATGGACATGGCCTCCTACGAGGAGACACGGCTCACCGCCAAGCAGATCGGCGACGGCCGCAAGTACCTCAAGGAAGGCATGGAGGTGAGCGTGGTCTCCTGGAACGGCAAGCCCCTGGAGGTGGAGCTGCCTAATTCCGTGGTGCTCGAAGTCACCCAGACCGACCCCGGCGTGAAGGGCGACACCGCCACCGGCGGCACCAAGCCCGCCATCGTCGAGACCGGGGCCCAGGTGATGGTGCCGCTGTTCATCACCATCGGCGAGAAGATCAAGGTCGACACCCGCACCGACAGCTATCTGGGCCGGGAGTCCTGACCGCCATGCAGCTCGACCACGACCAACTGCGCGAGTTGCTGGCCCTGCTCGGGGACAGCGACATCCAGGAGCTCCGTCTCGAGGGGGACGACTTCCGGCTGGAGGTGCGCCGCAATCTGCCATCGGCCGCACCGGCCACCGTGTTCCTTGAGCCGCCTGCCGCGCCGCCCCCGCCGGCGGCCTCGGCAGGAAGCGGTGCCCCGCCGTCGCCGTCACCCCCGCCCCCGCCGGCGGCCTCCGTGCGCAGCGACCTCCAGGCGCTGACGGCGCCCATGGTGGGCACGTTCTATCGGTCCTCGGCCCCTGGGGAGGCCCCCTTCGTGCAGGTGGGCAGCCGCATCACCGCCGGCCAGCCGGTCTGCATCCTGGAGGCGATGAAGCTGATGAACGAGCTCGAATCGGAGGTCAGCGGCGAGGTGGTGGAGATCCTTGTGGAAAACGGGACTCCGGTGGAGTTCGGCCAGGTGCTGATGCGCATCAAGCCCGCCTAACCCAGTTCCCAGGCGGTGCGGATCGCGGCCGCCATGCTGGCGGCCCTGGCCACCCCCCGGCCCGCGATCCCGAAGGCGGTGCCGTGGTCGGGGGAGGTGCGCAGGAAGGGGAGCCCCAGGGTGGTGTTGACGGCGGCGTCGAAGGCCAGCAGCTTCACCGGGATCAGTCCCTGGTCGTGGTACAGGGCCAGATAGCCGTCCGGCCCCGGGCCGTCGCCTCGCCAGGCCGCCGCCGCGTCCAACCAGCAGGTGTCGGGTGGGACGGGCCCCTCCAGGCGCACCTCCGGATGCAGCCCCCGCCAGCGCTCGAGGGCGGGAATCAGCCAGTCCCTCTCCTCCCGACCCAGCTGGCCCTCCTCGCCTGCATGGGGATTGAGGCCCGCCACCACGAGGTGGGGCCGGGGGGTGAAGCGCCGGCAGAAGCTGAGCAGGTCATCCAGCCGGCGGCTCACCAGATCCGGCCCGAGCCGGCGGCTGACTTCGGCCAGGGGGATGTGGGTGGTGGCCAGGAGGGTGTTGAGCCGCCAGCCCTCCCCAGGGGCCACGGCGGTGAACAGCATGGCGGCGTCGGCGCTGCCGCAGAGCTCCGCCAGCCGTTCCGTCTGACCCGGGTAGGCATGGCCGGCGGCGTTCCAGCTGGCCTTGGCGATCGGCGCCGTCACCAGGGCGTCGGCCTCACCGTCGAGCACCAGCTCGACGGCCCGGGTGAGCCAGGTGAAGCTGGCGGCGCCGGCGGCGGGGCTGCTCACTCCGGGGCGGATCGGCTGCTCCAGCGGAACATCCACCAGGGCGAAGGCAGACGGGTCGGCCAGGGGGACGCCGCTGCACTCCTGCAGACGCCGGTGGCAGTCCCGAAGCCAGCGGCCGCAACCCACCAGCACCACCTCACGGCCAGGGGGCGGTGGCAGGGCCAGGGCCTTGAGGGTCACCTCCGCGCCGATGCCGGCGGGATCCCCCAGAGCGATGACAAGGCGGCCGGATGTAGTTTTCATGGCTCCAGGCGCTCAGAGAGTGGGTCCATGTTCCGGTTGCTGATCCTGGCTGTTCTTCTGATCGGAGGAGGCATCGCCTTCCGCAACCAGTGGATTGTGGTGAACTGGCAGAAGGCGGGTGACGACCTGGGCTTGCCGTCCCTGATCGATCAGTCGATCTTCGACTCCAAGAAGAAGTCCCCCACGCAGGACGGCAGACCCTCCCGGTAGGTGGGATAGAGCAGTCTGTAGCCCAGGCCCTCGCGCAGTCGCCGGCTGGAGGAGCGTCGGTTCTCGCCCCAGAAGCTGCGGGCCATGGCTCCCATGGTCGGGGCGATGTCCTCGTAGCGCTGCATCTCCGGCAGCCGGCAGCCCAGCAGATGGGCGGCCAGGCCGAGGATCTCGCTCGAGGGACAGGGACAGGCATCCGCCAGGATCAGAGTGTCGGGTCGTTCCGCGGACGCCAGGCTGATGCAGTGCAGCACCGCCCCGACGATGTCGTCGACGTGCACCCGGGAGAACACCTGGCCCGGCTTGTGGATCAGCCGTGCCGTGCCGTTGCGCAGGCTCAGCATCGGGTTGCGGCCGGGGCCGTAGATGGCCGGAAGCCGCAGCAGTTGCACCGGCAGGCCGCTGCGGCGCCAGGCCTCCTCGCAGGCCAGCCGGGCCCGGCTGCGTTCCAGCAGCGGCCGAGTGGGGGTGGTCTCGTCCACCCAGGCGCCGCCGGCATCGCCGTAGACCCCTGTGGTGGAGAGGTAGCCCACCCAGGCGGGAGCCAGGTTGCGCAACAAGGGCGTGAGGGCATCCACCGCCGGATCCCGGCCGCCGGCGTCGGGGGGAATGGTCACCAGCACGTGGGTGACGCCCGCCAGATCCGCCAGGGTGGGCAGCGCCCCACCCTCGGGATCGAAGCGCAGCCAGCCCGGGTCGTGGGCTTCGGGGGGGGGCTGCCGATGGGTGACCACCACGGGGACCCCGGCCGCCTCCAGGGTCAGGGCCAGGCGTCGGCCGGTGTAGCCCCCGCCCAGCACCAGCATCCGTCCGATGGCGGCGCGGGCCCCGGCCATCGCCGGATGAACGGGCGCGCCTGGATCGGGCGCGGGGTTGACAGATTCCATGGGCATCAGTACATCTGTATCACTGTCTGACCATCCTCCCGTGACCCCCAGTCTGGCCACCGCACTGGCACCCGCACTGGCACCCTCGCTGACCCCCGCCCCGCAGGGCGTCTCTGCGGCGGCAGGACCGGCCGACGGCCTGTCTCCCGGCTTGAGGGTCCGTCCGCCGGTCGGCCTCCCATCGGCGCTTCCCCTGCCGCGCTCCTTGCGCGGGCCCAGCCGCTGGGGCCCGGGTGTGACCCCTGCCCATGCCCGGCCCACAGCGCCCCTGATGGTGGCGGTGGGGCTGGTGCTGGGGGCCGTGCTTCTGGCGCCGGAGCAGCCCCGCGCTCAGGAGGCCATCTGCCACCGCCACAACGGGGTGGCCGCCTGCCGCGTCTGGTGAGTCTCCCCGGCGGTGGCGGCTGCGGTCTCGTCCGGCTCGACGGGAGCCACCCACTGGAGCAGCCGCAGGGCCAGCCGAAGGTCGCCGTCGGTCCAGGCCCGCAGGGCCATCGCCCGGCGCGGGTCGTAGAAAGGCTGGCTCCGGTACCAGATGAAGGCATCGCTGTCGCCCTTGCGGCCGTTGCAGCCCAGACAGGCCGGGACGCAGTTCTCGGTCACGCTCAGGCCACCGCGGCTGAGGGGATGGACGTGATCGATGGATTCTGAGGCCTCACCGCAGTAGAGGCACCGTTGACCGGTCATCCGGTGCAGCGACTGTCGCCATCGTCGCGCGCGCAGCTTGGGGCAGAGGTCTTCGAGAAAGACTCCATCCCTGGCCTGCATCAGCGCGCCTCGGTTGGCGGAAGTTTGCCCTCGGTGCGCCAGGTGTCAATGTGTTGATGATTGCTTTTTGCCGCATTGACTGCCCCCCTGGTGCAGATGCGCCTGGGCCCTTCGGGTCTCATCGAAGTGGTCAGTCCGTTCGACGCCGTGACCCAGGCCCATCTGCGGGCGATCCGCCCCCGGGGGCAGTGGCTGAGCCGCCGCGGCTGCTGGCAGTTTCCCCTGGAGGCGGCCGTGGCGCTCCAGCAGCAGTGTGCCGGTCGTTTCCCGGCCACGCCGGAGCTGGCCCGCTGGTTCGCCTGGCTGCAGCAGCCCCTGCCTCCCCTGCCTCCCCACCGCTCCCTGGTGGCGGCCGCCGCGGCTGACCGGGAACTTGTGGATGGCCGCCGGCTGTTTCGCCACCAGCGTCTGGCGGTGCGCTGGCTGCTGGCCCGCCGCGGGGCCGTGCTGGCCGATGCGATGGGTCTCGGCAAGACCCTCAGCGCCCTGGTGGCGGGTCGGGCTCTGGTGCGCCTGGCCGACTGCCGGCTGGTGGTGGTGGCGCCGGCGGGGTTGCACCATCACTGGCAACAGGAGGCGGCGGCCCTGGGTCTGCGGCTGGAGCTGCACAGCTGGGCGCGGCTGCCCAGCGAACTGCCTGCTGCGGGCACGGTCATGATCGCTGATGAGGCGCACTTCGCCCAGACGATCCGTGCCGCCCGCACCCAGGCTTTCCTGCGGCTGGCGCGCCATCCCCGCCTGCGGGCGATCTGGCTGCTCACCGGCACGCCGATGAAGAACGGCCGGCCGGTCCAGCTGTTTCCCCTGCTGGCGGCCATCGGCCATCCCCTGGCCGCCGACCAGCGGGCCTTCGAGGAGCGCTACTGCCAGGGCCACTGGCGGGAGCAGGGGGGACGGCGGATCTGGCAGGCCACCGGTGCCACTGAGCTGGAGGAGCTGCAGCGGCTGGTGCGGCCTCTGGTGCTGCATCGCCGCAAGGGTGAGTGCCTGGATCTGCCGCCGAAGCAGCGGCTCGAGCGACCCGTGCAGCTCGACGGGGCCGCCGCGGCCAGCTTCCAGCGGGCCCTGGAGGCGCGGATCGAAGATTTCCGTCGCCGGGCCCAGGCCGGCCAGGTGCGCAGCGACGCCGAGGCCCTGGCCGCGTTCACGGCCCTTCGCCTGATCGGTTCCCACCACAAGATCCCCGCCACCGCCGAGCTGGTGGCCGACCTGCTGGGGCGGGGCGAAGCGGTGGTGGTGTTCACCGCCTTCGTGGCCACCGCCCAGGCCCTGCACCGGCAGCTGGGCCGGGAGGGCGATGGGGGCCCCCTGATCGGTGCCGTGCCCCCGGCCCGCCGGCAGCAGCTGGTGGACGCCTTTCAGGGGGGCCGCAGCCCCCTGTTGATCGCCACCTATGGCACCGGGGGGCTGGGGTTCACCCTGCACCGGGCCCGACATGTGGTGCTGATCGAACGGCCCTGGACCCCCGGCGACGCCGAACAGGCGGAGGACCGTTGCCACCGCATCGGTATGGGGGCCGCTCTGACCAGCCACTGGATGCAGCTGGGGGTCGCCGACCGACTGGTCGATGACCTGATCGCCAGCAAGGCCGAGCGCATCGCGACCCTGTTCCACAACCGCGATCACCTGCGCCGCCAGAAGGCCCTGCCCGCGCTGGTGCGTCAGTGGCTTGAGCGCTGGTAGGCCCGGGGGGCCAGGGGGACTCAGCCCTCTTTCCCAGGGGCTTGCCCGCTGCCGGGGGCTGCGGGCTCCTTCGTGGCGGGGGACGCTGTGGTTCCCGCTCCAGGTTCGTCCTCGCGGCAGCTCTGCTGCCGTATCTCCAGATCCTGCCGCAGGATCGCGTCCAGTCTGCCCCTGGGAATCCTGGCGGCCAGGGTGGTGGCCAGGGCGATGTCCCGGCAGGCCGCAGTCGTGTTCCCCGCCAGGGTGTGGAGGAGGAAACGTTCGTTCAGGGGGCCTGGATCCTTCGGGAACGCCGCCACCACCTTGTCGCAGCGCTCCAGGGCTTCCGGCAGCTGCTCCAGCTTCACCGTCCGCAGGCAGTCCTCGCGGCCGATCGGTCGCTGGGGCAGCGGCTCTTCGGCGCAGCCACCGAGCATCAGGGCGACCAGCATCAGGCCCAGCGGCGGCAGACGACCTCCCGCCCGGGTGCCGTGGTGTCGGAGCGACCGATCAGTTGTAACGCTCACTCCGGGTCATGCCGTTGCCTCCAGCACTATCACCGCCGACGACCGAGATGGCCGTGGGGCTGGGTTCGGGGGTGGAGGCGGTGCTGCTCGGGGCGAAGAGATCGCCCAGGAAACGGCCACAGTCGGGATAGGTGCCAGGGTTCTGCACCACCGCCTCGGTGATCATCACCGCGGCATGTTCGGGGGAGGTCTTGAACACCCCGGAGCCCTGACGCTTGACCAGGGCGTAGGCCGCTGTCCAGCTCACTTCGTGGACGTTGCCGTTGTTGCGCATGAAGCAATAGACCTGGGCCCCCTTGCCGCCGGGACCCTGGATGTCATTGCCCGCCCGGGCGCTGAGGGTGGAGCCGATCGTGCCGAGCAGGCCGCCTGCTGCGGTCAGCAGCAGGAGACAGCCCAGGCGGCGGGGAAGTGAGTGGCGTGCGGCCATCGGACCCGTAGGAAAGAGCGGAGTGGCCCAACGTATCGACACCAGCCGCCCTGTCCAGGGGGGGTCAGCTGCCGGGCGGGGCCGCGGCGGCCGGCAGCACCAGCTTCACCACGAGCGGCAGGATCATCAGCACCGTGATCAGTCGCACCGCGTGCAGGGTGGCGACCGCGGCTCCGACGCCGAACTCGGCTCCGACCAGGCTCATGCCGCTGATGCCCCCTGGGGCGGCCCCGAGCAGGGCGACCACCGGGTCGATGCCCATCAGCCGGCTGCAGCCCAGGCCCAGCACCAGGCCGGTGAGCACCAGGGTGATGGTGATGATGATCGCCGGCCGCCACAGCTGACGCAGTTCAATCAGGGCCGTGCCGGTGAGGCCGGTGCCGATCACCGTGCCGATGCCGATCTCCAGCAGGGTGCGGGAGCCGATCGGCCACTGGGCCACTTCAAGCCGTCCGGTCACGCTCACCAGGGCGGCTCCCAGCAGGGCGCCGGCCAGGGGGGCCGCCGGGATGCCGGTGCGCAGGGCCAGCAGGCCTCCGGCGAGTCCCGCCATCACGTACATCAGCAGATGCCAGGGATGGTTCATCCGCCGGGGGTCCATTCAGGAGGGCCCAGTCTGGGAGATCCCTGCCGGCGGCGCTTGAGAGGGCCCTCCGGGTGTGTTGTCATGCGGTGCAGCACAGCCGCTCTCTCTGCCATGGCTCCCGCCTCGGTGTCGTTCCGGATCAGCCGCAACGCCGAAGATCTCGCCGAAACCATTCACGCCCTCTCCCAGCGTCTGGTGACGCTGGAGCAGCGTCTGGCGGCGATGGAGCTGCAGGCATCACGCCAGACCCAGCCGGAGCCTGAAGAGCTGGCCAGCCTCGACAACGTCGAGCGGCTGCTGCAGGACTGCCGCCACCTGCTGGAGATCGATGGGACCGTGGAAGCGTCGGCCACTGACGCTAGTCACGACCGGGTCGGCTATCCCTCCGCAGCCTGAGGGCGCACCCCCCTGGCCAGGGGTGGCAAAATGAAAAGAAAGCGGGTCATGGCCTTCCCCACCTCCCCTTTCCAGTCCTCCTCCGGCTCCCTCCATTCCCCGAACGGCGGCTCACGGCCCTCCGCTCAGGCCGTCCATTGCCAGTTACGCAACCCCTCCCACGAAGAGGGAGACCATCAGCTGGAAAAACTTGAATTCGCCCTTGCCGTTGCCCTGACCAGGGGAGATCTGCAGCGTTCGGCCCTGCTCCGCTCCCAGATCGCGGCCCTGGGCGGCAATCAGGAGGAGCCCGGCACCTGAGCTGCAGCTGACGTGATGGCGATCACGGCTGCTGGAGATGTTGTTCCAGATGCCGTTTTGCTTCGCCTTGTTCGCGAAGAGGACTCTCAGGGATGTGTTGTGAGGTAAGGTGAAACAACGACGGGGTCTGATGCATTCCAGCCCCATGTTGTGTCTGCTTTTAATGGTGCGAATCCTTCGCCGATGATGATTGCTACCAGTACTCCTACGACTATCGCCTGGACATCAACGCGTCCCCAGCGCCCCGGTTCCTGTGCTGCGATGGCGCCCGATTCCAGCGCCCGTCAGCGCCTTCTGTTCCAGGCGGCCACTCTTGATGAACGCGCCCGCGCGGCGGCCCGGGAGGGCGAGCTGGAGGCTTCGGCCCGGGCCATCCTGGAGGCTCTCGACTGTGAGAGGCGCGCCGTTGGCCTCGGCCCCCAGGTGTTGCAGCTGATCAAACCCCGTGCCTGAGGCTGGAGTCGATCCGGTGGTGGGCTGAGGCCCACCCAGCGAGCGTGAGGACCGTGAATCTCGCCAACGAGCTGGCCAAGGAGCGCAACCGGGCTGCGGCGGAGCGCACGCTGATGGCCTGGATCCGCACCTGTCTGGCGCTGATCAGCTTTGGCTTCGGCCTCGACAAGATCATCGCGGCGATCCGCAGTGCCCAGCTCGATGGCCAGGCCTCCTCCGGGCTCGGGGTGCGGCTGGTGTCAATGGGGTTCGTGCTCACCGGCATCCTGGCGATGGCGGCGGCCACCCGCCAGCACCTGAAGATCCTGCGGCAGCTGAAACGCGACGACTTCCTCTACAGCGACCAGACCTCCATCGGCGTCGCCACCGCCATCGCCCTCACGGCGATCGGCATGGTGACGCTGCTGCTGTTGTTCGTCGGCCTCCGCTGAGACGGGCGGGCGGCTCTTCGGCACCAAGGGGTTGCGGCAACTTGTCGGCCGCCTCGCCCCCGTGGCATGCTCCAGTCAAGATGATTGCTACGGGATTGATGCTCAGCCGTTCCTTCCTTCGTCTGGCGCTGGCCTGCGGCGCAGCCCTGATCGCTCTTGAAGTCCAGGCCCCGGCAGCTGGTCTGGCCCAATCGCGCTGCACCTTTCTGCCGCCGATCGGCGGCAAGGGCATGACTCCGGTGGTGGCCAAAACGGTGGGACCCGGAAAGATCATCGGCAACACCAACTGGAACACGGACTTTCTGGTGACCCGGCCCTACAGCAGTTATAAGTTCTTCTTCACGGCCAATTCCTCCGATGCGAATGCCAGCTATCCGGTGGAGGGGTACATGAAATTCAGCGACGGCAGCAACCTGCAGGTGTTCAACGAAACCCTGAGCCCTTCGATCGGCACCGGGCGCATGTTCGGCCCCTATCCCGCCGTCCCCGGCAAGGTGGCCACGGAGATGAACTTCAAGGTGGGCGCCAGCAGCGACCCGGATGCCTTGGGCTACAGCTACAGGATCTCGGTGCAGGGCTGCCGTTAGTGATTGGATGGCGCAGTGGTGGCTGATGTCTTCGTGTATGGCTCCCACAAGCGCGGTCTCCATCACCATGGCTGTCTGGAGGGTGCGGCGTTCGAGGGTCGTGCCCGCCTGGCGGGCGCCAGGCTTCACTCCCTCGGCGCCTTTCCCATGGCGGTGCTCGATCCGGCCGCGGGGGGCAGCATCCACGGCGAGGTGTACCGGGTGGACGATGCCGGCCTGGCCGCCCTTGATGCCCTCGAGGGCTACCCGCACGTCCACGACCGCCGCCGGTTGCCGCTGAGCGACGGCCGTGAGGCTTGGGTGTATCACGGAGCCCCTGAGCAGGTGGCCGGGAAGGATCCGGTACTCCTCGGCGACTGGTGGTCCGCGCCGGTGTTCAGCTACGGCTCGAACATGGATCCGCTGCGGCTGCGGCAGCGCTGCCCCGGCTGGGACGGCCACGGGCTGGTGGCCCGGCTGGAGGGCTGGCGCTGGGGGATCAACAAGCGCTCCATCACCGGCGCCGGCTGTGCCGGCATCATCGCCGAGGCGGGCAGCCACTGCTGGGGGGTGGTGCACCACCTGGGCCCGGACGACCTGGCGGAGATCGATCGCTGCGAAGGGGCGGGTACAGGCCGCCATTACGAACGCCAGACCGTGGCGGTCACCACCGAGGCCGGCGAGCGCTTTGACGTGCTGACCTACGTGCCGGTGCCCCAGGCCCGGAGCGAGGGGCTGGCGGCCACCGCCGACTACGCAGGCCGCATCCTGCGGGGGGCCGATCACTGGCAGCTGCCCAGCCCCTGGCGCCAGAGCCTGGCTGCATCGCTCCTCACCACGGCGCAGGGCCGGTGCAGGCGCCAACACTCTGCAGCGGGAGGTGGTGGCATGACCACTGGAAGGGGATCAAGCCCCGAGCTGAAACTTGATCCCTGGTGAGGCAGCGGATGGATGATCTGCCTGATGGAGAGAGGGGTGTCACCCGCCGTTATGGTCTACCGCCGGCGGATTATCGAGACCATCGAGAACTGACTTTCGCGCATCACTGATGCCACGAAGGTTCTATCTTCCTATGATATAAAATCTATCAATGGACAATTTCTTGCTTCGTTTTCCATCAAGCGGGTGACCGGACTCGAACCGGCGACGTTCAGCTTGGGAAGCTGACATTCTACCACTGAATTACACCCGCACAGGCTGACTGTAGCAAGGGCCTGGGCCCTCCCTGGCCGCTCAGGGTCTGGCGGCCGGCTCCTCGCACTGCACTGCCGCCGACAGGGCCCGGCGGGCGGCGATCACCGGCGTGGCCTTGACCTGCAGTTCGGTGGCGGCCTGCTCCAGGGTCTGGCCCTTGTTGGCGGCGGCTTTGGCGACCTCTCCCTGGAAGCCCTGCAGCAGCTTGCGGAAGGCCTCCACCCTGATCTGCTCCAGCTGGTTCTCGGAGTTCTCCAGGGCCGCCACGGCCTGGCTCAGGTTGTCCTGGGCGGCCTGGGCCTCACCCACGGTGGAGCTGGGCTTGAGGGCCGCCACCTGCTCCATTGCCGTGCCCACCGTGGCCAGCTCAGTGCAGATCTTCGCTTCGGTCTTTGCCTCCCGCTGGGAAAGGTCATCCCGCTGGCAGCCTGTGGCCGCCAGGCCCAGGCAGAGGGCGACAGCGAGGGGAAGGAGCCGCATGGCATCAGAAGCGTCCAGTGAGAACGTAAGTCGATCCTCTGCGGCGTCCAGGTGCGGTGGCCCTTCCTTTACAGAGGGGGGCGACGAACGCCCCGCCCCTCAGCGGGCCAGTTCGGCCGCCGCCGCTGCCACGCCCGCTCCGGTGGTCACCTTGCCCAGGCCCAGGCCCTGCAGGGTGGCCTCGATGGCCGCCACGGCGGTGAGCACGTCGCGGTCGCAGACGAAGCCCAGGTGGCCGATGCGGAACACCTTGCCCTTGAGGTGGTCCTGGCCGCCGGCCAGCAGGATGTCGAAGCGCTCCTTCACCTGCTTGCGCAGGCTCTCGGCGTCGATGCCCTCGGGGGCCACGGCGGTGATCGCCGGGCTGCCGTGGCCCTCGGCCGCATAGAGGGGCAGGCCGATGGCCTTCATGGCCGCCTGGGTGGCGCGGCGGTGGCGGGCATGGCGGGCGAAGATCGCCTCCAGGCCCTCCTGCTGCATCATCGTCAGGGCCGCCTCGAGGGCGAAGTAGAGGTTGATGGCCGGGGTGAAGGGGTTGCTGTCGTCGTCGGCCGCCTTGCGGTACTTGCCAAGGTCCAGATAGAACTTGGGCAGATCGGAGCGTTTGTACGCCTCCCAGGCCCGCTCGCCCATGGCCACGAAGCTGAGGCCCGGCGGCATCATGTAGCCCTTCTGGGACCCGGAGCCGATCACGTCCACGCCCCAGGCGTCCATGGGCACGTCGCAGGCGCCCAGGCTGGTGACGCAGTCGGCGATGGTGAGGGCCGTGCCGTGGGCCCGCACGTGGCCGGCGATGGCCTGCAGATCGTTGATCACCCCGGTGGAGGTTTCCGAGTGGGTGAGGATCACGGCCCGGATCTCCTTGCCGGTATCTGCCTCCAGGGCGGCGCGGAAGGCCTCCGGGTCGAGGGGCTGGCCCCACTCGGCCTTGATCACCTCCACGGTCAGCCCGTAGGCCTGCGCCACCTTCACCCAGCGTTCGCCGAACTTGCCGTTGTCGCCGCAGAGCACCCGGTCGCCGCGGCTGAGGGTGTTGACGATCGCCGCCTCCATCGCCGCGGTGCCGCTGCCGGTGAGCACCAGCACGGGGGCCGTCGTCTGGTGCAGCCACTGCAGCTGCTCGGTGGTGCGGCGCACGATCTTCTGGAAATCGCCGCTGCGGTGGCCGATCGGGTGGCGGGCCATGGCCTGCAGGACGGTCTCCGGCACCGGGGTGGGGCCGGGGATCATCAGTGTGAGCTTGTCCTGCATGAGCTGTGGGGAAGAGGGAGCGCGGGCCCGGCGGTGGCAAGGCGATCGACCACCATAAAAAACAGCGTTCCCCACGCCCATCACCTCCCCGCCCTTCCCTGATGCGCCCCAGCGGGGCTTCACCCTGCCGGTGTGGCTGGCGGCCGCCGCCCGTGCGGCCCTGGGCGCCCTGCGGGGGGATCCTTTCACGGCCTCGGTGGCCCTGGAGCTGCTGCAGCCTCCCGGGGTGGTGCCGATCCCGGTGCGGGCCGCCGCCCGGCTGGGCGAAGGGCTGGCTCTGGGGGAGAGCTGCTGTGATCCGGGCGAGGGGCTCGACCTCACCCGCGGCCTGGTGGTGTGGGTGAGCGCCCGCTGGCTGCCGCCTCCCGGGCCCGGCGAGGACGCTGACGCCGACGACTGGCTGCAGCTCGAGCCCGGCGAGGGGGTGGGGGTGCACGAGGCCACGGGCCAGGCCTGCCTGTCCGCCTATGCCCGCAGCCTGCTGGAGGTGAACCTGCGGCCCCTCGTGCCGGCCGGCCGGCGGCTCGCCCTCACCCTGGTGCTGCCCGATGGCCGTCGCCTGGCGGAGCGCACCAGCAACGCCGCCTTCGGCGTGGTGGAGGGCCTCGCCCTGATCGGCACCCAGGCGGAGGTGCAGGCCGGCGCCGATCCCGATCAGCTGGGCCGCACCCTCGCCGCGCTGGCCGAGCGGGCGGCGGCGCCGGGTTTCAGCGGTGATCTGGTGCTGGTGATCGGCGAGAACGGCCTCGATCTCGCCCCGCGGCTGGGGCTGCCGCCATCGCTGCTGCTCAAGGCGGGCAACTGGCTCGGCCCGGTGCTGGTGGCGGCCGCCGAAAGAGGGGTGGAGAGGCTGCTGCTGTTCGGCTACCAGGGCAAGCTGATCAAGCTGGCCGGTGGCATCTTCCACACCCACCACCACCTGGCCGACGGCCGCGCCGAGGTGCTCACCGCCCTGGCGGCCCTGGAGGGGGCGGGCGGCGCGGTGCTCACGGCGCTGCTCGGGGCCGCCACGGTGGAGGCGGGGCTGAACGAGCTGGAGCAGGCCGATCCCGCCCTGGCCGGGCGCCTGCGGGGGCGGATCGCGGCCACCATCGAAACCCGCTGCCAGGCTTACCTGGCCAGCCACGCTGCCGGGCCGATCGTCGTGGGGGCGGCTCTGTTCGACCGGCGGCGGCGGCTGCGGATGTGCGGACCGGTGGGGGCGGCTCTGATGGAGCGCTTCGGGGGCGCGACCTAGGGTGCTGGGACAGATTCCGGTCCCCTGCCCTGGCCGCCTTCGAGCCGATGTCCCAAACGCCGTCAGCCGCACCCCAGGGGTCGGAAAGGGACCATGCCAGCGGCTCCCGCCGCCATCCGGCGATCGTCATCCTCGACTTCGGCTCCCAGTACTCCGAGCTGATCGCCCGGCGGGTGCGGGAGACCGAAGTGTTCTCCCTGGTGATGGGCTACACCACCAGCGCGGCCGAACTCAGGGCCCTGGCGCCGAAGGGGATCATCCTCAGCGGCGGGCCGAATTCCGTCTATGAGGAGGGGGCGCCCTCCTGTGACCCTGGCCTCTGGGAGCTGGGCATCCCGGTGCTGGGGGTCTGTTACGGCATGCAGCTGATGGTGCAGCACCTGGGCGGCTCGGTGGTGGCGGCGGGCCGGGCGGAATACGGCAAGGCACCACTGCATGTGGACGACCCGGTCGACCTGCTCACCAACGTGGAGGAGGGCTCGACGATGTGGATGAGCCACGGCGATTCGGTGCAGGAGCTCCCCACAGGCTTCGTGCGGCTGGCCCACACCGACAACACCCCCGAAGCGGCGGTGGCCGACCACGCCCGCCGCCTCTACGGAGTGCAGTTCCATCCGGAGGTGGTGCACTCCGCGGGCGGCATGGTGATGCTGCGCAATTTCGTGTATCACATCTGCGGCTGCATTCCCGACTGGACCACGGCGGCGTTCATCGACGAGGCCGTGGATGAGGTGCGTGCCCAGGTGGGCGAGAAGCGGGTCCTGCTGGCCCTCTCGGGCGGCGTTGATTCCTCCACCCTGGCCTTCCTGCTGCATCAGGCCATCGGTGATCGGCTCACCTGCATGTTCATCGACCAGGGCTTCATGCGCAAAGGCGAGCCCGAGTTCCTGATGGATTTCTTCGATCGCCAGTTCCACATCAACGTGGAGTACATCAACGCCCGCGAGCGATTCATTTCCAAGCTCTCCGGCATCACCGACCCCGAGGAGAAACGCAAGATCATCGGCACTGAGTTCATCCGCGTGTTCGAGGAGGAGAGCCGCCGCCTCGGTCCCTTCGACTACCTGGCCCAGGGCACCCTTTATCCGGATGTGATCGAATCGGCCGGCACCAACGTGGACCCCAAGACCGGTGAGCGGGTGGCGGTGAAGATCAAGAGCCACCACAACGTGGGCGGCCTGCCCAAGGACCTCCAGTTCAAGCTGGTGGAGCCCCTGCGGCGCCTGTTCAAGGACGAGGTGCGCAAGGTGGGCCGCAGCCTTGGTCTGCCCCAGGAGATCGTGGGGCGCCATCCGTTCCCCGGTCCCGGCCTGGCGATCCGCATCCTGGGCGAGGTCACCGACGACAAGCTCGACATCCTGCGGGACGCCGATCTGATCGTGCGCGAGGAGGTGCGCGACGCCGGCCTCTACGACGAGATCTGGCAGGCCTTCGCCGTGCTGCTGCCGGTGCGCAGTGTGGGGGTGATGGGCGACAAGCGCACCTACGCCTATCCGATCGTGCTGCGCTGCGTGTCCTCCGAGGACGGCATGACCGCCGACTGGTCGCGGCTGCCCTACGACCTGCTGGAGCTGATCTCCAACCGCATCGTCAACGAGGTGCGGGGGGTGAACCGCGTGGTGCTCGACATCACCAGCAAACCCCCGGGCACGATCGAGTGGGAGTAGGCGATCCCTTCGGGGTGGCCCCTGCCGGCGGCCTTCGATAAGGTCGGCACCCGGCCTTTCGCCCCGTGCCTCCCGTCTCCCCCGTCGTTGCTGGCAGCCCTGCCGGGGCTGAGCAGGATCCCCAACTGCACCGTCGTCTGCAGCAGGACAGCATCCTGCTGGCCGGCAAGACCATTTTCCTCAACCCCTTCCTCTACTGGCGTCGCTTCGATGCCAACACCGATCGCTGGCTGCGGGAGCCCGGCCAGCTGCCTGAGGAGCAGATCCGCTCCAATCGCGTGCGTTTCTACCCCGAACTCGACTGGGATTCCCTCGACCCGGCCGAGCTGTCGGTCAAGGAGGGAGCGGTGGAAATGTTCCTCAAGAGCCTGGAGCTGATCAGCACCTTCCATCCCGACCTCAGCGCCGGCCATCTGCTGGAGGTGGAGCGCAAGATGGCCGTCACCAAGAAGAAGGCCTTCGAGCGCTGGGTGGCCCGCGCCCTGGAGCGGCGCGAGAAGGAGAGCCTGCGGGAGCGGCGCCGCTTCGACCGGGAACGCATGCTGCGCGGCTGGCTGGAATGGCTGTCGCTGGATGGCACCCGGCAGGCCCTGCTTCCCGCCACGTTCCTGCTGGTGCTGGCCGTCGCCGGCGGCTGGTGGCTCGGCAGCACCCGCTTCTGCGGACAGGTGATCGTGGCTCCCGGGGTGCAGCGTCCGGCGCCCTGAGCGTCTGGCCGGCACCGGCTGTCCGCCGGGCCCATGGGCGCGTCAGACTGGAGCACCCGGTCGCAGGTTGCGTCACCATGGCTGCCGATCCTCTCGATGCCTTTCGCCTGGCTCTGATGCAGGACGTGCTGCCGGTGGGACTGGCGGTGGTGGAGCGGGTCCGCAAGGGGGGGCCGGCCCAGGTGCTGGCCGCCTTCGACGGCAGCAGCGCCGATCCCCTCGGCCGGCTGCGCCAGGAGGGAGAGCCCGCAGCCAGCCAGGTGCGGGAGAACCTGGATCGCTTTCAGCCCGGTCTCGGCAACCCGGTGATGAAGGTGGAGGTACGGGATGTGGCCGCCGACGAGGTGGCCTGGACTGCCCCCCCCACCGAAGCGGCCTCCCCCCCTGCCGATCCCGCCGATCCCTCCGAACTGCTGGCCGCCCTGGCCCGCATCGAGGACCGGCTGGCTCTTCTGGAGGCGCGGCTCTCCTGATGGTGCGCGCCTCCGGACTCGGGAGCGGCCCCTCCTCCACCCGTCATACCGGAGTGGGTCACCAGGCCGCCCTGCTGCTCACCTTCATGCTGCTGCTGCTGGCGGCCATCATCGGACGCCTGGCCTGGCTGCAGCTGCTGCACGGGGCCGAGAACAAGGCCATGGCCGACGAGAACCGGATCCGCCTGCTGCCCCGCAATCCGGTGCGGGGACGTCTGCTCGATCGCAAGGGTCGGGTGCTGGCCACCAACCGCCTCACCTACAACCTCTACCTCCAGCCGCTGCTGGTCGATGACCGGCGCTGGCCGGCACTGCGGGAGCGGCTGGCTTCCCTGCTGGGCCTGCCGGCTAACAAGCTTGAGACCCAGCGCAGGCAGGGCGCCAATGGCCAGGGCTTCCGGATCCCCCTCGCCACCGCCCTGACCCCGGTGCAGGTGCTGCGTTTCCGGGAGCAGTCAGGATCCCTCCGGGGGGCGGAAGTATCCGAAGACGTGCTTCGCTCCTATCCCAACGGCAGCCTGGCCTCCCATGTGATGGGTTACACCAGCAGCATCACCGAGGAGGAATACGACGCCCTCAGGGATCGTGGCTACCGGATCAGCGATCGCATCGGCCGCTTCGGGCTGGAGAAGGCGTATGAAACCCATCTGCGCGGCGAGTGGGGGGGGCAGCAGCTCGAGGTCAATGCCGCCGGCCAGGTGCAGCGTGTTCTCGGGGACAAGCCCGCCAAGGCGGGCAAGGATCTGCGCCTGACGTTGGATCTGGATCTGCAGCAGGCGGCGGAGAAAGCCCTCGACGGGGTTCGCAAGGGGGCGATCGTGGCCATGGACCCCCAGACCGGCGCCGTGCTGGCGATGGCCAGTCGGCCCAACTTCGATCCCAACGTCTTTTCCGACGGGCCCACAACGGCCCAGTGGAACAGCCTCAACCGCCCGGAGGCGCCGCTGCTGAACCGGGCCTTCCAGGGCTTCCCGCCGGCCAGCACCTTCAAGATCGTCACCACCATTGCCGGCATCGAGTCGGGCAAGCTCGGGGAAACGTCCACCGTGCCGACGGTCGGCTCCTTCTGCTACTACGGCCAGTGCTACGCCGACCACGGCTCCTACGGCCGCATCGGTTTTCCCCTCGCCCTGGCGGTGAGCAGCAACAGCTTCTACTACAAGGTGGGGCTGATGGTGGGTCCGGATGAACTCTTCAAGGCCGCCCGCCGTCTGGGCTACGGCAGCCGCACCGGCAGTGAGCTGGCCGCCGAGGAATCCCCCGGGCTGCTGGGGGATCCTGCCTGGAAGAAGGAGGTGCTAGGGGAACCCTGGACCCCGGTCGATACGATCACCTCCTCCATCGGCCAGGGGGCGGTCACCGTCACCCCCATCCAGATGGCCCGGCTCTATGCGGCGGTGGCCAACGGCGGCTGGCTGGTGACGCCGCACCTGGTGGAGCGGGACTATCCCCGCAAATGGCTGGGTCTCAAGCCCGCCACCCTGAAGGTGCTCCATCTCGGCCTGCGCCAGGCGGTCACCAACGGCACGGCCACCATCCTCAACGACCCCAGCCTGCCGCCCGTGGCGGGAAAGACGGGCACCGGCGAGGATCCGCCCCGTCCCGACCACGCCTGGTTCGGGGGCTATGCCCCCGCCAACGGCAAGCCCACCCTGGTGATCGTGGCCTTCGGAGAGAACACCGGCGGCTACGGCGGCACCGTGGCCGCTCCGATGGTGAAGGCCCTGATGACCACCTGGTTCCGGGGCGTGAAGCCGGCACCGGCGTCCGCAAAGCAGGGCTGAAGCAAGAAAACAGGGCTGAGGGGCCGCTTCAGGCCACCTGGGGCAGGCGGTTCCGGTCCAGAACCTGGCGGTAGTAACTCTGGAGCTGGGCGGTGGCGCTGGGCCAGCCCCAGCGTTCCGCCTCCTCGCGGGCGGCCAGGCGCAGCTGCAGCCGGGCCGCCGGATCCCCCAGCAGCCGGGTCACCGCGGTGGTCAGGCTGGCGGGCTGGTCGGGGTCGTAGAGACAGCCGTTGACGCCGTCACTGACGATGTCGGGGATGCCGCCCCGGTTGGCCCCCACCACCGGACAGCCGGCGGCCATCGCCTCCAGCAGCACCAGGCCGAGGGTTTCGGTGCTCGAGGGGAACAGGAAGGCATCGCCGCTGGCATAGGCCGAGGCCAGCTCCTCGCCGGCCAGGTAGCCCACGAAGGTGGTGGCGGTGCCCTCGAAATGGCGCTCCAGCTGCTGGCGGTGGGGGCCGTCGCCCACCAGGGCCAGGCGGGTCTGGGGCATGGCCTCCAGCACAGGCCGGATCCGGTCGATCTGCTTCTCCGCCGACAGCCGGCCGATGTAGAGGAGCAGGTGGCCCGTGTCGTCGTGGCCGCCGTGCAGGCGTTCACGCATGGCGGCGGACGCCAGCTGGGGTCGGAACAGGTCGGTGTCGACACCCCGCTGCC
The DNA here is from genome assembly GCF_019038415.1 of Synechococcus sp. CCY 9618. GTDB lineage: Bacteria > Cyanobacteriota > Cyanobacteriia > PCC-6307 > Cyanobiaceae > Cyanobium. The sequence continues at coordinate 54,742 of NZ_JAFKRG010000047.1, read as the reverse complement.
AGAGGGCCGTGTGCTGAATCCCCTTGGCCGCCAGCTCCTCCACCATGGCGGTGGAGGTGCAGAGATTGAGCTGGGCCTGGTTGTGGGCCGCCTTGAGCAGTTCCCACAGCAGCGGCTCCAGCATGCCCATGCCGTAGTGCTCCAGGTACTTGGGCAGGTGGGTGTGATAGCTGGCCACCAGGGGCAGGCCACGGCTGCGGGCCAGCCAGATGCCCCCCAGGCCCAGCACGGCGGGATTCACCACGTGGACCAGGTCGGGAGCAAAGCGATCCAGGGCCTCCGAGACCGCCGGCCGCGGCAGGGCCAGCTTCAGTTCCGGATAGAGCGGCAGCGGCATCGCCGGCACCCCCACCACCCGGGCCCCCATGTAGGCGTCCGGAGCGCCTTCGGGACAGAAGATCAGCACCTCATCTCCGGCCGCCACCAGGTGCTGCACCGTCTTGGTGAGCCGCGTGACGATGCCGTCGACCTTCGGCAGGAAGGTTTCGGTGAAAAAGGCGATCTTCACGGGGGGGAGATCAGGCGAGGGCCTTGATCGCCTCGGCCTGGCGCTGGGTCCAGGCGGAGAGGCAGGGGATCTTGGAGCGGTCGCAGCGGTCGGCCCAGCGGCGGGCCACATCCACCACCTCGGCCAGGAGACCGTCATCGAGGGTGGTGGGCTTGAGTCCCAGTTCGATGAAGCAGCGGTTGTCGACGATCAGATCGTTCTCGATCGCCTCCTTGCGGGGGTTGGGCAGGTGGTTGATCTCGGCGCCGGTGAGGACGGCCACCTTGCGGGCCAGTTCCCCCACCTGGTGGCTCTCGGTCATCTGGTTGAAGATCTTGACCTTCTCGCCGGGCTCGGGGGGATGTTCCAGGGCCAGCTGGATGCAGCGCACCGAATCGCGGATGTGGATGAAGGCCCTCGTCTGGCCGCCGGTGCCGTGGACGGTGAGGGGATAGCCGATGGCCGCCTGCATCAGGAAGCGGTTCAGCACCGTGCCGTAGTCGCCGTCGTAGTCGAAACGGTTGGTGAGCCGGGGGTCCCGCTGGGTCAGGTCGGTGTTGGTGCCCCAGACGATGCCCTGGTGCAGGTCGGTGACCCGGATCGCGTCGTTCTTGTTGTAATAGAAGAAGAGCAGCTGATCCAGCGTCTTCGTCATGTGGTAGACGCTGCCCGGATCGGTGGGATGCAGGATCTTCTCGGTGAAGCAGGTGCCGTCGGGCTGGGGCACCTCCACGGTGAGGTAGCCCTCCGGGATGGTGGCGCCCCGATGGGAGCCGTAGCCGTACACCCCCATGGTTCCCAGGTGCACGATGTGCACATCCAGGCCGCTGTCGACGATGGCCGCCAGCAGGTTGTGGGTGCCGTTGACGTTGTTGTCGACGGTGTAGCGCTTGGTGGCGCTGCTCTTCATCGAGTAGGGGGCGGCGCGCTGCTCGGCGAAGTGGACGACGGCCTCGGGACGCTCGCTGCGCAGCAGCTCCAGCAGGCGGTCGTACTCGCCGGCGATGTCGAGATGGACGAAGCGCATCGTCCGGCCGCCCACCTGATCCCAGGCCCGCAGGCGGTCCTGGATGGTGGCGATGGGCGTGAGCGACTCGACGCCAAGGTCGATGTCGATCTTGCGACGACTCAGGTTGTCGACGATGACGACGTCGTGGCCGGCTTCCGCGAGGTTCACGGCACAGGGCCAACCACAGAAGCCGTCGCCGCCGAGAACGAGAACCTTCACCCCAGACTCCTGAACGAGCAGTTGCTCAGAGGGGCAAGCTACTACAGGCCTCATAAGCCCCACCGGCTCAGCTGATCACGGCCGCCACCGCCACCAGGGCCGCCACCAGCACCAGGCCGCCGATCAGCAGCATCCGGTTGCTGCCGCTGATTTCTCCCTCCTCCTGCAGCACCATGCGGGGCTCCTTGGCGAAGGCGTTGAGCTTGCCGCCGTCTTCTTCGGTGACCTGCATGACTGGGGGGATCGGTTTGCGGCAAACCCTATGGAGCGGCGCCGGGATCGGTCCGATCGTCAACGGTTCGTCACACGTCCCTCCAGGGGCGAACTGGGGCAGGCCTCGGCCCGCTGCGGCAGCCGGCCCGCCAGCAGGGCGGCCCGGCCGGCCTCCGTGGCCAGGGCCATGGCCCGCGCCATCGCCGGAGGATCCCCCGCCAGGGCGATGGCGCTGTTGATCAGCAGGGCGTCGGCCCCCATCTCCATCGCCTGGGCAGCCTCGCTCGGCACGCCGATGCCCGCGTCCACCACCACCGGAATGCGGGCGTTCTCGATGATCAGGGCGATGTTGGCCGCGTTGCGGATGCCCTGGCCCGATCCGATCGGCGATCCCAGCGGCATCACCGTGGCGCAGCCCGCCTCCTCCAGCCGTTTGGCCAGCAGGGGATCGGCGTTGATGTAGGGGAGCACCGTGAAGCCCTCCTTGACCAGGATTTCGGCCGCCTCGAGCGTGCCGAAGGGATCGGGCAGCAGGTGGCGGGAATCGGGGATCACCTCCAGCTTCACGAACGTGTTGTCTTCCTGGCCCGCCAGCCGGGCCAGCTCCCGGCCCAGCCGGGCCACCCGCACCGCCTCCTCGGCAGTGGTGCAGCCGGCCGTGTTGGGCAGCATCCAGATCCGACCCCAGTCGATGGCCTCCATCAGGCCTCCGTGGCCGGGGGCGCCGCTCTGCACCCGGCGCACCGCCACCGTGACGATCTCGCAGGCGCTGGCCTCCAGGCTGGCCTGCATGGCCTCCAGGCTGGGGTACTTGCCGGTGCCGGTCATCAGGCGGCTGTGGAAGCGGCGACCGCCGATCACCAGATCGTCGTGGGAGAGGGAGGGGGCGATGGTGGTCAAGGGCAGGGGCCTGCTGCGGGCGAGCGCATCCCGATTAGTCTGCCCTCTGCTTCCGAGACCCACGCCATGCCGGTGCCTCTGGCCGCCGTGCCCCTGCTGCTCGCCGCCGGCCCGGTGCTGGCCGCCAGTCCTCTGCCGGCCGAAGGGTTCGTGCCCTTCACCCCTCCCGGGATGCAGTCGATCGTCCAGGACGGGGGCGCCAACGGTGAGGTCGAGACCTTTGATCCGGTCGCCCGGGCCCGGCTGATCGCCGAGCAGATGCCGCGGCGCTGGAGCGGTCGCTACCAGTCCTTCAGTGGCGGCCCCCAGGTTCCCGTCGCCCTGCGGATCGACGGGGCCACCCCGGTCGGCCAGATGGTGGACCTGCGCGGTTCGATGGCCATCGGTGGCGTCGAAACGCCGGTGCAGGGCAACCTGAATGCCAAATCCGACCAGCTCGACCTGCTGTTGCTGGGGGATCCCCTGGGCGGCGCCCTCGAGCCGGGGGGAGCGTTTCAGAGCGTGCAGGGCCTGTCCCTGAGCGGCTGGAGCGCCCCCCGGCTGACCACCCCCGGGGGTCGGCTGCAGCTGGTCCCTGACAGGGCCGTCACGACCGCTCCCACCGGCGGACCGACGCCGGTGCGCGGTCTCTGGTGACACCGTCAGGCCGGTTTCAGATTCCCTTGCCGGTGCCGCCGGCTGCATCGGCATCGCCACCGCGGCGGCGCTGCAGGATCGCGAGCCGTTTGCGGGCGGTTCTGTTGCTGCCCTCCAGCCCCAACACCTGCTCGTAGAGCGCCCGGGCCTCATCGGGTTTGGACTGCTTCTCCAGGGCGAAGGCCAGGTTGTTCAGGGCCACCGGATAGTCAGCCTTGGCGCGCAGGGCCGAGCGGTAGTGACGCACGGCCGCTGTGTAGTTGTTCTGAGCGGCCAGGGTGAACCCCATGGCGTTTTCCATCAGGGCCCGGGCCTCGGCCGGAACGTTCTCGTTGTCGGCCAGCTTCAGGGCCTGCTTGAGGTTTCCCTGGGCCTCGCCGTAGAGCCGCTTGCGCAGCTGCACCGAAGCCAGCTCGTAGAGGGTGGAGGCGTCCCTGGGGCCGGCGGTCGCGGCGTTGGTTCCGCCCAGGCGGGCCAGGGCGAGCTCATCGCTCCGCACCCGCAGAATCTGGCGGCCGACCACAACGGCGGCCACACCCAGGAGCGCGATCAGGCCGAGCAGGTAGGCCTGGGGCAGCAGATCGTTCATCGGGGCCGGCCGTACGGTCGGAGCGGGAACCGGGGCGTCAGCGGCTTGCCGCGGTGACCACGGCCGTGAAGCTGCCGGGATCCGCCACGGCCAGCTGGGCGAGCATCTTGCGGTTCAGGCGCACGTCGGCCTGCTTGAGCCCGCCGATCAGCTTGCTGTAGCTGAGGCCGTTGAGGCGGGCGGCCGCATTGATGCGGGCGATCCAGAGGCGACGGAAATCACGCTTGCGGCGGCGACGGTCGCGGTAGGCGTTGCAGAGAGCCTTCATCACCCGCTGGTTGGCGGTGCGGAACAGGCTGCCGTTGCTCCCCTGGAAGCCTCGGGCGAGGCGAAGGATCTTGTTGCGGCGTTTGCGGGCGACGTTGCCCCTCTTGACGCGGGCCATGGGAGGTGATCTGGGGGTGGGAAAACAGGGAAGCGGAGACTGCGGAGAGAGCTCGGCCGCCCTCAGCCGGCGTAGGGCAGCATGTGGGCCACGTTGTCGTGGTCGCGCTCGTCGACCACCGCCATCGTGCCCAGATAGCGCTTGCGCTTCGGGCTCTTGTGATCCAGCAGGTGGTTGAGAAAGGCCCGGCGGCGCATGAACTTGCCGGTGCCGGTGGCCTTGAACCGCTTGGCGGCCGCTTTGCGGGTCTTGAGCTTCGGCATCTCGGTAGGCGCAGGCACAAACAAGCACACTACGACGCGGGTGCACCCTCCTCCAACCCCCCTGCCCTCGACCCCCTCCTCCGCAATGCCGCTGCGTCTCCCTGTCCTGCCCCGGCTGCTGCTGGCGACGGCGCTGCTGTTCCCGGCGGGCTGCCGGGCTGATCAGGGGCCCCTTGCCCCGCCGGCACCGCCTCCACCGGCTTCCCTGACCCCGCCGCCGGCCCCCGACGCTCCGGTCCTGCTGCACTGGCCCGTGGCCAGGCCGGCACCCCTGACGGCGGACGACCCGGTGCTGCTGGTGGCCCTGGCGGCCCGGCTGGGTCCGGCGCCCGGCCAGGCCGCTGACGCCGCCCCCCTGCGGCTGCGCAGCCGCAGCGGCCTGCTCACCCTGGTCGACGCCGCCGGCCAGCGCTTTCAGGCTCCGGAACTGGTGCTGCACTGGCGCCGCGTCCCCCTGCCCCAGCCCGTCACGTTGCGGCGCCGGGTGCTGGGGCCCTTCGCCAGCTTCGAGAGCGCCGAACAGGCGGCGGGCCTCTGGCGATCCATGGGGGTGGCGGCGGAGATCGCCAGGCCCCGGGACTGGGAGGTCTGGGCCCCGGTCGATGCCCCCGATCCCTCGCCCCTCCCCGAAACCGTGCGGCTGAGCAGCTTCGAGCAGACCGTGAGCGAGCGCATCGGTCTGGAACTGCGCCGCGCCCAGGGAGTGGTGCCCCTGCCCTCGCCCCTGCGGATCGAGGCCCCGGGGGGTCTGCTCTGGAAGCAGGGGGCCTATGCGGGGCCCTTCCAGCTGCTGGCCGATGCCCACGGGGGCTGGAGCCTGGTGGAGCAGGTGCCCCTGGAGCGCTATCTGGAGGGGGTGGTGCCCCACGAAATCGGCGCCGGGGTCCCGGCGGCGGCGCTGGAGGCCCAGGCCGTGCTCGCCCGCACCTGGGCCGTGCGCAACCAGCACCGCTTCGTCGTGGACGGCTACCACCTCTGCGCCGACACCCAGTGCCAGGTGTACAGCGATCCCCGCCAGGCGGGGCCTGCCGTGCGCCAGGCCATCGTCGCCACTCGTCTCGGCGTGCTGATGGCCGGCGGCGGGCCCATCCACGCCGTGTACCACGCCAGCAACGGCGGCATCAGCGCCGGCTACGAGGAGGCCTGGAGCGGCGCGCCGGTGCCCTATCTGCGCCCCTTCAGCGACGGCCCCGCCCCGTTCCAGGTCCGCTACCCGGTGCCCCTGGCCCCGGCCGCCCTGCCGGAGCTGCTGCGGGACGGTCGGGCGGCCTGGGGGGCCGACCACCCTGTCTTTCGCTGGCAGCGGCGTCTGACCGCCGCCCAGATCGCCACCGCCCTTGGAGCAGAGCGGGATGTGGGCCGTCCCACGGCCCTGAAGGTGCTCTCCCGGGGCCCGAGCGGCCGGGTGCTGGCGCTCGAGGTGCAGGGAAGCGGGGGCCGCACCGTGCTGCGGCTGGATGGGATCCGCCGCACCTTGCGCAGCCTGCCCAGCACCCTCTTCGTGGTGCAGGCGGCGGGCCCGGGGGTCTGGCAGCTGCAGGGCGGCGGCTTCGGTCATGGAGCCGGCCTGTCCCAGGCGGGGGCCATCGATCTGGCCCGCCGCGGCTGGAGCAGTCCCCGGATCCTTTCGCACTACTACCCCGGCACCGAGCTGAAGCCCCTCGGTACGGCCGGGGATTCCCCTTAGAGTCGGCACCTGCATGAGGACCTCCATGGCTGCCGGCGGCAGTGACAGCGATCGCCGCCGTGCCAAGGCGGCCCTGTTCCTTGCCTGCTGCGGCCTGGCCGGGATCGCTCCCCACTGGCTGCCCCCCGGGCGCAGTCTCGTGCCCGCTCTTTCCCTGGCGACCCTGCTCGGGGGCTACAGCCTGAGGACGGTTCTGCTGCAGGCCTTCCGCCGCAGACGCCCTGGGCTGTCCCCCGTGGCACCCCCCCCGGTCGGCCCCTCCCCGGCCGTCGACGTGGTGGTCGCCGCCCGGGACGAGCAGGCGGTGATCGCCCGTCTGGTGGACCGCATCGCCGGCCTGCGCTGGCCCGAGGGCCAGCTCACCCTCTGGGTGGTCGACGACGGCAGCGACGACCGCACCCCCGAGCTGCTGGCCGAACTCCAGGGCCGCCATCCCTTCCTGCGGGTGCTGCGCCGCCCCAGGGATGCGGGCGGGGGAAAGTCGGGGGCGCTCAACCTGGTGCTGCAGCAGCTCACCGGCCGCTGGATGCTGGTGCTGGATGCCGATGCCGATCTCCAGCCCGACGTGCTCGAGCGTGTGGTTCCGCTGGCCGAAACCGGCGGCTGGGCTGCGGTTCAGCTGCGCAAGGCCGTGGTCAATTCCAGGGCGAACCTGCTCACCAGCGCCCAGGCGATGGAGATGGCCTTCGACGCGGTGGTGCAGGAGGGGCGTCTGGCCAGCGGCGGGGTGGCCGAGCTGAGGGGCAATGGCCAGTTGCTGCGGCGCGAGGCACTGCTGAGCGCCGGCGGCTTCAACGAAGACACCGTCACCGACGACCTCGATCTGAGCTTCCGCCTCCTGCTGGAGGGCCTGTCCATCGGTGTGCTCTGGGATCCCCCTGTCCAGGAGGAGGCGGTGCTGACCCTGCGGGCCCTGTGGCGCCAGCGCCAGCGCTGGGCCGAGGGAGGCCTGCAACGTTTCTTCGATTACACCCCCGGCCTTCTTTCCAGGCGGCTGCGCTTCAGTCAGAAGCTGGATCTGGCGGCCTTCTTCCTGCTGCAGTACGTGCTGCCGGTGGTGGCGAGCGCCGATCTGATCGGCAGTGTGCTCACCCGCACGGCTCCCACCATGTGGCCGTTCTCGATCGTGGCCCTGGCCCTTTCGGGGGTGGCCATCGTCACCGGCTGTCGCCGGCCCGCCGAAGGTCCTGCCCTGCCGGCGATGCATCCGCTCAGCGTCGCCCTGGGCATCCTCTACCTGGTGCACTGGTTCCTGGTGATCCCCTGGGTCACCCTGAAGATGGCGGTGCTGCCCAAGCGCCTCGTCTGGGTCAAGACCCTCCACCTCGGCGCCGATCACGGTGACCCGGTCGTCGAGGGGGTGGCGTCCCTTGGCACGGACCCGGAGACGGGAGATCTGGCCACCGAGGGCAGCCAGGCCTGAGGCCCGGCCCAGACCTGCCGAGGGCCATCCGCTCAGACCGAATCCGGAGCCCCGTTGCTGACCACCTCGCCACTGACCACCTCGCCACTGACTACCTCGCCATTGAAGAAATCGGCGAGCCGGCGGGCCTGCTCATCAAGGGGGGTGGGCCGTGCCGGCCCGGCTGGGCCAGGGGCCGCCGGCTGAGCTGCGGCGGGCGGCTGCGGTGCCGCGGGCGGAGTGGCCTGAACCGGGTCAGGGGGCTGGCCGGCGCTGGGCGCCGCCGACCCATGGGCCGGCGGCCCGGCCCCCCTGGATTCAACGGAAGGGGGCGGCGGCGCGGGCATCGGCGCCGGCTGGGCTTCGCCCCCCGCTTCCAGCGTCACCTGGCGGGGGCTGCCGAGGGCGCCCGCCACCGCCTTCTCCAGCAGGGGCAGTCGGCTCTGCACCATGGCCATCCAGGTGCCGGCCACCCGTACCACCGCCCGCCGTTCGTCGAGGCGGATCAGCTGGGCCTGCTGGGAGAGGAGCATCCGGGTGGAGGGCAGCTCAAGCCCGGCCAGGATCTGTTGCCACAGCTCCGCCAGATTCTCTGCCGCGGGCATCGCGGTGGGCGGGGCGGCCTCTGGTGCAGGTGCTGGCGAAGGCACCGCGTGCACCGCAGGAGCGGTCGCATCGGAGGCGGCGGAGGGAGCCGGGGCTGCCGCCGCGACCGCCACGGGCTCGGATCTGCGAACGGGAGCCTGGGCCTCCCCCCTGGCCTGGGGCTGGGCCACCGCTGCCGGAGCGGTGGCGGCGGGCTCGGCCAGGAGTCCCAGCACCAGCACCTCAAGCCACAGCCGCGGCTGCACGCTGAGACGCAGCTGCTGCTCGCTGCCCTTGAGCTGGGCCTGCCAGCGGAGCAGGCGTTCCTTGCCGATGCGGCGAGCCACCTCCGGCAGCCTGGGCCGCAGTTCCGGCGACACCCCGGTGAGTTCCAGCCGGTCCGGCGCCACCCCGGCCAGCAGCAGATCCCGCAGCAGGCCCGCCAGTCCCTGGAGCACGGCGGAGGGTTCCCGGCCCCGATCCAGCAGTTCGCGGCAGCCCTCCACCACCTGAAGGGGATCGGCGGCGGCCATGGCCTCGGCCAGCTGCAGCAGCTCCAGCTCCGGCACCACCCCCAGCAGGTCCCACACCGCGCCGGCGCCGATCGGCGCCGGCAGCAGGCTCAGCTGGTCGAGCAGGCTTTCGGCGTCCCGCAGACCCCCCTGGGCCCGCTGCGCCACCAGCTGCAGGGCCTCCGGGGTGATGCCGATGCCCTCTTCGGTGGCGATCCAGCGCAGGTGCCCCTCCAGGGGCTCCAGAGGGATGCGCCGGAAATCGAAGCGCTGGCAGCGGCTCAGGATCGTGGGCAGCACCCGCTGGGGATCGGTGGTGGCCAGCACGAACACCACCCGCGGCGGCGGCTCCTCCAGGGTCTTGAGCAGGGCGTTGAAGGCGGCGGTGGAGAGCATGTGGCACTCGTCCACCACATACACCTTCCAACGGGCCTGGACCGGGGCGAAGCGGGAGCGCTCGATCAGCTCGCGGATGTTGTCCACACCGGTGTTGGAGGCGGCGTCGATCTCGATCACGTCGAGGGCGTTACCCGCGGCGATGGCCGTGCACAGCTCGCAGATTCCGCAGGGTTCGGGGGTGGGGCCGGTGCTGGCCAGGCAGTTCAGCGAGCGGGCCAGGATCCTGGCGCTGGAGGTCTTGCCCGTGCCCCTTGGGCCGCTGAACAGGTAGGCCGGGGCGATGCGGTTCTGACGCAGGGCCTGGATGAGGGTGGCCGTGACGGCCTGCTGCCCCACCAGCTGGTCGAAGCGCTGAGGCCGGTACTTGTGATGCAGGGGCTGGTAGGGCTGTGCCATGGTCTTCGGATTTCGGGTCCCGGGTCAAACGGTTGGTCGGGAAGCAGGGTGAGATCCTTTCGCCAGGCTTTTCATGATCGGCCAGCAGGCGCTGTGACAAGGGGAGGCCGGTGCATCAGCCGCTGAATCGGGCTGGGGCTGGCCAGGGGAAGATGGGGACTGGATGAATGAAGGGAGTGCGATGATGAGGAGGTTGAATGAGAAGAATGCGGCGGGAATGCACCTCTCTGAGGTTCAATGACTGGTAGGTCACCACCCGAGGCCCACGGGCTTTCCCAGCTCAGGCTCATGGGGCCACCGCAGTGTCTGTGGCCGAACAATGCTATCTTGTAACCGACGGTGATGGCCAGAGCTGCGCTCTCGCCGGTAGCCATCACCGACGAGTCATTCCCTGGCAACTTCTCGCTTCACCTCGGGCAGATTCGCATCTTCCAGGCCAGCTTCCATGTCGACGCCGATTCCCTCCTGTGTCGTCGTCGTCCCGCTCCATACGTTCCAGCTTCCGCGCAATGAAACACGCGCGCTGTTGAATGCCTTTTCGAAGCTGAAGAACTTTGAGTTCATTCTGTTACACAAAGCCAGTCAATCTCCTGCAGGCTTTCTGAAGGACCTCTCCATCGCAGCCTCCGCCCAGTTGCGCGTCAGCACGCGTTCGGTTCCCGATGGGGATCTGGCTTCCGTTGCTGCTTACAATCAGCTGCTGATGCGAGCGGACTTCTATGAGATGTTCGCCGCCTGGGATTATATTCTTGTGTTCCAGCTGGATGCCTGGATATTCAATGACAGCCTCTGCGACTGGCTTGTAAAAGGTTACACTTATGTTGGGGCTCCCTGGACTGGTGAATTGGGAGAAGATACGCCGGATACGGGTGTGGGAAATGGAGGTCTTTCCCTGCGAGCTGTCGATGGAATGATCAGGATCCTCCGTTCCCGGGCCTTTCACTCCAGCCCCGTTTTTCGGTCGTCGGACCTGGCCTTTCGCCTGAAGCTTTTCACGCGTTATGGGGATTTCCCTGTCCGCCGTAGACCGCTTCTGTTCCTGAAGCGTCTGGGCGCTTTCTTTGCCATGTCCTGCGGCTGGAGGAACACGTTGCGCCATTACGTGAACTGCCAGGTTCAGGAGGATCATTTCTTTGGGATTTATGCACCTCATGTTTATCCATGGATGCTGATTCCAGGGCTTTGGGAGGCAGCCTGCTTCTCGATTGAAACGAATCCTCGTGCTACCCATGCCCGAATCAGTCCCTCCACACCATTGGGATGCCATGCCTGGGAAAAGCATGACAAAGCGTTCTGGCTGAACACCTATCCCCATGAATTCTCCGACATCGAATGATGGGCGAAGCTCGTTTCGATGCTCAAGCGCCTAACCTGCGATGGCGACCTTTGATGCACCCACCAGCGGACTCCAGCGTCGATCGCCTTCTTCCTCTCGCAACTGGGCCAGGATGGTCATGACTTCCGGGATCAGCCGACAGCCTCTGATTTCCATCATTCTTCCAACGCTCAACTGTGCCCACATCATCGATAAGGCTCTGACGTCAATCCTGACCCAGACCTTTCGAGACTTCGAGGTGATCCTGGCCGATGGGGGCTCTGCCGATGGAACGCTGAATCATGCCATCCAGCATCTCGCCTCTGCCGGTGTGACGGTGCGGGCAATCATTTCAGCAGGAGCCGGCATTTATGCATCCATGAACGAGGCGTTGCAGCTCGCCCGGGGTGATTGGGTCTACTTCATCGGTTCCGATGACCGCCTGATGGCGGACGACACGCTGGAGCAGATTTCAGGCCACCTGATCAAGGCCTCTCAGCATGTTGTGCATGGTGACATCTGGGTCGAAAGGCCTGGCTATGTCTTCGGCGGAGCGTTTCCCTTGTCAAGACTGATGCTGAAAAACTTCAGTCATCAGGCCGCGTTTTACCGACTGCAGACGTTTCGTCGCCATGGCTTGCGCCTGAATGAGAAGTATCGAATCTACGCCGACTGGGACATGAATCTCAGATTGTCTGCCCTTGGTCCGTTTCTGTATGTTCCACAGGTGATCGCCAGCTTCGGCTGTGATGGTCTCTCGGCGAACCATAGCGATGCCCTCTTCATGGCCGACAAGGAGGCCAATGTCATCGACTACTACGGCTGGCGAGCGTTCTTGCTTCTGTCCCTCGATCGTCTGGCCCTGGGATGCCGCTGTCGTCCGCATCCGCTGAAGTCCTCGCTGTTTCTGATCAGCCGGATCGTGCGCTCGCCGCTGCATCGCCTCCGCAGAACCATGGCTGGCGGGCAAGGCAGATCAGCTGGTTAGGGATCATCCCCCGGCTCCAGCAGCCGCTGCAGCCGCTCTTCCATCTCCTCCACCGCCGTCAGCTGGTCAGCCAGGTTCTGGGCCGCCAGCCGCGCCTTTGTGAGCGGATCGCTGGCCACTGTGATCACTCCGGTTCCGTCCCCCCAGCGCCGTTCTGCCCTGGCCAGTTCCTCCTCCAGCCGCTCCATCAGTCGCTGCCGGAGGCCATCAAGCTGCTCCAGGGTCTGCAGGGCGAGCGCCCGGCCCCGGGCAATCTGCTCCGGGTCGAGGCCCGTCGCCAGGGTCTCGGCCAGACCCTGGCCCTGGCGCAGCAGCACCTTTGCCCCGCTCAGCAGGGCCGCCGGTACGAACTGGCCGAGGGCCAGGGCGCCGAGGCTGCCGGTGTGCAGCCAGCCCTCCACCTGGGCGCTGCGATGGCGCCCGGTCTTGCACCAGTGGGCGAAGTGCTCGCAGTTGTTGAACAGCAGGTTGTACCGCTGCTCGCCGATGCGTCCCATGGCCCGGCGCAGGGTGACGCCCACCGGGGAGCAGCTCCCCTCCGGATAGCTCACGGTGCTGATCGTCTCCCCCCGGCTGAAGTCATCGCGGCTGCTGCGAAGAATCTCCCGGCCCTCCAGGTAATGGGCCACGGTCCCGTCTCCCAGGTCGATGCCGTGGTGGAGGAACAGGCCGTGCTGGCGGGACGCCTGCAGGTGGTCGGCGGCGGACAAGGCGGGGGAGAAGGCAAGGGTTCCAGCCTCGCGCCACCGGGGCGGTCTCTTCAGCCCCATGCCGGTACGGATGGCCGCTCCCGCCGGGCTGCCCGGCGCTGGATTCAGGCCGTGGCCTGTTCGCCCCGGTGGCCGTCCAGTTCGGCTGCGGCGTTGATCGGCAGCACCTTGGCCTTGCTGCGCTGTTCCACCAGTTCCCGGGTGATGGTGAAGCTCTGCACGTCCCGGCGGGAGGGCAGGTCGTACATGACGTCGAGCATCAGTTCCTCGACGATGCCCCGCAGGGCCCGGGCGCCGGTCTTGCGGCGATGGGCTTCGGCGGCGATGGCCTCGACCGCGCCCGGCTCGAAGTCGAGCCGCACGTTGTCCATGCTCAGGAGGGTCTGGAACTGCTTCACCAGGGCGTCCCTGGGTTCGGTGAGGATCGCCTCGAGGGCGGAGGTGTCAAGGGGTTCGAGCACGGCGCTCACCGGCAGCCGACCGATGAATTCGGGGATGAGCCCGTAGCGCACCAGGTCCTCCGGTTCGAGATGGCGCATCACCTCGCTGGAGTGGCGGTCCTTGCCGGGCCGCACCCTGGCCCGGCCATCGGTGGGCAGGAAGCCGATCGCGTTGCGACCCATCCGTTTCTGCACCAGGTCCTCCAGTCCGACGAAGGCTCCACCGCAGATGAACAGCACCTGGCTGGTGTCGATCTGGATGCAGTCCTGGTAGGGGTGCTTGCGGCCCCCCTGGGGGGGCACGTTGGCCACCGTGCCCTCGAGCATCTTGAGCAGGGCCTGCTGCACTCCCTCACCGGAGACGTCGCGGGTGATGGAAGGGTTTTCGCTCTTGCGGGCGATCTTGTCGATCTCATCGATGTAGATGATCCCCCGCTGGGCCTGATCCACGTCGAGGTCAGCCTTCTGGAGCAGACGCAGCAGGATGTTCTCCACGTCCTCGCCCACGTAGCCGGCTTCGGTCAGGGTGGTGGCATCGGCCACGGCGAAGGGCACATCGAGCATCTCCGCCAGGGACTGGGCCAGCAGGGTCTTGCCGCAGCCGGTGGGACCGATCAGCAGGATGTTCGATTTGTGCAGTCGGGTGGCTGTCTGGTCCGTCTCGCCCTTGCCATCCCCCTGCCAGGCCAGCCGCTTGTAGTGGTTGTAGACCGCAACCGCCAGTACCTTCTTGGCCTCCTCCTGGCCCACCACCTGCTGGTCGAGGAAGGACTTGATCTCCTGGGGCCTGGGGATGGTGGCCAGGGTGGGGGCCGGTCTGGGGGATTTCTTCGGCGGCGCCTTGCGACCTCCATCCGCCGTGGGACGGCTCTGGGGACCATGGCCGTGGTGCTCGACCAGCTCCTCGTCGAGGATCTCGTTGCAGAGATCGATGCACTCGTCGCAGATGTAGACGCCCGGTCCGGCGATCAGCTTCCGCACCTGTTCCTGGGACTTGCCGCAGAAGGAACACTTCAGATGGGCGTCGAACTTGGCCATCGGCGAGGAGGCGGCGGGAGCGGCGTTGGGCGTCCTGGACGTGATCGGGACGGGAGTCCGTCCCCCAGGATCGACCCCAACCGCCGTTTTGTCAGTCGTCTCGGAGGATCGGACCGGTGGCGGAAGGACGGCGTCTAGGTGACGGCGGGGTCGGGAGCGTCATCGACCACCCGGTCGATCAGTCCGTATTCAACCGCCTCTGCCGGCGAAAGGAAGTAGTCGCGGTCGGTATCTTCAGCGATCTTGTCGAGGGGCTGGCCGGTGTGCTCGGCCATCAGACCGTTGAGCGTGTCCTTGAGGAAAAGGATTTCCCGGGCCTGGATCTCGATGTCCACCGCCTGCCCCTGGGCACCCCCCAGGGGTTGGTGGATCATGATCCGGGCGTTGGGCAGGGCCAGGCGCTTGCCGTGGGCCCCGCCGGTGAGCAGGAACGCTCCCATGCTGGCGGCCAGGCCATAGCAGATGGTGACCACGTCCGGAGACACCTGCTGCATGGTGTCGTAGATGGCCAGGCCGCTGGTCACCGACCCCCCAGGGGAGTTGATGTAGATCTGGATGTCCTTCTCGGGATCCTCGGCCTCCAGGAAGAGCAGCTGGGCCACCAGGGAATCGGCCACCTGATCGTCGATGCCGGTGCCCAGGAAGATGATCCGCTCCCGCAGCAGGCGGGAGTAGATGTCGAAGGCGCGGTCGCCGCGGCCGGACTGCTCCACCACCGTGGGAAGCACCCCCGGAGCGGCCGACGGACCGTGGCCCTCCATGGCGTTCCAGGGGCGAGGTCCCTGCCAGAGGTTGCTGACGGGGTGGCGCCGGGATCCTCCGGGGCCCGCCACGGCTGGGGGCACCCCGGGGGGGGTCAGGGGCGGTCGGGCATCGATCACGCGGTCTCGCAGGCGGACAGGGAGTGGCCTCAATCTATGGCTGGGCGGCTTCCTCCTGAGCGCCGGCGTCTCCCTCCTCCGCGGCCGCCTTCTTCGTCTTCGCCTTGGTCTTCGCCGCCGGCTGGGTCGCCTCCGACTGCTCCCCGGCGCCGGCCGCCTCCGCTTCGCTGTCGTCCGGTGCCTTCTCGGTGATCGTGCTGTTGGCCTCCAGCCACTCCAGCAGCGTCTCCTTGAGCAGATCCTCGGCCACGGCCAGCCGCAGGCGCTCAGGGTCGATGGCGGCGCTGTCGCTCAGGCCCTGGCGGATCTCGCTCAGCCTGGCCTCCAGATCGGCTGCGGCCACCTCGATGTTCTCGGCCGCAGCCAGGGCCTTGAGGGCCAGGGTGCGCCGCAGCCGCTGTTCGGCTTCGGGCCGGGAGGTGTCCATCAGGCTGCGCACCAGATCGGGGGTGAACAGTTTCTTGACATCCATGCCCTGCTGGGAGATCTGGCCGGCGGTCTGCTCGATCAGGTTGCGCACCTCCTGCTGGATCAGGGTTTCGGGCAGTTCCACCTCCAGTTGCTCCACCAGGACCGTCAGCAGGGCTTCGTGGCGGTTGGAGCGATGGCGACGCTCGGCCTCCTCCCGCAGGCGCTCCTCCAGGTCGGCGCGAAGCTCGGCCAGGGTCGACTTGTCGCTGGCCTGCTGGGCGAAGCCATCGTCCAGGGCGGGCAGTTCCCGGGTCTTGAGTTCGAGCAGGGTGATGGAGAAGCGGGCCTCCCGCCCCGCTGCCGTCTCCTGGGGGTAGGAGTCCGGGAAACGGCAGGACACCTCGCGGGTCTCGCCGACGGCCATGCCGAGGATGCCGGCGACGAAGCCGGGGATCATGCGGCCCTCCTCCAGTTCCACTTCCATCCCCTCGCTGCTGCCGCCCTCGATGGCTTCGCCGCTGTCCACGAAGGTGCCGCTGAAGGCGATCTGGGCCACGTCGCCCTCGGCTGCGGTCCGGTCCTCCACCGGCACCAGGGTGGCCAGCTGACGGCGGGACTGCTCGATCAGCTCATCCACCCGGGCGGGGTCGAAGGGCACGGGTTCGGCCTCCGCCGTGAGCCCCCTGGTGCTGCGCAGGCTGGGGCACGGCTCCACGTCCATCTCCAGGGTGATGGTGAGTTCCTCCCCCGGGGTGTAGCGCTCGAGAACCAGCTCGAAGGCCTCGCTCAGCACGGGGCGGCCGATGGCTTCGATGGCCTCCTGCTGCATCGCCTCCCGCACCACCGCGTCGACCAGGTCCTCAAGCGCTGTGGCACGGATCCGCAGCGTTCCGATCTGCTGGAGCAGCACCGGGCGGGGCACCCGGCCCTTGCGGAAGCCGGGCAGCTTGACGCTGCGGCTGAGCTTCTCCAGGGCGGTGTCGTAGCTCTTCTGGCTGCGTCCAGCCGGCACGGCGACCTCCACCGCCACACGACTTCCTGGCCGCGGGGAGGTGGTCACCCGGAGGTTGGCATCGGCGCTGGCGGTGCTGGCGGCAGGACTCATGAAACAGGGCTCGCGCGGGACAGTCCCCCATCCTAGAAACTGGCCGTTCCGGGCTTCCACCACGTATTGTGCGATCGACGCACCGGCGCGCCCATATTCCCAATCAGATCCGTCCTTTCCGGCCAGCGAGCCGGAGGTTCGGGTCAGCCATCCTTTCTGATTCAGCGTTTCTCCCGAGCTCCACCCACCTCTCAGCTTCCCGCTCCTTCTCCGGATCCCTGCGCAAGGCTTCGTTCCGGGCCCAGTCTCCAGATCGCCGCCCCTCTCCCGACCCGCCACCTGTCCCTTCTCCCCCCGTTGACCGTCTCAGCGACCCTCTCCTCCCCTCCGCGCCATCTGCCGCGGCGGCCCCTGCGCATCGCCATCCTCGGCGCCACCGGTGCCGTGGGCCAGGAGCTCATCGCCCTGCTCCAGGAGCGGGCGTTTCCCGTCGCCGAGCTGCTGCCGATGGCGTCGCCCCGCTCGGCCGGCCAGGAGCTGGCCTGGCAGGGAGAACCGCTTGAGGTGCTGCCTGTCGGGCCCGAGTCCTTCGAAGGCGTCGATCTTGTCCTGGCCTCCGCCGGGGGCTCCGTCTCGAAACAGTGGGCCCCGGTGGCCGTCGCCGCCGGAGCGGTGGTGATCGACAACTCCAGCGCCTTCCGGATGGATCCCGCCGTGCCCCTGGTGGTGCCCGAGGTCAACCCCGAGGCCGCCTTCGACCACGGCGGGATCATCGCCAATCCCAACTGCACCACCATCCTGCTGACGGTGGTCCTGGCACCCCTGGCCGCCCGTCGGCCGATCCGCCGCGTGGTGCTCAGCACCTACCAGTCGGCCAGCGGTGCTGGCGCCCGGGCCATGGAGGAACTGCGCAGCCTCAGCCGCACCGTGCTCGAGGGGGGCGAGCCGGTGAGTGAGGTGCTGCCCCACTCCCTGGCCTTCAACCTCTTCCTGCACAACTCGCCGCTGCAGCCCAACGGCTACTGCGAGGAGGAGCTGAAGATGCTTCATGAAACCCGCAAGATCATGGGTCTGCCGGAGCTGCGCCTCTCGGCCACCTGTGTGCGGGTACCGGTCCTGCGGGCCCATTCCGAAGCCGTCAACATCGAATTCGAAGCACCCTTCCCCGTGGAGGAGGCCCGCACCCTGCTGGCGTCGGCGCCCGGGGTCGAGCTGATCGAGGACTTCCGGGCCAACCGGTTTCCCATGCCCACCGACGTCACAGGCCGCGATGCGGTGGCCGTGGGCCGCATCCGCCAGGATCTCAGCGACCCCAACGCCCTTGAGCTCTGGCTCTGCGGCGATCAGATCCGCAAGGGAGCCGCCCTCAACGCCATCCAGATCGCCGAACTGCTTCAGGAGCCGTCGGCCCCCGCTCCTGGAGGTGCCGCTTGAGCACAGCCACTCTGCCGGCACCGAGCACCGCTCCCTCTCCGGAGGCCCCGTTCGGACGGCTGCTCACCGCGATGGTCACCCCCTTCCGCCAGGACGGGGCCATCGATCTGGACCTGGCCGCCCGCCTGGCCGACCACCTGGTGGCCAATGGGTCCGATGGGCTGGTGCTGTGCGGCACCACCGGCGAATCCCCCACCCTCACCTGGCAGGAGCAGCACGAGCTGTTCGCCGCTGTCAAGGGAGCGGTGGGAAACCGGGCCAGCCTGGTGGCCGGCAGCGGCAGCAACTGCACCGCTGAAGCGGTGGAGGCCACCCATGAGGCGGCGGCCCTCGGCGCCAATGGCGCCCTGGTGGTGGTGCCGTACTACAACAAGCCGCCCCAGGACGGGCTGGAGGCCCATTTCCGGGCGGTGGCCAAGGCCGCGCCGGAGCTGCCTCTGATGCTCTACAACATTCCTGGTCGTACCGGCTGCAGCCTGGCGCCGGACACCACAGCCCGGCTGCTCGACGTGCCCAACGTGGTGGGCTTCAAGGCCGCCAGCGGCAGCACCGACGAGGTCAGCCAGCTGCGGGCCCTCTGCGGCGACCGTCTGGCCATCTACAGCGGCGACGACGCCCTCACCCTGCCGATGCTGGCCGTGGGTGCCGTGGGTGTGGTGAGCGTGGCCAGCCACCTGGTGGGTCCCAGGATCCGGACCATGCTCCAGTCCTTCCTGATCGGCGACGTCGCCGCCGCTCTGGACGAGCACCAGCAGCTGCTGCCCCTGTGCAAGGCCCTGTTCTGCACCACCAACCCCATCCCCGTCAAAGCCGCCCTGGAGATCAGCGGCTGGCCCGTGGGCGCCCCCCGTCTTCCCCTGCTTTCCGCCGACACATCCGTGCGACAACGCCTCTCCTCGATCCTGGCCGCCCTGCGTCCCACCTGACGCCAAGGCTGATGTCCAGAGTCACCTCCGCCTCACGACTCCGCTTCACGACTCCGTTTCACCGCGACCAGCTCCACCGGACCCTTTCAACCGTCCTTTTCCCACCCATCTTTCCCCCTTCATGACAAGTCAGAACGCCAATCCCATCGTCCGCAACGGCCAGGGTGCCAAAACCAGCCACCAGGGCCTGAAAGTCATTCCCCTCGGCGGCCTCCACGAGATCGGCAAGAACACCTGCGTCTTCGAGTACGGCGATGAGCTGATGCTGGTGGATGCGGGCCTGGCCTTCCCCAGCGACGGCATGCACGGCGTCAATGTGGTGATGCCCGACACCAGCTACCTGCGCGAGAATCAGAAGCGCATCCGCGGCATGGTCGTCACCCACGGCCACGAGGATCACATCGGTGGTATCCCCCACCACCTCAAGAACTTCAACATCCCGATCATCTACGGCCCCAGGCTGGCCATGTCGATGCTGCAGGGCAAGATGGAGGAGGCCGGTGTCACCGACCGCACCACCATCCAGACGGTCGGCCCCCGCGATGTGGTCCACGTCGGCCAGCACTTCAAGGTGGAGTTCATCCGCAACACCCACTCGATGGCCGACAGCTTCACGCTGGCCATCACCACGCCGGTCGGCGTGATCATCTTCACCGGTGACTTCAAGTTCGACCACACCCCGGTGGATGGTGAAACCTTCGACATCCAGCGTCTGGCTCACTA
The DNA here is from genome assembly GCF_019038415.1 of Synechococcus sp. CCY 9618. Taxonomy (GTDB): domain Bacteria; phylum Cyanobacteriota; class Cyanobacteriia; order PCC-6307; family Cyanobiaceae; genus Cyanobium. The sequence goes on along the minus strand of NZ_JAFKRG010000047.1, from coordinate 35,149 downwards.
CGGCGAGCAGGGCGTCCTGTGCCTGTTCAGCGATTCCACCAACGCCGAGATCCCCGGTTTCACCCCTCCGGAACGGTCCGTGTTCCCAAACCTGGATCGCCACATCAGCCAGGCGGAAGGCCGGGTGATCATCACCACTTTCGCCAGCTCGATTCATCGTGTCTCGATGATTCTCGAACTGGCGATGAAGAACGGTCGCAAGGTTGGGCTGCTGGGCCGTTCCATGCTCAACGTGATCGCCAAGGCCCGGGAGCTCGGCTACATGCGTGCCCCCGATGATCTGTTCGTTCCCATCAAGCAGATCCGTGATCTTCCCGATCGTGAAACTCTCCTGCTGATGACCGGAAGCCAGGGCGAGCCCCTGGCTGCTCTCAGTCGCATCTCCCGCGGCGAGCACCCTCAGGTTCAGGTGAAGTCCTCAGACACGATCATTTTTTCCGCCAGCCCGATCCCTGGCAACACCATCTCGGTGGTGAACACCATCGACCGGCTGATGATGATGGGCGCCAAGGTTGTCTACGGCAAGGGCGAGGGCATCCACGTCTCCGGCCACGGTTGCCAGGAGGACCACAAGCTGATGCTGGCGCTGGCCAAGCCGAAATTCTTCGTGCCCGTGCACGGCGAGCACCGCATGCTGGTTTGCCATTCCAAGACGGCCCAGTCGATGGGTGTGCCGGCCGATCACATTCTGATCATCGACAACGGCGACGTGGTGGAACTCACCCCGGACACCATCAACAAAGGTGAGCCTGTGAAGGCCGGCATCGAACTGCTCGATGCCTCCCGCAACGGCATCGTCGACGCCCGGGTGCTCAAGGAGCGCCAGCAGCTGGCCGAGGACGGTGTCATCACCCTGCTGGCGGTGATCACCACCGACGGCGTGATGGCGGCGCCGCCGCGGGTGAACCTGCGTGGAGTGGTCACCGCCGCCGATGCCCGCAAGCTCTCGGTCTGGGCGGAACGGGAGATCGGCTGGGTGCTGGAGAACCGCTGGAACCAGCTGGCCCGCAACACGGGCGGCAAGGCCCCCGACGTCGACTGGGTGGGTGTGCAGCGGGAGGTGGAGCTGGGCCTGCAGCGCCGCCTGCGCCGGGAACTGCAGGTGGATCCGCTGATCATCTGTCTGGTGCAGCCCGCCCCCGCCGGCACGCCGGCCTACAAGGGCCGGGCCGATGCCGAACCCGACACCCGTCCGGCTCCCCGCGGTGGCCGTCGCGATGGCGGTCGGGACGGTGGTGGCCGTCAGGCTGCCGCCGTCGTGCCCCAGCGCCAGCTGGTGACGGTGGCCTCCCAGGCGCCGGCCGCCTCCGCCGCGCCGGCCCCAGCTCCTGTGACTGCCCCGGTCAGTACCGCCCCCGAGGAGCAGGAACCGACCGGTCGCACCCGTCGCCGGCGCTCCGCCGCCTCCGCCGGCTGAGGCCCCCGGAGGGCCTCAGCCGATCCGCACCAGCATCAGGCCGCTGAGCAGTTCCTCGTCGTCCGCTTTGAGTGGTTCCTTGGCCACGGTGGGGCCCGGGGCCGGCTCCTTCCAGGTGAGCTCCAGCTCCTCGGCCAGGGCAGGGTCGGCCTGGTGCAGTTCGATCAGTTCGGGCTCCTCGACCACTTCCGGGATCAGGGATTCCTGGCTCCAGGGGGCGGCAGGTTCCTCCCCCGTCGGGGCCACCGGTGTCACAGCCGGAGCCGGAGTCTGTGGGGATGCTGCTGCGGCTGCGCTCAGCCAGGGGGCTGCCTGGTTGACCGCAGTCGGAGGGGGCGCAGCGGCTGCCGCAGCCGGAGCCGGTGCGGCGAACGGTGATCCGCCGGCGGCACCGCTGAACGGCGGCGCGCTCGTCGGGGCTACCACCTGACCGACGGCCTCCGGGGGGCTCACCTGCGGTTCGGGGGCGGGCACAGGGGCGGCAGGCTCGTTCTCGACGCACTGCTTGAGACCCTGCTCCGCGATCTTGGCCAGGGCGGCTTCACCGCTGTCTCTGGCCACGGCTTCGTAATACCGGGCCGCCTCGGCCTTGTCGGCGAAGCCGTAGAGCTGGGTGTGGCCCAGCAGCAGCTGCAACCGCATCCGCAGTCCCAGAAACTGGGGGTTGCCCGCCTGGCGCAGTTGCCGCAGCAACCCTTCGCCGTCGCGGCGGACCGTGGCCCAGTCCTCCCGGGAGTAGGCCTGTTCGATGACCGCGTAGCGCTGGGCGGTATCGGAGGCGGCGGGCTCAGCCATGAAGCACGTCGGGGGATCGGACCCACAGTGTGCGGCGATCCCAGTGCAGTTGCCATCCTCCGGCCAGATCCAGACGTCCGGGATCCGCGCTGCCCGCCAGCCGGCCCACCAGCGTCTCCAGCGTGCGTGATCCCGGATCCCTGCCCAGCCATCCGCGCAGCCAGTGCTGCAGCAGCCGGCGCTGGCTGGCCGCGGCGAGCCTGACCAGGCGCCCCCGTTGCAGCCGATCCCGGGCCCCCTCCAGCAGCAGTCCCTCCAGGGCCAGTTCCAGCACCTCCGCTTCCGCTTCTGACTGCCGTTCCAGCCGTTCGGCCTGGGCACTGATCCTTCGGCTGGCGCCCGGATGCAGGGCCTCCAGCACCGGGATCACCTCGGCCCGCAGGCGGTTGCGGGCAAAGCGGGGATCCTCGTTGCTGCTGTCGTGCCAGACGGGCAGGTCCCGTTCCCGGCAGATGCGGCCGGTGTCCTCCCGGTCGAAGACCAGCAGGGGCCGCACCAGCAACAGGTGGGGGGCTCCTCCCCCGGGGCCCTGGCCGCAGCCTTCCCCCCTGGACAGGGGCCGGCTGGCCCCGAGGCTGGCCAGGCCGCGCAGGTGACTGCCGCGGGCCAGGTTGAGCAGCACGGTCTCGGCCCGGTCGCTGGCCGTGTGACCGGTGATCACCCGGCTGCACCGCAGCCGGAGCGCCGCCTCGGCCAGCCGGTCGTAGCGCCAGCGGCGGGCAGCGGCTTCGCTGGCGGGGATCGGCTCGGCCCGATCGAGCCCCAGAGGCAGCCCCTGGCTTCGGGCCCAGAGGGCCAGCGTCGCGGCCTGGTGCGCCGACTCCTCTCGCCAGCCGTGATCCCCGTGCCAGAGCTGCAGGCGCCAGCCATGCAGGGGCTGCAGATCCTGCAGCAGGGTGGTCAGGACCATCGAATCCTGCCCCCCGGACACCGCCAGCAGCAGGGAGCCCCCCGCAGGCAGCAGGCAGGGCCGCCGCAGCAGGTGCCGGTGCAGCCGGTCCTGGTCGGCGCCCCAGGGACGCCGCTGGTGTCCGTGGCCGGATGGGAGAATCACGTCACGATTGCCTGCGCCCGCCGATGACCCGCCTCTCCAGCCTGCCCACCGCCCTGCAGCAGGCCATCGGCCAGCGGCGGCTGCTGAAGGTCATCGCAGGCCTCGACACTTTCGATCCGGCCTGCGTGGCGCGGGTGGCAAAGGCCGCGGCCGCCGGCGCCGCCGATCTGGTCGACATCGCCTGTGATCCGTCCCTGGTGCGCCTGGTGGCGGCGACGGCGCCGGGCCTGGCCATCTGCGTTTCGGCGGTGGATCCCGCCCTGTTCCCGGCGGCGGTGGCCGCCGGCGCGGCCATGGTGGAGATCGGCAATTACGACAGCTTCTACCCCCGGGGCCGGGTCTTCGGGGCCGCCGAGGTGAGGGAGCTCACCCGCCGCACCCGGGAGCTGCTGCCGGAAACGGTGCTGTCGGTCACCGTGCCCTATACCCTTCCCCTCGATGGCCAGGAGCGGCTGGCCGTGGATCTGGTGGCCGACGGCGCCGACCTGATCCAGACCGAAGGCGGCACCAGCGCCCGGCCCTTCAGTGCCGGTGCCCTGGGCCTGATCGAGAAGGCAGCGCCCACCCTTGCGGCTGCCCATGCCATCAGCCGGGCGGTGGCGGTGCCCGTGCTCTGTGCTTCTGGCCTGTCGGCCGTCACGCTGCCCATGGCCCTCGCCGCCGGTGCCGCCGGGGTGGGCGTCGGCTCCGCGGTCAATCGGCTCGATGACGAGCTCGCCATGGTGGCGGTGGTCCGTGCCCTGCGGGAAGCGATGCCGCGGATTGCGATGGTTCATGGCGATCGACCTCAGTAGGGTGGTGCTGCTGCCGCATCCTTCCCCATGGGCTCGTTCGCCTGGCTGTTGCAATGGCCCGTCCGGGCCCTGATCCTGCTGCTGGTGGCCAAGCTGCCCGTGGGGATGCAGATGGCGAGTTTCCCCGTCGCCCTGCTGTCGGCCATCGTCATCGGTCTGCTGGGCACCCTGCTGATCGTTCCACTCAAGCTCCTGCTCGGCCCCGTCTGGTTCGTGAGCTCCCTGGGCGGGCTGATCAGCCCGGTGTCGTTCCTGTTCAACTGGCTGATCACCATCGTCCTGTTCGGCCTTGCCGCCTGGCTCATTGATGGCTTCCGCCTGCAGAACGGGCTGGTCAGCGCCATCCTCGGGGGTCTCGCCTACAGCATCTTGAGCAGTGTCGTGCTGCGCTTCATCGGCCTTGAAATCCCGCTCACCCGCGCCATGGGGGCGGCGGCAGGCCTGGGCTGAGCGGCTCGCTCCGCCAGGACGCTGCCCCGGCTTCGGCGCCAGAATGGTCGGATGCCTTTCCAGCTTCACGCCCCCTACGAACCCAAGGGTGACCAGCCCACCGCCATCGAAGCGATGGTGAAAGGCGTCAAGGGCGGGGAGCGCTTCCAGACCCTCCTTGGCGCCACCGGCACGGGCAAGACCTTCTCGATCGCCAACGTCATCGCCCAGACGGGCCGCCCCACCCTGGTGCTGGCCCACAACAAGACCCTGGCGGCCCAGCTCTGCAACGAGCTGCGGGAGTTCTTTCCCCACAACGCCGTCGAATATTTCATCTCTTATTACGACTACTACCAGCCCGAGGCCTATGTGCCGGTCTCGGACACCTACATCGCCAAGACCGCCTCGATCAACGAGGAGATCGACATGCTGCGGCACTCGGCCACCCGTTCGCTGTTCGAGCGCCGGGACGTGATCGTGGTGGCCTCGATCAGCTGCATCTACGGCCTGGGCATCCCTTCGGAATACCTCAAGGCCGCCGTCAAGTTCGAGGTGGGAGAGAAGCTCGACCTGCGCGGCTCCCTGCGGGACCTGGTCAACAACCAGTACTCCCGCAACGACATCGAGATCAGCCGGGGCCGGTTCCGGGTGCGGGGCGATGTCCTGGAGATCGGTCCGGCCTATGAGGACCGGCTGGTGCGGATCGAGCTGTTCGGCGACGAGGTGGAGGCGATCCGCTATGTCGACCCCACCACCGGTGAGATTCTCCAGAGCATGGAGACCATCAACATCTACCCGGCCAAGCACTTCGTGACCCCCAAGGAGCGGCTGCAGGGGGCGATTCAGGCGATCCGGGCCGAAATGCGGGAACGGCTCGACGTGCTCAACGGCCAGGGTCGCCTGCTGGAGGCCCAGCGCCTGGAGCAGCGCACCACCTACGACCTGGAGATGCTGGAGCAGGTGGGCTACTGCAACGGGGTCGAGAACTACGCCCGCCACCTGGCGGGCCGGGAGGCCGGCACCCCGCCTGAATGCCTGATTGACTACTTCCCTGACGACTGGCTGCTGGTGGTGGATGAGAGCCACGTCACCTGCTCCCAGCTGCAGGCCATGTACAACGGCGATCAGAGCCGCAAGCAGGTGCTGATCGAGCACGGCTTCCGTCTGCCCAGCGCCGCCGATAACCGGCCTCTCAAGGGAGACGAGTTCTGGACCAAGGCGCGTCAGACCATCTTCGTCTCGGCGACCCCGGGCGCCTGGGAGCTGGCCCAGAGCCAGGGCCAGGTGGTGGAGCAGGTGATCCGCCCCACCGGCGTGCTCGATCCGATCGTGGAGGTGCGCCCCTCCGAGGGTCAGGTCGACGATCTGCTCGGCGAAATCCGTGTGCGGGCCGATCGCCAGGAGCGGGTGCTGGTCACCACCCTCACCAAGCGCATGGCGGAGGACCTCAGTGACTATCTGGCCGAGAACGGGGTGCGGGTGCGCTACCTGCACTCAGAGATCCATTCGATCGAACGGATCGAGATTCTCCAGGATCTGCGCAACGGCGTCTACGACGTGCTTGTTGGGGTCAACCTGCTGCGGGAGGGCCTCGACCTGCCCGAGGTGTCGCTTGTGGCGATTCTCGATGCCGATAAGGAGGGCTTCCTGCGGGCGGAACGCTCCCTCATCCAGACCATCGGCCGGGCGGCACGCCACATCGACGGGGTGGCGCTCCTCTATGCCGACAACCTCACCGACTCCATGGCCAGGGCGATCTCCGAGACCGAACGTCGTCGGGTGATCCAGCATGCCTACAACGAACGCCACGGCATCACCCCCACCCCAGCCGGCAAGCGGGCGGGCAACTCGATCCTCACCTTCCTCGAGCTCTCGCGCCGGCTCACTGACGACCAGCTGGAGGTGGCGGTCGACCAGGCCGAGCACAACGAGGTGTCCCTCGATGCCCTGCCCGAGCTGATCACCCAGCTGGAGGAGAAGATGAAGGCGGCGGCGAAGAGCCTGGAGTTCGAGGAGGCCGCCAACCTGCGCGATCGCATCAAGACCCTGCGCCAGAAGCTGGTGGGCAGGCCCTGAGTTCTACAGCCCGCGCTTGTCGAGGGCCTCGGCCAGCCGGTTGGCCGCGGCCGCCAGTTCGGCCTGGGGATCGGGGCCCGCATCGGCGGCCTTGGCTTCCTCCTGGCGCTTCATCGATTCGATCGCCCGCACGATCAGGAACACCACGAAGGCGATCACCAGGAAGTTGATCAGGGCCACGATCACGGCACCGGCGGGCCAGGCGTTGATCGAATCCACGTTCGCCGCCTTCAGGGCCGGCTCCAGCGCCGTCGTCATCACCAGGCTGACGACCGCATCAACCACTTTCCCGAAGGCGCCGCCGATGATCACGGCCACCGCCAGATCGACCACGTTGCCCTTGTTGATGAACGCCTTGAAGTCGCTCAGAAAGGACGCTTTACCGCTTCGGGCCATCGGTTTCGTTGGGGAAAGGATTCCATTGCTAATAATGCCCGCGGGCCATGGCAGCCCCGGATGGCCGTTCTTGATCGAAGCCGACCGTTTCTCCGGCCAGCCGCTCAGCCGCTGGCCAGGGGCTCTTCGGCGTTGTTCAGCCCGTTGGCCTGGCGGTGAAAGGCGATCAGTCCGGCGGCGGCCACGGGGCGGGAGAAATGGAACCCCTGGCCCGCCTGGACGCCGGCATCGAACAGAACCTGCAGCTGGTGCGCCGTCTCGACACCTTCGGCGATCACCGTGAGCTGGGACGACCAGATCAGAGCGGCAATCCCTTCGAGCCACTCCGGCCGCGGCTCATCCGGTGTGATCTGGGCGATCAGGCTCCGGTCCAGCTTGATGGTGTCGAACGGGCAGCGGCTGAGCACGGCCAGATTGGCGCCCCCCCTGAGGGTCACGTCGTCGAGGGCGACCCTGGTGCCCAGCTGCATGGCTCCGGCGAGTCCCTGCAGAGCCAGGCCATCCGGCAGCCCCCGCTCGGTGAGCTCCAGGATGATCTGGCTCGCCAGGTCCAGGAGCCCGGCCTTCACCGCCGCGTAGTAGAGCCCGCCCCGCCCGGGGATCTCCGGAGGCACATTGATGGCGAGATGACACTCACGGTGAGCCAGCAGCCAGGCCCTCAGTTCCTCTGCCGCTGTCTCGATCACCCAGTAGGTGAGCACCCCGGAGGCGGGCGTGTTCTCGATCAACGGAATGAAATCGGCGGGGTTGACCAGGCCGGACGGTCGCCGCCAGCGAATCAGCGCCTCCGCACCGATGCAGCGCAGGTCATCGAGGGAAAGGATCGGCAGGTATTCCAGAAAGAACTCCCCTCGAGCCAGGCCCTCCGCGATCTCCTCGGGTTGGATCATCGAAACCGCCGCTGCACGATCAGGATCACGGGCTGACGTCGCTGGGTCAGGTTAATGAGCGCTGTCACGCCGATAGCGAATAGCCATCAGGTGCCACCCCAGCCAGGGCCTCACTGCAGCAGATCCTCCTCACGGGGAGGCGTTAGAGGGGGCGGTTCCCTCCGGCAGGGGCTCAAGGCGCAGGAGTGCACCATCGCCAGCCCCATCGGTGAGCACATAGAGAAAACCATCCGGACCCTGGCGCACGTCCCGCACCCGGGCACCGATGGGGATCGTCTGCTGGTCCCGCACGGCTCCCTGCTGATCCAGCACGAGGCGGTGCACCTGCCGCGACACCAGCCCTCCGGCGAAGAGGTCGCCCCGCCAGCCGGGGTAGCGATCGCCGGTGTACAGCGTCAGTCCGGAGGGAGCGATGGCTGGGGTCCAGACCACCTCCGGATCCCGCAGACCCGGCGCGCTGGTGGCTTCGGCAATGGCGGGACCGAAGTATTCGCGGCTGTGGGTCACCTTCGGCCAGCCGTAGTTCTCCCCCTCTTCGATGCGGTTGAGCTCGTCGCCGCCCCGGGCGCCGTGTTCGCTTGCCCACACCCGGAGATGGAGCGGGTCCAGCGCCAGGCCCTGGATGTTGCGGTGGCCGAGGCTCCACAGTCCGGGCAGGGCACCGGGGGTGGCGGCGAAGGGGCCGTCCGCGGCGGGGGTGCCGTCGGCGTTGAAGCGCAGGATCTTGCCGAAGGCGCTGGCCGGATTCTGGGCCTGGTTGCGGATCAGTTCGCCCCCCAGCCGGATCGGGGGGTTGCCGCCATCGCCGATGGCCATCAGCAGGGTGGTGTCAGGCAGCCACAGCAGCCGGGAGCCGAAGTGCTGGGCGCCCCCCTTCAGCTGGGGAACCGCGTAGAGCACCTTCAGGTCCGACAGGGTCCGTCCCTCGAAGCGGGCCCGGGCCAGCCGTGTGTGATTGGCGGTACCGCTGCCGGCGGAGTAGGTGAGGTAGAGGAGCCTGTTGCTGGCGAAATCGGGATGGGGAGCCACATCCAGCAGCCCTCCCTGGCCCACGGCGAACACCTCCGGCACCCCCGGGATCGGCTGCGCCTCCAGCACACCGCTGCGCACCAGGCGAAGCCTTCCCGGCCGTTCCGTGATCAGCAGGTCGCCCCCCGGCAACCAGGCCACTGACCAGGGGTGCTCCAGCCCCTGCACCACCGGCACGGCACGCACCCTCACCGCCGGGGTGGAAGGGGCCACCTGGACCGGCAGCGTGCTGCCCGGGGAGGGCCCTGCGGCGTCCCGGCAGCCGCCAAGGAGAGGGACCAGGGCGGTCAGGGCCAGGCAGCTCAGGATCGTGCGTAGGTACAGGGGCATGGACGACACACTCCGGTTTCAGCCCTTTATGGCCAGGGCCTGCCGCTCCGGCTCAGCGGGCCGGCGGCTGATCTCCAGCAGCACCAGATCGCGCAGATCGTGCAGCAGGGTGAGCTCTTCGGCACTGAGCTGGCGCGGACGGGTGTCGATCAGGCAGAGGGTGCCCAGGCAGGTGCCGTCGTCGAGGATCAGCGGTGCGCCGGCGTAGAACCGGATCCGGGGTTCGCCGAGCACCAGGGGGTTGTCGGCGAAGCGGTCGTCGAGCCAGGTGTCCGCCACCACCAGGTCGGCCTTGCGGCGCACGGCATGGGAGCAGAAGGCCAGATCACGGGAGGTCTCGCGGCGGGCCAGGCCCTGACACGATTTGAACCACTGCCGTTCCGCGTCGATCAGGCTGATCAGCACGATCGGCACGTCGAAGGCGGCAGCGGCGATGCGGGTCAGACGGTCGAAGCGTTCCTCCCGTTCCGTATCCAGCAGGCCCAGTCGCCGCAGCCGCTGCAACCGTCGTTCCTCATCCTCCGGCGGCCGGGCCCGCTCCCAGCGGCAGGCGCTGCGCAGGGCCCAGGCCCGGATCCTGGCGCGCAGGTAGCTCTCCGAGGCGGGCAGCACCAGCCACTCCCCCACCAGGGGATCCTCTCTCCGGGCCAGCCTCTCCTGCCGCGCCAGCATCAGGATGGGAATGCCGGCCGCGGCCGCACCGGCGCCCTCCCGCAGGCGACGGGCGAGCTGGGTCCCGTCGCACCCGGGGGGAGCCTGCTCCAGCAGCAGCAGGGAGGCGCCCCCGCGCGCGAGCAGGTCCGTGAGCGCGGCTTCGCTGTCGGCCACCGCGCAGGGCAGGCCCTCCAGGCGCAGAGCCGTGGTGAGAGCGGCCTCCAGATCATGATCCGCCACCCGCACCAGCACCGGAAGGGCGGCGTGATCGTTCGTGAGGGCCGCACGGGCGGAGCCGGCCTCCGTGTCGGTGCTGCGGCCTTCGGCGGCCTGTGCACCGCAGACCCTCACGGTCAGCCCCTCCGAGGCGGCCATCACCTCGAGGGGGGAGCCCCGGTCCCGCAGGTCGGCGCGCACGCCCGCCAGGATGAGGTCGATGGCCGCGTCGTTGCGCAGCGGGTCATGGTGGGTGAGCACCAGCCGGGCCACCCCCGCTTCCTCGCAGATGCGCACGGCGTATTCGACCGAACTGTGGCCCCAGCCGAGCTTGGCCGGAAAGTCTGTGGCGGTGTACTGGGCGTCGTGGATGACCAGATCGGCGCCTTCGATGAACTCCGCATAGCGCCGGTCCTGGCCGGCCACGGGCCCGATGCCGCTGGCCAGCTCGGCTGCATGGGGTTCGTGGTCGCAGCAGTAGACGACCGTGGCTCCGTCGGCCTGGAGCCGGTAGGCCAGGGTCAGGGCGGGATGGTTGAGGTAGTGGGTCGTGATCGTCACCTCCCTGATGCGGAAGGTGCCTTCGAGCAGGTCGTGGTATTGGACTGTGGCCGCAAACTGGTCGAGGGTGACCGGGAAGTAGGTGTGCTGCATCTGGCCGGAGAGCACGCCGCGGATGCTCCCCGAGAGGCCGCTGGGTCCGAAGACGTCCCAGGAGTGGCCGGGGGCGAAGAAGGGGGCGAAGAAGGGAAAGCCCTGGATGTGGTCCCAGTGGGTGTGGCTGATCAGCAGGGACCCTTCCATGCCCTCAGGGCGCTCCCGCATCAGGGCCTGGCCCAGACCATGGGCTCCGGTGCCGCAGTCGATGACCAGCAGGGTGCCGCCGTCGGAGCGGACCTCCACACAGGAGGTGTTGCCGCCGAAGCGGAAGGTGTCCCGGCCGGGTTTGGCGATCGACCCCCGGGTGCCCCAGAACCGAACCAACATGCCGCGACCCCGGCGCTCAGCCCAGCCTAGGGAGCGGGATCGCTCCCGTCCTGCCCTGGCGAGAGGGGCCGCTCAGACCGGGGCTTCCGTGCCCTGGGCCGCGTGGCGCGCCGTGCCACCCAGGCCGAAGGCCCGGTGCACCGCCTGCAGGGCGGGAATCCCGTCAGCCTCAGCCACCACACAGCTGGTGCGGATCTCGCTGGTGGCGATCAGGGCGATGTTGATGCCCGCATCGGCCAGGGAGCGGAACATGCGGGCTGCCGTGCCGGCGGTGCAGGCCATGCCGGCGCCCACGGCGCTCACCCTGGCGATGGCCGCGCCCTCCTCGAAACAGGCGCCCTCCCAGTGCCGCAGCACGGGCGCCAGGGCCCGCTCCGCCCCCGGACGGTCGTCGCGCCGCAGGGTGAAGCTCATGTCACGGCGGCGGTCGTCGGGACCGCCGTGGGTGCGCTCCGACTGGACGATGGCGTCGAGGCTGATGCCGGCGTCCGCCAGGGCCCGGCAGATGGCCGCGGCGGCGCCGGGCCGGTCAGGCACCCGCCGCACCGACACCTGCACCTGGTCCAGGTCGAGGGCGACGCCCCGCACCGCTGGATCGCCCGCGTGGCAGGGCTGTGGATCGTGGCGCAGCTGCTCATCGGAGAGCTCGAAGGCCTCCCCGGCGGCCCGCAGGGCCTTGGCTCCCTGGGAGCCGTCCACCACGCAGCTCACCTTCACCTCGCTGGTGGCGATCAGGCGCAGGTTGATGCCCAGGCGCGCCATGGTGTCAAACAGGCGGGCGGCCACGCCGGGGCGGCCCAGGATGCCGGCCCCGGCGATGCTCAGCTTGGCCATGCCCGCCTCCGCAGTGAGCTGGGCCGCCTCCGCCCCCATGGCGGCGAGCACCTCGCGGCACACCCGCCGAGCGATGTCCATCTCCGTGGCCGCCAGGGTGAAGGCGATGTCGTTGCTGGCTCCCTCGTGGATGGCCTGCACGATCAGATCCACGTTCAGTCCGGCGGCGCCGAGGGCCTCGAACAGGATGGCGGCCACCCCCGGCCGGTCGGGCACGTGGGAGAGGGCCAGGACCGCCTGGTCCTGCTCCAGTTCCGCCCCATCCACGGGTCGGCCCAGTTCCAGACCTTCGTTGCCGATCGGGCGGGCCGGACCACTGGTGAGCAGGGTGCCGGGGGCCTGGCTCCAGCTGGAGCGCACCGTGAGCGGCACGCCGTAGTTGCGGGCGATCTCCACGGCCCGGGGGTGGAGCACCGCGGCGCCGAGGCTGGCCAGTTCCAGCATCTCGTCGCAGCTGACGCTCGCCATCAGCTGGGCGTCGCTCACCTTGCGGGGATCGGTGGTCAGGACCCCGGGCACGTCGGTGTAGATCTCGCAGCCGTCGGCGCCGAGGGCGGCCGCCAGGGCCACGGCGGAGGTGTCGGAGCCGCCCCGCCCCAGGGTGGTGATCTCCGGGGTGCCGGCCTGGCCACTGCTGGTGCCCTGGAAACCGGCGACGACGACGACGTAGCCGTCCTCGAGAAGACGGCGCAACCGCTCGGTCCGCACCTCCAGGATCCGGGCCCGGCCGTAGGCCGATTCGGTGATGATGCCCGCCTGGGTGCCGGTCATCGACACGGCGGGAACCCCTTCGGTATGGAGGGCCATCGACAGCAGGGCGATCGACACCTGCTCGCCGGTGGCCAGCAGCATGTCCATCTCCCGGCGGGGGGGATCGCTGCAGAGGCTGGCGGCCATGGCCGTGAGCTGGTCGGTGGTGTGCCCCATGGCCGACACCACCACCACCAGTTCGTGGCCCTCCTCCCGACTGGCGGCGATGCGGCGGGCCACCGCCCGGATCCTCTCGGTGTCGGCCACCGAGGTTCCCCCGAACTTCTGAATCAGCAGGGCCATTCCCTCGTCGCCGGCGCGTCGGGCCCGATTATCGACGGGTGGCGGTGCCGCCCCGGGCCAGGGCGGCCAGCAGGAAGCCGTCCCGGAAGGCCTCGCCGGGCGCTGCCCCGCGCTTGAGGGCGGCCTCCACGTCCAGCAGGCGCCGCAGCAGGGCCAGGAGCTGGTCCGGGGAGCGGCCGCGGATCTGCTTGCGCATCACATAGATCCGCTTGGGATTGCCGATCCCCGCCGCCTTGGCGATCACGGCCACGTCCTGTTCGCCGCTGCGCTCCAGCAGGCTCACCCACAGCCAGCCCCGGATCTGGCTGGCCAGGGCCGCCACGATCCGCAGGGCCGGCTCGTTGGCGGCCAGCAGGGCGTCCACCAGGGCGATGGCCTCGGCCGGACGCTGGGCCAGCAGGGCCTCGCCCACCGCCAGGCTGCTGGTGACCTGGCCGCCGATCAGGGCGGCCACCGCCTCGGCGGTGATCGCTCCGCCGCCGGGGCCGGCATGGAGGGCCAGCTTCTCCAGCTCGCTGGCCAGCCGCATCCCGTCGCTGCCGATCGCTTCCGCCAGGGCCTCGGCCGCCGCCGGCGCCAGGGTCAGCCCCCGCTCCCGGGCGGCGGCCTCCACGCGCTCGATCTGGCCCGCCCCGTCCCAGATGGCGGGCAGGGGAAAGCTGTGTTCCTCCGCAATGGCCCGCAGCCGCTTGGTGCTGCGCAGGCGGGCATCGGGTTTGCCGTCGCTGATCAGGAACAGGTGGCCGTCGGCGGGGATCAGCTCGAGGGAGGCCTCCAGCTGGGCGGCCAGCTCGGCGGGGCAGGCCTGGCAGAAGGGGCTGCGCTGCAGCACCACCACGCGGGCGCCGGCGCCGAAGGGAGCCGTGCGGGCCTCCTCCAGGGCCCGGACCGCCTGGGCCGGGTCGCTGCCATCCAGGCGGCTGAGGTTGATCGAGGCCCAGGCCGGATCCACCAGGGCCTCGATCCGGGTGGCCAGGGCCCGGTTGCGGGCCGCTTCGTCGTCGCCCCAGTAGAGGTGGATGGGCATCAGGACAGGGGTGGGTGCAGCGGGTGCGCCGGCAGGGGCAGGGCGGCCAGCAGGCGCGGGTCCCGGCTGATCATCGCCGTGGCGCCCCCCTGCAGGGCTGCGGCCAGCTCCAGGGCCGTAGCGGACTCCAGGGCCGACGCCGGGTCAGGTCCGTGCAGCCGGGCCGCCGCCAGGGCCACCTGGGGAGTGAGGCTCACCAGGGTCCAGGCCGCCGGATCGCTGAACACGGCCTCATAGCGGGCCGCCAGGGCCCCGTCCCCCTGCCGGAGCGGCCCCTGAACGAGCGTCATCAGGGTGTGCATGCTCAGCACACCCCGCCACTGGCCGGCTGCAATCGCCTCAATCAGGGGTTCCTCGTGGCGGCGGGAGGCTTCGCCGCGCAAGTAAGCGATCAGCACCGTGGCGTCGATCGCCACGGCTGCACCGAGGGTCAGGGTGGCGCCGCTCCCGAGGGACTGCACCAGCCCGGCCCTGCCGGCCCGCTGCACGGGCACCTCTGGCCAGCAGGCCCGCCCTGAGCCCTTGAGGGAGAGCAGGGCCTGCCGCTGGGGGCGGTGGCGCCGGGAGAGGGGAACCAGGGCGGCCACCGGGTGGCCGTGGCGGGAGATCAGGGTCTCCTCGCCCCCGCGGGCCCGGTCGAGCAGTTCGGGGAAGCGCCGCCGCGCTTCGAGGACGCCGAGGGTTTCCATGGCTAGCGGCGCTGAACAGGAGTCTGTACACAATGTACAGATCCGGTTTCTGGCTGCCAGAGGGCTGCCGCCGGCGATCGTCCTGCCACCTGCCACCTGCCACCTGCCGCCTGCCACCAGCCACCGGCCACCAGTTATCTGCCGCCAGCCACCCTTACGCCACCCGCCTGCGCCCACCGCCCCCTTGACCACCGCCCCTTGCCCACTCAGTCCAGTCCATCCGACCAGTCCATCCGTCCAGCCCAGCAGGGGCCGTCGGACCATCGTCTAGCCTCCACGCGCTCCTCGGCGGGCCCGCAGGCCGGGCCGGGGAAGGGCCAGCTCTGGACGCGCCGCGGGCGATGGACGGCTTCGATTCCTCCCTTGACCACCCGATTTTCCGCGAAAGCGTGGGGCGCATCCGCGGCTGGCTGGGGCCCACAGGTCTGGTGGGGGTGGAGCAGGAGCTGCTGGAGCGGCTGGTGCACAGCAGCGGCGACCTGGCCATCGCCGCCGATCTGCGCCTGGGCCCCGGCGCCTGCGCCGCGGGTATGGCGGCCCTGGCGGCCGGGGCGCCGATCCTCACCGACACGGCCATGGCGGCGGCCGCCGTGGCCCCGATGGCCGGGCGCACCTTCGCCAATCCGGTCCATTCGGTGCTCAGCCTGGCCCCGTCCGTCGCCCCCCCCGGCGGCACCCGGGCGGCGGCGGGCATGGCCCGGGCCCTGGCGGAACACCCGGGGGCGGTGGTGCTGGTGGGCAGCGCCCCCACCGCCCTGGAGCGGCTGCTGCAGCTGAGCGCGGCCGGAGCCATCACCCCACCGGCGCTGGTGATCGGCATGCCCGTGGGCTTTGTGGGGGTGGCCGAGAGCAAGCGCCATCTGGCTGCCAGCCCCCTGATGCAGATCCGGCTGGAGGGGAGCAAGGGGGGCGCCGGCCTGGTGGCTGCGGCGGCCAACGCCCTGCTGCGCCGGGCCTGGCTGGATCAGGCCGCCCTCGCCCCTCCCTGAAGGCCCACCGCCACATGGCTGTTGGCCTCGATGCGGCCCAGCACCTGGCGGGCCCGCAGCACCACCGAGGCCGGCACCCCCGCCAGCCGGGCCGCCTCGATGCCATAGCTGCGGCTGGCGCCGCCCCGGCAGACCCGGTGCAGGAACACCAGGTCGTCGCCGGTCTCCTCCACCAGCACCTGGGCGTTGCCCACGTTGGGCAGCAGCTCGGCCAGTTCGTTGAGCTCGTGGTAATGGGTGGCGAAGATGGTGCGGGCGCCGATGCCGTCGGCCAGGTGCTCCGCCACGGCCCAGGCGATTGAGAGGCCGTCGAAGGTGGCCGTGCCGCGGCCGATCTCGTCGAGCAGCACCAGGGAGCGGGGGGTTGCGTGGTGGAGGATGTTCGCGGTTTCGGCCATCTCCACCATGAAGGTGGACTGGCCGCTGGCCAGGTCGTCCACTGCCCCCACCCGCGTGAAGATGCGGTCGGCGATGCCCAGGCGGGCCGAACGGGCCGGAATCCAGCTGCCGATCTGGGCCATCAGCTGCAGCAGGCCGCTCTGGCGCAGATAGCAGCTCTTGCCGCTGGCATTGGGCCCGGTGAGCACGAGCAGGTCCGGTGCCGGTTCCCCGTCCGGGCCGGGAGCCGCCAGGTGCAGATCGTTGGCGGTGAAGCTCGCCTCCACCAGCAGTTGCTCCACCACCGGATGGCGCCCGGCCTCGATCACCAGCTCCCGCCCTTCGCCCAGCTCGGGCCGGCAGTAGCCGCCGGTGGCCGCCACCTCCGCCAGGGAGGCCAGGGCATCCAGTTCCGCCACCCGTCGGGCGGCGGCCCGGATCGCCCCGGCCGCTTCCCCCACCGTGTGTCGCAGGCTGCAGAACAGGTCGTATTCCCGCTGGCAGGCCCGGGCCCGCAGCTGCAGGATGCGCCCTTCGCGGCCCTTGAGTTCGGGGGTGACGAAGCGTTCCTCGTTGGCCAGGGTCTGGCGCCGGATCCAGTGGTCCGGCACGGCGGCGGCCCGGGCCCGGCTCACGGCCAGGAAATAGCCGAAGGTGCGGTGGTACTGCAGGCGCAGGTTGGGGTTGCCGCTGGCCCGCCGCTCGATCGCCTCCTGGCGGGCCAGCCACTGCTCCTGGTCGTCGAGCTGGTTGCGCAGCCCGTCCAGCACCGGGTCGACCCCGTCGTGCAGCAGCCCCCCCTCGCTCAGGGACAGGGGCGGCGTCTCCACCAGCTGGTGGCGCACCGTTTCCGCCAGGGCGGCCAGCTCGGGCCAGGGACCCTTGAGGGCCACCAGTGGAGCGCTGTGGCAGGGGGCCACCAGAGCCGCCAGCCGGGGCAGCCGCTCAAGGCCGTCGGCCAGGGCCACCAGGTCGCGGGCCGAGGCGCTGCCGGCGCCGGCCCGGCCCGCCAGCCGCTCCAGGTCGCCCATGGGTCGCAGCAGCCGGCGCAGGCCCAGCCGCAGGGGCCGCCGGGCCACCAGCTCGCTCACGGCCTCCTGCCGCTCCAGGATCGCCGCGCGCTCCACCAGGGGCGCCTCGATCCAGCGCCGCAGGCAGCGGCCGCCCATGGCGGTGGCGGTGCGGTCGAGGGCCCACAGCAGGGAGCCCTGCAGGGAGCCGCCCAGCTGGGTGCGGGTGAGTTCCAGGTTGCGGCGGGTCTGGGCGTCGAGCACCAGCTGGTCGCCCGCGTGCCAGAGCTTCGGCATCTCCAGCGGGATCGCCGCAGGTTCGGCCTGGGTGGTGTCCAGGTAGGCCAGCAGGCCCCCGGCGGCCCGCAGCGCCAGAGGGGCCTCCCCCAGCCCCAGGCCGTCGAGGCTGGCCAGGCGGAAGCGGCGGCGCAGCAGGGCGCCTGCCTCCGGTGCCTCGAAGGGGGTGCGGGCCAGGGGGGTGAGCCGCAGGCCCTCGGGGCACCAGGGGGGCGGCTCCGCGTGGCCCGGCCACACCACCTCGGCGGGCTCCAGCTGCAGCAGCTCCTGGTGCAGGGCGCCGCTGCCGCCGCGTTCGGTCAGCCGGAACTCGCCGGTGCTCACATCGGCGACGGCCAGCCCCCAGCGGCCCGCGTGGCTGCCGTCCCCTTCGAGCACCACGGCGCAGAGCCAGTTGTTGCGGCGGGCGGCCAGCATGCCCTCCTCCAGCACGGTGCCGGGCGTCAGCACCCGGGTGATGCCCCGGCGCAGCAGGGCCCCCTTGGCGGGGGTGGCCTCCAGCTGGTCGCAGAGGGCCACGCTCAGGCCGCGGCGCACCAGGTCGGCGCAGTAGCGCTCGGCGGCGTGGTGGGGGATGCCGGCCATCGGCACCCGTCCCAGGGCCTTGCCGGCGTCCTTGCCGGTGAGGGTGAGCTCCAGCAGGCGCGAGAGCAGGATCGCGTCCTCAAAGAAGAACTCGAAGAAGTCGCCCAGGCGATACAGCAGCACCCGGTCGGGATGGGCCGCCTTGAGCTCCACGTAGTGGCGCAGCACCGGGGTGAGGGCAGCCGGATCCACCAGGGAATGGTGGTGCCAGCGGGGCAGGTCGTCCTCGCTGCTCTCCCCGGGACCAATGGGCGCCTCCGCCACCGATTCGGCCGGCGGCCTGGAGGCCGGGTCGCCCTCCAGCCCGTTCTTGCCACTGGGCCGGCGCCGCCGGGGCCGGGCGCTGGCGTCGGCCAGCAGCGCCTGCTCGTCCAGGGCGCTGCCTTCAGGGCCTTCCGGCGCCGCCGGTTCGACGGCGACCCCGGAGACCTCGTCCCCGAACAGGTCCCCCTGCAGGCCCGGGTCGTCCGCGAGCGTCAGCTGCTGCTGGACTTCCCTGGCCATCGGACCGTCCACCGGGGCCTGCTGATCGTAAGGGGCCTCGCCTTGGCCTCAATCCCCCATGGGAAGATGGGTCCAGCCCAGTCTGAGCCTGCACTTCCTCCCATGCAGATCCTCAACACCCTGACGGTGCTGGCCCTGGTGGTGATGTCCTTCGCGCTGATCGTGGCGGTGCCTGTGCTGTACGCCAGCAGCGAGGACAGCGGCCGCTCCAACCGACTGATCCTGCTCGGGGGGCTGGTCTGGGTGGCCCTGGTGCTGCTCAACTGGGGTATGAGCTTGTTCGTGGTCTGACCCCTTGACGGTTTTCGAAGGTCGCTTCACCGATGTCGCGGGTCTGCGCATCGCGTTGGTGGTGGCCCGGTTCAACGATCTGGTGACCGGCAAGCTGCTCAGCGGCTGCCTGGATTCCCTCTCCCGCCACGGCATTGACGTCACCCCTGAGAGCGCCCAGCTCGACGTGGCCTGGGTGCCGGGCAGCTTCGAGATCCCCCTGGTGGCCCAGCGGCTGGCGGCCAGCGGCCGCTACCAGGTGGTGATCACCCTGGGGGCGGTGATCCGCGGCGACACACCCCACTTCGACGTGGTGGTCGCCGAGGTGAGCAAGGGGGTGGCCGCCGTCGCTCGCGAGACGGGCGTTCCGGTGATCTTCGGGGTGCTCACCACTGACACCCTGCAGCAGGCTCTGGAGCGGGCCGGCATCAAGAGCAACCTGGGCTGGAGCTACGGCCTACAGGCCCTGGAGATGGGCAGCCTGATGGGCTCGTTGCCGCCGCAGTCATGAACCGACGCGGCATCATCCTCGCGGGTGGCAGCGGCACCCGGCTGGCGCCCCTCACCACCGCTGTCAGCAAGCAGCTGGTGCCGGTGTACGACAAGCCGATGATCTACTACCCGCTCAGCACCCTGATGCTGGCGGGGATCCGCGAGGTGCTGATCATCACCACCCCCACCGACCGGCCCTGCTTCGAGCGGCTGCTGGGCGACGGTTCCGGCTGGGGCATGACGATCCGCTACGCGGTGCAGCCCAGCCCCGACGGGCTGGCCCAGGCGTTCCTGATCGGGGCCGATTTCCTCGATGGGGCCCCGGCGGCCCTGGTGCTGGGCGACAACCTGTTCCATGGCCACGACCTGATCCCCCAGCTGCAGGGGGCCAACGGCGAACGGCCCGGTGCCACGGTGTTCGCCTACCCGGTGCGCGATCCCGAGCGTTACGGGGTCGTGGAGTTCAGCGAGGACGGCCGGGTGCTGAGCATCGAGGAGAAGCCGGCGGCGCCACGCAGCCGCTATGCCGTCACGGGGCTGTACTTCTACGACCACACCGTGGTGGAGCGGGCCCGCCAGGTGCGGCCCTCCCCCCGGGGGGAACTCGAGATCACCGATCTCAACCAGCTCTATCTCGATGACGGCCTGCTGCGGGTGGAACTGATGGGCCGCGGCATGGCCTGGCTGGACACCGGCACCCCCGATTCCCTGCACGAGGCCGCCAGCTACATCCTCACCCTGGAGAAGCGCCAGGGCCTGAAGGTGGGCTGCCCGGAGGAGGTGGCCTGGCGGCTGGGCTGGATCGAGGACGACCAGCTGGAGCGGCTGGCCCTGCCCCTGAAGAAGTCCGGGTACGGCGACTACCTGCTGCGGCTGCTGCAGGAAGCCGCCAGCGACCACCTGGCCCTGGAGCCCCAACGATGAACGTGCAGTTCCTGGCCATCGAGGGTCCCCTGCTGCTCACGCCGGCGGTGTATGCCGACGACCGGGGCTGGTTCAGCGAGAGCTGGAACCGGCGCCGTTTCGCCGAGGTGCTTGGGTGTGAGGAGGCCCACGCCCCCGACTTCGTCCAGGACAACCACTCCCGTTCGATTCAGGGGGTGCTGCGGGGTCTCCATTTCCAGCGGCAGCCCCATCCCCAGGGGAAGCTCGTGCGCTGCACCCTGGGGGAGGTCTTCGACGTGGTGGTGGACCTGCGCCAGAGCTCCCCCACCCTGGGCCAGTGGGTCGGGGAGCGGCTCAGCGCCGAGAACAGCCGCCAGCTCTGGGTTCCGGTGGGCTTCGCCCATGGATTTCTGACCCTCAGCGCGGTGGCGGAGGTGCAGTACAAGACCGCCGGGTACTGGAGCCGGGAGTGCGAACGCACTCTGGCCTGGAATGATCCGGCCCTCGGCATCGACTGGCCCCTCCAGGAGCTTCCGGCTCCCTACGAACCCCTGCTGGCCCCCAAGGACGCCGGGGCCCTAGGCCTGGAGGCCCTGGAGGCGGCCGGGGATCTGTTCAGTGCCCACGATCCGTCACCCCACAACGTGTGAAGGATGCCAGCGGCACCGGGTCAGTCCCCGCCCCGCGTGGCAGGATCCCCCACGCTGCCTGATCCGGCCTCGAGCCTCCCCGCCCATGCAGATCCTCAACACCCTCACCGTTCTGGCCCTGGTGGTGCTCTCCTTCGCCCTGATCGTGGCGGTGCCGGTGCTCTACGCCAGCAGCGAGGACAGCGGCCGCTCCAACCGGCTGATCCTGCTCGGCGGCGCCGCCTGGGTGGCTCTGGTGCTGGTCAACTGGGGGATGAGCCTGCTGGTGGTGTGAGGTCTTGGCGGTTTTTGAACGGAGCACCGCCGACCCTTGCTGGAATACCTATGGCCACGCCAGGCATCTCGTACAACGATCTGGTCAAGGGCACCGCTGTTGGGTGCTTTCTCGGTGCCAGCAAAATCTCGACTTAGTAGGCAAGTGCAGCGGGATGAACAGTCCTTTCGTCTCTTGCAGCATCGATAGAACGCAGGTGATCCAAGCCTTGGTGGTCGGGATCAGCACCAATCCTGGCTGGAGTGATCACTGGCAGGCCCTTCAAGTGGGCAGCCTGATGAAGGCCCTGGCCCTGTGAGCCCCCCCGACCTCAGCCAGACGCGCTACCCCACTCTGCTGCGCCTGCTCTGGGGCCATGTGCAGCCCCGGCGCAGGGTCCAGCTGGCCCTGCTGGTGGCGCTGATGCTGCTGAGCAGCTTCGCCGAGTTGCTCACCGTGGCCAGCCTGGTGCCCTTCCTGGTGGTGCTCTCCGATCCGTCCGGGCTCTGGCGCCAGCCCTGGGTGCGCAGCGTGGCCGAGGCCCTGGGCTTCAGTGGCCCTCAGCAGCTGATCCTGCCCATCACCCTGCTGCTGATGGCGGCGGGCGTGAGCAGCGCAGCGATCCGTGCCGCCAACCTTTACGTGAATGCCCGCCTTTCCGCACTGATCGGAAGCGACCTAGGGGTGGAGGGCTATCGCCGCACCCTGGAGCAGCCCTATGCCGTGCATCTGGCGCGCAACAGCAGCGAGGTGATCACGCGTCTCGGGTATCTGGGGGCGATCAGCCGGGGTGTGCTGGCTCCTCTGATGCAGGGCCTCTCGGGCCTGATCGTGGCGGTGGTGCTGGTGGCGGGACTGCTGGCGTTCCAGCCAACCCTGGCCCTGGGACTGGCGGCCGTGTTCCTGGCCACCTATGGGGCCATAGCCGGGCTGAATCGCCGCCGTCTGCATCGCATCAGCGTACTTTCGGACCACTACAGCCAGCGCTCGCTCAAGACCCAGCAGGAGGGCCTCGGCGCCATCCGCGATGTGCTCCTGGATCGCAGCCAGCCGCTGTTTGTGGACACCTACCGCCGGGTCCAGCGCCCCATGATGCTGCTGCAGGCCGAAGCCGACACCGTTGCCGGCCTGCCCCGGTTTGCGCTTGAAGCGTTAGGTGTGGTGGCGATCGCCGGATCGGTGCTTTGGCTCCTGCCCCGCGGCGGGTTGGTGGCGGCCCTGCCGGCGGTGGGGGTCATCGCCCTGGGCTTCCAGCGGCTGCTGCCGGCAGTGCAGCAGATGTATGGGGCCTCCACCTATCTGGGGGCCTACCGAGATGCGCTGGCCGGCGGGCTTGAGCTGCTGGAGCAGACTCGACTCCCCCAGGAGTTTTCGAGACCAGCCTGCCCCCTTGTCCTGCCCGAAGCCCTGCCGTTTGAGCAGAGTCTGGAGTTCAGCCAGGTGGATTTCTGCCACCAGGGCGGCGTTGCCGTGCTCCAAGGGATCGATCTCACCATCCGTCCCGGGGAGTGGATCGGCCTGGTGGGGGCCACGGGCAGTGGCAAGAGCACCCTGCTGGATCTGCTGATGGGGCTGCTGTCTCCCAGCCGGGGTGAGATTCTGGTGGATGGGCTGCCCCTGGAGGAACGGGTTGGTTCGATCGATCGGCGACCTGCCTGGCAGCGTCACCTGGCCCACGTGCCCCAGACCATCTTTCTGGCCGATGCCTCGATCGCCGCAAACATCGCTTTTGGTGTCGCCCCGGAGACGATCAACCGCGACCGCCTGGCCTGGGCGGCGGCCTCGGCCCAGACAGAAGACTTCATCACCGCCCTGCCCCAGGGATTCGACACTCCGATAGGAGAGCGGGGCGTGCGCCTCAGCGGCGGCCAGCGCCAGCGCCTGGGCATCGCCAGGGCTCTTTACAAGCAGGCGGATGTGCTGATCCTCGATGAGGCCACCAGTGCCCTCGACACCCTTACGGAGCAGGCGGTGATCGATTCGCTCTGGCAGCTCGGCCAGGACCATACCTTGGTGATGGTGGCCCATCGCCTGAGCACGCTGGAGCGTTGCCACAGGATCATCGAGCTTCAGGGAGGCCAGATCCATGGCATCGGCACCTATGCCGAACTGCAGGTCACAAGCCCCGGATTCCGACGAATGGCAGGGGCCTCCCAGGCTGGAGAATCGAACCCTGTGGAGGGCTGATCGGCGATGAGAACCCAGCTCGACGCCTGCCGCATTGCCACCGGGGCCAGTCTGCGCGAAGCCATCAAGGCCATCGACAGGGGTGGGGTGCGGATCGCCCTGATGGTGGATGGCAAGGGGCGCCTGGTCGGCACCCTCACCGATGGCGACATCCGCCGTTGCCTGCTGCGGGGTATGGATCTCGCCAGCCCCGCCAGCGGAGCCGTGCAGCGCCAGTTTCAGGCGGCCAGGGGATCGATGCTTCACACAGAGGCGATGGCCCTGCTGCGGCGCCATTCGATCGATCAGCTCCCGGTCATCGATGGGGGCGGCCACCTCGTCGGCCTCTATCTGCTCGACGACTTTTTGGACCAGCAGGCCGCAGGGCTGCCCAATCCCGTGGTGCTGATGGCGGGGGGGCGGGGCACCAGGTTGCGCCCACTCACGGATCACTGTCCCAAGCCGATGCTGAGGGTGGCGGGCAAGCCGATTCTCGAGTCGATTCTGGAGCAGTGCATCGCCTCGGGCCTGCAGGATTTCCATCTCGCCGTGAACCACCTCAAGGAACAGATCCGCGACCATTTCGGGGACGGATCCGGGTGGGGGGTCCGAATTCAGTACATTGAGGAGACCACGCCCCTCGGCACGGCCGGTGCCCTCCAACTGCTGCCCGAGGAAGCCCGCCGGGGGAGTCCTCTGCTGGTGATGAACGGTGATGTGCTCACCCGCCTGAACCTGGCCCAACTTCTGGAGTTTCACGCCAGCCATGGCGCTGCGGCCACCATGTGCGTCCGCAGCCATGACGTGGTGATTCCCTTCGGGGTGGTGGAGGCCGAAGGGGTGGATCTGGTGGGGATCCGAGAGAAGCCCGTGCTGCGCCATCAGGTGAACGCCGGCATCTATGTGCTGGAGCCCTCACTCCTGGATCTCATTCCCCCCGGGGAAGCGATGGACATGCCCTCCCTATTGCTGGCAGCCCGCGCCGCCCACCAACGCGTGGCGGTCTGCCCGATCCATGAGTACTGGTGCGACATCGGCCGGCCCGAAACCCTGCAGCAGGCCCATGAGGACTGGGCCCGCATCGAGGAGCTGTCCTGACCATGGCCCCGCCGAGGCGCATCCTCGTCTGCGGCCTCGGCAGCATCGGACGGCGGCACCTGCGGCTCCTGCACGAGCTGGATCCATCGCCTGAGCTGGCCGCGTGGCGTTCCGGCCATGGACCTGGCTGCCCCGAGGAGGACCTTCTCGTTGCCCAGTTCAGCAGCCTGGCGGAGGCTCTGGCCTGGCAGCCGGAGGCGGCCATCGTGGCCAGCCCGGCTCCGCTTCACTGCGCCCAGGCCGTGCAGCTGGCCGCCGCCGGAGTGGCGCTCCTGATCGAGAAGCCGCTGGGCACGGGGGAGGAACCCCTGGCGGCCTGGTTGCCACTGCAGTCCGCTGCGGAGAACGGCCTCCCCATCCTGGTGGGCTACGTGCTGCGCCACGATCCGGCCTTGGCGGTGCTCCAGGCCTGGTTGGCTTCCGGAAGGATCGGCACCTGGGTGAGTGCCCATGGTCGCTGCGGCACCTGGCTGCCCGACTGGCGCCCTGGGACTGACTACTGCAGGGGCGTGTCGGCCCGGCGCGAGCTGGGCGGAGGGGTGCTGCTCGAACTCAGCCATGACCTCGACCTGCTGCGGTCCTTGCTGGGCCCGCTCACCGTCACGGCGGCTGATCTGTCCTGCTCGGGCCTGCTGGAGATCGATGTGGAAGATCGGGCGCTTCTGCTGCTCCGTACGGGCGCCGGGGAACCGGCGAGTCTTCATCTGGATTTCTGCACGCGCCCTTCAGCGCGGTCGCTGGTGTTGCGGGGCAGTGAGGGGGAGATCCACTGGGATCTGATCAGGGGCTGCCTGAGCTGGGTGGATCGGCACGGTGTGGTGCACGAGGAGTCTTTCCCCCATGGGGGTGAGGACCGCTACCGGCGGCAGCTCCAGCATTTTCTGGCCTGCTGCCGGGGAGAAGCCGAGCCGCTGGTCAGCGTGGAGGATGGGCTGGCCGTTCTGGAGCTCGTGCGTCAGGCCCGGGCTTCCCGCCGATGACCACCCATGCGTTTGTCTTCGCCCGGGGTGGCTCCAAGGGCCTGCCGCGCAAGAACCTGCTGCCGATGGCCGGGCTGCCCCTGGTGGCCCACAGCATCCGGGTGGCGGCAGCCCTCGAGGAGATCGATCGCATCTTCGTGTCCACCGAGGATGGTGAGATCGCTGCCGTGGCCAGAGAGTATGGGGCCCGGGTGATCGAGCGCCCCGCGGAGCTGGCCACCGATACCGCGCCGGAGTGGCTGGCCTGGCGCCATGCCGTGGCCTGGGTGGAGGCGGAGGTGGGGCCCTTTGAGCGCTTCCTGAGCCTGCCGGCCACGGCTCCGCTCCGCTCGGCGGTCGATGCGCAGCGCTGCCTGGCGGCCCTCACGGCTTCCACGGATCTGGTGCTCACGATGTCGGCAGCCCGCCGCAACCCCTGGTTCAACATGGTTGTTGCCGATCCTGAGGGGTGTGTGAGGCCCGTGAATGCCGGCGATGGGGTCAGCCGCCGTCAGGATGCCTCGGCGGTGTTCGATCTGGCCACGGTGGCCTACGCGACCAGACCGACCTACATCCGCGAGGCCACCGGACTCTGGGCTGGGGTGGTGCGGGGGGTGGAGGTGCCGGTGGCCCGGGCCATCGACATCGATGATGCCCTGGATTTCAGCATTGCCACCTTCCTTATGGAGCAGGCGCCACACCTCCTCGCCTCACCACAGCGGCCACGGCCATGACCATGCCCGAACCGCCCCTTGGCGCTTCCGACGGATCCCTGCTGGCCGGCCGAAGGGTGCTGATCAGCGGCGGCGCCGGTCGGATCGGCGCCGCAACGGCGCTGGCGGTGGCCCGGGCCGGCGGCATCCCCCTGGTGGCCGATTTGGATCCGGCCGCCCTGGAACGGGTGGGCGAATGCCTGGCGGGCTGGCCGCACCACCGGATCGTGGCGGATCTGCGGGGGGCTGCCGGCATCCAGGCGTGTCTGGATGCGGCCCTTGCGGCCGCTGGCGGGGTCGAGGCGGCCGTCCATGCGGCCTATCCACGCTCCGCGGGGTGGGGGGCCTGCTTCGAGCAGCTTTCTGAGGTGCATCTGGCCGAGGATCTGCAGGCCCAGCTGGGGGGGGCCATCCTTTTCTCCCAATGTCTGTTGCGCCATTTCGCCGCCTGCGGCGGCGGCGACCTCATCCACGTGGCCTCGATCCAGGGGGTTGCGGCCCCGAAGTTTCATCACTACGCCGGTACCGCCATGGGCTCCCCGGTGGAATACGCCGCCATCAAGGCCGGAGTGATCGCGATCAGCCGTTGGCTGGCGAAGTACCACCGCGACCAGGGGATCCGGGTCAATTGCGTGAGCCCCGGCGGCATCCTCGACCAGCAGCCGGCTGGTTTTCTGGAGCGCTACCGGGCCGACTGCACCAACATCGGCATGCTCGAGGGGGCTGATGTCGCTGCCACCATCGTGTTCCTGCTCTCGGAGGGGGCCAGGGCCATCAACGGGCAGAACCTGATCGTGGATGATGGCTGGACCCTCTGATCACCATGACCCCACGGGCCCTGGTCACCGGAGCCGATGGGTTCATCGGTTCCCATCTGGTGGAAGCCCTGCTGGCCGAGGGGAGACCCGTGAGGGCGTTCTGCCAGTACAACTCGATCGGGAGCCACGGCTGGCTCGACACGCTTCCGGCCGATCCCGGGGCAGACCTGGAGCTGGTGCTGGGTGACATCCGGGACCCGCTCTGCGTGCGGGAGGCGATGCGGGGCTGCGGCACGGTGTTCCACCTGGCGGCCCTGATCGCGATTCCCTACAGCTATGTGGCGCCCTCCAGCTATGTCGACACCAACATCCATGGCACCCTGAACGTGGTGCAGGCCGCCCGGGATCTTGGCCTGGAAAGGGTGATCCACACCTCCACCAGCGAGACCTACGGCACCGCCCAGTTCGTTCCGATCACGGAAGACCATCCCATGGTGGGCCAGTCGCCCTACGCCGCCAGCAAGATCGGGGCCGACCAGCTGGCCCTCAGCTACTGGCGAAGTTTTGAAACCCCCGTGGTGGTGCTGCGTCCCTTCAACACCTACGGACCACGCCAGAGCGCCCGGGCCGTGATCCCCACGATCATCACCCAGATTGTCGCCGGTCAGCGCAGCATCCGCTTGGGGGCCCTCACCCCCACCAGGGATTTCAACTTCGTGAGCGACACCTGCGCCGCCTTTCTGGCGGTTGAGCGCTCGGGCGGTGTGGTGGGTCAGGTGCTCAATGCGGCCAGCAGCTTCGAGATCTCGATCGGCGACACCGCCGCCCTGATCGCCGAGGTGATGGGGGTGGAGATCACCATCGCCACCGAAGGGGAGCGGCTCCGGCCGGAGGGATCCGAGGTGAATCGCCTCTTCGGCGACAGCACCCGGCTGCGCCAGCTCACCGGTTGGGAGCCGGCCTATGGCGGGCCCGAGGGTTTCCGTCGGGGCCTGGCGGCCACCGCGGCCTGGTTTGCCGATCCTGGCCATTTGGGCCGCTATCGGCCGGGTCGTTATGCCATTTGAGGCCGCGGCAATGGGAGCAAGACCATGACCAGCGATCCCCAGACCATTGCCGTGATGGTGCTGGAGCGCATCCGCACGGTGATCGGACCCTTCAGCAGGAAAGCGGTGGTTGCCCTCCATGAACCGGACTTCAGCGATACGCGCGCTGCGGAGCTCGTGCAGGACTGCATCAACACGGGCTGGGTGAGCACGGCCGGCCGCTGGGTGGAGGTGTTCGAGCGGGAGCTTTCTGCCGCCACCGGCGCGTCCCATGTGGTGGCCGTTGCCAACGGCACCGTGGCCCTGCGGCTCGCGCTCAATCTGGTGGGGGTGGGTCCGGGCGATGAGGTGCTGATGCCACCGATCAGCTTCGTGGCCACCGCCAACGCCGCAGCGCACTTGGGGGCCATTCCCCACTTCGTGGACATTGAGCCCGAAAGCCTGGGCCTCTCGCCCCAGGCCCTCCGGATCCGCCTGGAGGAGCTGGCGGAACGCCGGGGCTCCACGGTCATCAACTGCCAGAGCGGCCGCCGCATCGCCGCGATCCTGCCGGTGCATGTGTTCGGAATGCCGGCCGAGATCGAGCCGATCCTGGCCATCGCCAGGGCCTGGGAGCTGCCGGTGATCGAGGACGCGGCCGAGGCCTTGGGAAGCTGGCGGGGCGGCACCCACTGCGGGCTCTTCGGCAGCGTGGGAACTCTGAGCTTCAACGGCAACAAGCTGATCACCACAGGGGGCGGCGGCGCCCTGCTCACCCACGACGAAGCCCTGGCCCAGCGGGCCCGCCACCTCTCCACCACAGCCAAGCTGCCCCATCCTTGGGAGTTTCAGCACGATGCGGTCGGCTGGAACGATCGCCTGCCCAACCTCAATGCGGCCCTCGGCGTTGCCCAGCTCGAGGTGCTGGCCAGTCGCCTGGAGCGCAAACGGCTGCTCCAGGAGCGCTATCGGGAGGCCTTCAGGGGCCTGGAGGGCGTGGAGCTGCTGGAGGCCCCCGCCGGTTGCAGGGTCAATCACTGGCTGGCCACGCTTCGCTTCACCGCCGAGGATGTTGCGCTGGCCTCCCGCCAGCGTCTGGCTCTGCTCGAACGTGCCCATGCCGAGGGTTTGCTGCTACGGCCGGTATGGCAGCCGCTCTCCACGCTGCCGATGTATCGCGAAGCCCCGGCTGGCCCCCTGGATCGGGCCCTCGAGGCAGCGGAGCGCCTGATCAATCTGCCCAGCAGTCCGCAGCTGCTGATCAGCCATGGCTGAGGCAGGCTTTGCGACGGGCGGCAAGATCCGTTTCGATGCCCTGGGTGGTGTTCGGGGTGCAGGTCAATGTGCTTGTAATCGATCTGTGATTCGCGCTTGGACCGCACGCCTGCTCAGTCCAGGCAGATCTTATTCTTGTCGATTGCAAGAGCTGGAATACAGCGGAAGCGATTGGATCCCAGGCAAAGTAATGAAGTTAATTTTGTTCACCCATTCTCAATGCCCCCAGCGAAGCTAGAGTCGGATGATTGCCAAGTTGGCCACTTTAAGCTTGAAAGAGAGAAACTCAAATCGGCTTTTGCTGATCGGTTCCGGCGGTCATGCTCGCGCTTTGATTGACATCATTGAGTCTGCTTCTGATTGGCGGATTGTCGGTCTTGTGGGTCAGTCAACTGAGATTGGAGCCAAAATTTTCGGATATCCGGTCCTTGGATCCGACGAAAATCTGGACCATCTTCGCGGCTTTGCGGATGGGGCAATCCTTGCAATGGGGCATCTAGGGTCAGCAACGAAGAGACAAGATCTGGCGTTACGTCTTCAAGCGCTTGACTTCATCACGCCAGTAATCGTATCAGCGCATGGCTTTGTCAGTCGTCATGCATCGCTGGGACCCGGCACGACGGTTGGGCATGGAGCGATTGTCAATGCCGGTGCAAGCGTGGGAAGTCATTGCATCATCAATAGCAAGGCATTGATTGAGCATGATGCGATTATTGGTGATCATTGTCACATCAGCACTGGCGTACTTATCAATGGAGGAGTTAGCATCGGTGCTGCTAGCTTTATTGGTAGCGGTTCTATCGTTCGGGAGGGTCTTGTGTTGCCATCTGAAACAATAGTTGGCGCTGGCAAGCGGGTGATGGGATGGCCTTTATCCAAAGAATCAAAATGATGCCCGTTTTTATCATTGCCGAAGCTGGTGTCAACCATAACGGAGATATGGAGTTGGCAAAGCAGCTGATCGTTTCCGCTGCTGAGGCAGGTTGTGATGCCGTTAAGTTCCAGACGTTTTCTGCAGAGGCATTGGTTACCAAAGATGCGGCTAAAGCAGCTTATCAGGAAATCAATGATGGGGCTGGTAGCCAGTTTGAGATGCTCAAACGTTTGGAGCTAAACTGGGAGCAGCATAAAATCCTAAAGGGCGATTGTGCGAATCACGGAATTGAATTCTTGTCCACTGGTTTTAGCATCGAGGATATGGAGTTTTTAATCAGTATCGGAGTGCAGCGAATTAAGATACCATCGGGAGATCTCACGAATCTGCCACTATTGAAGGTTGCTGCCCGTTCTGGTCTGCCGATTTTGCTGTCAACAGGAATGGCCGATCTCGATGAAGTGAAGGCCAGCCTGAACGCTCTTGAGGAAGCTGGATGCCCCCCGGATCGAATCACAGCGCTTCATTGCACCAGCCTCTATCCAGCTCCTGCGATGACTGTCAACCTCAGAGCCATGCTGTCCATCCAGGAAGCATGCCGGGTGGCCATTGGCTATTCAGACCATACCCTCGGAGACGAAATCACGATTGCAGCCGTTGCTCTTGGCGCAACGGTGATTGAGAAGCATATCACCATCAGCAGAGATCTTCCAGGCCCTGATCATCGGGCCAGTCTTGAACCAGATCAACTAAAAGCCATGGTTCGATCAATCCGGGCCGTTGAACTCGCCATGGGTGATGGCATCAAGAAACCCTCCAAGGAGGAACTTGAAACGAGAGTTGCTGCTCGCCGTTCAATAGTGGCGGCACAATGCATTAAACCTGGAGAACTCTTAACGCCTATAAACTTGGCTTGTAAGCGGCCAGGCCATGGCATTTCTCCGATGCATTGGGATCAGCTTCTTGGCCGTAGGGCAAGCTACTCCTATCGCGCTGATGACATGATTGAGGAGTCTCTGCAATGAATCCTCGTCTTCGCCGCATTCTTGTTGTAACAGGAAGCCGAGCAGAGTATGGGTTGCTTCGTAATCTGCTGAGATTAATCCTTGAATCTTCTCAGCATGAGCTTCTCATTCTGGTTACTGGAACTCATTTGAGCCCAAGGCATGGCTATACAATCGAAGAAATTGAATCCGATGGATTTCAGATTGCTGACTATGTATCCTTGGATTTTGAGCAAAATCTTGGCATCGCTGAACTTACTGCTCAAGCCTTGATCGGATTTGCCAAGTCTTTTGAGAAGCTGCATCCAGATGCTGTCATTCTCCTCGGTGATCGCTATGAAGTATTTGCGGCTGCAGTTGCGGCTCATTTCGCCCGGATTCCCATAGCTCACCTTCATGGGGGCGAAACTACCGAAGGTGCAATTGATGATGCTTTGCGCCATTCCATTACACAGATGGCGTCGTGGCATTTCACTGCAGCTGAGCCTTATCTTCAGCGGATATTGGCAATGGGTGCCAATCCTATGCTGTGCCATTGTGTTGGGCCTCTGATTCTTGACGCACTTCAGGAGCCACTGACTCTTACTCGTGAAGAGTTTGAGGCGTCTACAGGTTTTGAGTTTGGTTCGTTCAATATCCTTTTGACTTATCACCCAGAGACATTGGCTGCCGATCTTGGTAAACTTGGTCTTGTGGCCTTGCTTGAGGCTTTGGAAACAATCTTTCAACAACATCCCAGTCCACCTCATCTGTTGTTCACCCATCCCAATGCCGACGAGGGTGGAAACGAAATCGCGTCCTTAATTCAGTCTTTTTGTGAGAAATATTCATCTCAATGTTGGTTTGTTCCTTCATTAGGTCAACAGCGATACATTGCGGCCTTGCATTGGTTTGATGCTTTGGTTGGTAATTCTTCTAGTGGAGTTATTGAAGCGCCTTTGATTGGCACTAAAGTCTTGAATATTGGTGATCGCCAGAGGGGGCGTATGCGCTTCGGACAAGTCTATGATGTTGCACCAGTAGAGACGGATATAGGTCGCGTGCTTAATGACTTTCTTGCGGAAAAGTCCTCTAATGAGCCGACTCTCAGTAAATGGGACTATCCCAGTCCATCAAAGCAAATCTTTCGTATTCTTTTGTTGGAGACGTAATCTTGTCAGAGGCGTTCGAGTCTGTTGAGATCCTCACTTTCGCAGGCTTAATCTTTCCACATTCATGCATTGAACATTCAACACTCGCTTTTGTGGACTGTTGATGGAACTACAAAGGTTAACAACTCCCACCCCTCAGCAGATGTTGTCCTCCAGTCTGTTTGACAATGTTATTCCAGCTTTTAGGCGACACTCATCACTGTTTGGAAGTTTGGAGATTGAGCTACAAGACTTTGCGCCAATTTATGGCATGGCTACAGATCGATACATGAATTGCCTGCGCCATAAAAAGCTCAAGCATCATCCTTCTGATCTTATCGCGTCTGCAGATGAGTATACGAGTTTTTTGGTATTTCTGGCCGCTGCGGCATACTCAGAGAATCAGCTTGATCTGGCGGAGAGCGCCTACTTGATCAATCGCCGCATGAACGGATTTGATTGTTTTTACACAAGAAGTATGCCTGACATATTTCACCTTGAGCACCCGCTTGGGGCTGTGTTGGGCAACGCTGTTTATGGAAACTATTTTGTCTGCTACCAAGCGGTAACTATTGGTGGCGATCGCCAATATCGCTATCCCACCTTACATGAAGGCGTGGTTATGTATGCCCACTCCTTGGCTATAGGCTCGTGTGAGTTGGGTACAAACTCCTGCGTAGGAGCCAATGCTATGATCTTCAATCAAACTCTGGAAGATAACATGATCTTAAGATGTCAATCGGGGGTCTTTGAAAAGGTACCTAACAAATTCAACAATATTGGACTTTTCTTCTGCGGCCATTAGATCTCCTGCACATTTTGCTTTTGTAATCACGAGAACTGCCAGATGAACAAACTTATAATCGTATTACTCTGGGACGCATACTACAGGCCCCACCTTGCAGCCAATCTTGCATTTCTCAAAACCCTTGCAGTAGAAAATGAGCAGATTATAGTGCTGACTTGTCCAACTTACTATCAAGAGAAGCATCATATCTTGTCTCAGGTCACTTTTGATCAAATGAAAGGTGAACCTCGCCTTTCCCGCCGCAAGCGGATCTATTACTCGTTTCGGCATGTTGTTAATCAGATAACTGCGCCTTCACGCGCTACTCTTCCTAGCCTGCTTAAGCACTATCCCCAGATTCAGTTTATCTCTGCGTATGCATTGGTTGCAAAGGGGTTTTTGTCCACTATCAGAGAGCAGGTCGAATTAGCTGACCTGACTGAAATCCTAGAGAAAGAGCTATATGGAACCAAGCTTGCGTCCCATTGGTCGGTTGATCTCTCACTAGATTGCAAGACTCTACTGGATGATATCTGTGCTAATACACCGCAAGATGCCATTCTCAGAAGTCTTGCATTTCATTCCTTGCTCGTTTTGGAGGCCCTGCGATGCTTTTTTCAGAGACATAAGAATACACCCATCCAATTCATCAGTACAAGTGTCTATTCATTGGATTGGCTTAGCAGGCAATTTATCCTTGATCACGGCTGCCGCCATGTGTTTGTTCAGATGCTAAGTAATGGAGCTCAACCCTCCTGTAAGATCTATAGATCAGTGCCCGAAGACTTGTTTTTGAGAAGACAAGTCCAAGCATGTTGTGCTAGCGACTATGCGCTACTGCCGGCCTCAATCCAATACGCTGAAAAGTACATTCATGCGCGGCTTTCTCTCTCTTCTAATCATACTTATTCGCCGCTTAAGACAGAGGCTGGGGATTTAGCGGCACTTTTTGCGGGATCTCAGATTGCTTCTGGAAGGCCCCTCTGGATATATTATACGAATTCGCCTGATGAACTGGTTAGCATCGCCCACGCCTACCGCTCTTCTGGGATGTCAGGCTTAATTCCTTGGTATGATTCAGGCTTCTTGCGAGACGAAGTCGAGGCATTAACGATTATCACCCAGTTGGCCCATAAATTGAATGCATGTCTTGTTGTGAGACAGCATCCCCGTCTTTGGTGTGAGCAGCGTTCTCAATTTGTCTCATCTACTTATGCGTTCTTGTCTCGAGTGCTTCAAGAACAGCAACTTAAGTATCCTGGGGTTATTACGATTGTCGAGCCTTGGGAACGCGTCAATTCCTATGAGCTTGCAATTATCGGAGATAAGGTCATTTCATTCCGAGGTACGATGGCCCTTGAAGTCTCTCTGCTGGGAATAAAGCCGATCGTGCTGGCACGGGATAAGGGCATAATGAACTATTGGATCAAGGATCATGCTGAGGCGGCCCCAAAGACGATCGCAGATCTTGAGCAACTGCTTACGAATGATGCTGCCTCAGTGTATGCACTGCATGAATTATGTAGCTACCTTATCCAGTTCTATTTGTTAAATCAGTATGGAACCGTTGAGCTCCATAGTGATTCAATCTCTGCAAAGTCTCTGTCTCTAGCTCTGGAGGTTGGCAGCTCAATTCCCAGCAAACATAACGGACCACTCTCCTCAAGTGCGCCAATCATCAGATCGGCAGATCAGATGATCGATTCATATTTCCTGCAGCTTTACAATAATCTAGCTACATCCTTTTTGTAGGATTATCGCCTGCGTTGTTTTTATTGGTGCCTTTATTCATTGCAGATCTCTACATGGGGACTCATGAAAAAGGCAAATCAACTGCGCCGCAGCTGGTCTCAGCGCTTGGAAGCCGATAAACTGGCAGGGAACGCGGCAATCGCGGATTGTCGCCACTGACGATGGCCGCACATGTACCGACAGCAGCATAACGGTCAGCTTTCAATCAATGACTTCCACGTGCCGTTTTGCGGCACACTTGACCCTGACAACCGCTGGGTGCTGCTCGCTGATCTTATCCCCTGGCAAGAGCTTGAGAAGGCTTATGCCCCTCAGTTCAGTGCAAATGTAGGTGCTCCTGCCAAGCCCGTGCGACTAGCGTTCGGGTCGCTCTACATCAAGCAGCGTTTAGGAGGCCGCTGAAAAACCCATCCAGCTACGGGAGAATGGCGCAACGGCACTGAGTGCATGCGCGGCCGGCAGGAGCGGACCGGTCCCCTGTTCTCCTACATCTCCACGGAGGAGCGGATTCCCAAGGCCCATCCGCTGCGTCACGTAAGGCGGCTGGCCGACCAAGCGCTGGATCGGCTGAATCCATCCTTCTGCAAGCTCTACCCCGAGGCTGGCCGTCCCTCGATCCCGCCGG
>NZ_JAFKRG010000046.1 GCF_019038415.1 Synechococcus sp. CCY 9618 | reverse complement strand
TGGGGGGTGAGGTCTGGGGCTGTTGGGTCGCACCACAACCCTGTCGGCCTCACACCCCTTTGTCAGCCGGAACAACCTGGTGGCACTACACAGCTAGGACGCCGCCGCCTCGATGATGGCCGTGGTCGAGGCTTCGACCTCCCGTGCCACGTCGATCAACGCAGGGTTGGAGGAAAGGCTTCGTAGCATGCCTTCAGGCCGGATCATGCCGATCCGTGTCTGACCGGCTTCGGTGTAGACGGAAATTCGACAGGGAAGAGCCATGTTGAGGCCCATCTCGTCTTTCAGTACCCTGGCTGCCTGTTGGGGGTTGCACACTTCATAGATGCGGCACTCCTCTGCAAAGTCGATGCCTTTGTTACGCAGAGTCTGGCCTAGGTCGTGCACCGCCATCACACCGAAGCCGTTGGTTGAAATGGCGGACAAGAGTGCGGAGCTTGCTTCCTCAAAGGATTTTGATGTCTTGGCAATCAGAAAAGGATTCATGGGTTTCGCATCAGGCTCTGGAGTTCACCTTTGAAGTTGGAGGGCACATGTCAGAAGTCATAGAGGTCGTTCTCGGATCAGGCGCTGGAGGAAGGCGATCACGAAAGTAACCAGCGGGATGTGAATCAATCCCCCCTAATCTATAGGAAGACACCATGGCCAAGAGCCAGAGTGCCAAAAGCAAAACAGTGATTGATTCCAGCGTGAAGGGATTCTCTGGTGAAAAAAATCCATCGTTGCTTATGAAAGAAAAGACAGTGGAAGAAATGGCAGTGAGGGAATCTCAGGTTCATCCCTTCACTGCCAACGGCGTCGCAAGGGAGCGATTCACTTGGTCGCCAGAAACCCTTGTCAGGAAGTAGAAAGCTGAAGAGTGAGACTGGATGGTTTCTGGATGGTGATCGATCAGCTGAGTCGCATTTCTTGCCTGAAGATTCAGTCAAGTCTGTCTGCCAGTTGGTTGGCAGCGTCACTGACCTTATCAGCAACGGACTTGGCGCCTTGCTTCAAATCTTCTGCGGCGTTCATGGCCAGAGCCTGAACTTGCTTGGCCTTGCCTTTCAGCTGATGGCCTGCGTCACCGGTCAGTTCACCCAGAGCAGACTCAAGCCTGCCCTCTGTCTCTTTTGCTGTGGCGTCGCTTTTGTTGGACATGATATCGATGGCGATGGGGTAATCAGAGCGTTGCAGCGCATGGTTGCTCGCGCTTTGAACAGTGTCATTCCACCTTGGGCTGCACATGATGATGGGAAGTCATCGTTGAAGAGTTCACAGGGTCCACAGCCATCCGAACGGCTGTTCTAAACTAGCCAGCCCCGAGCGCTCTGAAGCGTGATCGTTGAGCCCTGTCCACCTTTCCCCGTTCTCCAGCACGACAGGACAGGCCCGGAAAGGTGAATCAGGGAGTAACGAATGATGGACGATCTGATGCAGAATGCATCAAAGTGCTGCATCTATAGGTCGCATCATCCTCAGAAATGATTGCCCGCGTTGCCGGTTCTGAAGGGAATACCTCTGCTCGTGAAAGAGTACTCCCATCGGGAGTCCACGTTGGCCAGGTATCCGGTGCTTCCAGGGATGGGATCCATCCTCTTTCCCCAGGGAGTGGCGTTTCGCCTTTGGGCCCCCCACGCTGAACAGGTCTCGGTGGTCGGAAGCTTCAACGGCTGGGATGGAGCCGTGAACCCGATGACTCCCGAGGATCGGGGCTATTGGTACGCCAACGTCGAGGGTGCAGGTGTGGGTGACCATTACAAGTATCAGCTCGTCACGGATTCAGGAACGATCACGCGCATCGATCCCTATGCCCGTGAGGTCACGAACTCTGTGGGATGTGCCGTTGTTCATGATCACGAATTTGATTGGGGAGATGACGACTTCTCATTGGCGGGCTGGAGCGATCTCGTGATTTACGAATTGCATGTGGGTACCTTCAATGATGACGACCCCAGCCACCCGGGGCACTTTATTTCGATCACGGCTCGGTTGGACTATCTGAAGAAGCTGGGTGTCAATGCCATTCAGATCATGCCCGTGGGTACGTTCGCAGGAATGCGCTCTTGGGGCTATAACCCTTCCCATATCTTTGCCGTCGATTCAGATTATGGAGGATCGCTTGGTTTCAAGACGTTCATCAAGCGATCACACCAGGCAGGAATGGCGGTGATTCTTGATGTTGTGTATAATCATCTTGGTCCCAGCGATCTTGATCTTTGGCAGTTTGATGGCTGGTCTGAGAATGGCCGTGGCGGCATCTATTTCTACAACGATGACCGTGCTTTGACGCCCTGGGGAGAAACCCGGCCCGACTTTGGGCGTGGAGAAGTTCGCGAGTACATCCTCGACAACGTGAGGATGTGGCTGGAGGACTACCATCTTGATGGCCTCCGTTTTGACAGTACGCTCTATATTAGGAACATTGGCGAATCTGGAACCCAGGAGCTTCCCGATGGATGGAGCATGCTCCAGGCCATTAACGAAACCATCGCACAGCATCGTCCAGGCCTGATTTCCATTGCAGAAGATCTGCAGAGCAATGACTGGATCACGAAGGGTGTTGGGGCAGGAGGTGCAGGGTTCGGTTCCCAGTGGGATCCCCAGTTTGTTCGTCCCATTCGGGAGGCTGTGATCACATCACAAGATGAGGATCGTTCCCTAGAGCGTATCCGATATGCGATTCTCTATCGCTATAACGATGACGCCTTTGAGCGTGTGATCTACAGCGAGTCCCATGACGACGTTGCCAATGGCCAGTCCCGGCTGCCTCAGGAGGTCAGCCCCGATGATCCAAAAGGCTGGCACGCCCAGAAGCGCTCCACCATGGCGGCTGCCATGGTGTTCACGTCTCCTGGTATTCCCATGCTGTTCCAGGGCCAGGAATTTCTTGAGGGCGGATGGTTCCGGGATACGGTACCCGTCGACTGGGACCAGCGGGAAGAGTTTCGAGGCATTCTTCTGATGTATCGCGATCTGATTCGGCTTCGTCTTAATCGCGATGCTGTGTCGCGCGGCCTCTGCGGGCAGTTCTCCCAGGTGTATCACCTCGATGACGAACGTAAGATGCTTGCCTTTCACCGTTGGGACAAGGGTGGGGTGGGCGATGAAGTTGTTGTGATTGCCAACTTCCTGCACAAGCCCCAGGAAGACTATGTTCTTGGCTTCCCTGCCATTGATGTATGGAAGCTGCGATTCAACAGCGATTGGGATGGCTATAGTGAGCTCTTTCAGGGTTACCAGAGTGGCAACGTTGATGCTGTCTCCGGCGAGTTTGACGGTCTTCCCTGCCATGGCTCCATCAGCATCGCACCCTATAGCGTCCTGATTTACTCGCAATAACCTCAACGGGCGGGGTCACTCGCCTGGTTCCCCTTTGACCGCTTGAATGCTGCATGGCCACCAATAAGTTCAACTTCCATGGCTCTGCCGACTTCTCCCTGAGTTTCTGGGCCCCCGTATGGCGTTTCTGAATTGAACTGATGAGACGCTATCGGATCCTCCACCGAACGACCTACACCTACACAGGGCCGGTTCGGTTGGGCCCGCACACGCTACGGCTTCGCCCCAGAGAGGGCCATGACCTGAGGATTGAAGCCTCTTCGCTATCGATTCAGCCCATGGCGTGCCTGCGTTGGCATCGAGATGTGGAAGACAACTGCCTGGCTGTCGCCATCTTCAAGGGCACGGCCGAGAGGCTGCTGATCGAAAGCGCGATGACGATTCTTCAGTATGACCATGAGCCACTCGACTTTCTGGTGGAAGATGCTGCTGTCGATTATCCCTTTCACTATGCCTCGGGTGATCGGCCCATTCTGGATGCCTATACGTCTTCCTATGCTGCCGATCCCACCGGACTCCTGCCGCAGTGGACGGCCAAGGTCTGGAGCCCTGGAGAGGCCATTCAGAGCTACGCCTTGTTGAAACGTCTGAACCTGGCCATCCATCAGCATGTCGCTTACCGACAACGCACCGAGCCTGGCGTGCAAGCCGCCGCCGAAACCCTGGCTTGTGCCCATGGATCCTGTCGCGACATGGCGTTTCTGTTCATGGAAGCGGCGAGGTCCCTGAATTTTGCCAGTCGTTTCGTGAGTGGCTACAGCTTCACCTCCCTGCCCCCCCAGGAAGCCGGCAGCACCCACGCCTGGGCTGAGGTGTTTCTCCCCGGTGCCGGCTGGAAGGGATTTGACCCAACCCAGGGTGTCATCGTCGGCGATGCCCATGTCCCTGTGTCCGTTGGTCGCATGCCTGACTCCGTTCCACCCATCGCAGGTACGTTCAGCGGCGGTTCGCAGTTGATGATGGATGCAAACGTCTGGATCAGCGAGCTTTAGCGACCTGTTGGTATCAGGTGCAGCCGAGACGGTTGAGCAGAAGCTCAATCAACACCTCAATGTCTGATCCTGACATGGGACAAAATGGAGATGATCTCTACCGTCACGTCGGTTTGACAATAGGCCTTCGCTGCGATCGCGGTACCGAGCCGATCTGCCAGGCTGTCTTCGATCGTGTTCCCCAGACGACATCGCAAGCCGACATCAACGCATGCCTTGTGGTCTGCCAGCAGCGTCACATCCACCGTGCTGCCATGGGCGATGAAACCGGGTACAGCGACGAGGATCTCTTCAACGATGGAGCGAATGTGCTGCTCCAGGTCAAGGTGTCGGCGGCGAACACCGCTGATGGCGAGAATCGCAACACTTCCAAAGATATCCAGCGCCGCCACATTGAGCAGCAGCAGGTAGAAAGCGTTCCAGCTGTGTTCAGGCGTTCCGAGCGCCCATCCGATGCCGATCACCGCCGCCGGCGGGATGAGCGAAATCGCCACCTGAACTCCGATCACCGCGTCGATGGCTTGGCCCCACGGGCGTTCCACCGTATGGGGATTGGAGATCAGAGCCAGTGACGCCGCCGCACCGGCCGAGATCGCGATCAGAGCACTCAGAACCACCTCCTGCAGCGAAGGCATCGCTCTCAGCAGAATCTCCTCGGTGATGTTGATGTTCGGTATCCCCATCCTCCTCAGCACGAGCGTGATCAAGGCCGACACACAGGAGCCGATCACCAGCAGGCCAATGAACTGCTTGAGGATGCCTCCCACGAGCAGACGGCCATTCCCAAACAGCACGCCGATACAGACGGCTCGAGAAGGGCCCATGAATGGGGCGACACACATTGATCCGATGACGACTGCCGAACTGTTGAGCAGGAGTCCAGCCGTTGCCATCACCGTTGAGGCCACCACCATGGAGATGTACCCCCTGGTCATGAGGGCGCCAGCCATGGCCCGTTGTTCCA
The DNA here is from genome assembly GCF_019038415.1 of Synechococcus sp. CCY 9618. Classification (GTDB taxonomy): domain Bacteria; phylum Cyanobacteriota; class Cyanobacteriia; order PCC-6307; family Cyanobiaceae; genus Cyanobium. The sequence continues at coordinate 69,021 of NZ_JAFKRG010000046.1, read as the reverse complement.
GAGTCGTGTGGTAGTTACGAACGCCCCAGGCACCGACATCCCTGACATCGGCCCCTTCTCTGGGTGGCAACTTCCTGGTGATCTCTGGCGTCTTCATGGACTGAACCCATTTCATCTGGTGGGATCACCGTTGACGAGAGTTACCTCCCTCTGAAGCGACTCCTGAAGCCCGTTCAATACCGGTTGATGGCGGCGATTCCGCTTGCCGTCGGCATGTCTTCCCTGGAGAGAATGGTGACGTCTGCCCCCAGCTTCAGGGCCAGCACCCCCAGGTCGTCGAGAAGGTCACCCACCTCGGGATTCATCCGATCGTCCAGGGAGATCTGCCCTGTTGCGGTATCCACCCGCCCGGCAAGCTGGCGGCCGTCTTCGATCAGGAGTTTGGCGACCCTCCCGCCGACGATCGCCTTGGCGACCTGCGCCGGGTCGTCGTTGGCACGCCCCTGGGACCGTGCGTTGTGGAACTCCTCTGCCAGGGCGCCCAGACGCGCCCGATGGTGTGGCTCCAGCAGGAGCCAGGCTCGCTGGCGGAGGTCTTCGATCGACTCCAGGTTGCCTGGATCGATGTCGACGCTTTCGCTGATCAGGAAAGGATTGTGGCTGACGGCATGAAAACGATGATGATGTTCCGGAAGGGCAGCAAGGATCAGCGGCAACCCCGATGGCCGGGAGTGTTGTTCCAGGACCGCCTGGTCCACGGCCCGGAAGAAACGCTCCGTCGCGCTGTCCAGCTCCGACTTCCGCCCACCATGGCCGTGATGCATGGCCGTCTGCTGCGCCCCCACGCCTCCGTAGGAGGCGACGGTCTGGTGGGGGTCGCTGCGTTCTTCTCCCAGGGCCTCACCTGGCGTTCGCGGCACGTCCGGGGCTGGCTCGATCTCGTCAAAGGCATCACGGTTGCCCTCAAAGATCCTGACCGCTGTTCGAGTCAGGGCGAGAACCTGAAACCGGTCGGAGGATTGAAGGATGCGCAGCAGGGGTTTGATGTGGAAGCGATCCGCCACGATGGCCATCTCCCCGACCGGTCGCTGGAGCCTGCACACCCGAATCTTGCCCCTTGCCCCCAATACGGCCAGACCATCAAGGGTGTGATTCCAGAAGTCGTGGTTGTCAGCCAGTGCCAGGAAGGGTTCCAGCCATGGCCGTATCTCCTCTTTGGTGAATTGTTGTGCAAGGGAGCTCTCCAGTTCCTTGACGAGGTTGCGGAACCGCAGTGGATCCTGCTGATGATCAGGGTGGGCTCGATGGGTCGGCTGATACAGCGAGAGGCACGGAGGATCGCAATTCTCCAGAAGTCCTTCAGCCAAGTCTTGTGTCAGCCTTTCTGTGAAGCTTTTTTCAAGTGTCTTCATCCTATTCCTCTCGGTCGATTCTGATGACTAAGCCATGCGCTGTCACTTGTGCTGCAGCGCTATGCGGTCTGCCTTCCTGTCAACATTACCACCTGAGATGCGTTCGCCTGGCTCTGTTTCCCCTGTCTTCGATGCTGGTGTCTCCTGGGATGGGTGAGCTATCCTCTCCTCTGACAAGGGCAAGGGCGTGGATCGTACTGATGCTCATCAGCAGTTCATCAGCCTCAGCGTTCCTGACGCCGTTCGTCTACGTGAAGCTTCAGGCGGCTGACCCGATTCCGCCTGGCACGCCTGTCAGGGCGTTCCCCGGCCTCTCCTCCGGTTGAGCCCTCCTCGTCAGCCATGTTCAGATCTGAACTGGACAGCACAGGAGCGGACCCCGACGGCCGTTCTCCATGGCTTCGATTGATCGCACTGACCTGCCATTGTTCTTGCTGACCTGCCCTTGTTCTGGTGTAAAGACCTGGAGATCTTCCCATCACCATCCATGAGCCCCTCGCACCTCTGCTCGGTGCATACGATCCACCTGTCTTTTGCATCGTTCGCCCTGCGGGCCGTTCAGACGTCCTGCTCACGGCCGATCATGCCGGCCGGGCCATTCCCCGGCGGTTGAACCGCCTGAGCCTCAGTGATGCGGTGCTTGACACTCACGTGGCCTGGGATCTGGGGGTGGCCGGGCTGGGTCAGCGGCTGTCGGCGTGTCTCGACGCCTTTCTGATCCAGCAGAACTACTCCCGGCTGGTGATCGACGCCAACAGGCCCCCCGAGGCTCCAGACTCCATCGTCAGCCTCAGCGAACACACGGTGATCGCCGCCAACGGCAACCTCTCCCCTGCTGAGCGTCTGCAACGGGTCGCGGAGGTGTTCCACCCTTACCACCAACGCATCGCCGCCGAGCTCGATGCCCGCTCCGGCCGCGCCCAACCCACCGTTCTGGTGACGCTGCACAGCTTCACGCCAGTTCACGATGGGTTCAGGCGTCCCTGGCATGTGGGGGTGCTGTACGGCCGTGACGGGCGCCTGGGCAGGCGGATGCTCCAGAGCCTCGCGGCCGAGGGGGATCTGCAGGTGGGTGACAATGAGCCTTACGCGGTCAGCGATGCGAGCGACCACACGCTGGTGGTGCATGGTGAACGTCGCCGTCTTCCCCATGTGGAGCTGGAAGTCCGCCAGGACCTGCTGGCAACGGAAGCTGGCCAGCAGGAGTGGGCCGAGCGGCTTGCCCTTGGACTGGAGCAGGCGATGGCGGAGGGTTTTCCGCCATTCATGGATGGATCACCGCCCGTAGGGTGACCCATGGCCCCACAACAGAACGCCTCCCTTCCGCAGACCCCAGAGCTCAGGATCCGGGTGGGATTCGATCTGGCGTTCCAGTTTCCGCGGCCCACGCCGATGATCGTGACCCTGGGAGTCCACCACAGCCGGGCCGGTGATCTGCTGGAGGCAGAGCCGCTTCAGGTGACGCCCGCGGTGCCGCTGCGCACCTATCTCGATTCCTTTGGCAACCAGTGCAATCGGTTGGTGGCACCGGCCGGACTGCTGCGGTTGCGGGCCAACGGTCTGGTGGCCGATCACGGTCGTCCCGATCCGGTGCTGCCCTGGCTGGAGCAGCGGCCGGTGGAGGATCTCCCCGACGAGGTGCTGCTGTTTCTGCTGGCCAGCCGCTTCTGTGAGAGCGATCTGCTCACGGACTTCGCCTGGTCCCGATTTGAAGGGTCTCCAGGTGGCTGGGGGAGGGTGCAGGCGATCTGCGATTTCGTGCATCACCATGTGCGCTTCGACTACCACCGCACCAGCCCCCTGAAATCGGCGCTGCAGACCTTCCATGCGCAGGAGGGGGTGTGTCGCGATTTCACCCATCTCGCCATCGCCCTCTGCCGTTCCATGAACATTCCGGCGCGCTACTGCACCGGGTATCTCACGGATATCGAGGTGCCGCCGCCCCACTCGGCGATGGACTTCTCGGCCTGGTTCGAGGCGTACCTCGGTGATAGCTGGCATGTCTTCGATCCGCGCAACAACACGCCGCGCATCGGGCGGATCCTGATCGCCAGGGGGCGGGATGCGGCGGACGTGGCGCTCACCACCAGTTTCGGCCCTTCGGAACTGCAGTCTTTTGAGGTCTGGGCCGCATGACCTATTGCGTGGCCGTGCTGCTCGAGAGCGGCATGGTGTTTGCCTCCGATTCACGCACCAATGCCGGTGTGGATGATTTCGCCAGCTTCTGCAAGATGACCGTCTTCGAACGCACCGGCGACCGGGTGCTGGTGCTGCTCAGCTCCGGCAGCCTGGCGGGAACCCAGGCGGTGATCAGCCTGCTGGGCCAGCGGGCCGATGCCGACGACGGCGAACCCACGATCTGGACGGCCCGGACGATGTTCGATGTGATGGTGCTGGTCTCGGACGCCGTGCGGGCGATCGAACAACGGGATGGCCCGTATCTGAAAGGGACGGCCGGTGGCTTCAATGCCTCCTTCCTGGTGGGTGGTCAGATCAAGGGAGAGGTGTGTCGGCTGTTTCGCATGTATGCCGAGGGCAATTTCATCGAAGCCAGTGATGACACCCCCTATCTGCAGACAGGGGAGGCCAAGTACGGCAAACCGATCATCGATCGCGTCATCCATCCCGACATCCCTCTGGCGGAGGCCGCCAAGTGTGTGCTCGTGTCGTTCGACTCCACCATGCGCAGCAACCTCTCGGTGGGGATGCCGATCGACCTGATCGTCTACGAGCGGGACAGCCTGGCCATCACCCATCGCCGGCGTTTCGGTGAGGGCGATGACTATTTCAGGCAACTCAGCGAGGAGTGGAGCGTGGGCGTGCGCAACGTGTTCCGGGAGTTGCCGGACCTGCTCTGGTAGGGGTCGACCGCTCTTGGCCCCTGAAGTTCCCACCCCCACCCCCGCCACTACAGCTCCTCCCCTGGTTCTGGTCCACGGGATGTGGGACACCCCGCGCCTGTTCGACCGGCTGGAGCGGGCCCTGGGGGCGCGCCGTGGGCCCCTGCTGATTCCCCATCTGCCCCATCGTTTCGGGTTCACGCCGATCGAGGAGCAGGCGGAGATGCTGGCGACCCTGATCGAGACGGCCTTCGGAGCGGAGCAGCCCATCGATCTGCTGGGCTTCTCGATGGGAGGGGTGATCGCCCGTACCTGGATCCAGCTGCTCGGTGGCCATCGGCGCACCCGTCGCCTGATCAGTGTGGGCAGCCCCCAGCAGGGCACCCTCACGGCCCAGCCCTGGCCCAGCTGGCCCCTGGCCGGCATTGCTGACCTCAAGGCGGGCAGCCCGCTGCTGCAGCGGCTCAACACCGATCTCGCTGCACTTCAGCAGGTCGACTGCTGCAGCTTCTACTGCCAGCCGGACCTGATGGTCATGCCGGCCTGGCGTGCCGTGCTGCCAGTCGGGCCGGGGCGCAGCCTGCCGGTGCGCTACCACCATCAGCTGATGACCCATCCGGCGGCCCTGGGTCCGCTGGTGGAGGAACTGCTGCGTCCCTAGCGTGGTGCACCTCGCCCCGGAGGCGATTCTTGGATCTGGTGGCCATCTCGCTGCTGGTGCGCTGGCTGCTGGGCTGGGCTCTCTGGCTGCGGCACTCGCGGCTGCCCCTGTGCCGCTTGCAGGGGCAGCCGCGGATGTCGGTGCTGATCCCGTCCCGCAACGAGGAATGCACCCTCCCCAACCTGCTTCCGGCCCTGGCCGGCCAGAGCCTCCACCCCCTGGAGGTGATCGTGATCGACGATCACTCCACCGACCGCACCGCCGGTGTCGCCGCGGACGCCGGCGTGACGGTCATCCAGCCGCCGCCCCTGCCTCAGGGGTGGTGCGGCAAGACCTGGGCGCTGCACCACGGCGTCCGGGCCAGCCAGGGGGACATCCTGGTGTTCCTCGATGCCGACACCGAGCCCGGCCCCGAGTTCCTGGAGCGCCTCGTGGCGGCCCATCAGGAACTGGGCGGACTGGTGTCGGTGCAACCCTTCCATCGCACCGAGAAGCCCTACGAGCTGCTGTCGGTCATGTTCAACCTGGTGGGGCTGATGGCGGTACCGATGGGGGCGGGCTGCGGGGTGGCCTTCGGGCCGGCCATGGCTACAACCCGAGTGGACTATGACCGGGTCGGGGGCCACGCGGCGGTGGCCGGCAAGGTGGTGGAGGACTGGTTCATGGGCCATCTCTATGAGCAGGCGGGCCTGCCCGTGAGCGCCTACATCGGTGACGGGCTGATCGCCTACCGCATGTACCCCGGTGGCCTCCACGACATGGTGGTGGGCTTCGCCAAGAACTTCGCCACCGCCGCCGGGGAGGTGCGCTGGTTCTGGATGCTGGCGGTGCTCCTGTGGCTTTCCGGGCTGTTCTGGGCGGCCTGGTGTCTGCCGGCGTCCCTGCTGGGTTGGCCCCTGGTGGGGGATTCCTCCCTGCTGCCCAACCTGATTCTCTACGGCGCCTTCGCCCTCCAGCTGCTGGTGCTTACCCGGCGGGTGGGGGATTTCGGCTGGATCTGCCTGGTGTTTCCGATTCCCGTGCTCTTCTTTCTGGTGGTATTTGTCCTGGCGATCCTGAATCTGGAGAGAGGCACGATCGAATGGAAAGGCAGGCGGTTTCCGACGCGCTAGCGGTTCTGGGTTGTGCCCTGGGGTGGATGGGGTGGTCGGTGCTGATCGGCGCTCTGGCCCATCGCCTGCCGCCGCAGGTCCTTGAGAGCGACAGCTGGCTCACGGGGCCGCGGCCCTGGCCCGAGAGCCAGCAGTCCTACGAGCGCCTGGGGATCCAGCGCTGGAAATCCCTGCTGCCGGATGCGGGTGATTCCTTGCCCGGAGGGGTTCGAAAGAACAGCCTGATGCGGCGCGACCCCACCGCCCTGCAGCGTCTGGTGCAGGAAACCCGTCGGGCGGAGCTGGTGCATCTGGCGCTCTGGCCGTTCTGGCTGGTCACGGCCCTGTGGCTGCCCCCCGCGGGCGTGCTGATCAACCTGGTCTTCGCGACCCTGTTCAACGTGCCCTGCCTCTGGCTGCAGCGATACAATCGCCTGCGGCTCCAGCCCCTCCTGCTGGCCCTGGGGAGGACTCCAGCCAGCGGGAGGTGAGCACCTGCTGCACGGCAGTGAGGTGGTTCCCGCCGCGCTGGTGATGCTGGTGGGGGGACCGACCCCCTGAAGGATCAGGGGCCCACCACCTGTGCCTCCAGGGTGAGGTCCACTCTGATTCCTTCGTCCTCGGCGTGCCGGGCCACCACCAGCCGGTGGCACCCCCCCTCCAGCACGAAGGCGTCGCGGGCCTCGTCGAACCAGGCCAGGCGCCGCAGGGGAATCTCCACCGTCACCCGTTCGCTCCGGCCGGGCTCCAGGCTCACCCGGGTGAATCCCGCCAGGAACCGGGTCGGGCGCTCCGCGGCCCGGCCGGGCGGCTCGGCGTAGATCTGCACCACCTCAGCGGCGGCCATGGCCCCTGTGTTGGTCACTGTCAGGTGCAACTGAAGGCCACCGGCCCCGTGGGGTGGCGTCCCCGGGATGTCCGGCAGGCGCTCCACGGCCGGGTCGGTGTGGCTGAAGGTGGAGTACGAGAGCCCGAATCCGAAGGGGAAGGCAGCTGGGTGTCCATGGCGGGCCAGGCGCCGGTAGCCGTGCCAGAGGTCGTAGGTGATCCGTCGGGCCCGGGGATCGAAAGGTGGCAGGTGGGCGTGATCGGTGGGCACCGCGTAGGGCATCCGACCGGAGGGCGCCACCCGCCCCAGCAGCACATCGGCCAAAGCCTCCCCGCCCCGCTCGCCGGGGTACCACAGCATCAGCAGCCCCGGCACCCGCTGGCGCCAGGTTTCGCACAGGATCGCGCCGCCACCCATCAGCACCACCACCGTGCGGGAGTTGGCGGCGGCCACAGCGCGGATCAGGCGCTCCTGATCGCCGGGCAGCTCAAGCGCGGTGCGATCGCCCGAGGCGAAGGCGCCCCCTGGCCGGGCCGAACCGAGGCGGGTCGCCGCCGCCATCATCGCGGCCAGCGGCGCCCACAGCGGCATCAGCCGCCGGCGGCCGAACAGCCGCAGCAACCCGTCCGGGGGGGGGGCCTGGCGCAGGATCGGGGCCAGGTCGCCGGGGTGGATGTGTTCCCCTTCCTGGCGCCAGTCCAGACCCACCACCACCAGGGCCGCCTCGCAGCGGGCCGCCAGGGCGGCTGCCGCGGCGACGTCGGTGCCATCGGCGTGCTGCAGAGCGATCTCAGGAGCCGCAGCCCGCAGGCCCGCCAGGGGCGTCACCACCGATCCGGGCGAAGGCCGGGTGTCGGACGAGCCCCGGTCCCCCAGGTTGGGCGTGTCGGCCAGCGGCCCGACCACCGCCAGCGAGCCGATTCCGCGCAGGGGCAGCACAGGGCCTTCGTTTCGGAGCAGCACGATCGCCTTGGTGGCCGCCTCCCGGGCCAGGGCCCGGTGCTCCGGGCAACGCCGCAGCGATGCGGGATAGGGGCCCGTCGGCACCGACTGCTGGGCCCGCAGCAGCCGCAGCACGGCGTCATCGATCCGCTCCATCGGCAGGCGGCCCGCCGCCACCGCCGCCGGGAGCGTGGCTTCGAAGATCATCCGGAAGGGCATCTCCAGGTCCTGGCCGGCCCGCAGGGCCTCCACGCCGTCGCGGACCCCGAAGATGAAGTCGGTGAGCACGAAGCCCCGGAAGCCCCAGCGCTGCTTGAGGATCTCCCCCAGCAGGTGGGGATGCTGTCCGCACCAGGCGCCGTTGACGCTGTTGTAGGCGCTCATCACCGCCAGGGCGCCAGCATCCACGCAGTCGCGGAACTGGGGCAGGTACAGCTCCTGCAGCACCCGCTCGCTGGCGCTCACATCAACGCGGAAGCGGGCGCTGTCGATCGAGTTGAGGGCGAAATGCTTCACGCAGGCGATGGCATGGCGCCGCACCCCCCGGGTCATGGCCGCCCCCATCGCACCCACGTGCACCGGGTCCTCGCCAAAGGTCTCCTGGGCCCGGCCCCAGCCGGGATGGCGCAGCAGATTCACGCACACCCCCCCGAGCAGGTTGGCCCCGAAGGAGCGGGCCTCCCGGCCCATGGCCGCACCGATGCGCTGCTCCAGCTCCACGTCCCAGCTGGCGCCGCGGCCGATCGGTGCCGGAAAGGTGGTGGCCCCCCCCTCCAGCACCACTCCCCGGGGACCGTCGACGAAGTGCAGGCCGCCGATCCCCAGGCGGCGCACCACCCCCGCCGGCCAGGGGTGGCGGTGGGAGCTGTCGTGGAGGGCGATGGCCGCCATGCCCCCCCAGAAGTGCGTGTCGCCGTCGAGCATGGCGAGCTTCTCGGCCAGGCTGAGCCGGTCGAGCAGGGCCCGGGCCGGCAGGGGGGCATCGCGTTGCATCCGGGAAGGCGATACGGACGTTCAGTGTGCCGGGAGCCGATGGGCCGCTCTCGGCTGTGGGTGATTCCGACCTGGACCCTGCCGGAAACCTTCCGCGGATCACTGGCAGGGGGAGGCCCTGTCAGCCATGACCGCCCAGTTTCCTGAAGACCAGAGCTCCCGTTCTCACCAGAAGGGCCCGGGCGTGCAGGGGATGGGACAGACAGGTGAAGCCGTGGGATTCAAACCAGAGAATCGCATCATGGGGGTCGATATGATTGCAGGCATCGGAATCAGACGTCCAGAACCTGTCGTAATTGGGTATTAGTTTCCTGTAGCGTATCTGATGGTATCTCTTGCCGCAGAAGAAGCTGCAATGGCGCCAAAGCCGTTTCGGGAAAACAAGTAAACTCCGCCAGATGAGGCTGTTTCGAAATGGAATCGACGCCTTGATGAGCCGCCCTTCCAAACCAAAATCACTGAAGGGCCTGACCTCGTAGCCCTCAGCCGCCCACGGGCGACACTGCCATGCCGGAGCAAAGAACACCACCCCACGGGGTTTGAGCAGGCGTTTGATCTCCAGCATGGCAGCCTGGAGATAGGGAATGTGTTCGAAGACCGTGATGGTCCAGATGGCATCAAATTCGTGATCCTCGTAGGGGTAATGCTGGCCTTCGGCGACGCGGTAGGTTTTGTGGTAATGCCTTGAGAGGCTATGGGCAATGTCGGTGCCGTGATAGTCGTCGACCATGTCCTGAAAAAAGCCACCGGAGGATCCGATCTCCAGGCATGTCTTGTTCTTCAGATCAAAGGTGTCTATGAATGATCTGAGTTCCTTGTAATAGGCATGCTCATCTGCCCAGAATCTGCTGTAGTCGTGGGCATAGGTCTGTTGGCGCCGCTCGTCGTAGAACGACTGGTAGTCGTTGGGATGCATCGTCACAGTCCGGCGTTGAGCTGCTCCGGTGAAGCTTCAGGGAGTGGTTCATCTCGCCTCTCCCACCCCATGCACTCTGCCGTCAATGGAGCGGGGCTGGGTGAGGCCCGCTCCGGCCTTCGGAAGCCTTGACTCTCCAGTGGAGAGGAGCCCATAGGCTGAAGCTGTGCCCATCGCCCTGCGCAGTTCTCCCATGGGTACCGCTCCTGTCTCCGCCTGCTGCCATTCCGAGGACCCGGCCGCCTCGGTGCTGGGGATGGAGCGGGAGCTGGCCCGTGAACGCACCCTGCTGCGCCGCCGGCTGGCGGTGGCGGCCGTGCTCACGGGGCTGGTGATGCTGGCCAGCCTGCCCCACATGCTCGGCGGTGTGCACCTGAGCTGGCTGCCGCCCTGGTTCACCAGTCCCTGGAGCCAGATGCTGCTCAGCTCCCCGGTGCTCTTCTGGTGTGGCCGGGAGTTCTTCACCGGGGCCGCCGCGGCCTTCCGCCGCCATTCCGCCGACATGAACACCCTGGTGGCCGCCGGCACAGGCATCGCCTGGCTCGCCTCCCTGGTGGCCACGCTGTTCCCCGGGGTGCTGACCGCCGAGGGGCTGCCGGCCGATGTGTACTACGAAACCGCCGCAGTGATCCTCACCCTGGTGCTGCTCGGCCGGCTCCTGGAGGCCCGGGCCCGGGGCCAGACCTCCGAGGCGATCCGGCGCCTGCTCCAGCTCCAGCCCCCCACGGCCCGGGTGATCAGGGACGGCGTGGCCAGCTCGATCCCCGTCTCCACGGTGGTGGTGGGAGATCTGCTTCAGGTGCGTCCCGGGGAGAAGCTGCCCCTGGACGGGGTGGTGGAGGAGGGCAGCTCCTGGGTGGAGGAAGCGATGCTCACCGGCGAACCCACGCCGGTGGCCAAGGGCCCGGGGGACCCGGTGATCGGTGCCTCCATGAACCGCAGCGGCAGCTTCACCTTCCGGGTCACCCGGGTGGGGGGCGACACGGTGCTGGCCCGGATCGTGGAGCTGGTGCGCCAGGCCCAGAGCTCCCGCACCCAGGTGCAGCGCCTGGCGGATCAGGTGGTGGGCTGGTTCGTTCCGGTGGTGATCGCCATCGCCATCGCCGCCTACGTGCTCTGGTTCCTGTTCAGCGGCAACGGCGTGCTGGCCATGCTCTTCCTGGTGAGCGTGCTGGTGATCGCCTGCCCCTGCGCCCTGGGGCTGGCCACCCCCACCGCGATCATGGTGGCCTCCGGCAAGGGAGCCGAGAACGGCCTGATCTTCCGCAGCGCCGAAGCCCTGGAGACGGCCGGCCAGCTCCGCACCATCGTGCTCGACAAGACCGGCACCCTCACCCGCGGCCTGCCCGAGGTGACCGATTTCGAGCGCCTTCCCGGTGGCGTGCTGCCCGACCTCACCCTGCTGGCCCTGGTGGCGGCCGTGGAAGACCGTTCGGAGCATCCCCTGGCCGAAGCGATCGTGGCCTATGCCCACCGCCGGGGCGCCGATGTCGATCCGCCGGCGGTGGAGGCCTTCGAAGCCCGGGCCGGGCGCGGCCTCCAGGCCTCGGTGGACGGGAAGGAGGTGCGGGTGGGCAGCCCCCGCTGGCTGGCGGAAGCCGGTATGGACACCACCGACCTCGATCCGCTGGTGGACCGGCTGGAGCGGGCCGCCCGCAGCGTGGCGGTGGTGGTGGTGGACGGGCTGATCGAGGCCTGCTTCGGCATCGCCGATCCCATCAAGCCGGAGGCCAGGTCCGCCGTGGCCGCCCTGCGCCGTCTGGGGCTGGAGGTGGTGCTGCTCAGCGGCGATGCCCGCCGCACCGCCGAGCTGGTCGGCGCCGAGGTGGGCATCGTGCGGGTGATCGCCGAGGTGCGTCCCGGTGACAAGGCCACGGTGGTGCGGCAGCTGCAGGAGCAGCGGACCGGCCCGGTGGCGATGGTGGGCGACGGCGTCAACGATGCCCCCGCCCTGGCCCAGGCCGATGTGGGCCTCGCCATGGGCACCGGCACCGATGTGGCGATCGCCGCCAGCGACATCACCCTGCTCTCGGGCCACCTGGGCGGCGTGCCTGCGGCGATCGAACTCAGCCGGCGCACCATGGCCACCATCCGCCAGAACCTGTTCTTTGCGTTCGCTTACAACGTGGCGGGGATCCCGATCGCTGCCGGCCTGCTGTTTCCCCTTACCGGCTGGCTGCTGAGCCCGATGCTCGCGGGGGCCGCGATGGCCTTCAGCTCGGTGTCGGTGGTGACCAACGCCCTGCGGTTGCGTCGCTTCCGGCCCACACCGCTTCCCATGGAGGTACCGGCATGATCCCCTTCCTGGCGGCGGCGCCGCTCTGGCGCACGATCCCCCAGCCACCGGCCGTTCAGGTGTTGGTGGCGGTCGGTGGCGTGGCACTCATCGCCGCCGAGCTCTGGTGGTTCCTGGGCCGCCACGGCAGCGGCGTGGCGGCCGCCGAAGGGGAGCAGGGGGTGCAGGAGATCACCATCACCGTGGAGGGCGGCTACAGCCCCTCCCGCATCCGGGCCAAGGCCGGACGTCCCCTGCGGCTCCGGTTTCACCGCACCGATCCCAGCGGCTGCGTGGCCCAGGTGATCTTTCCCGACTTCCATCGCAGCCTCGAACTCCCCCTCGGGGCCACCACCAGCATCGAACTGCTGCCCGACCATCCGGGGGTGTATCCCTTCCACTGCGGCATGAACATGGTGCGCGGCAGTCTCGAAGTGGAGTGAAACCAGGCCTGCCCCGCAGGAACGCTCAGGCCTCGATCTGCAGCACGCCCATCATCCCCAGCTCCTCATGATCGAGGATGTGGCAGGGTTACACGCTGCGGCCGGGGAAGTCGCGGAAGGCGGTCCGGATCCGCACCTCCTCCCCGGGGCGCACCACCCCGGTGTCCTTCCAGGCCCGGAAGGGTTCGGCCCGGCCGTTGCGGCTGAGCATCTGGAAGGGATTCACATGCACGTGGAACGGGTGATCCATCACCCCGGAGTTGCGCCCCACCCAGTCTTCGGTGCTGCCCAGCCGCACCGTGGTGTCCACCCGAGCGGGGTCGAAGGCGCGCCCGTTGATCAGGAAGGCCATCCCCATCCCCATCCCCATGCCTCCCATGCCCCCGCCTGGCCCCATCGGCAGATCGGGCCGGAGCGCGCCGTTGACGGTCAGCAGGGAACTCTCCCGTCCCAGCCTTCTGGCCATGGGTGAGGGCCACCGTTCCTCTGCGGTGGTGGGAAAATCCTTCAGGAACAGCACCTCCTCCCGCGCCTGCCGCAGCTCCGGGATCCCATCCAGGGGCCCCCGCACGAGGATCACGCCCCCCAGGCCACCGAACACCTGATCGGCCACCGTGCCGTGGCGGTTGGCGTCGACTGGGCCTGCCTTCGACCGCACCATTTGCTTACACAGCAGCTTTTTCGGCGGCTGGATTCGTACATAATTCTTTTTCTTCAGTGGCGGTCGAGGGAAAACCGAAACAGCTGAAATTTCTTGGCTGATACGATCAAAAAAAGATGGTTAGGGCGATGAACACTTTCATCAGCAGGATGGCTTTTCTCGGCATCGCCACACCGTCGCTGCTGCTGGCTCCAGCGGCCCTCGCCCAGGTCGGCAATCCCTGGGGGGTCCCCCCGCAGAACAGCAGCCCCTGGGGGCCTCCGCCCCAGCAGAACACCAATCCATGGGGACCTCCGCCCCAGCAGAACACCAACCCCTGGGGCACCGGGGGAGGATCCTCAGGCCCTGGATTCGGCCAGCAGGGCAACGCATCCCTGTCCTTTCCGGCCCAGGGTGTGATCTGCGACAGCTCGGTGAGCGTCTGCTTCAACGCCACAGGGGCCGCCCTCTCCGACACTGAGCGGGAATTCGGGCGTCGTGCGCGCCTCAATCTGGAGACCAATCTGGTCAACAGCCCGATCATCGATGTCACCTTCGCCGATGGTCGCTACTGCAACTTCAACCTCAGGGGCTGCTGGACCAACCGCCAGCGCTCCATGTTCGACCAGCAGCTGAATCCCTGGGTGTTCGGTTCCAATCCCTCCGGCAACCAGGGAGGTCAGGGCACGGTGATCGGTGGGGCCGGGTCCAACTGGGGGTCCGGGAACGGTATGAATCCCGGCATGAACCCCACCAACAGCTTCCAGGCGCCCTTCACCCGCACACGGCAGAAAGGCAACTGCAACTGGAGGAATGCCGGGAGCAGCATCTACGACGGAAAATGCAGCTACGAGATCCTGCAGAACAACATGAACGGCACCAAAACCCTGGCCTTCACATTCGACAAATTACCGACGTCGAACCAGTGGCGCACGATCCGGTTCTCGGCGGTCGGCAACAACCCCTGGACCATGCAGATGGCGAATGGATCCACGGCGATGGTCCGCTCCAATGTCAATGCCAACCAGTCCAGCACCAGGATCTCCATGGACTGGAACAACGTCTTCAACCTGCGCTTCAGAAGCTCCAACCAGGCCACCACAGCCCAGCTGAACCAGGCCATGCAGGTGGTGGATGCCAACGGCCAGGTGCAGCCCAACGATGCCGAAGCCCTGGGTCAGGCCCTGGGGGGGCTTCTGCAGCAGCTGTTCGGCGGCAATTGAACGTCCGATGGGAGGCGCGTGGGGCGTTCCCGGCCGGGGACGCTCAATCCACGAATCTCAATCCACGAATCGCCTGTAGAGCCAGCGGGTGAAACCACCGAGCAGGGGGACCGGCCCGAAGGTGGGAAGAACGAAATCGAAATAATCCCGGTGGTTGTCGATGCGCCCCTCAGCGTTGAAATGCAGCCGGGTGGCTCCCGGGTAGATGAATTCGATGCCCCGGATCTTCAGGCCCATTTCCCACTCCACGAAGGCCGTGTCGCCTGTCAGGGCGATGGCCCCCGGGACGAGGTAGACGTCGTCGCAGCGTCTGAGCAGTCCCTCCTGGGCGGCCAGATAGGACTCGATGCCGTGGCGTTCCTGGGTGGGGTCCTGGAAGTGAACGTTCTCGGCATACACCGCGCGCCACTGTTCAGCTGTGGGCCCCGGGGCCCCGTAGGGCTTGGTGAACAGGGTCCGCAGGCCCTCGATCGTGGGCGCCGCGCCGTCGGTGCCGCTCATGGCCGGACCGCGACCGGACCCGCCCCGTCGTCGGCGTTGCGGAAGAAGGTGCCCAGGTTCACGCCCGCTTCGTGGGCGGCCACGGTCACCTGAAGCTTCTGCTCCTCATCGAGGCCATCCCAGAAGGCATGGAACAGATCCAGGGAGGCCTTGGCGCTGCCCACCACCCCGAACACCGCCATCGGCCCCGCCAGCCAGGGGAAGACCAGCAGCACCACCGACAGCACCGCCCCCACCGCCACGCCGGTTTTCGCCGATTCCAGGCTGGTGCGCAGCACCAGGCGCACCTGGGTGCCGCGGTCGATCTCGCCGCGCTTGCGCAGGGCCTCGGTGCGCAGGGCCGTCAGCAGTGCCTGGTAGGCGGCGTAGAGCACCACCCCACCGACGGTGGATTCCGAGACGAATTCCCCGCCGCTGAAGGCACCGCCGTTCTGATTCAGATCCACCGAGGCCAGTCCCGCCAGCGGTGCGGCCTCCCAGCCGGCACGGGGAATGCGAAAGGGGTCGAGCTCGCGGGTCATGGTGTCGGTGCGACCAGAGATCCAGCCTGCCCCAGAAGCGCCCGCCGGTGCAATGGCGTTTAGTCACTGAGGCGTCTGCGCAGCCACTGGAGCCGGCGCTTCAGGCGTTTCTCGGCCGCTCGCACCGTGGGGGTCAGCACATGGGGCTGGCCGGCGGGCAGCAGCAACCACAACTGCTCCATCAGGGGCGGCGCATCGCGGTGCCAGCGCAGGCCCAGATCCCGCATCGGGCCGGCACCGGCCAGCTGACGGCAGAGCAGCAGCGCCCGGCTGGAACCGGCCACGCTGTGCAGCCAGTCCTCCTGCTCCTGGCAACTGCGGGGGGCCGTCATCAGGGCCAGCTTCCGCTCCTGCAGCTGGAGATGCAGCAGCGGCGTGCTGAGGCGATGGGGCACGAGAACCTGGCGGGCCCGGCCCGTGCGGGAGGCCAGCCCCAGGGTCAGCTCCCCCAGGGGCAGCATCCTCACGCCCGGCCAGGAGGGTCTTCCCCCCGGCTCCAGCCATTGATCGTGGCAGAGCGAGGACACGAGCGCTGCGTCGATCACCCCCAGTCGCACCAGTTCAGCCCAGTGGCGGGAACTCCGGAACCGGGGCGGCACGAGGATCGTGGCCTCCATCCCATCCACCAGCGGCTGGTGAAGGGCATCGGTGGCCAGTCGCAGCCAGCCCTCCTCCATGCGATGGGCCCGGGCCGCCATGCGCAGGTGCTGGATGCAGAGGCCCATGCCGGTGAGCGGCGGGCGCTGGCCGGGCTCCACACCGGCGGTCCTGACGATGCCGAACTGCTCGATCCAGGTCTTGCGGATCCGGCAGACCGTCGACTGGTGCACCTGCAGGGCCTGGCCGGCCTGGAGCTGGTTGCCGGTGAGTTCGAGCAGGTCGATCACCCGGAGATCCCTCAGCGGATCGGGAATCCTGTAGGCGCTGGTCCCGGGTCTGCGACGGCGGGGACCAGCCTCGGAGTCGGCTGGGGGCGCAGTGGTCATCGCAGCTGGAGGAGAAGAGATGTCCAACTTTCCCCTTCACGGCCCGGCGGCGGATGCGGATCATGCGAAAAACGAGATCCGTTCCCTGGTGCTCGCAGGCTCCAACGCCGAAGGCAGCGGTCACCGCTGACGCACCTTGTCGGCAACCCTGTTTGAAGCGATATGGCCCATCTCCCCACCGCCCGGGACCGTTCAACCCATGGAAACTGCCGTAGTCCTCGGATCTTCCTTACCTCTGGAGCTGCGCAGATTGTACTGAGACGAAACAGAAAAATGCTGCTTTTTTGACGCGGCGGGGTCAAAATTATTGTCTGCCTCTGCCGGGCCTGTTGCCGCAGGCGGTTGCCTGCCCGCTTCCTGGATGGGTGAATGGCAACGATCTTCCATCGCCCCTGCGGGCGGCTGGCAGCCTGGTCCGATGAAGCCCCTCCGCTGCCATCTCCTGATCGGTCCGCCGGCCAGCGGCAAGACCACCCTGGCCCATGCCCTGGCGCCTCTGCTCACCGCAGCGGGGGAAGCCCCGGCCCGGGTGCTGTCCACCGATCGGATCCGCCAGGAGGTGTTCGGGGACGCCGCAGTCCAGGGGCCCTGGACCGCCATCGAGGACCAGCTCCATGGCTGCATCATCAAGGAAGTGGCCGCCGGCAGGCCGGTGATCGTGGATGCCACCCATGCCCGGCGCCCCTGGCGGCTGGCGATCACCCAGGCTCTCAGCCTGCCGGCTCCCGTGGAGTGGATCGGCTGGTGGCTGTTCACCCCGGTGGCCACCTGTCTGGAGTGGAATCGCCGCCGTCCCCGCCTGGTGCCCGAACCGGTGATCCGCGAGATGGCGGCAGCCCTGGCCGATGGCCACTTCGGCCCCAGCCGGGACGAGGGCTTCGCTGCCCTGGTGAGTGTGGTGCCCCAGCACCATGAACAGCTCGAACCCCTGCTCACCGATGAGCTGGCCAGGCTGGACCGCCGCATCCGCTCCGCCACCAACCGGGAGAAGGCTCTGCAGCTCCACGGCCACTCCCGGCTGCTGGATCTGGAGCGGCTGCTTCACCTGCTTCGCCTGCTCAGCCGCTTCCCCGCCCTGGAGGCGTCCGATTCCGGCACCCGCGATCAGCTTGAGGCGATCGTCTCCCCCCTGCCCCAGGGGGATCTGGCGGATCGGGCGGCGGCCTACCTGCAACGGCTTCACGGCGCCTGCTACGGGAATACGGCGGCGATCCGGAAGGATCTGGCCTGGCTGGAGCGGGAGGGATTCACGGCGACCATGCCCGCCACCACGCCCCTGGTGCCCCTGCCGCCGTCCCCGCTGGAGGGGCCCTGCCCTGCCACCGGCGGGGTCCACGGCGGCTATCCCTCCCTGGGGGACAGGGCTGTGTTCATACGGGTCCTGACCCTCCTGCGCCACCTGCTGCAGGCACCCTTCGACCAGGACCCCCAGCTCTCCCTTCCGGAGCATCTGATCGCCCGTCTGGAGGCCATCCCCGGCAGCTATCTCCCCGGGGAGGTGGCCACCCTCCGCAAGGACATGGAGAAGCTGCTCACCCCCTACGGATTCCGGGCGCGCAACGACAACGTGCGCCACGGCTATGCCATCGGCACGGCTTTGCTGTCGGCACCGCGGCTGCGGGAGGTGCATGCCCTGGTCCAGCAGGCGGCTGGTCCCCTGGCCGATCCCTCCGCCCAGGACCTGCTGCGGGAGCTTGAGGAACGGCTCCACTGGGGGGGCATCGACACCGAAGGCCATCCCCCCGTGCGGGCCTTCGCCAACCACGCCGTGGCCCATCCCTCCTGGGTGCGCTCCGATTCCCTGGCGGTGGCGGCCCAGGCCGAGCGCATCGAGACGGCGATCCTGGAGCACCGCCTGGTGGTGCTGGAGCGCTACGCCTCCGCCGCCGCCTTCTCCGACAGCCCCCAGGGAACCCTGCAGGTCTGGCCGCTGCAGTTGCTGTTCCATAACGTCGCCTGGTACCTGGTCTACGAGGACCACCCCATCGGCCGGGCCGAGGGGCTGATCCACACCGAGCGGCTGGAGCGGCTGGCCCTGCGCCAGACCGGGGCCCTGCCCCACCGGGATGGGGCCCTCCACCGCCGCTCCCTCAAGCGGGTGCGCCAGCTCCTGCGGCACTGTGGCGGCATCTACTTCGGCGCTGATCTGGAGCAGCAGCTCGTTCTGGCCCATGGCCCCGCCCGCCGCCGGGCCGAGCTGCTGGTGACGCTGCGCGTCTCCTGCCAGGACTGGGCCTTCGCCTTCATCCGCGAAGGGCAGCAGCTCTATCCCGCCGAGCACACCCGCTTCTCCCGGCCCCTGGCTGGTGACACCTGGTGGTGCCACCCCAGCGCTCCCCATGTGCTCGAGCCCAACCCCCGGGGCGACAGCCACCCCTATCCGGTGGAGTTCGACCTGCCGACCTGGACCGTGGCACGGGACGTGGACCTGCGCCGCTGGCTGTTCGGTTTCGCCGGGGGCATCCGCATCGAGTCGCCCGAAGACCTGCGCGAGGAACACCAGCAGCGTTGCCGGGAGGGGCTGGCCGCCTATGCACGGCAGGCCTCAGCCCCCGCCTTCTTTCCCAACCGGCTGCGCCGCTCCTGAAGGGGTGACCGCCGCGGTGAGCCGGTGCAGGGCGCTGTAGTCGAGGTTGTCGATGCCGGCTGCCGTGGCTTCTGCGAGCAGCTGGGCCAGTCCCGCCAGGCCATCCGTCCGCAGGCCATGGGCTTCAGCCGCCTCCATGAAGAGACGGAGGTCCTTGCGCAGGTGGGCGGTGGGGAAGTTGGGGTTGGCGTAGTCGCCGCTGCGCAGCTTCGGCAACTTCTTGTCGAAGGTGGGGGCGTAGAGCGCGCTGGCCCGCAGGATGGCCATGAAGCTCTCCACCTCCACGCCGGCGGCCTCCACCAGATGCAGGGAGAGGCTGAAGGCGTGGGTGAGGCTGGCGATCAGCTGGTTCAGGGCCAGCTTGGTCTCCAGCCCGGCCCCCCTCTCCCCCATGCGTCGGGGTTCCGGGTCCAGGTCCCGCAGCAGGGGGAGGGCCCGCGCGAACAGCTCGGTGTTGCCGCCGGCCATCACCTGGAGCTGGCCCGCACGGGCCTCCGGTCGGCTGCCCAGCACCGGCGCCTCCAGAAAGGCGCCGCCCCGGGCCTCGACCTCGGTGGCCAGCGCCCTGCTCTCGCCGACTCCGATCGTGCCGATCTGGATCACGGTGCGTCCCCGCAGTCCAGCGCCGATGGCGTCGATCAGCACGCTGCGGCAGGCGGCCCCGTCGCTGAGGACGGTCATGAGCCAGGGGCAGCGAGCGGCGGCTTCGGCCGCGCCGGTGGCCGCGGTGGCGCCGGCGTCCACCAGGGAGGCCGCCCGTTCCGGCGTCCGGTTCCAGACCGTGAGCCGGTGCCCCCGTTCCAGCAGCCGTTCGCCGATGGCGCCGCCCAGAAGCCCGCTGCCCAGCAGGGCGATGTCCAGGGCCATGGTGCCAGCGGCAGCTGGCTGCGACCCTATCGGTGGCGGGGGCCCTCTGCCCTCAGGCCAGGCGGATCTCCTCCCGGGTGAAAGCCTGCTGCACCCGCAGGCGCAGTTCCCGGGCCACACTCCACTGGGCCATCGGCGTGGTCTTCAGCCAGACGCGCAGGGTGATGCCGGCCGGTGAGAGGTCCTCGATGCCCAGCACCTCGGGAGGGTGGGGCAGCCGCTGCCGCCAGGAGGGATCGTGTCGCAGATCCTCGGCCACCTGCCACAGCACGGCCATCACCCGATGGGGATCGCTGCTTCCCGCCACCTGGATGGCCAGGTCCACCTGGGCCCAGTCCCTGGTGGTGTTGATGACGTCGTTGATGAGGCTGTTGGGCACCGTGATGAGATGGCCCTGGCTGTTGCGCAGCTGGGTGATGCGCAGGTTCAGATTCTCCACCAGGCCCGTCCTGCCGCCCACTTCGATGATGTCCCCGATGGCGTACTGGTCCTCCAGCAGGATCAGGCAGCCGTGCACCAGATCCTTGACGAGGTTCTGGGAGCCCAGGGAGACCGCCAGACCGATGACCGCACCCCCCGCCAGAATCGAATAGGTGGGGACGCTGAACAGGCCCAGGGTCAAAAGAACGCCCATGATCACCAGCACCACGGTGAGCAGGCCCTTGAGGGCGCCGGAGATCGTGCGGGCGCGCAGGGCCTGCCGCTGGCCTGCATCGCCGGCCAGCCCAGGTGAGCCGGCCCAGCCGTCGAGCGCCCGTTCCACCAGGCTCTGGCCCACCCGGATCGCTGCGCTGACTCCGAACCAGAGCAGCAGCAGGAACAGGGGGGTCGTCAGCACATAGGGGCTCCAGCCCATCAGCACCGGCAGCCGCGAGAGGATGCGATACAGGCCCGCGTACCACAGACCGAGCAGCATCCAGAGCAGGGCCCAGGCCAGGACCCCGTGGGTGCGGATGCGTCGCTCAAGGCTGAAGCGCTGCTGGACGGTGCGCAGGAAGCGGCTGCGCAGATCCAGCATTTCTCCGGCTTCGGCACCGGGCCCCCGGGGCGGCGGCGGGCCCTCGACCGGAGGCTGAAGCGCCTCGATGAGGGCCCGGTTGTGGCGCAGCAACCGGTGGCGCAGCCATCCCAGGGCCAGGCTGGCCGCCGCCAGGGCCAGGAGAATGCGAGCCGCCTCGCCGGCCCGCTGGAGCAGTTCCTCCCGGGAGAGCACCTGCCGGGCCCGGTCGAGGTCCTGCTGCAGCCGCTCACGCCACTGCCAGGCCAGCTGGTCGGCACTGGTGCCGTGATACGCCGCGTCCTCCTCGGTAACGGCGAGCAGCTGGATCGGTGAGGAGTTTCCGGGATCGACGATCGTCAGGATCGGCCTGCCATCGGAGCTGGAGACCCTGACCGTGGCGGTCTCGTCTCCGAACAGCGACCGCGGCAGGGACTGCAGCAGCTTCCTGGAGACGTCCCGGGCCCGTACCTCGACGGGAACCCGGTCCTCGGGGATCTGCTCCCGGTTGAAGACCGTGGGGGACGCGATGGCGAAGAGCGGTCGGTTGTCGATCGGGGAGCTGACCCGGGCTGACTCGAGATCCCCCAACCGGGTGACTCCGACAGGAGGCTTTCTCGGGTCCTGGATCACCCCGGTGGGCAGGGTCTGGAGCTGAGCCCGGCCCGGCTGGATGGGCCCCAGCAGGCTGGCCATCAGCAACAGAGTGAGCGCCAGCCAGCGCAGCAGGCGACGTCCAGGAGCTCTGCTCAGAGGGGTGTGGCGCGGGGGCACGGACGACCTCCTCCTTCCGGGCCGCCCAAGGTATCAGCGATGCAGGGCTCCCGACGCTCACCCGGGCCTGCTCAGCCGGCGTCAGACACCATGGTGAAGGCGGGAGCCTCGGCTTCCGGGGCGTCAGTCGCAGTGTCCGCGGCGAGGGTGTCGTCGGCCAGGAGTTCCGCCACGATCCCGGCATCGAAGGAGTAACGGCCAGGGCCCACCAGCAGCAGGGCCAGGCTGCCGCCCAGGTAGAGCACCACAAGCTCGAGCACGTAGATGTTGAGCCCGCTGGTGAGGATGTGGTGGTAAGCCGCCACCGACATGGTCCCGGTCAGGGCGAGGGCACCGAGGGGAGAGAGCAGGCCCAGGATCAGCAGCCAGCTGCCGAAGATCTCCGCGTAGCCAGCCGCGTAGGCGAAGAACAGGGGAAAGGGGAGGTGCAGGGGCACCACGTAGTTGTCAGCGAAGGACTGGGGGTTGCCCAGCTTGTCCTGGCCGTGGTGGATCATCATCGCTCCGATGGCCAGCCGCAGCACCAGCAGGCCGATGTTGGCCAGGCGACCTTCCCGCAGGAAGTAGCTCTCAAGTCCCCCTCGAATAGCGGCGACGGGGGGAAGAGCGAAGGCAGGCGGGGTGCTGGCGGGGCCGGAGGCGACGGAACGGGGACGGTTGAGGGCGATCATCCAGAGGGCCACAAAGGCGGTGAAGAAGCCCGCGAAGATCTCGAGCAGGAGAGTGGTGGTCATGACAACGGCTGAAGTGTGAAGATTCTGGCGCTTCAGGTAACGAAACGTGAAGCGCCTTCTGCCGTCTCCGCGCCGCTTCAGGCTCCTGGTTGCGGGCTGCTGCCGGCCCCATGGCCGAGCCCCAGGTTCAGGTCGAGGCTGAGCTGGCCATCGTCGCCACGACGGCGGCCGCTGCTCCGGCGCCGCCCGGTGGGAGGCAGCCCCGATCGCCTGGAGCCGTGCCGCTCCTGGATGGCCGCCGCCGTGGCGGCGAAGCCGTCCTGGCGCCGCAGGGCCCACAGCCGCTCACGGGCCTGCCGGGCGGCGACGGCCAGGTCCACGATCGGAGCCGGATAGTCCGACCCGATGCGGCAGCCGCAGGCCGCCTGGGTGGCCCCATCCATCCGCCAGGGCTCATGCCGCCAGGCGGCGGGCACCCGGGCCAGCTCCGGCAGCCAGCGGGTCAGGAACAGGCCGTCGGGATCGTGGTCGAGGCCCTGCTTGAGCGGGTTGTAGATCCGGATCGTGTTGATGCCGGTGGTGCCGCTCTGCATCTGGCACTGGCTCCAGTGGATGCCGGGCTCGTAGTCGACGAACTGGCGGGCCAGGTGCAGGCCGCTGTCGCGCCAGTCGATCCAGAGGTGGTGGCTGGCGAAGGACATCAGCATGGCCCGCATGCGGAAGTTGATCCAGCCGCTGGCCCGCAGGGCACGCATGCAGGCATCCACGAAGGGCACCCCCGTGTGCCCCGTGCTCCAGGCCGCCAGCCGCTCCGGGTCGGTACAGCGCAGTCCGCGGGTGGCGGGATGGAGCTCCAGGTTCTCGATCGAAGGCTGACTCTCCAGCTTCTGGATGAAGTGGCAGTGCCAGTGCAGACGGGAGAGGAAGGCATCGAGAGCCCGGGGCCAGCCGGCCGCCGCCGCCGCGGGCAGCCCCATCAGGTCCTGGCGCCGGGCGCGGGTGGCCTGCACCACTTCCGCCATGGAGATGGTTCCCCAGGCCAGATGGGGAGAGAGCCTCGAACACGCTTCGAACGCCGTCAGCGGACTGGAGAGCCGGAGGTGGTAGGCACGCCCCCGTTGATGCAGGAATCCCTCGAGCAGGTCGAGGCCCCTGGCCCGTCCGCCCCGTTGTCGCCCGGGGCAGGGATCCTCCGTCAGCCCCAGCTCCCCGGCGGCGGGCAGGGCACCGGGCCGGATCCCGTCAAGGGGGGGCAGGCCCTCGGGGGCGCCCGGCAGGGGGTCGGCCATGCGGCGCTCCCAGGCCCGGGCCCAGCCGCGGCGATCCTTCAGCCCCCGGATCACGCCGAAGGGGGCGGTTTCCCGCCAGGGAATCCCCCGCTCACGGGCCCAGGCGGCCACGCGCCGATCCCGCTCGAAGGTCCAGAGGTTGCCCGTCTCCTGGTGGCTCCAGAGACCGGCGATGCCGTGGCCTCGGTGGGCGGCTTCGAGCACGGCCACCACATCGCCGACGCGCACCACCAGGGGCTGTCCGAGGTCGGCCAGGGCTGTGCGCAATTCCTCGAGCCCCTCGCGGCAGAAACTCCACTGCCGCGAGGAGGCGTCGGGTTGTCGCCACAGCTCGGGCTCCGCCACGAACAGGGGCAGCACCGGACCCCGTCGGCGAGCTTCCAGCAGGGGGCGGTGGTCGTGGCTGCGCAGATCGCGCTTGAACCAGACCACCTGCAACGCCATCAATTCAGCTTAGGAACCGCGTTCAGCGCTTCGGCAGATCGCTGGGCCGGAGCACCACCACCACCACGCCGACCACCACCATCACGATCAGGACCGCCGCCCCGGCGATGGGCAGCACCACTTCCGTATCCATGAGCATCCTCACCGTCTGCAGGTTCATCCTGCTCTCTCGGGCAGGCAAGGGGGTCGCCGGGGCAGGGCGAGGCCAAAAAAAAGGACGGGTCAGCGAACCCGTCCCCGAAGAACGTCTTAAGAATTGTAAACACAGCGGCCGCGACGCCGCGACCTTGTCTCCATCCGGAGGCCGCCCCACGGTTCCCGGCGGGCTGCGCCACAATCTTCATGTTCCGTTACATAAGCCATGACGGTCGGTGAGCTTTATCTCGAATCCCTCTCGACGGGTGTCATCACCCCTTCAGAACTCTCCTGGCTGACCCACGGCCAGGATCGCTTCTCCCGCCTCGAGGAGGCCACGGCGCTGCGGCTCGGGCGGCTGCTCGACCAGGGCGACATCCAGCTCGGCTGTCGTCTGCCGTCGATCAGCCCGCTTGAAACGGCGTCGTCCGGCCTGTTCGATGAATGGATCGAGCCCCTTGGCCGACAACGGCATCGCTGAATACCGTCACAAGGCTTCACGATCCTTTACACTCTCTTCAAGTTTCGCAACCCACTCCCCTTCATGACTGACTCCACCTCCCGCTTCGGTTTCGTCGCCTTTGCTGAAACCTGGAATGGCCGACTGGCCATGCTTGGTTTCGTGATCGGCCTCGGCACCGAGATCCTCACCGGCCAGGGCATCCTTTCCCAGATCGGCCTCGGCTGATCCTCCGAAGCCTTCTGCGTCAACGGCCCGGATGGCTCTGCCATCCGGGCTTTGATGTTTGCGGCGATCCCACTTCCTGCCATGGCGCACGCTCTCGTCTTTGTCCTCGCCCCTCAGGGATTGCTGCCCGATGAGGATGTTGCCTGGACGTCCCTGGTGGCGGCCCAGCGTCAGGGGGTCGCCAGCGGAGTGGCCCTGCGCATGTTCCGGGTACCTCCGCACCACGCCGGCACTCTCGATGAGCTGGTCGGCTCTGGTCAGGCCGATGCGAGTGGCGCTGATCCGTTCGAACCCGTTCGCACCGAACCCTGCGAAGGGGAGCAAGCGGAGGTTTCGAATGGTTCAGCCCTGCCCCGTCGAATGATCTG
The DNA here is from genome assembly GCF_019038415.1 of Synechococcus sp. CCY 9618. Lineage (GTDB taxonomy): Bacteria > Cyanobacteriota > Cyanobacteriia > PCC-6307 > Cyanobiaceae > Cyanobium. The sequence goes on along the minus strand of NZ_JAFKRG010000046.1, from coordinate 43,985 downwards.
CGATGCAGTGGTTCCCCACATCGATCCCAAGTCTCTGTGGCTGGGAGCCTATGAGCTGACCGGATCGGAGCAGGAAGAGGACATCAGCGTCCATCCGGCCCGGCGCCTGCAGCTGGAACGCATCACCTGTCTGGATCAGTTCCCTCTGAGGGATGCCGATAACGAGACCTGCTGGTTCTATCCCACCGAAAATGGCAACTATCTTTGCTGGGAAAACCGACGGCGCCTTGAATTCTCGCCCGGTTTCCCCGCGGAGCGCAGTCTTCAGCAAGAGCCGATCGCCTACCAGCGCAGTGATCTGAGGCTCCTGTGGTCGCTGATGGCCGACGATCAAGCTCTCACCTGCGTCGGCCTGACCTACCAGAGGCGACGCATCGAATGGCCCATGACCGGTTCCGATCCGGAACCCTTCGCCACCTGGACCGCTTTCCGGGTGGACAGCATGGCGGAGGATACCTACAGGGAGCAAGCCAGCATCACGGTCTTTCCACGTCCGGACAACTGATCGGCTTGTGGAGTGGGGCCTGCCTGTGAGGGATCAGGAGGCTTGTTCGTAGAGCTTCTCGAGCCGTTCACGGCTCAGGTCCACGTACAGCACTTCCTCTCCCTGGGCGGGGGCTTCGGGGTGACGCTGGCGAGGGGCGGGCATGGCGGAGGCGCTGCGCAGGTTCTGCGTCATCAGCGAGAAGGCCCCGCCGGCGATCGCCGCGAAACAGACCAGATAGACGATGGGGAACAGAAACTCGAGCATGGGTCTCACCTTTTCACCCATCTTAATGTAAAGATCTGTTAATCGTGGATGGACGTCCCGGTGGGGCGTGTGGGGACGTTGGAAGCAATGGGCTCAGGCGAGTGGCTCAGGGATTGAGCCACTCCTCCTGCCAGCCCGTCTCCTCCCGCCAGCAGCGGCGCCGGTGCGGGTGACCTTGCAGCTCCAGCAGTTCCACCCGCTGCAGCCACACCCGCAGCAATTCGAAATGCTCCGGCATCGGGGCGCCATCCTGCAGTTCGCGCGGAAATGCCGCCTCCGGCTCCAGCGGTTCTCCGGGAGTGGGCCAGCCCCAGAGAGCACGGGCCCTGGGGGTGAGCGCCTCCCAGTGCCGGCGCAGGGCCAGATCCTCCGCGTCGCCGTCGAGCTGCAGCCGGTGACCCCGCAGCCGGAACTGGCTGCGGGCCCGCGGCAGCAGCCAGCAGAGCTCCAGGGGCGATTCCGCCGTCAGCTCTCCGCTTTTGGCGCTGCGCCGGTCGGTGAGCAGATCAAGGGCCGATGACCCGGCCCAGCAGCGGAACACCAGGGTGCGCACCCGCGGAGTGCCGTCGCTGCCCAGGCTGGCCAGCTGCAGCCAGCGGGCCTGGGGCGAGCGGCCCTGCCGTTCGATCGCCCCGCGCAGCAGGGGGCGCCAGGGGGGCAGGGGATCGGCGGGGCCTGGGGAAGGGACAGACGTCGCCATGGTTCAGACCCGGGGCGCGGGCTTGCTGGCGATCACGGCGAAGAAGGGATCCCCCTGCCCCCCCAGCCAGCCCATCGGGCCTTCCGCCCGCGTCGGCTCGGCGATCTGCTCCGGGGCGGGCCAGCCCTGGGCCTGCAGCACCCGGCTCACGTAGGCCAGGTGATCCCGGTCGCTGCCGTCGGTCCAGATCCGGGGTGCCTTCTGGAAGAACATCCGGTTGGAGAAGGCCACGATCACCAGGCCGCCCGGGCGCACCACCCGAAGCAGCTCGGCGGCCACGGGTTCGGGCCGCTGCAGGTACTGCCAGCCGGCCACGATCAGCACCGCATCCACCGCGGCGTCGGCCAGGGGGAGCGTCTGGTCCTGGTTGAGGTTCTGCAGCCAGTGGCGATCCAGCCGGGGGTTGGCCGCCAGTTCGGCTTCGTTGAGTCCGTGGCCGATCACCTCCTGGTAGCGCACCTCTTCCGGCAGATGGCTCACCCAGCTGCCCATCAGATCCAGCACCACCGCGCAGGGGGGGATGCGCTCCCGGTAGAGGGCCGTGAGCCGCTGGCGGAAGGCCCCGTCCAGGTGCTGAACGAAGCGCGGCTCGGCATAGAAGAGGGCATCGTCGCTGCCGTCCAGCTTGCGCCGCTCCGCTTCGTTCAGCACCTGCACAGCCATGACCCGTCGCCCTCGTTCGCCTGCCATGGTGGCGAGCCGGAGCGCCCGGGCGAGAGGGCGGGCCAGACTCCATCGCAGCCGGAAGCCTCTGCCGATGCGCTCCTCCGCCCCGCGCCGTTCCCTCGTGCTGGCCGCCGACGATCCGGCTGGGCTGGCCCGGTTCTACGGCGCCCTGCTGGAGACAGCCCCCCAGGCGGGCTTCAGCGCCAGCCACTGGCGCCTGCCGTGGCCGGGGGAGGGTCTGCTGGAGATCTACGCCCCCTCCCGGAGCCGGCCCCGCCCCCGGGGGGAAGGCCGGCTGGGCCTCTGTCTTTCCCGATCGGCCGGGGGCTTCCCTCCGCTGGAGGTGCTGAACGCCTGGCTGGACGGTGTGCTGGCCCTGGGGGCCACAGCGGTGGAGCCGCCGCGGCAGGAGTCCTTCGGGGCCGAGTCCTGGCTGGCCGATCCGGAGGGCAATCGGCTGCTGTTGCTGGTCAGCGCCGGCTGAGGCCCACCCGCAGGCCATCGCGGGGCGTGGGCGAGGGAATGATGGCCAGGCTCAGGTCCTGATCCGGCAGCAGCTCCAGATCAAGCTGCTTCAGCAGCCCCACGCTCAGCAGGCGGATCTCCAGCTCAGCCAGGGCCTTGCCGAGGCACACCCGCTCGCCACCGCCGTAGGGCAGCAGCAGGGCCCCGCAGCCGCCGGCCTCCAGATGGCGGCGCGGGCGGAAGGCGTCCAGGTCGGCCTCCGGCGACCCGAGCCGGTGACTGGCCGCGATGCTCACCTGCACCACCCGGTCGGCGGGGATCGCCACCCCCGCCAGGGTGACGGGCCGGCGGGTGTAGCGGAAGAAGCCACCCACGGGTGGGATCAGCCGCATCACCTCCTTCACCACCGCATCCAGCCGCGGTGCCCGGGACGGATCGAAGGCAGTGGCGGCTTCGCCGGGGGCCGGCGGCCAGGAGATCCCCCCCAGTTCCTCCTGCAGCCAGGCCAGCTCCGTCGGATGCTGCAGCAGGCTCAGCAGCAGGCACACCAGCGACGAGGCGGTGGTTTCGTAGCCCGCGAACAGCAGCAGCAACAGCTGTTCCACCACGTCGGCATCCGCCAGGGGCAGGCCCGCCTCATCCAGGCCGCCCGCCAGCAGGTCCAGGCCTCCAGCTGCCTGGGGCCTGCCGGCGGCGGCGGCCTCCTGGGCCCGCGCCAGCACGGCGCCGATGCGCTCCAGCAGCCGCTGGCGGGCCCGCAGGGCCTGGGCGAAGGGGCTGCCGGGCAGGGCCACAGGGAAAGAGAACAGACCCTGGGTCCAGGTTTCGAAATCGAGGAAGAGGGCGTCCCGCTCGCCCGCGTCCAGGCCCAGCACGGGGCCGGCGATCACCGCGAAGGCGAACCGGCGCAGCCGGCCGGCCAGGGCCACCGGCCCCGGGCTGGCCGCCAGGTCCCGGCAGAGGGCGTCGACCAGTCCCACGATGGCCGGGGCATAGCGCCGCAGGGCAGCGGCGGTGAACAGCTGACCCACCACCCGCCGCCGGGCCCGGTGGTCCGCCCCCTGGCGGTTGGCCAGGGACAGGCTGCCCAGCAGCCGGCGGACGCTCTCCGGCCACCAGCCCTCCAGGGCGTCCCCCTGGGCGAACAGGTCCGTCACGGCCTGCTCGCCCCGCAGAAACACCGTGCGCTGGCCCAGCAGCCGCGTTTCCCACAGATCGCCGTGGCGCCGGAAACGGTCGGCGGCGAACTCCGGGTCCCGGAAGAACGCCAGGGTTTCGAGCAGCCCGCTCACCGCCGGCGTGCGCGGCAGGGGGCGGGGCGCGACGGCGTGCAAGCTCAATGGGGACCGGGCGATCGGCCTTTCAGGCTGGCGGATCGCCGCCGGCAGCGCGTTGCCCACCGGCACCCAGCTGCAGCTGGCCCGCATAGGGGCCCCGTCCGTCCAGGCAGGCGGCGCCGCAATGGGCGCCCAGGCTGAGGGCCTGGTGCAGGGGCCAGCCGGCGGCCAGGCCCGTGGTGACCCCGGCGGCGAAGCTGTCGCCGGCGCCGTAGGCATCCAGCACAGGCCGCTGCCGCCCGACGGCGGCGTAGCGCCCCCCTGGGATCAGCACCCCGCCCCGCTCGGCTTCGGTGCCGATGTAGAGCCGCGGCGCAGGCTCCAGATCTCCGGGCCGGTAAGCCTCGCCCGGATCGGCGGCGCTGCCGATCAGGGCATCCAGCGCCACAGCGGCTTCCCGCAGGACCGCCAGGCGCACCCGCGGCGTGGCGGTGAGCACCCGGGCTCGCCGGGCCAGGACCAGGCCGGCGGCGTCGGTGGCGGTGACGAACACCCCATCGCTCCGTTCCAGGAGCTGCCAGGGCAGGTCATCGGCGGCGGTGGCCATCAGCCGCTCGCCGATCACCGTGATCGTGCGCTCGCCGTTCTTATCAATGAAGGTGACCCCACGGCGGGTCGGGGCGTCCCGCCAGGCGATGTGCAGCTCCAGACCCAGCGCCTCGAGCTCCTCGGCGGCCCGTCGGCCGGCCCCGTCCCGGCCCAGGGCGGTGAAGAAGGGCACCCGCTCTCCGCTGAGGCGGGCCATCTGCACCGCCACCACGGCCCCGCCCCCGGCCGGGAGCTCCAGACAGTCGCTGCCGTGGAGAATCTCACCGGCAACCGGCAGGTGGTCGACCGCGACGAAGCTCACCACCTCCACGTGCCCCACCACCGCCAGGGCCAGGGGCGGAAGCGGCGGCAGGGCCGCCAGGGGCAGGGGATGCAGTGGCTCCATTCAGCTGGAGGCGGAGGTGTAGAAGCGCAGGGCGAAGCGCCAGAACCAGCGGCTGGCGGCGATCGATCCGGCGGCCACCGCCAGCCCCGCCAGCAGCCAGGCGCCGGAGGCCCGGCCCAGGATCGCCTCCGCGGGCACCGTGGTGAGGAAGGCCACCGGCACCACGAAGGTGAAGAAGGCCCGCAGGCCCGCCGGGAAGGCGCTCACGGGGAAGCGGCCGGCCACCAGGACGCTGCGCAGCACCTCGGTGGCGTTCCAGATCTTCACGAACCAGATGCTGGTGGCCGCCAGCACGAACCAGAGGCTGTACAGGATCAGCAGGCTCGCGATCAGCATCAGGCCGGCGATCGCAACGGTGCGGGGATCGGGGCTGGCCCCGGCCTTCCAGGCGGCGTAGATGATCAGGCCCGCCCCCAGGCCGATGCCCGGCAGGCCCCAGGGGGAGAAGGTGCGGGCCGAGAGCCAGAACTGGCTGTCGATGGGTTTGAGCAGCACGAAATCCAGACTGCCCGTGCGCACATGGGCCACGATCGTGCTCAGGTTGGGCTGCAGCAGGGTGGTGGTGACCCCCTCCAGCAGGGTGTAGACCCCCAGCACCACCAGGGCCGCCTCCCAGCTCCAGCCCCCCAGGGAGCGGCCGCCGCCATAGAACAGCGACAGCACGAAGACACTGCCCACCAGGTTCCCCGCCGTGGCGACCAGCTCGATCAGAAAATTCGCCTTGTACTCCAGCTCGGCGGTCAGCGAGGCGATCCAGAACACCCGCAGGGTGGTGAGGTAGCGGCCCATCAGGCCCCCATGGCCGAGTAGTGGCGCAGCCCCCGGCGCCACAGCAGCAGGTTGATCGGCAGCAGCAGAGCCCCCCAGGCCGCCACCGCGGCGAAGCTCGCCCCCACGTTCACCGGCTCACCGGCCAGGATCCGGGCAGGCACGTCGACCATGTAGGGGAAGGGGGTCCACATGGCGAAGGCCCGCACCGGCTCGGGGTAGAGGGCCAGGGGCGCCACCAGGCCGGAGAGGTAGAGGTAGGGCAGGTAGAGGAGGCGCTCCAGGGCGCTGGCCTTCTCGCTCCAGAAGCACACCATCGTCAGGGTGAACTGCATCAGGAAGCGCAGGGCGAAGGCCGCCATGGTGGCCAGACCCGCCAGCAGCAGCGCCGGCAACGGCGGCCACCAGAAGGCGGCGGGATAGAGCAGGAAGAACAGGCCCACCAGGGCGACCACGAACGGCAGGCGCGTGGCCTGCTCCGCCAGGTGGGAGGACACGTAGCGCCACACCGGCGCCAGGGGCTGGAGCAGGTAGGGGGACAGGCGGCCGCTGAGGTTGTCCTCCTCGAAGGTGTACATCACCCAGACGATCGTGAACTGGCGCACCACGAAGGCCGCCAGGAAGTAGCGGGCCAGCTGCAGCTGACTCAGGCCCAGCTCGCCACCCACATCGGCGGCGCTCCAGAGGCCCAGCATGATGAAGGGCAGCACCCCGGAGAGGGCCCAGAGCACGATCTCGGCCCTGTACTCGAGCATGTAGGCGTACTGGCTGGAGAGCAGCGCGGTCGCGATGCGGCGGCCATGGGCGAGCCGCCGGTGGCGGGAACCGTTCATGCCAGTGCTCCCTGTCGGAACAGCCGGCCGATGATGTCCTCGATCGGCGGGTCCGACACCGAGAGGTCGACCACGGCCAGGTCGGCCAGCAGCCGTCCCACCTGCTCGGTGAGCCGCTCCCGCGGGATCAGCAGCCGCACCTGGCGCCCCTCGATGGCCTCCACCTCGCCGTAGCCGGCGAAGGCCTCGGCACCCAGGGGCTGGTGCAGCTCGAGACGCACCTCCCGGCAGGGCGCCAGCCGCTGGGTGAGCATCTCCAGGGTTCCGTCGTAGAAGAGCTGGCCCTCATGGATCAGCAGCACCCGCGGGCAGAGGGCGGTGATGTCGGCCATGTAGTGGCTGGTGAGCAGCACGGTGGCTCCGAAGCGGCGGTTGTAGTCGGCCAGGAAGCTGCGCACCCGGGCCTGGGCGTTCACATCCAGCCCCAGGGTGGGTTCGTCGAGGAACAGCACCGCCGGCCGGTGCAGCAGGGCCGCCAGCAGCTCCGCCTTCATCCTCTGGCCCAGGGAGAGCTTGCGCACGGGCCGGCGCAGTTCGTCGCCCAGCTCGAGCATGTCGGCCAGTTCGGCGATGCGGCGGCGGCTCTCCGCCTCAGGGATGCCGTAGACGGCCGCATTGACCCGCAGGGAATCGAGCGGCGGCAGATCCCAGATCAGCTGCTGTTTCTGGCCCATCACCAGGGTGATCCGGCCGAGGAAGTCGGCCTCGCGGCGATGGGGGATCGCGCCGGCCACCTCCACCGTGCCGCTGGTGGGATGGATCAGGCCGGTGAGCATCTTGAGGGTGGTGGTCTTGCCGGCGCCGTTGGCTCCCAGGAAACCCACGAACTCCCCCGGTTCGATCGCGAAGCTGACGTCCTGCACGGCCTTGATCGTGCGTTCGCGGCGGTTCAGGAAGTGGCGCAGGGTGCCGGCGAGTCCGGGCTGCTTGTCGGCGACCCGATAGGTCTTGCCGAGCCCCTGGGCGCGGACGATGGCCATGGGGCGGCACGGGGGAGGGGCAGAGCTCACCCTATCCAGCGCCCCGGGCGGGACGGGCTCCTCAGGCCGCTTCCGGGCACCAGCCGCTCCCGGCATGCCGGGGCTCCAACCAGCAGGGGCAGCGGTGGGTGAGATGGTCGCCGTGGCTGATCAGGGCCTGGTGCCACTGGCAGCTGAGCAGGGGGATGGTGTCGGCCTCGGCGTGGTGGCGGAACCAGTGGCAGGTGAGACAGACGCGGCGGCTGCGGCACGGAAGCAGCTGCTTGGACCCCAGGTAGGGCCAGGAGGCCAGGGTTTCGCCAGCGGGGAGGGAGAGAGACATGGCCAAAGGATGGATACATCTGTACTAGCTCCTTCCGGCTCGGCTGGCCAGCCGGGACGGCGCCGTTTCCGCTCCCGCTGACCGGAGGGCCGATCCTCCCCGATTCCCTTCCAGGCGGGCGAGAATCAGCAATCCGGGTGGTGTCGTCCCCCTTGCCCCCTTCATGCTGATCCGGCTCGGCTGCGAACTGACGATTTCCTGCTGGGCCCCGACGCCGGTGCTGGCCCTGGTCCATCCCCATGCCAGCCGGTCGGAGGATCGGCGCGGTCCCGAACGCCTGTGGCTGAGTCCTGATCGCATCGCTGAGGTGCTCACCGACGCCGACGGCAACCGCGCCTGCCGCTTCATCGCCTCCGCCGGCACCACCACCCTTGGCTTCGAGACCCTGGTGGCCGACGACGGCAGCCCCGATCCGGTGGTCCCGGAGATCGGCGAATGCCCGGTGGGGGCCCTGCCGATCGTCACCTACCCCTTTCTCAATCCCAGCCGGTACTGCGACACCGATCGCCTCGCCCAGGTCGCCTGGGGCCGTTTCGGTAGTGTCCGTCCGGGCTGGCAGCGGGTGCAGGCCATCTGCGACTGGGTGCATGAGCAGCTCCGCTTCGACTACGGCGCCGCCCGCAGCGACAAGACGGCCCACGACGCCCTGCGGGAAGGCCGCGGCGTCTGCCGCGACTTCGCCCACCTGGCCATCAGCCTCTGCCGCTGCCTCAACATCCCGGCGCGCTACTGCACCGGCTACCTGGGGTACACGGGAGTCTCTCCCCTGCCGGATCCGATCGATTATTCCGCCTGGTTCGAGGTTTTCCTAGAGGACCGCTGGCATGTCTTCGACGCCCGTCACAACATCCCGCGCATCGGCAGGGTGCTGATCGCCCGGGGGCGGGATGCGGCTGATGTCCCCTTCCTGCGCTCCTTCGGCGATCACCAGCTCACCGGTTTCCGGGTCATCACCGAGGAAATGGCACCCACTGAAGCCACGACCGGCTGAACCCCTGGCTGGTGGCAGGCAAGCCAGGGTCTGGATTCAGGCCGCCGCGGAGCGCTGACCGATCCAGCCGCTGGCCAGGGCCGCCAGCAGCGCGGCGCCGGCCAGCCCCCCCACCGCCAGGACGGTGAGGGTCTGCAGGACGAGCAGCAGAACCCCCAGGGCAGAGAAGAAGCGGATCTGGATCCGTGACTTGATCAGCAGCACCAGCAGAAGCAGCACCGTGGCCTTGAGGCCGGCCAGGGAGGCTGCTGTGAACGGGCAGAGGGGGCAGGGCGGAGGCAGCGGCATGGGGGAGCTGATCGGTTCATGCATCCTGGCGCGCTGTATGGAGAAATCATGCGCCAGGGATCGGCTCGGAGACGCCGGAGCCGAATCCCCCTACGCTCGGTGACTGAGGAATCCGCGGATCGATTCCTGCCCATCGGCCTCACCACCACGCGACCGGCCAGATCCCCTGCCGAAGGTGGCGAGTCGTGGGTCCGTCAACTTGATCACCGGGAACTCAGCGATGGCCCTGCGTATTGATGAAGCCACTTTTCTGGAAAGAGCATTATCCAGATTCGGTGCCAGATACGATTATTCCGCGGTGATCTACAGGAGCTACCGCAGCCCGATCAAGATCCACTGCAGGGAGCATCCGGTGAGGGAGATCGTGATCACTCCCGAGCGTCATCTTCAGACCACCGGCGGTTGCAAGTACTGTCTGCGTAATTACCGCAATCAGACGCTCGAGCGGGCGCTCAGAATCGATTGTGAGCCCTCCGAGCTGCCCGCACGCCAGCTGCCAATAACGCTCCAGAAGCCGCCCCTGGCCTGCAGCGAAGGTAAAGGTGTGTAAGGAAATGCGCCTGCTTAATCGTTGCCCATTTACATCACGTGTACCTTTTCGGGTCATTCCCCCTCCCTGCCCGCCATGGCACTTCCCCTGCTTGACTCCCCGCCTCTGAGCATCAATGCAAGGGTGCGGAACTTTGCCGTTCCCAGTGAGGAATCCCCTCGCCAGGTCGTCTCCGGCCTGGACAGCACCCTGGAGTCGGTCGATCGGCCCGGTCTCGATGCCCGGATCGAGCAGGCCTACCGCCAGATCTTCTTTCATGCCTTCAAAATCGATCGGGAAGTGGTGCTCGAGTCCCAGCTGCGCCGCGGCCAGATCACGATGCGAGATTTCGTCAGGGGACTGTTGCTCTCCAGGAGATTCCGGGAGGGTTTCTACGAATGCAACAGTAATTACCGGATGGTGGAGCAGCTGGTCGGCAGGGTTCTTGGGCGGCCCGTCTATGGCGAACAGGAACGCATCGCCTCCTCCATTCTGATTGCCCAGCATGGCCTGGCCGCCCTCGTGGACACCCTGCTGGATTCCTCCGAGTACCTCGACGCCTTCGGCTACGACACGGTGCCCTACCAGCGCTCCAGGGTGTTGCCGGGTCGGGCCCTGGGGGCCCTGCCTTTCAACCAGCAAGCTCCCCGCTACGACGCCCGATGGCGTGATGTGAGTGCCAGCCGAACCCCGCGCGGCGGATCCGCCCCATGGGTCCCCGGCACCCCTCGACCTGCCTGGCTGGGGGACCAGCCCTCGCCTCTGGCCCGGCAGGTGTGGCAGGGCCTGGTCACCACGGGTGGGTTTGTGCTCACCGGCTTTGTGCTCTGGACCGCCGCAGCGATGCTCAGCACGGGCTGGGGTGGCTGATCGCCCCGGCCCACACCCGGGAGGCCTGACGCCAGGGTTCGCAGTTGATCTCGGTTGTTGCGAGCTCTGACCCGCTGTGCGGACAGCTACGAAAACGTGCTTGGCTTGGATCAGGAGGTGCCCGCGCCGACGTCGCAGGCACCTCCCATGCTTTAGGTTTTGTAAAGGTTTATTGACCTCCGGAGGTTCAGCCATGTTCACGCTCGAGAAAGCGACCCAGATCTTTCCGGACACCCTGTCGGCCGATGTGGTGCCCGCCCTCAACGCCCGCTACAACCTGCTGAGTGCCGAGGACCAGCTGGCGCTGATCTGGTACGCCTACCTCGAGATGGGCAAGACCATCACCATCGCCGCGCCCGGGGCGGCCCGCATGCAGTTCGCCGAGCCGTTGCTGAACCGCATCAAGGCCATGAACTTCGCCGAGCAGAGCCAGGTGATGGTCGATCTGGCCAACCGGGCCGACACCGAGTTCTGCCGCACCTATGCGATCTGGTCGGTGAATATCAAGCTCGGTTTCTGGTACAGGCTGGGCGAGTGGATGGAGGAAGGGATCGTCGCCCCCATTCCCGAGGGCTACCAGCTCTCCGCCAACGCCGCTTCGGTGCTCAATTCGCTCAAGAGCGTCGATGCCGGCCAGCAGATCACCGTGCTCCGCAATTTCGTGGTCGACATGGGTTTCGACCCCAGCAAGGTGGACGGCTCCCAGCGCGTGGCCGAGCCGATCGTGCTGCCCACCGCTGCTGAGCAGCGCACCAAGGTGTCGATCGAAGGCGTCGACAACCCGACGATCCAGTCCTACATGGATCTGCTCAATGCCAACGACTTTGATCAGCTGATCGAGCTGTTCCTGCCAGACGGAGCTCTGCAGCCTCCCTTCCAGCGCCCCATTGTCGGCACCGATGCCGTGCTGCGGTTTTTCCGTGAAGACTGCCAGAACCTCCAGCTTCTGCCCGAGCGTGGCGTGAGTGAGCCCTCCGATGGTGGATTCACCCAGATCAAGGTGACCGGCAAAGTTCAGACCCCCTGGTTCGGTGCCGGTGTCGGCATGAATGTGGCCTGGCGCTTCCTGCTTGATCCCGACGGCAAGATCTACTTCGTGGCGATCGATCTGCTGGCCTCGCCGGCTGAACTTCTCAAGTTCGCGCGCTGATCACCCCGTCCCTTCCTTCCGACTTCTGCCACCCCGCCTCCGCCCGATGGAGCCCGTCGCCCCTGTCACTCACCCTGCGGTGATGAGCAGGGGCTTCTGGCTCGGCATGCTGATCTTCTGCGCTTGGCTGGTCACCCTCCTTGGGCTGCTGCTGGTCGACCCTCTTCGCTGGTCTCCCCCGGCCCTGCTGCTGGCCGTGGGTGTGCGCACCTTCCTGCAGACGGGACTGTTCATCCTGGGCCACGACGCCATGCACCGCACCCTGGTGCCCGCCCGCCGCTGGTTCAACGATGGGCTCGGACGCCTGGCCCTGCTCCTCTATGCCGCCCTGCCCTACGGCCACTGCCGGCGTCAGCATCTGCGTCACCACCGCAGCCCTGGCAGCGTCCGTGATCCCGACTTCCGCTCCACCAGCAGCGATGGACCGCTCCTCTGGTACGTGCGTTTCATGGGGAACTACCTCTCGACGGCGCAACTGCTCCGGCTGCTGCTCACCTGGGCGGTGGTGGCGCTGGCCCTTGCCAGGACAGAGCCCCTGCGGGCCACCAACGTGATGATCTTCTGGATCCTGCCGCTGGTGCTGAGTTCCTTCCAGCTCTTTCTCTTCGGCACCTATCTTCCCCATCGTCATGGCGTGTGCCCGGGAGAGGACGACAACGGGGTCCGGAGTCTGCCGTGCTCATGGTTTCTCTCCCTGCTGGCCTGTTATCACTTCGGTTATCACCGGGAACACCATGCCTGCCCCACCGTCCCCTGGTTCCGGCTGCCCCAGTTGAGCAATCGTTGAGCATTCAGAGAAGACACTGAGCAACCGCTGCAGGTCGCTGTTCCGTCAGGTCGGTCGACCGCTCCGGTGCCCCGCCGAGATCGCTCCGCTGAACGGCTCGCGCCCGCTCCTGGGACCACGGTAAGGTCGAAATGTGATTGATGAGAACAATGGTGAGTGTGGTGGCGGGCTGGACAGAGCTCGAGCAGGACATCGCCCGCCGTGCCTTCGACAGGGCCCACGCCCGGGCCGTCGCCGGCATCGTCCAGGCCGTCCAGGCCCAGGTCAGCAACCTGGAATCCGCAGAGCAGTGCTGGAAGCTCCATGACTTCCTCAGCATTCAGCGCCACGAGGTCGAAGGTCGTTTTGACTTCCGGCTCCCGGGGCTGTTGTTCGTTTTTGCCAGCCTGGTGAAGGACGGCCTGTTGCAGGTCGATGAACTCGAGGGGCTGGACCGGGAGAAGCTCAGCAAGATCGCCGCAATGGCGAAAATGTGAGAGAGGTGGATCCTCTCCAACAGCTCCTCAGGATCTGCCTGCCGGGAGCCACTTGCGATTGATCGCGCGATGGTTCGGATATCCCCCCCAGCGGCACCAGGGCCGACGCAACAAAACGTGTTAAGGTTTGTAACGTCAGCCCCGAACAAGCATTATGACCACCACCGACTCCCGCTTCGGCTTTGTTGCCTTCGCTGAAACCTGGAATGGCCGTCTGGCCATGCTCGGCTTCGTGATCGGCCTCGGCACCGAACTTCTCACCGGCCAGGGCATCCTTTCCCAGATCGGTCTGGGCTGATTATTTCTTAAGCTCCATCCCGGTATTGGCGGGACTGTTGATTCTTCTGACCCCAGTCTGATCGGCTGGGGTTTTTTGTGGATTTCTCCACACCTTCGGTTCGGCTTCGAAGATTGCATCCCGCTGAAATTCCTGCAGCAATCCGTCAATCCTTTCTGTTTTGCCCTTCACGGCCCTGTTTGCTGGCCAGTCGTTGAGGCCAGTGGCTGCAGGGTCTCCGGGCTGTTGAACGTGCTGATCGGTCCGCTGCCGCGGAAGGGCACGCTGGCCCGGTCATGGCCTTCCATCCCCGCGGGTTCGGTCCTCCCTCCTGAAGGGGCACGCGGGTGGATGTAGGCTTCTGGGGATTCCAAGATTTCTCTCCAGCAAGCTCATCACTTTCTAGTGAGCTGTCGAAGGATCGGTTCATAGTTTTTTCGGTTCATGACCATTTACATCGGGAATCTTTCCTTCGACGCCGAAGTGGAAGATGTTAAGAATCTTTTTGCTCAGTATGGCGAGCTTCGCCAGTGCACCCTTCCCCTTGACCGCGACACCGGCCGCAAGAGGGGCTTCGCTTTCGTTGAGATGACCAACGACGCCGATGAGACCAAGGCCATCGACGATCTCCAGGATGTGGAGTGGATGGGACGCAGCATCCGGGTCAACAAGGCCGAACCCCGCACTGGCGGCGGCGGCGGCGGCGGTCGTTCCGGCGGCGGTGGCTACGGCGGTGGCGGTGGCGGCTACGGCGGTGGCGGTGGCCGCAGCCGCTACTGATTCGCCGGGCCTGAGGCCCAGTCCATGCATCAACCGCCCCGCTCTCCGGGGCGGTTTTTTTCTGCCCGAGGCCCCCGTGCCTCCAGTCCCCGGTGGGGTCTCCGGCACGGATCGAAAGACACTCTGCTGCTGCAGCGTTTCGAGGCTGTCGGGGAGCAGATTGGGTCCATGAGTGAACCCCGCCCGCGCGGCTGCTATCGGGTCCGACCCGCCGACCAGAATGAGACCACGGTCCCGAACGACGTCCAGGGCCCCCTCTTCGACCAGCGCGACGAGGCGGAGCGCTACGCCCAGAATCTGGCCCTGGCCCGCCATGCGCCGGTGATCGTCGAGAAGCTGGCGCCGGCGGGTTGCTGGCTTCAGCTGGGCATCGTCGGCTGAGAGGGCGATGTCCCGTCCAGCCCTTCGAGTTCGGGGCCGGCCTTGAGCTGGATCCGGTAGGAGAGGCTGGAACCGACCCCGGTGCCCCTGTACCGGCCGCTCACCGGTGCCGCCAGGTGATGATCCGGAGCGGCGGCCAGCACCACGTGGCCATCGGCGACGGCCAGGCCCAGGCTGGGATCGAATCCCCTCCAGCCGCCCCCCGGCAGGTAGGCCTCGGCCCAGGCGTGCAGTTCGTGCTCGCTCACCTCGGGGGGATGGTGCATCGAGTAGCCGCTGACGAATCGGGCCGCCAGCCCCTGGCTGCGGCAGGCCGCCACGAAGAGCATGGCTGTGTCCCGGCAGGCTCCGGTGCGGGTCGCCAGGGTCTCGGCCGCCGTGGTGGGTTCCCCATCCAGGCGCCCGATGTGATGGAAGCCGTGGTGGATCTCATCGGCCATGGCACTGAGGAAGGCCGTGGCCGAGCCGTTGACCCGGTGGGCGAGGCCCCCGGCCCAGGCGACCACCCCGGGATCGATGTGATCCCCGTGGCAGCCGGCCAGGGAGCGGGCCTCCGCCGATGGATAGGTCACCGGCAGGTGCTGGGCCTCCGGGTGGGTGACGATCCAGTCGAAGGGGTTGCTGCGCAGGGTTTCCACGAGCATGTCGACCTCGATCACCAGCCGGTCGCGTTCCTGCTGGAACCAGGCGACCGCGGCGTCAGTCCCGTCGGGCTCGAGCACCCGGGTGAGGCCCGCCGCCGGCTCCACCAGCCGCAGGCTGTGCGCCAGCAGGCGCTGGCTGCAGTCCTGGCGAGGGGTCAACCGCAGGGTCATCGGCTCCAGGAAGACGGGCCGCTCGTACTGGTATGTGAGCTGGTGCTGGATTCGGAAGAACATCGCTCAGCCCATGGCCTCACGCAGGGCGTCCTGGAAGCCGTCGTCGATCACATAGGTGCGGAGCGGCTCCTCGCCCAGGTCCTCGACCAGGGGAAATAAACGTACCGAGAACCAGGCTTCGAACAGTTCCAGACTTCGGGGGTGGGGCCAGCGGCTGCGGTCCCGGCACCAGAGATCCAGTTCGGCGGTGAAGATCTGCCCGTAACTGTCGAGCAGCCTGTCCTGCGCTTCCAGTTCGCTGTCATAGGTGGGGATCAGGTAGAGGCTGTGGTCCTCCCCCAGCCCCTCCATGTCCTCACGGGTCCAGAACGGTCGGGTCCAGTCGACCATCGGCTGCCGTGGTGCCACCGCGATCGCACAGCGGTTGAGAACGGCCATCGAAGGCTTTTCAGTGGCTCCTGAACGCTAGCGAGCCAGGGGAGCAGGGGCATGGGCGAAAGCCCTGAACCCCGCCGGCAGCAGGACAGCGGAGCACCGCCGCTGACCGGGCTACGTTCCATGGCGTGAAGGTTGTCAAGGCAGCTCAGGGCTGGCCACCCTGGGACTGACGGAGTTCATCCCATCGCCGCTCCATCCCATGCCCCAGCACCGGCCGAACCATCCCGTCCACGGTTGCTGTAGGGGCGTCCTCCCCCCCTGGCCCATCCCGGCTGGGGGCGCGATCATTGCCGGCCTGACGGTCGCGGGCCTGTGCTCAGTGCTGCCCGCTGCCGCCGCCCAGCCGGTTCCGGCCGCCCGGGTGCTCTACACCCTCTCCACCGAGTGCCGTCTGCAGGGCGAAGCGCCGATCCCCTGCACGGTGGAGGCGGTGGATCAGGGAGGGGCCACCCTCTATCGCCACCGCATCGGCCGCAGCATCGAAACCGTGCGTATCACCGATGAACCGGTGACCATGGCGATCTGGGCGAACGACAGGAAGGAGTGGCGCCCCCTGCGCGGCGCGGCGGCACGCTTCTCCACCAACACGATCTGTTTCAACGGCCGGGAGCTCTGCGTGGTCAACCCCAACTACCTCAACAGCGTCCGGGAGGACCGCGCCAACACCCGCCTGCAGGGTCGTGATCTGGTGATGGTGCACTTCGGCAGTGACGGCCGGGTGGATGCCAGTTGTTACGACGACGCCTGCGCGTTGCTCCTCAAATGAAGATCTCCGCGGGACTCGCGCTGCTGATGGCCGGTGTGCTCGTCGCCCCGGTGGGTGCGGCCCCGGCGCTCGAGACCCCTTCCGCTTCAGTCACTGTCCAGCTGATCGCCCGCGGCGGCGGGGGCCGTGGCGGTGGGGGTGGCCGAGGCCGGGGCGGCGCCGGCAGGGCCGGTGGGGGATCGGCCGGCCGCAGTGGCTTTCAGGGTTCCGGCGGCGCCGGTGGTCTCAACCGGGGCACCACGAGACCCAGTGGTGGTTGGAGCAGCGGCGGGTCCGGCAGGGTGGGGAGTCCCTCGCTGGATCGTCCGGCGACCCGCCCCGGAGGCACGGCGGGGCTCAGCAGGCCTGGCGGGAGCGGATCCATCAACCGCAATACCAACGTCAACCGCAATACCAACGTCAACCGCAACACCAACGTCAACGTCAACCGCAACTGGAGCCGCAGCGTCAACGTCAATGCCTACGCCGTCAGGCCGGGCTGGGCCCGTCCTGGCTGGGGGGTGGCCCGCCCGTGGAACCACGGCTGGTATGGCGGCTGGGCCACCCCCTCCTGGGGCTGGTGGGGCGCCAGGGCGGCCGCCTGGGGCGTGGGAACCCTGGCGACCGCCGCCATCATCAACAGCGCGGTGGACGCGGCCGTGGCCGGCAACCAGACCACCATCGTGGTGCCCAACACCGACTACCAGCTGCTCTACGGCACGGTTCAGCCATCGGGGACCTATGCGGTCTCCTTCGACGTCAGTGCCGACGGCGCTGTCTACCAGCTCTCGGCGGACTGCCAGAGCGGGCTGCTGAATGGACAGGAGCCCCGGACGGCCCAGGAGGCGGAGCTGCTCAATGCCGCCTGTCAGGTGGCCTACGGAGCCGCCTCCTGAGCTTGGCAGTGTCAGGACCTCACCAGGAGAGGGGAGGCCGCTGGGCACCGATGTTGCAACCGAGCTGCTGGCCCACCAGGGCGCCGATCGGCACGGCCCAGGCGCGGCCTTCCTGACGGGAGGCGGCATAGCCCAGGCTGCCGCCCAGGATGCCCCCCACCACCCGGCCCACGGTGCAGCGCTGCTCGTTCTGGGCCTGGATGTAACCGGGATTCAGGGGAACGGCACCCTGGTAGCGGTTGGCGTCGTAATCGGCCCGGTAGCCGCCTCCATAGCCGCCGCCATAACCCCCGCCGTAGCCGGAGGGGCTGGGCAGGGTGCGCACCGGATAGGGGCCCCGACGGCTGTCGACAGCCTGGGGATAGCCGTAGTAGGGCTGGTTCCAGGGACCGGCCCAGGCCTGCAGGGGAGTGGCCAGGAGTCCGAGGGCACCGGTGGTGCCCAGCAGGCCCACCAGGCGGCTGGAAGGGCGACGAAGGATGGTCTTCATGGTAGTTCGCGTTGTGAGGAGCGACCCCGTGGACGGGGATGACTTCAATCAAGCGAGGCTCTGTGACCCAGCCATGAATGGAACCCTGTGGAAGTCCGACAGGATGTGACTGACGCCCTTGCATCGCTTGCTACTCCACCCCTGGTCAGATCGCTCCGTTCTTGCCAGGGTGAGTGGATCGGTGGGAGAACCCGATGAGCTGGAGCGAGCTGGAGCGGCTGGTCGAGGAGGCCGAGACGGACGAGGTGATCCGGCGCGGACTGCGCCATTGCCGGTCGAGCCCGGAGCTTCTGCTGGCGGCCCGCCGGCTGGGATTCCGGGTCACCCGGGTGGATCTGCAGCGGGCCTGGCAATTGCATCAGCGCGGTGAAGCCCCGGCCCCTCGGCAGGCGGAGCGGAGGCTGGAGCATCCCTCAGGCTGATCGCCGCATGGCCCGGTTCCCATGGAGGATCATGGCGCCGGACTCCCGGCCTGGATCAGCACGATCGGCTTGCTCAGGTCCACGTCCCGTGCCGCTGAGAGGAACGAGCGGGGGGCACCGATCCATTGCAAGTGGATGACGAAGCTGGGCTGTGGGCCCCCGGGTCGTCCCAGGTGGGTGATCAGCTCCCCCCAGTCCATCTTCAGCGGTACACCAGCACCGGACAGCGGGACTGGACCAGCACCCTCTGGGTTTCGCTGCCGATCAGCAGCCCCACCAGCCCGCGCCGGCCGTGGGAGGCCATCAGGATCAGATCGCAGCCCAGCCGGTTGGCGGCCTCGACGATGGCCTGGTGGGGCAGGTCACTCATCACCCGCTCGGCGTCGGCGTTGATGCCGGCCTCCCGGGCCACCGCCAGGGCGTCCTCGAGAATGCGCTCCACGTCCTTGTGGCTGGCGCTCATCAGGGCCTCCATGGTGACGGCATCGAGCATCTCCCCCAGCCCCACCAGCTGCACCGGCACGCTGGCCTGGGCATGGAAGAAGGTGATCCGGGCCCCCAGGGCAGCAGCCAGCTCCACGGCGTGCCGCACGGCCCTGATCGAGAGATCGGAGCCGTCGCTGGGCACCAGCAGGTGGCGATAGGACATGGGAGCGGCTCAGCTGGGTTCTGTCTAGTCAAGCCCCGGATCAGTGCAGCGGGTCGCTGATCACCAGGGCGGAGCAACGCAGCCGCCGCAACAGGCTGGTGGCCTGGTCGCTGGCGGGAATCGGCAGTCCCTCCACCAGGCGCCGCAGGGAGCGCAGGATCACCAGGTCGTGGTGCTCGCTGCTGCGCTCGATCGCCTCGGACACGCTCTGGCCGGCCTGGAGGTCCAGGGTCACCGGCACGCCTCCCCCGCGCCTGGAGCCCTCCGGGATCCAGCCCTGCAGCTGCACCGCCAGCTGCTCCCGCTCCGCCTGGGGCAGCCAGGGGTCATGGACGTGCAGCAGGGTGATGGCGGCGCCGTCGCCGGCCTGGCGGCCACTCAGCAGCCGTTCGGCCAGCTGGAACTGTTCCAGGGCGCCGGCGGAAAGGTCCTTCACCGGCACCAGCAGACGGCGGAAGGTGGCCGGATCCTCGCTCAGCCGGGCCATCACCACCGGACAGTGGGCCTGACGGCAGATGGCCGCCACCAGATCGCCGAACAGCCAGCGGCCCAGCCGGGGCCCGGAGGCCACTCCCACCAGCACCAGGTCGGCGCCCTGTTCCAGGGCCGCCCGGGCGATGCCGCCGGGCACGTCGTTGTCGACCCTCAGCAGGGAGCGGCTGGGCACCCCCGCCGCCGCCGTGATGGCATCGGCCCGCTCCAGCAGCCGTCGCCCCGTGGCCAGGGCCCGGTGCACCCCCGGCCCAGGCCCCCGACCCGCCTCGGCCTGGCGCGGCGACACCACCGAGAGCGGCAGCACCGTGCCCTGCAGGCCCGCGTCGCCATCGATCAGCCGGCCTGCCAGCACCAGCAGGTGTTCCTCGCCACGGGCCTCCCGGATCGGCACCAGCACCCGCAGGGCCCGACGCACCAGGGCCAGCTGGCCGCTCTCCTGGAGGCTGAGATCCTGGGCCCGGCGGGTGGCCATCCGGGTCATCGCCATCGCGGTCATGATCGGACCCAGAGTCGCGGTCACCACCATCAGCGCCAGCACGCTGTTGAGCATGCGTTCATCCAGCAGGCCCTGGCGGAAGCCCACGAAGGTGGCGGCGAGGGTGGCGGCCACCTGGGGCAGCGACAGGGACCAGAGGGTCAGCATCTGGGGCCCGTCGTAGCGGTAGAGCAGCCCCGAGAACCAGGAGGCCAGGCCCTTGCTGGTGATCAGGGTCAGGATCAGGGCGATGGCGAAGATCGAACCGGTCATGGTGCTCACGAACACCGGCAGATCGAGCAGCAGGCCGAGATCGATGAAGAACAGGGGGATGAACAGGTTCGCTCCCACCACCACCACCTGCTCCTTGACGCGGCCGTCCGGCAGCACCCCGTTCACCGCCAGGCCGGCCAGGAAGGCCCCGACGATCTTCTCCACCCCCACCAGCTCAGCCCCCACCGCCGCCAGGAACAGGGCCAGCAGCACCGCCACGAACAGGCGGCTGTCGTTGTCGACGCTGCGGCGGATCAGGCTGCGCCCCAGCAGGCGGATCAGCAGCAGCACCGCCCCGGCATAGACGGCCACCTTGAGCAGCAGGGCGATCACCCCCGGCGCGCTCAGCTGGCCCCGGCCGAGGCTGACGCAGAGGGCCAGCACCACCAGGGCGGCGATGTCGGTGAAGATCGTGCCGCCGATGGCCACCGTGACGCACTCCTCACGCATGGCGCCGAAGCTGCGCACGATCGGGTAGCCCAGGGGCGTGTGGGAGGCCAGGATCGAGCCGATCAGCACGGCGCTCACGGCCGGGTAGCCGTAGGCGAATCCCAGCGCGCTGCCGGCCAGCATCGGCAGGGTGAAGGTGAGCAGCCCGAAGCGGAAGGAGCGGGCCCGGATCCGCTGGAACTCTCCCAGGTCGATCTCCAGCCCGGCGATGAACAGCAGGTAGATCACCCCCACGTCGGAGAGCAGCCGCACGGTCTCGTTGGTGGAGGCCAGCCAGCCGAGGGCGTGGGGGCCGATCGCCACCCCGGCCAGCAGCAGGCCCACCAGATCCGGCAGCCGCAGGGGCCGCAGCAGGGGGGGCACCACCACGCTGAGCACCAGCAGCAGGGCGAAGATCGCCAGGGGATTGGCGGCCAGAAAGGTGCCCACGGGACTGCGGAGGGAGATGAAGGGAGCGTCCCCGTCTTCCTAGGAGCGACCGGGCCGCTGATCGGGTCCGTGCGGGTTCTCGTAACGGGTCCGTGCCGGTGCTCCGCTCCCCCGGGCCGGGCCCCGATCCTCCGGAGCAGGTCGCAGCCCAGCAGAATCGTTGGCATGACGGATACCGCCTGGCGCCAGCACTGGTTTCCCGTGGCCTTCCTGCGCGACCTCGATCGGTCGAAGCCCACGGCCTTCACCCTGCTGGAGCAGGACCTGGTGTTGTGGTGGGACAGGGCGGGAGACGCCTGGCGCGCTTTCGCCGACGTCTGCCCGCACCGGCTCGTGCCCCTCAGCCAGGGACGCCTCAACAGTGCAGGCGAGTTGGAATGCCCTTACCACGGCTGGAGCTTCGCGGGCGACGGCCACTGCACCGCCATCCCCCAGGCCCTGGAAGGCGCCAGCCCCAGCACCACGCGATCGGGCTGCCGGGCCTATGCCACCGCCGAAGCCCAGGGGCTGTTGTTCGTCTTCGCCGGTGAGGCGGCCGGGGCCTCGGCGGTGCCCCTGCCCCTGGTGCCGGTGCTGGAGGAACCGGGCTGGTTCGTGCAGGACACCTTCCGGGACCTGCCCATGGACGCCCTCACGCTGCTGGAGAACGTGCTCGACGTGAGCCATGTCCCCTTCACCCACCACCGCACCGTGGGCAAGCGGGAGAATGCCGCTCCGGTGGAGGCGGTGATCACCGGCTCAGGCCCCTGGGGGTTCACGGCCCTGTGGGAGGAGGGGCCCCGCAAGGGGAAGCTCGGCAGCCAGCACACCACCTTCGCCGCCCCCGGCCTGATGTGGCACGACCTCACGGCTTCGGGCTTCGCCCGCATCCTGACGGTGGTGTATGCCACTCCGATCCGCCGGGGAGAGTGCCGCCTGTTCGCGCGCTTCCCCTTCCGGTTCGAGTCGCGGCTGCCGTCGCTGTTGCTCGCCCTGCGCCCCCTGTGGCTGCAGCACATCGCCAATCACATCGTGCTGGAGGACGATCAGGTCTTCCTGCACTGGCAGGAGCGGGTGCTGGAGGAGCGGGGCCGCAGCGACGGGGCCGAGCGGGCCTTCTTCCTGGCGACCCGTGCCGACGTGTACGTGCGGGCCCTGCACGACTGGGTCAATCGCTTCGCAGGCGATCCCTTCCCCGGACAGAGCCTTCCGCCACGCCTCGATGACGGGGCCCTGATGGATCGCTGGCACAGCCACACTCGCCACTGCGCCGCCTGCAGCGGTGCCCTGCGTGGCATCCGCCGCTGGCGCCCCCTGGTGGCGGCCCTCCCCTGGCTGGCCCTGCTCGGCATCGCCTGGTGGCACAGCCTGCCGGTGCTGGCAGCAGGCGTGGCCCTGGCCGGTGCCGCATGGCTGCTGGGTCGTCGTCTTGATCGCTGGGAACAGCTGCTGCAGGCTGGTGATGGCCACCCGCCCCGCAATCGTCACGAATGACGGCAACCGATGCCGGCCACCTCAACCCTTCCAGCCCGCCAGGTGGGAGGCGGCACTCGAGCGCACCAGGGAACGGGCGGTGGCCAGGGCAGGGGTGAGCCGGGAAGAACTGAAAGGGGGCAGGGACCGGCGCCTGAGCCAGGCTCCCCAACGGAACTCGTGGAAGGGAATCAGGGGCGCCGGGTCGATCATGCCCTCCTTCTTCAGTTTCCACACCAGGCTGCGGTAAGGATCATCCTGGAGACCGTGCAGACGGGCCGGCAGGGCCGCGGCTGCCAGGGGACCAAGTCCGCGGCCGTCATAGAGATAAAGCCACCCTCGCGCCTGCAGTTCGGCCAGCACCGCCTGGGGTTCGGCGCCCGGCAGATCAAGCACCAGGTAGCCGTAGGCCATGGCGGTGGGATCGATCTCGATCAGGCCCCGGAGGCGGTGGTGGCGGTCGACCATCCAGAGGTCGCCGCCACCGCTGCGCACCAGGGGCACCGGCTTGCCGCGCAGGTAACGGAGGCGCTGTTCCGGCGACTCGCGGGAGAAATCCTGCTGGCGACTGCGGACCTCCGCCAGACCCACGCACATCTGGGTGGGCTGGAGATCGGCGATGGCAACCTTGAGCAATTCCTCCCGGGGGCCCGGGGGGGGCAGGGGCCGGTAGGGGGGAAGGTGGAGGCTCATGGATGCCGGGTGTTCGGCCCCATCCTGACGGCTTCCCCGCTGAATCAGCCGCGGCGGATCAGCCCTGGGAGAGCAGGGTGCCCAGACCGATCTGGTGCAGGATCCCCTGGCCGGTGAGGGCTTCGGTGAGCACGCCGATCACGAAACCGAGCATGGCGGCCCGACCGTTGAAGCGTTCGACAGCCTGAAGCTGCTCGGCGTGGATCTGGGCGGTGGCGGCGCTTTCGAACCAGGCCTGGTCAATGTTGGAGGTGTTGGTCATGGGGGGTTGGGGGGCAACTGCGAGCAAATGTAACAAAACAATGCAATGGCTTGACCGCCTCAGGGTTCGGCTTACCGGCTTCGCTTTTGACGCTCCCCTCGTTCGTTGCCCCCGGGATAGGGTCATCCCAGGCGCAGAGCTCCATGACCACCGCCCCTGATCGCGTGATCGCTACGGAGGGGCCCCACGGCCCGATCGGGGTGCTGGTCTGCGGCCATGGCAGCCGCAACCGGCTGGCGGTGGCCGAGTTCGCCTCCCTGGCCCATCAGCTGCGGCACCACCTCGGCCCCGTGCCGGTGGATCACGGCTATCTGGAATTCGCCCGGCCGATCCTCCGCGATGGCCTAGACGCCCTGCGGGGACTGGGTGTGCGCCACGTGCTGGCGGTGCCGGCGATGCTCTTCGCCGCCGGTCATGCCAAGAACGACATCCCTTCGGTGCTCAACACCTACGCCGCCGAGACCGGACTGCGCATTGATTACGGCCGGGAGCTGGGCGTCGACCTGAAGATGATCCAGGCTGCCGCCGCCCGCATCCGCGCCTCCCTGGAGGCCGCCGATGCCGCCGCCCTCGCCGCCGGCCGCACCCCGGTTCCCCTGCACGACACGTTGCTGGCGGTGGTGGGCCGCGGCTCCTCCGATCCCGACGCCAACTCCAATGTGGCCAAGGTGACCCGGATGCTGGTGGAGGGCTTCGGCTTCGGCTGGGGCGAAACCCTCTACTCAGGGGTCACCTTTCCTCTGGTGGAACCCGGCCTGCGCCAGGCCGTGAAGCTCGGCCACCGGCGCATCGTCGTCTTTCCCTATTTCCTGTTCTCCGGCGTGCTGGTGAGCCGCATCCGCCAGCACAGCGAACGGGTGGCCGCCGACCATCCCCAGCTGGAGATGGTCCAGGCCTCCTACCTGGGGGACCATCCGCTGGTGCTGGACACCTTCCGCGAACGGGTGGAGGAGGTCCTGGGGGGCGACGTGAACATGAACTGCTCCCTCTGCAAGTACCGGGCCCGGGTGCTGGGGTTTGAGCGGGAGGTCGGAGCTCCCCAGCACAGCCACCATCACCACGTGGAGGGTCTGGTGGAGAGCTGCACCCTCTGTGAGCGGGAATGCACCGGCGCCTGCCAGCCCGATGGGGTGCCCCTGGCTGTGGGCGGCTCCGGGCCTGGCCAGGACCATGGCCACCACCACCATCCTCCCTATCCCCATGCCGACCACCCCCTGGGTCCGAGGACCCTGCGGCGTTCCGCCGACTGAGCGGCGGCGGCGGTGACGGCGCAGGCCGGCT
This sequence comes from Synechococcus sp. CCY 9618, assembly GCF_019038415.1. GTDB lineage: Bacteria > Cyanobacteriota > Cyanobacteriia > PCC-6307 > Cyanobiaceae > Cyanobium. The sequence continues at coordinate 19,432 of NZ_JAFKRG010000046.1, read as the reverse complement.
GGTCTCATCCCGTCTCGGGGTCAGGGAGACTTCGATCTGATCAGTTTTCCCAATCAATGGGGGCTTTCCCCACGACAGGAGCTTTTTCCACAGATTCGCGGGGGTTTTTCCACAGATCGCGGCGGCTCGGCGGCCACGGCGCCGTGGGGCTGGGGAAAGCCGTCGTTTGCTCAGATCCTGCTTGACAGCCTTGCCCCGCAGCCATCACCCGCGGTCGTGTTGTGGAACACCCCGACTCGGACCCAACCGGGGCAACGGGTCTCACGCCTCTGAGCCGGTACCCGCCCCCGTCGCGGCCCCTTTGACGTGGAACGCCGCCTGTGGCGTACTGGGGTCCGACCTCTGACGAAACCCAGGAGCATGGCCAAGGATCCGGAGCCCCCCGGGTGCAGCATCGCCGGCGTCAGCACCGGCAATGGCGCCAGTGTCAGCCTCGAAGCCGAGGTGCCCGAGGTGCTCTTCGATGGCATGAGGGACTTCATCAGCGCCCATCCCCACTGGGATCAGTACAGCGTCATCACCTCCGCCCTGGCCGGTTTCCTGTTCCAGAACGGCTGCCAGGAGCCCACCGTCTCCCAGCACTACCTCGACGGCCTGTTCCAGCGACGCTGACGGTTTGGCCGGAACGTTCCGGCCTGGAAGGTCAGGGACAAAAAAAAGCGAGGGTGCCAACCCTCGCCCGTGTTTTTCTCCCTTGCCCGACCCTTGGAAGGTCGCCCCGCCATTGTGCGCACAGTCCGCCGGGCTGTTTGTGGTGATCGACACCGCCATCACCTCCCGGTGAGGGCTCCCTGACCGCCGCCCCATCCGGCCGGTCGCGCCTCAGCCACGCCGCATCCGGCCGGCAGCCGCTTCACAGGCCCGCCAGGTGATCGCCATCTCCGTGAGAGTGGGGCTCTGCCAGCCGGCACTGGGCCAGCAGGCGCCATCGGTGACCAGCACGTTGGCGGCCCCCCAGCACTGGTTCCAGCCGTTGACCACCCCCTCCTCGGGCCGGTCGGCCATCCGGGCCCCGCCCAGTTCGTGGATGTAGTAGCCCGGTGGCGGCGGCTCGGGCCGCACCGCCAGGCTGGTGCGGATCAGGGGCTCCAGCAGGGGCAGCACGAACAGCTCCTCGATCGGCCGGATGCGGCCACCGGCCGCAGCCACAACCGCGGCCATGCGGGCCTGCATGTGCGACACCATCGCCTGCTCGTTCGCTCCCCAGCGGCAGTCGATGTGGGGGACGGGCAGGCCCCAGGCGTCGGTGCGGGAGCCATCGAGGCTCACCCGGTTCCCGGCGCGGGGCAGCACCTCCCCATGGCCGATCAGGAATCCCACCGCCTCCCCGGGCCGGCGCCGCAGCAGGGCTGGAGGGTCGAAGCGCTGCACCGCCGCCCAGATCCCGTAGCCCCGCAGGAACGCCTGCCGCTCTGTGTCGTCCAGATTCAGCGTGTTGGGGATGAAGCAGCTGCCGGCCCCGGAGAGCTCGGCCGGCTCGGCGGGTTCAGGGATCGCGGGGATCGAGAAGAAGCGGCTGGTGGAGATGTGGTCCATCAGGAAGCGGCCCAGGCTGCCGGAGGGATCGGCCAGGCCCCCGGGGCGCACGGCCTCGCTGGAATGCAGCAGCAGCCGCACCGTTTCGATCGTCGAGGCGCAGAGCACCACCAGGGGGGCGGGGATCCTCTCCCGCCGGCCACTGGCCGCATCCACCAGCACCACCGCCGCGGCGCGGCGCTGATGGTCATCCATCTCCAGATGGCTCACCACGGCCCCGCTGCGCACGTGCACCCGGCCAGTGGCCAGCGCCCGGGGCAGGGTGAGGCCCTGGGCGCTGGAGCGGGGCCAGGGGGCCTCCGGAGTGGGCCGGTGCAGGGCGAAGCCGCGGGAGTGGATCAGGGGCAGGCCCAGGTCACGGCCGATCGCCTCCTGCAGGTGACGCTCCCCCGGGGTGAACGGCAGCGGTGGCTGGAAGCGGCCGTCCGGCAGCTGGGGAAGGCCGTCCCGCTGCCCATGGACCCCCAGCAGGGTCTCGAGCCGGTCGTAGTAGGGCGTCAGCTCGCGGCTGGCGATGGGCCAGGCGGGGCCGTGGCCATCGCGTCGGGCGGCATGGAACTCCGTGTCCGAGAGGCGCAGGGTGATGCCGCCCCAGGTGAGGCTCTTGCCGCCCACCTGGCGCCCCCGGGTCCACAGGAACGGAGCCTCCGCGGGGGTGGTGTAGGGGTTCCGGCGTTCGTCGACGAACAGCTCGGGGTTGTGTTTCCAGAAGCCGGGGTGATGGCGCTGCAGCCGCTGCCGGCCGCTGCTCAGGTGGGCTGCCCGGCGTAGGCTGTTGAGGGGCTCGCTGCCCAGGGCGCGGCGGGGGGAGAGGTCCGGGCCCGCCTCCAGGACCAGCACCCGCAGGCCCGCTTCCGCCAGCACCATGGCCGCCACCGAACCGTTCGCGCCCGCTCCCACCACCACGGCGTCCCAGGGAGGCTCGCTGCCGGGGGCGGCAGATGGGGCGACGGCCATGGGCATGGGGGAAGGGCCGCCTCATCGTGGCGGGTCGCCTGCTGACGGGCGGCCAGGGGCGCACCTGGCACCTGGATGCCCTGTGAGGCAAAGAGGGGGCTTCACTGCAGCTTCCGTTGGGGATGTGCGGGGAATTCCTGTTGGGTAGGGATGGGATGTGACCCTTGAGAGAACCGACATGACGTTTCCGACAGCCAACAGCGATGAACTCAAGGAGTTCGGCACTCCGGGTTCAGCCGCCGCCTTTCTGGGAAATTTTCACAAGACCCTTCCCCATGATCAGTTCGGCGAAGTGGATCGGGACGCCTACCGGGACTTCGTCCGCACCTGTCAGGACATCGCCGCCGGGGTGCGCACCTCCTTTGAGCGGGTCCGCCCGGGCTCCCTCGCTCCTCCCTTTGCGCCGGCGGCGGACCCGGGCGCGACGGCGGCCGTCGCCAGGTTCACCAGCCCCCTGGCCGGCGCTGCCGCCGAGGGCTGGGGGCCCGACCCCGCCGCCATGGAGATGCCTCCGGCCCCCGGGATCAACAGCGTCAGCTCGGCAGCGGAGATGGTCGAGCTGTACTGGATGGCCCTGCTCCGCGACAAGCCCCTGCACGACTTCGCCACGGATCCGGACGTCGCCACGGCCGTCGCTGAAGTCGGCTCCTCCTTTCAGGCGGCCCTGAACCAGGACCGCGCCAGAGGGGGCCTGCGGCTGGTCGAGGATCTGCCCGCCTCCGCCTCCGGGCTGGATCTGCGCCAGGAGACGCTCTTTCGCTGCGGGCTGCACGATGAAGACCTCGGTCCCCTGGTCAGCCAGTTCTTCCTGCGGGACATTCCCTACGGCGTGCAGACGATCTCGAGCAAGCAGACGCCCTACGTGCGGGAGAAGGACTTCCTGACCAGCCGCGATGACTGGCTGCGGGCCCAGAACACCGGCAAGGATCGCTGGGGGAGGGATTACGGGGCCTGCAACAACTATGCCGATCAGCTGGATCCGGCCCGGGGGGAGATCTATTACGCGAGCTCTCCGCGTTACATCTCGACCCTCAGGGATCTGGCCCGGTTCGTCAACCGGGATGCTCTCCATCAGGCCTACTTCAATGCCGCCCTGTTCCTGGATGCCATCAACACCCCCCTCGATGACGGCAATCCCTACAAAGGGGTGCGAAAGAGCAGGGAGGGAGGCTTCGCCACCCTCGGTGGCCCAGACCTTCTGACCGTCGTTTCGGAGGTGTCCAGCCGTGCCCTCAAGGCGGTGTGGCGCCAGAAGTGGCTGGTGCACCGCCGGGCCAGGCCCGAGGTGTACGGCGGCATGATCGAGATGCAGGAAGTCGGGCTCAGCGGCAGCAAGCGCTTCTATGGACTCCAGCGGCTGGCCATCGACTCGGTGGCCGCGCAGCGGGTGCGCCTGCAGCACGGCACGAACTTTCTGCCGATGGCGTTCTCCGCCGGTTCCCCTCCCCACCCGGCCTACGGGGCCGGCCATGCCACCGTGGCCGGTGCCTGCGTGACGGTGCTCAAGGCCTGGTACGACGAGGATGCCCGACTTGAGCCCCTGCTGGCCCAGGCGGCCGGCGCCTCCCGGCGCAGGGAGCCCGTGGTGATCGACGGCCTGCTCCAGCCCGGTGCCCATCTGGGCGGCGAGAATTTCGCGGCTCCCGCCCCCTACACCGGCGCCGACGGCGGCCAGATCACCGTGGGGGGCGAGCTGAACAAGCTGGCCGCCAACGTGGCCATGGGGCGCAGCATGGGCGGGGTGCACTGGCGCTCGGACAACACCCGCAGCCTGCGGCTCGGCGAGCGGGTGGCGATGGAGATCCTCCGCAAGCGCACCCTGGAGTACGCCGAGCGGCCGCTGTCCTTCACCTTCCGGAGTTTCGATGGGGTGTTCATCACCATTTCCGAAGGCCAGATCGACCCTCCCCCCACCTGAGGCCTGATGCCACCCCGCATCGGCCGTGGGTCACCGGCTCAGCGGGCCCGGCCGGCACAGCGCTGCCGCAGGGCGGCCAGCAGCCGCGGAACCGCGTCCGGCTGGCTCTGGAGGGCGAAGGCTTCCTGCTCCGCCGCCTTGTTGCCGTGGTAGGCGGTGGCGAGGATCCCGCCGATCTGCTGGCGCACCACCGGTGCCAGGGGCAGCTGCCAGCCCAGGGGCGCCACCACGCCGGTGGGGCAGCTCTGCACGGCGTGCACCGCCTCGTGCAGAAAGGTCGGGCGGGCGATGCCGAGTTCGAAGCTGATCGGCGCCACCCAGATCGTTCGCTGGCGGGCCTGGTAGAGCCCGTAGACCCCCCGCACCGGGGGCACGGCCAGTTTCACGCTGAACCCGTGGCGCCCCAGCTCCCTCACCAGGGGCTGGAGGTCGGCCGGCAGGGCGCTGAGGGGCATCGGGTTGAGGGGGGAGCCGGCCACCAGGGCGAGGGCACCGGCCAGAGGATGGGTCATGGGTCCCAGCATCGCCAGCACCGGCCGGGCCTGCCAGGGAGCGGGCCCCGCACGCACCGGCCATAAAAAACCCCCGGCGGGGCGGGGGTGAGGATCGGACCGTTGGGGGTCTCGACGAATTGGTGGCGGGGAGGAGATTTGAACTCCTGACCTTCGGGTTATGAGCCCGACGAGCTACCAGACTGCTCTACCCCGCGATGCACCAGAGGGTTGACCTCTCGCTCGCGACCGCCGGCGTGGATCCGCTTGCAATCGCTGGCTAACTGTATCAGCCGATGCGCCTGACCCCGGCGCCTCAGTCGAAGCGCAGCTCGCCGATCACGTCGAGCCGCAGGTGGTCGGCGGGCGCCAGGTAGCGCCGGCGCAGCTCCTCCAGGGTGGAGGGGGTGAGCCATTCGAGCTGTTCAAGCAGGTGCAGGGCCACGGCCTGCTTGGCGCGGCGGGCGCCGTCCTCCACCTTGATGGCCACCCCCATGCCCTCCCCCACCCGGCTGAGGCACTGGATGCCCTCGGCGCCCCCCTTGCTGATCACCTGGCCCAGGCCCCGTCGCATCAGTTCGGTGTCGAACTGCCCCTCACCGGCGATCAGGTCGGGGTGGGCGAGCATGGCCCGGCTGAGCCGCTCCAGGTCGGCCTGCTCACCGCCGCCGAGGTGGGCGAACAGCAGGGCCATCTGGGCCAGTTGCAGCTGCAGGGTGGGGGCCCCGCAGTCGTCCATGGCGGTGATCAGTTCGGCTCCAGGCAGGCCCAGCAGTTCGCCCACCCGCTTGAGCACCTCCTGCTGCAGGGGATGGTCGCTCTGCAGGTAGCTCTCGAGAGGCCAGTGCATCTGCCGACAGGCCGCCAGGAAGGCGGCGTGCTTGCCGGAGCAGTTGTGCTCCAGCGGGCTGCTGGCTCCCGGGGGGGTGGGGCACTGCAGGTCCTCGGTGTCCAGTTCGGCCCCCCAGAGCAGCTTGAAGGCCTCCCGGGCATGGGCGGCGGTGCCGGCATGGGAGGCGCAGGCGATCGCCAGGCCCCGCTCGCCGGCCCCCATCCGATCGGCGGCGCCGCTGGCCACGAACACCGTCGCCTGGAAGGGTTTGAGGGCCGAGCGCACGAAGCTCAGCTGCTGGGGATCACCGGCCCTCATCAGCACCCGGCCACGCTGGTCGCAGACCACCGCGTGGACCCGGTGGCGCGATTCCACGATCCCGTCGCGCAGCAGGCGGACCTCCAGCGAAGGGATGCCGGGGCGGCCCGGGCCGGCGAAACTGGAGGACAGGGTCATGGCGGACGGAGACGCTCCGAGGGGGGGCCGACGTCAGAGAGCCTGGCAGAGCCCCGTCCCGAGCAGCAGCAGGCCGATGGCGACGGTGAAGGCCCGGCGCAGGCGGGCCAGCACCGGCTGCACCTGGTGGCGGGCCACCAGCAGGTCCTGCTGGCGCCAGGTGATCGGCTTCTCCCACACCTGGCCGTCGTACCAGCCGGACTCCTCGTACTCGACCCGCTCCGAGACCAGCCTTCTCTGCACGTAGGTCCAGCCGAGCCACTGGCGCAGCAGCAGGAACAGGGGCAGCAGCACCGCGGCGGCGGCGGCGGCCACCACCAGCCGGGGCGGATCGTGGCGCAGGGGGATGCTGCCGCTGGCCACCAGCAGGGCGAAGGGCAGGGAGAAGAGCCAGGTGACGCCGAGGGCTCTCCAGAGGCGGGCGGAACCATCGGCGGGCCAGGTGAAGAACCAGGAGCGGCAGAGCTGCTCGTACTCCTGCAGGGGCCGCTGGGCCGGCGGCACCGGGCAGGGGGTGTCCTGGCTGGGCAGGCTGGGAACGCCGGAGGCCATCGACACCCTCCTCAGGTGCCGCCGCCCTGGCTGCCGCCGGCGACGCCGCTCACCTCGGCCGGGGTGCCGACGAAACGCTCCTGCTCCCCGTGGCCCCAGAAGGATTCCAGGTCGTAATAGCTGCGCTCCTGGGGGGTGAGCACGTGAACGATCAGTTCGCCGTAGTCGAGCAGCACCCAGCGGCCTTCGCTCTGGCCCTCCCGCCGCAGGGGCAGGCGCTGGGCGTCCGTTTCGAGGCGATCCTCCACGGAGCGGGCGATGGCCCGCACCTGCACGTCGCTGAGGCCGCTGCAGATCACAAACCAGTCGGCCAGGGAGGAGACCTCGTCGACCCGGATCAGGCGGATGTCGACCGCCTTGCGGTCATCACAGGCCTCGGCGGCAAGCCGGGCCAGGTCGCGACTATCCATAGACGTTCTCGCTGGTGACCGACTGGCGGGAGCCCTGCTGCTGGGCCATCTCGGCCCGGGCCTTGCCGGCGCTCTTGCGCAGGGCCTCCAGGCGGTCTTCGTAGAAGGTGCGGCGGCGTTTCTTGCGGGTCTGCTCGACCAGCTCCTTGAGCGCGCCCCCCAGACTCTTGTAGGCATTGGGCACGCTGTACCCGAAGCGGCAGGCGAGATCGATGGCCCGTTCGTCGGCCAGGATCGCGTCCTGCAGACGCTTCTCGGAGTTGTTCTTCAGATAGAGGCGATAGCCGGCGAAGCCCGACAGGCCCAGAGCCATCAGCAGCAGCAGGCCGTCCTGCACCCAGAGTTCACCGATGGCGCCCCCCAGGCCGATGGCCAGGGCGGCCATCTCCCAGCCGTCGCGGGGGATGGCATCGTTCTGGATGCGACCCACCTCGTGCCAGAAGAGCAGGTTGCGGTGGTCGAGGGCAAGAACATCCCATTTCTCGAGATCCACCTGGATCTCCACCTCGTCGCGGCCGATCTCCTCGATGGTGATCAGGGGCGGATCGACGGAGGCGGCCGCTTCCACGAACACCCAGCTCTGCATCTCAGGGGGCAGCAACCCCTTCAGGCGCTGGAGTTCGCTCATCGGCGGTATCTCGGGCGAAGGTACCCCGTCAGATTAGCGATTGCCTGCGGTCCCAGCGGTGTCGGGGGGCCGGTGGGGCCGGCGACCGTGAGAGGCTTGGCGGGTTTGCCCAGCCGACCCCCCATGCCGCGCCGCACGGATCTGAAGCGCATCCTGCTGCTGGGGTCGGGGCCGATCGTGATCGGCCAGGCCTGCGAGTTCGATTATTCCGGCACCCAGGCCTGCAAAGCCCTGCGGGCCGAGGGCTACGAGGTGGTGCTGGTCAACTCCAACCCGGCCTCGATCATGACCGATCCGGACCTGGCGGATCGCACCTACATCGAGCCCCTCACCCCGGAGGTGGTGGCCCGGGTGATCGAGCAGGAGCGCCCCGATGCCCTGCTGCCCACCATGGGCGGCCAGACCGCCCTCAACCTGGCCGTCGCCCTGGCCCAGGACGGCACCCTGGCCACCTACGGGGTCGAACTGATCGGCGCCAATCTCGAGGCGATCCGCAAGGCGGAGGACCGGCTGCTGTTCAAGGAGGCCATGGCCCGCATCGGCGTGGCCGTGTGCCCCTCGGGGATCGCCAACGACCTGGAGGAGGCGATCCGGGTCGGGGAAGGGATCGGCACCTATCCGCGCATCATCCGCCCCGCCTTCACCCTCGGCGGCTCCGGCGGCGGCATCGCCTACAACCCCGAGGAATTCGAGGCCTTCTGCAAGAGCGGCCTGGAGGCCAGCCCCGTTTCCCAGATCCTGATCGAGCAGTCGCTGCTCGGCTGGAAGGAGTTCGAGCTGGAGGTGATGCGCGACAGCGCCGACAACGTGGTGATCGTCTGCTCGATCGAGAACCTGGATCCGATGGGGGTCCACACCGGCGACTCGATCACCGTCGCCCCTGCCCAGACCCTCACCGACCGGGAGTACCAGCGGCTGCGGGACCAGTCGATCGCGATCATCCGCGAGATCGGTGTCGACACCGGCGGCAGCAACATCCAGTTCGCCGTCGACCCCGCCAACGGCGATGTGGTGGTGATCGAGATGAACCCCCGGGTGAGTCGCAGCTCGGCCCTGGCCAGCAAGGCCACCGGTTTCCCGATCGCCAAGATCGCCGCCCGGCTGGCAGTGGGCTACACCCTCGACGAGATCGTCAACGACATCACCGGCGCCACGCCGGCCTGCTTCGAGCCCACGATCGACTACGTCGTCACCAAGATCCCCCGCTTCGCCTTCGAGAAGTTCCGCGGCTCCCCGGCGGTGCTCACCACCTCGATGAAGTCGGTGGGGGAGGCCATGGCCATCGGCCGCTGCTTTGAGGAGTCGTTCCAGAAGGCCCTGCGGTCCCTGGAGACGGGCCATGCCGGCTGGGGCTGCGACCGGCTCGACCTGCCCCTGGATCCCGCCGATCTGGAGCGGCGGCTGCGCATCCCCTCCCCCGACCGGATCCATGCCGTGCGCGCCGCCATGCTGGCCGGCCGCAGTGACGAGGAGATCCACCGACTCAGCGCCATCGACCCCTGGTTCCTGGCCAAGCTGCGCCGGATCCTGAGCCTCGAGGCCGCCCTGCTGCGGGGACGGCCTCTTGAGGCGATCGGGGCCGAGGCATTCCTGGAGCTGAAGCAGGCGGGCTTCTCCGACCGCCAGATCGCCTGGGCCACGGGCAGCGACGAGCTGAGCGTGCGGCGCCGCCGCCAGCGGCTCGGCGTGAATGCGGTCTTCAAGACGGTCGACACCTGCGCCGCCGAGTTCGCCTCCTCCACCCCGTACCACTACGCCACCTACGAGCGGCCCCTGGAGCGGCTGGAGGCCGACGGCTCCCTCACGGTGCTGCCCCCCGAGGATGAAGTGACCCCCGAGACCCGCCGCAAGGTGATGATCCTGGGGGGCGGCCCCAACCGCATCGGCCAGGGCATCGAGTTCGACTACTGCTGCTGCCACGCCTCCTTCGCCCTGCGGGAGGCGGGTTTCGCCACTGTGATGGTGAACAGCAATCCGGAGACCGTCTCCACCGATTACGACACCAGCGACCGCCTCTACTTCGAGCCCCTCACCCTGGAGGACGTGCTCAACGTGATCGAGGCGGAGAAGCCGGAAGGGGTGATCGTCCAGTTCGGCGGCCAGACCCCCCTGAAGCTGGCGATCCCCCTGCTGCGCTGGCTCGCCTCCCCGGAGGGACTCGCCACCGGCACCCGCCTGTGGGGCACTTCCCCCGAATCGATCGACCGGGCCGAGGACCGGGAACAGTTCGAGGCGATCCTGCGCCGGCTGGACATCCGCCAGCCCCGCAACGGCCTGGCCCGCACCGATGCCGAGGCCCGGGCGGTGGCGGCGGCCGTGGGTTACCCCGTGGTGGTGCGCCCCAGTTACGTGCTGGGGGGGCGGGCCATGGAGGTGGTCTTCGACGAGGAGGAGCTCAACCGCTACATGGTGGAGGCGGTGCAGGTCGAGCCCGACCATCCGGTGCTGATCGACCAGTACCTGGAGAACGCCATTGAGGTGGATGTCGATGCCCTCTGCGACCGGCAGGGCACGGTGGTGATCGGTGGCCTGATGGAGCACATCGAGCCGGCCGGCATCCATTCGGGCGACTCCGCCTGCGCCCTGCCCTCGGTGTCCCTGGGGGCCGACGCCCTGGCCACCATCCGCCGCTGGAGCACGGAGCTGGCCCTGGCGCTGGAGGTGCGGGGCCTGATCAACCTGCAGTTCGCCGTCCAGCTCGACGGGGCCGGCACCGAGACCGTGTTCATCATCGAGGCCAACCCGCGGGCGTCCCGCACCGTGCCCTTCGTGGCCAAGGCCACCGGCGTGCCCCTGGCCAAGATCGCCAGCCAGCTGATGGCCGGCCGCACTCTGGCCGAGCTGGGGCTGCTGAGCGAGCCGGTGCCACCGCGCCAGACCGTCAAGGAGGCGGTGCTGCCCTTCAAGCGCTTCCCCGGGGCCGACACCCTGCTGGGACCGGAGATGCGCTCCACCGGCGAGGTGATGGGCATCGCCGCCAGCTTCGGCCTGGCCTACGCCAAGGCGGAGCTGGCCGCCGGCGAACCCCTGCCCACCACCGGCAACGTGTTCCTCTCCACCCACGACCGCGACAAGCCCGCCCTGGTGCCGGTGGCCCGCCACCTGCTGGCTGCCGGCTTCACCCTCACGGCCACCTCGGGCACCGCCGCGGTGCTGGCGGCGGCCGGTCTGACGGTGGAGTCGGTGCTCAAGGTGCACGAGGGCCGGCCCAACATCGAGGACGCCATCCGCTCCGGCCTGGTGCAACTGATCGTCAACACGCCGGTGGGGCGCCAGGCCGCCCACGACGACCGCTACCTGCGGCTGGCCGCCCTCGACTACGCCGTTCCCACGGTGACGACCCTGGCCGGGGCCCGCGCCGCCGTGGAGGCCATCGCCGCCCTGCAGGAGCAGCGGCAGGTGGAGGTGGCAGCCCTGCAGGACATCCACCCGCCCTGGGTAGGGTGAACCCCCGATCGCCCGTCGCCCCGTGACCAGCTCAGTGGCAGCCCAGCCCGTCGCCCCCGGCACCGACCTGCGCGAGGCCTTCCGCGCCGCCTACGAGAACCGCTACACCTGGGAGCCCGGCTTCGCCGGCTACCAGGGCCGCTGCATCTGGGAGCAGGGGGAAAAGCGTCTGGAGGGCACGTTCCAGGTCGGTGCCGATCTCAAGGCCACGGTGGAGGGGATCGCCGACGAGGAGGTGCACAAGGCGGTCGCCTCCCAGCTGTGGGAGGTGGCGATTCACCGGGTGCGCCGCCCCTTCGAGCAGACCCACGGCGCCAACACCTTCACCGCCGGCGACACCGACGCGGTGGGCACCGAGGTGATCATGGGCGGCAAGGCCGAGGGCGACCGCTACCGCATCAAGGACAACGTGGTGACCATGGTGCACCGCCACATCCACGGCACCGTGGTGACGATCTTCACGGAAAGCGTCACCGACACCGGCCACGGCTACCTCAGCCACACCTACACCAGCCGCTACAGCGACCCAGCCAGCGGCGAGGCCCGCGGTGGCACCAGCCGCTTCACCGATCGCTTCGTACCCCTCGGCGAAGGGGGCCCCTGGGTGCTGGCCGAGCGCCGCATCAGCAGTGAGGATCCCGTGGCCGAGCAGCGCTTCCTGTTTGAGGACCTGGCCCCCCTGGCCTGAGCCGGAGGGGGCGGGATCAGCCCGCTTCGGACAGGGGGGCGATGCCCTTGAGGCGCTCGTTCAGCTGCATGGCCATGGCCTGGCGGCCCACCGCCAGCACCTTGAGAGTGTCCTCGTGCATGCGCAGCTGGGCATCGGCCACCTGCATGCCCCGCACCATCTCCTTGACCTCGTCGGGCAGGCCGTTGAGGTCGTAGCGCTTGCCTTCGAAGGTCAGCACGGGAGGTTGCTGGCTGGGCGTTTCCAAGGGAAAGGGTGCGGATCGGGCAACCCTAGGTGGCGAGCCTCAGGCCTCCAGGCGGATGAACTGGCGTTCGCACAGCTCCCGGTAGCGGCCGCCGCTGGCCATCAGCTGGTCGTGGCTCCCCTGCTGCACGATGCGGCCGCCGTCGAGCACCACGATCAGATCCGCCTCCTGCACCGTGGCGAGCCGGTGGGCGATCACCAGCACGGTGCGCCCCGCCATCGCCTGCTCCAGCCCCTGTTGCACCGCCTCCTCGGCCTCCGCGTCCAGGGCGCTGGTGGCTTCATCCAGAAGCATCACCGCCGGGTCGCCCAGCACCGCCCGGGCGATCGCCAGACGCTGCAGCTGGCCGCCGGAGAAGTTGCTGCCCCGCTCCTCGATGCGGCTCTCGTACCCGTCGGGGAGGCTTTCGATGAAGTCGGCGGCATTGGCGAGCCGAGCCGCCTGGCGGATCTGCTCGGCGCTGGCGGGGCGCCCGAAGGCGATCGCATCGGCCACCGTGCCGGAGAACACACTGCTCTGCTGGGGCACCAGGGCCACGGCCCGGCGCAGCTCCCTGGCCCTCAGGTCGGCCAGGTCCTGGCCGTCGAGCAGCACCCGGCCGCTCTGGGCCGTGTTGAAGCGCAGCAGCAGGGAGAAAAGGGTGCTCTTGCCGGCACCGGAAGGCCCCACCAGGGCCACCACCTGGCCGGGCCGGATCCGCAGATCGAGGTGGCGAAGCACGGGACTGGCCGGCTCGTAGCCGAAGCTCACCCCTTCCAGCACCAGCTCGCCGGAGACGCTGCCCAGGGGGCGGGCATCGGCATGGTCGGGGGGCTCCACCGGTTCGGCCTCGATGGCCCGCAGCCGCCGCAGGGAGGCCTGGCCCTGCTGGAATTCGTTGAAATTGGTGGTGAGGTGGGAGATCGGGTCGATCAGCATGAGCAACGCGGCCACATAGCTGCTGAAGCCCTGGCTGTCGAGCCCACCGGCCCGGATCCGGGCCGCGCCGATCAGCAGCACCGAGAGGATGCCTGCCGCCTCGATGAATCCCACCACCGGATGCTGGAGCGCCAGCAGCTCCAGAGTGCGGTAGCGGGCCTGGCGGTGCAGGTCGATCTCGGTGTCGAACCGTTCCTGAAGCCAGGGCTCGGCGGCGAAGGCCCGCACCAGGGGCAGGCCGCCGATCGCTTCCCCCAGCAGGGAGGCCAGGTCGCTCACCTGCTTCTGGCTGCGTTCGGCCGCTGCCATCACCCGGGCGCCGAAGCCGCTCACCAGCAGGGCCACCAGCGGGGCCAGCAGCAGGGTGGCCAGGGCCAGGGGCCAGTCGAGCCACACCATGTAGCCCAGAACCACCACCAGTTGCAGGGCGCTGGGGGTGGTGTCCTGGATCGTCTTGTAGATCACTTCGCCCACCCGGTCGGCGTCCTCGGTGAGGCGGTAGGTGAGATCGCCGGATGAGAGCTTCTCGAGGGCTCCGAACTCCAGCCGCTGCAGCCGGGCGAACAGCTGGCGCCGCAGCTCCTGGCTCACCCGCAGGGCCGGACCCGCCAGCAGGGTGTCCTGGCCGAACTGGGCCGCTTTCTGCACCAGAAACACCCCCAGGGCGGCGGCCACGGTGCGCAGCACCGTGTTGAAGTCTCCGGCGCCGATGGCCGGAATCAGCTGGCCCGCCAGCCAGGCCAGCAGGGGCCAGCAGGCCACGAAGACCAGCATGCAGAAGCCCCCCAGCAGCAGGGGTCGCCGGTGGGGCTTCAGCAGCGGCCAGAGCCTGCGGAAGCCGGCCGGCGAGGGTGCAAGCATCGACGAACCCTATCAGCGCTGTTCGGGCGCCTCTGGACGGTGAAGCTGGATCAGTTCCTCAAATGGCAGGGCCTCGTGGGCACCGGCGGCGAGGCCAAGCAGCGCATCCAGCGGGGCGATGTGACCGTGAACGGGGCGATCGAGACCCGCCGCGGTCGCCAGCTGGCCCCGGGGGATGCCGTGGCTATCGACGGCCGCGAGGTGCTGATGCTCTCCCCACGCCTGGCCGCTGAGGGAAAGGGGGCCATCACCCCTTAGCCTGCCTCGAATGTCGCTGCCAGGAGACTCCGTGCGCAAGGCCGTCATCGCAGGCAACTGGAAGATGCACATGACCTGCGCCGAGGCGCGGGCGTTTGCCGCCCGCTTCCGGCCCCTGATCGCCGATCTGCCCGATGACCGGGAGGTGATCCTGGCCCCGCCGTTCACCGCCATTCCCACGGTCTGCCGTCACCTGGCCGGCACCGACGTCGCCATCGCCGGCCAGAACGTGCACTGGGAGGAGAGCGGCGCCTACACCGGCATGATCTCCGCCCCGATGCTGCTGGAGCACGGGGTGACCCACGCGATCGTGGGCCACAGCGAGCCGCGCAAGTACTTCAGCGAAACCGACGAGCAGATCAATCTGCGGGCCCGCACCGCCCAGAAGGCCGGCCTGATCCCGATCCTCTGCGTGGGCGAGAGTGACGACCAGCGGGAGGCCCGCGAGACCGAGCGGGTGATCCACCGCCAGGTGGAGCAGGGCCTGGAGGGCATCGATCCCCTGCGGCTGATCGTGGCCTACGAGCCCATCTGGGCGATCGGCACCGGCAAGACCTGCGCCGCCGAGGAGGCCAACCGCATCTGCGGCCTGATCCGCGGCTGGGTGGGCAACCCCGATGTGGTGGTGCAGTACGGCGGTTCGGTCAACCCCGCCACCATCGACATGCTGATGGCCCAGAGCGACATCGACGGCGTGCTGGTGGGTGGCGCCTCCCTCGATCCGGTCAGCTTCGCCCGCATCGCCAACTATCAGGTGCCGGTGACGGCCTGACCAGGCCCATGGGGCGGACCACCCCCGTGGCTGGCGGCTTGCTGCCTGGGTTCCACTGGGGAGATCGCACCCTGGTGATGGGCATCCTCAACCTCACCCCCGACTCCTTCAGCGACGGCGGCCGTTTCGAGGCACCTGAGGCCGCCCTGCGCCAGGCCCGGCTGCTGCACCGCCAGGGGGCCGACCTGCTCGATCTGGGTGGCCAGAGCACCCGGCCCGGGGCCTGCGACGTCGGCGCCGAAGCCGAAATCGCCCGGGTGCTGCCGGCCCTGGAGAGGATCCTGGCGGCGCTGCCGGCCCCCGATGCCGGCGGCCCCCTGCTCTCGATCGACACCTTCCGCGCCCCGGTGGCCGAGGCGGCCCTGGCCGCAGGAGCCCACTGGATCAACGACGTCAGCGGCGGCCGCCGCGACCCGGCCCTGCTGGCGGTGGTGGCGGCGGCGGACTGCCCCTGCGTGCTGATGCACAGCCGTGGTGACAGCCGCACCATGGACAACCTGGCCGTCTACGGCGATGTGGTCGCCGAGGTGCGGCAGGAGCTGCTGCGTGCCACCGAGCGGGCCCTGGCGGCGGGGGTGCGGCCGGAGCGGATCCTCTGGGATCCGGGGCTGGGCTTCGCCAAGACCACCGCCCACAACCTGGCCCTGCTGCGGGACCTGGCTCTGCTGCGGGACGAGGGGTTCCCGCTGCTGGTGGGCCCGTCGCGCAAACGCTTCATCGGCGAGGTGCTGGCCGAGCCCCGTCCCCGCGCACGGCTGTGGGGCACGGCGGCGGTCTGCGCCCAGGCCATCGCCGCCGGTGCCGACGTGCTGCGGGTCCACGACGTGGGCCCAGTGGTCCAGACGGTCCGCATGGCCGATGCCCTCTGCCGGACCTGATTAGGGTCACATCACATTTCTTTGTTCCGTCATGTCGTCGTCCCTGCAGGAGGTCGTTCAGGCGTATTACGGCCAGGAGCTCACCGGCACCGCCGACCTCAAGACCACCGCCTGCTGCGACGCCGATGCGGTGCCGGCCTGGCTGCGGCCGCTGCTGGCCCGGGTGCATCCGGAGGTCACAGGCCGCTACTACGGCTGCGGCCTGGTGTGTCCACCGCTGCTGGAGGGCTGTCGCATCCTGGATCTCGGCTGCGGGGCGGGGCGCGACGTCTACCTGCTCTCGCAGCTGGCCGGTGCCACCGGTGCGGTGGTGGGGGTCGACATGACGCCCGAGCAGCTGGCGGTGGCCCGCCGCCACCAGGCCTTCCACGCCGAGTCATTCGGCTTCGCCAACGTGACCTTTCTGGAGGGCCGCATCGAAGCCCTCGAGGCCCTGGATCTGGAGCCGGGTGGGTTCGATGTGATCGTCTCCAACTGCGTGCTCAACCTCTCCACCGACAAGGCGGCGGTGCTGGCCGGCATCCGGCGGCTGCTGAAGCCCGGCGGTGAGTTCTACTTTTCCGACGTCTACGCCGATCGCCGCCTGCCCGAGGCGGTGCGTTCCCATCCGGTGCTCTACGGCGAATGCCTGGGCGGCGCCCTCTACTGGAACGATTTCCTGCGGCTGGCCCGTGCCGCCGGCTTTGCTGACCCCCGGCTGGTGAGCGACCGGCCCCTGGCCATCACCGAGCCCCAGCTGGCCCCGCTGGTGGGGGAGGCCCGCTTCTTCTCCGCCACCTACCGGCTGTTCGCCATCGATGCCCTCGAGGACGCCTGCGAGGACTTCGGCCAGAGCGTGACCTACCGGGGCACGGTGGAGGCCGAGGCCGAGCGGCTGGCCTTCGACAAGCACCACCTGTTCGCGGCCGGCGAGGAGCAGCGGGTCTGCGGCAACACCTGGTCCATGCTCCAGGCCAGCCGCTTCGCCCCCCACTTCCACTTCCGCGGCGACTTCCGCGCCCATCTGGGCCTGTTCCAGGGCTGCGGCAGCGCCCTTCCCTTCGACGAGACCAGTGCCGCCCCGGCGGGCGGCTGCTGCTAGCCGTCCCGCCCTGACAGCAGGGTGTGCACCATCAGTCGCAGGGTGGTCCGGTTGCCGCCGGCGGCCCGCCAGCTCTCCAGCCACTGGAGCAGGGGCGAGGCGCTTGCTTCGCCATCGGCCTGCTGGCCGATGCCCAGCCGTTCCAGGAAGGCACTGGCATCATCCAGGCAGGATCCGCCTTCCCCGAAGCCATCCAGCAGCGGATCCAGGGCGGCCAGCAGCGTCTCCAGTTCGGCGGTGCTCAGCTCCGGCAGGGGCTCGATCATCGAAGCGGGCAGGGGCGACGTCGACGCCCATCGCCCCCAGCATGACGCCTGGGTGGCGCTTTTCCGGCGGCCCGCCGCGGCCTTTCGCCGTCGCCGCCCCTAGGCTGGTTCCAGCACAGCGTCGCAGCTGCTCCCACCGTGCTGAAACTCTGCCTGCAGGTGCTTGTCTGCGTCACCATCGTGCTGCGTTGCATGGTGATCTTCGGCCATCTGCGCAAGCTCTGGATGGCGGATGGGCTGGCCGGTGAATTCCGGCGTGAGCTGCGCCGCCGCGGCCTGCTGGTCACCCCTCCCCCCATCTCCGGCGACCCGCGTGCCCTGCCCCACCGGGCCGATCCCTGACGCCCGGTCCGGTGGCCGATCAGCGGCGCCGGGAGGGGGCGCCCGCCAGGTGATGCACGGCGTGGATCACCACGCCCCAGAGGTCGGCGCCCGCGCCGCCAGTCCCGGTGTCGGCCGCTTCGTCGCCGGCCAGCGCCAGGGGCGGACTGGTGCCATCGCTGGCCACCAGCCACAGACCGGTGCCACGCCGGGCCAGGCGGCGCAGCAGGAAGCCGCCTGCATGCACCGCCACCACCACCATGCCGGGACGGGGATCGACGCTGCGGTCGATCACCAGCAGGTCGCCGTCGACGATGCCGTCCCCCCGCATGGCATCGCCGCAGACGCGCATGAAGAAGGTGGACAGGGGGCGGGGGATCAGTTCGATGTTGAGATCGATCCGGGCCTCCACGTAGTCGTCGGCGGGGCTGGGGAAGCCGGCGCTGACGGCTTCGGTGGCCAGCAGACAGAACAGCGCCGTGGCTCCTTCCCGCGGGGGCAGGGGCCACGGCGCTGGCGGCGAGGGGGGCAGGGCGGCCATCGATCCGGAACAGTACAGATGTTCTACTCCGGATGGCGGCGGCCGCGGGATCATCGGCAGCGACCCTCCGCCGCCAGGCCATGTGTTCCGCCGATCCGGACGCCCTGATCGCCCGCCTCGATCTGCGGCCCCATCCGGAGGGGGGCTGGTACCGGGAGCTGCACCGCTCCGCCGGCCGGGTGCGGCGCGCCGATGACGGCGGGCAGCGCGCCGGCCTCACCGTGATCGCCTTCCTGCTCACGGAGGGTCAGCGCAGCCGCTGGCATCGGGTCGACGGGGCGGATGAGGTCTGGCATCACGCCGGGGGCGATCCCCTCGATCTCTGGCGGCTGGCCCCCAGGGGAGGACGCGCCGAACGGCTGGTCCTGGGTCCCCTGGGTGCCGGTGGGGACCCCGGGACGCCGGATCGGGGTCCGATGGAGATCGTCCCGTCAGGCTGGTGGCAGGCGGCCCGCAGCCAGGGCCGCTGGAGCCTGCTCCACTGCTGCGTGGGACCGGGTTTCGACTTCGAGGATTTCCGGCTGATGGCCGATCTCCCGCCCGGCGATCGCCCCGCCGGTGCCGATCCGGCGCTTCTCTGATCCCCGGGTTTCTCTGTGGTGCCGGGGCATCCGCCACCATGGAGGGGCGATGTATCCGGTGACGAATGGCTTGCCCGAACTGCGGCAGCTGGGCTGTGAAGGCCGACCGCAGCCTCGCGGGTCGGATGGTCTGCGCCCGCTGCGGAGAGCCCCTGGGCATCGGCAGGGCGCGACGGATCGCCCGCGGCGGGGAGCGTGGCGGGCTGGGGCGCGGCAACTCCCTGGTGGTGTCGCGTCGCTGGCGCCTCTGGCTGGCGCTGGGGGCCCTGCTGACGGTTTCGGCGCTGCTGGCCGCCATGCCGGAACGCCGGCCCCGCCCTCTGGTGCGGCCGGGCTTCGACGCCACCCGGGGCGCCATGCTGCCGCCATATAGCCATCCGCTGACAGGGGCAATCCCATCCTGATCCCATCCGGGATCATGGGTGTAACGATTCTTGAAATACCATGGCCAGGTCCAACCCCTTCGCGAACCTGGCTGATCTGAGCATGCGCCAGTTGCGCGAGCTGGCCAGGACTCTGGGCATCCAGCGCTACAGCGCCCAGGGTCGGGATGCCCTGGCAGGAGCCATCGCTGATCGCTCGGGCGAGCCGGCGTCCCCGGCGGCCCCGTCTCCGGTCACCGCCACGGCGGAAAGGCCGATGGCGGCAGTGGAGTCGGAGATGGCCCCGGCCCCCCGCCCGGCCGCCGAGACCCGGGTCGTCTTCCTGCCCCGCGATCCCCAGTGGGCCTATGTCTTCTGGGACATCTCCGAGGACGACCGCAGCGATGCCCTCCACGCCGGTGCCTCCCAGC
>NZ_JAFKRG010000045.1 GCF_019038415.1 Synechococcus sp. CCY 9618 | reverse complement strand
GCTGGGAGGCACCGGCGTGGAGGGCATCGCTGCGGTCGTCCTCGGAGATGTCCCAGAAGACATAGGCCCACTGGGGATCGCGGGGCAGGAAGACGACGCGGGTCTCGGCGGCCGGGCGGGGGGCCGGGGCCATCTCCGACTCAATGGTTTCCAGGCTGCGGCCGCCACCCTCCTCCTGGCGGGTGCTGATGGCTTCCACCAGCTCTTCCTTGGACTTGCGGCTGTAGAGCGTCACGCCGAGATCGCTGGCGATCTGCCGCAGCTGACGCAGCGTCATCATCGCCAAGGAGGACAGCGTCTTCTGGCTCACAACAGCAGATTTCGTTTGGGATCAGTCTGTCGGAGCTTGCTGCCTTTCGATCGGCTGGTCCCGGGGTGGTCAGCATCCACTGACGGCCGCTGCCCGGAACGGGGCCCCAGCCGGTGCCAGGGGCAGAAAAAAGCCCTGCAGCATCTTTGCTGCAGGGCGATGGGGGGAGGCCGTGTGGGGGTGTGCGCGCTCCCCGGACTCAGCGATGGGCTCAGCGGCCGATGCTGCGGTAGGGGACCTTGGAGAGGTAGTCCATACCGGTGTTGCCGGCGGCGGCACCGCCCACGCCACGCAGGGCGGGCAGGCTGCGGACCCAGGGCAGGTAGTCCTGCGGGAATCCGCCGCGGCGCTGCTGGGCGCGCTCGGGGAAGCTGCGGGTCTTGCCGGTGTAGACGATCTGGGGGAAGCCCAGGATGCCCCGGTAGTAGGACTCGTAGCGGGGGGAGGTGAGGTTGAAGGGGGTCTCACCGGCCGCGCGGGAGCCGACCACCCGGTTGCGGTGGTAGGGAACCGTGTCGTAGCCGAAGGCGTCGAGGTATTCCTGGGAATCGAGAATGTCGTCGACCATGCCCTTGACCCCGCGGGTCATCAGCACGGCGGACCAGGCGATCTCCTCGGACTTGCCGTGGACCGTGCGGCCCAGCAGCTTCTCGACCAGGTGGCGGGCCACCCGGTAGTTGCTGTTGAGGTTGTAGAAGCTGCGGGTGAAGGTGTCCGACAGGCACAGGGAGCGGATGAAATCCCGCACCGTGAGCTGGCCGTCCCGCAGCTGGGACTCAAGGGTGCGGTCGCGGTCGACCTTGAAGGCATGGAAGAAGATCTGGCGGTAGGCCGCTTCGATCACGAAGTTCTGATCTTCCCGGTCCATGGCCTTGTCCATGGACACGGCCTTGGGGTCCTCGTCGGAACCCACCCGGAACGGCGTCACACGCGAGTTCTGGGAGGTGGGGGCGTACTTGAGGAGTGGAAGAGCCACGCGTGGTCCGGCATCCGTCGCTGGCGATCGTAGAAGTAGGCCCCCGGCGGCCCCGGCTGGGGGAGGGCAGGGCTCACAGTCCGTAACGTTGGCGACACCTGGCGGGGGGCACCGCGCTCACCAGCCCAGGGCCGACAGGGCGGCGGCTGATGCGGCCCCGGCCGCCGCCGCCGGCTGGGCGGAGGGATCGGGGTGGATGCGGGTCTCGACGCAGAAGGAGGCGGTGTTGGAGAGGCCCTCCACCGTGCTGGTGCGCAGGCGCACGTCGGGGCCGGCGAAGCTGAACCGCTCCAGGCTGTCCATGGTCTCGTAGCTGGTGGTGAGCAGCAGGCCGTCCCGGTCGTCCATGGCGAAGTGGCCCGCCACCGGCGCCGTCTCGGCGTAGCCCCGGTCACGCAGCAGCAGGCCCTGGCGGCCCCGCTCATCGGTGGGGATCAGGCCGAAGACGCTCTCCCCCTCGTGGGCCTCACCCGCCTTGTCCCAGGCCATCGAGCCGCTCCAGGTCACCCGGCAGCCGCCCACCAGGGTGGCCGGGTCCTGGCCGTGGAGCGCGGCGATCGCCGCCAGGCGCGGATCGGCCGCCGCCATCTCCACCACCTCGATGTAGGAACCGCCGGCCTCGGCGCGGCGGTGCAGCAGGTGGTGGCTGCTGCGCTGGGAGCGCCAGCGGCCGCAGCTGAGCCGGAAGAAGCTGATGGCGTCGGCGATGGATCCGCTCACGGGTGACTCGGGCGATGGGGAGGGCGATCAGGCGATGATCGCAAGTCCCAATCCCCCCGTGCGGCCTGTTGCCCGCCGCTCCCGTCGTCGCCGCCCTGGCGGCCGCCTTCTGCTGGGCCTTCTCCAGCCTGCTCTGGCGCCGGCTGCCCACCTCCCTCTCGGCGGCCCGGCTGAACCTGCTCAAGAACCTGCTGGCCGTGGGCCTGCTGCTGCCCCTGGTGCTGGTGCTGCCCTGGCAGGCCACGCCCCGGGCGCTGGTGCTGCTGGTGCTCAGCGGTGTGCTCGGCATCGCCATCGGAGACACCCTGTTCTTCGCCGCCCTGCGGCGGCTGGGCACCCGCCGCACCCTCACCATTGACGCCGGCGGCCCGGCGGTGACCGCCCTGGCGGGGGTGGCGGTGCTGGGGGAGGTGCCCGGGCCGGCCCAGTGGCTGGGGATCGCCCTGATCAGCCTGGCGGTGCTGCTCGTGGTGCGGCAGCCGGCGCCCCGGGACTCCAGGGGGCCCCGTCCGCCGGATGGCCCCGGTGTGGCGATGGCCCTGGGGGCCCTGGCCTGCGGCGGCGGCGGCGCCCTGCTGGCCCGGGCGGGCCTGCTGGCGGGGGGGCCGGCGCCGGTTCAGGCCGCGGCTCTGCGGCTGGCGGCGGCAGCCCTGGTGATGTTGCCGCTGCTGGTGGGCCTGCCCCGGGCGGTGCAGGGGCCCCGGCCGGCCCGGCCCCGCTGGCCCCTGGCCCTGACGGCCACCCTGCTGGGCACCAGCGCCGGGATCGTGCTGCAGCAGACGGCCCTGGCGGGGCTGCCCGGCGGGCTGGCGGTGGCCCTGCTGTCGACGGCGCCGGTGATGGCCCTGCCCCTGGCGGCCCTGGAGGGGGACCGGCCCGGCTGGCGAGGGGTGGTGGCCGCCGCCAGCGCCCTGGCCGGGGTCAGCCTGGTGGCGGGGCTGGTGGGTCTGCCGGGGGCCTGACGCGGCGGTCGGCTGCGGCGGTGGCCCAGTGGATCAGGTCGGCCAGCTCGAGGCCCAGGGGCTCGCGGCCGGCGGCGATGGCGATGGCCTCCAGTTGGGTGCCGGCGCTGGTCATCTGGGTGAGGAAGGCGGCAGCGAAGCCGGGGTCGGCCTGGATCACCGGCTGCTGCAGGGCCCAGGCCTCGATCGCCGCCGGCGGGGGCAGGGGGCCGCTGCGGCGGCCGGCGATGGCCTGCAGGGTGCGCAGGCCGTGGGCCAGCAGCCGCAGGTGGTGGCGCTCGAGGGTGGGCAGCAGGGTGGCCTCCAGCTCCTGCAGCTCATCGGCGGCCAGCATGGGCTCAGGAGGGGTCGCCGGCGGCCCGGGGCACCAGACGGAAGCCGCAGGCATGGCCCCCTTCCAGGCGCCAGTGCACGCGCTCCACGGTGCAGTCGGGGAAGGTGTGGCGGATCAGGCGCAGCTCCTGGTCGCAGACCACGGGGTACTGCTCGGCGATGCGCATCACCGAACAGTGGAATTCGCTGATCACCCAGGAGGGACCTGCCCCTGCGGGGGTGGGCTCGTCGTCGGGGCGGCACTCGGCCACGTAGCCCTCCCTGCGGCGCAGCTCCACCAGTCGGTCGAGCCGCTGGGGCAGGGAGCCGGAACCGATCAGGCGGCGGTAGTCGGCAGCCTTCTCCTCGGCCTGCTGGCGCAGCACCAGCTTGAGGGTTTCGGCCGGCAGGCTTTCGGTGAGCGAATGGAGCAGGCTGAGGGCGAAGTTCTCGCTGCCGTCAGGGAAACGGCTCTGGCCGAGGGCGGTGAGCCGCCAGCGGTTGCTGGGCCGGCCGGGGCCTTCGGTGGCCGGACTGGCCTCCACCAGGCCGTCGTCTTCGAGGCTGCGCAGGTGGCGCCGCATGGCCTGCACCGACACCCCCAGTCCGGCGGCCAGCTGGGCGGCCGTGGCCTCGCCCTCCCGCAGCAGCACCGACAGGACCGCCTCCCGGGTGGGATAGGGCCCCTCGGCGGGACCGGCCGATCGGCCAAGGGACTGGGCGGGGGCGCTCATGTCGGGCATCTGACCAAAACACGATGCCACGCACCCCGGGGGATTGGGGCCTGGCCGTTGTCGGCGCTGACAGGCGCCGCCTCAGGCGATGGTCACGGCCGGATCCAGGTAGACGTCCTGCACGTGGTGGATCAGGGCGATGCCCTCGGCGCGCGGCTTCTGGAAGGCCTTGCGGCCCATGATCAGGCCGCTGCCCCCGGCGCGTTTGTTGATCACGGCGGTGCGGATCGCCTGGTGGACGTCGTCGCTGCCGGAGGCGCCGCCGCTGTTGATCAGGCCGATGCGGCCGGCGTAGGTGTTCAGCACCTGGTAGCGGCAGAGGTCCACCGGGTTGGGGGAGCTGAGGTCGATGTAGACGCGGGGGTTGGTCTTGCCGTAACCGTGGCCAAGGGCCCGGGCGACGGCGGCGTAGCCGTTGTTGGTTTCGGGCAGCTTCTGCTTGATCAGGTCGGCGCCGATGGTGACCCCGAGATGGTTGGCCTGGCCGGTGAGATCTGCGGCGGTGTGGTAGTCGGCCTCGGGCTGCTCAAACAGGGGGTTGCGCAGATAGCACCAGAGCACGGTGGCCAGGCCGCGGCTGTGGGCCTGGGCGAAGAGGGCGCTCACCTGCTGCAGCTCCCGGTTGCTGTCCTCGCTGCCGAAGTAGATGGTGGCGCCCACGGCCACGGCGCCCATGTCCCAGGCCTGATCGACCGAGGCGAACAGGATCTGCTCGTGCCGGTTGGGGGCGGTGAGCATCTGGTTGTGGTTCAGCTTCACCAGGAAGGGGATGCGGTGGGCCCAGCGGCGGGCCACGGACCCCAGCACTCCCAGGGTGGAGGCCACGGCGCTGCAGCCGGCCTCCACCGCCAGTTCCACGATCGCCTCGGGGTCGAAGTAGTCGGGGTTGGGGGCGAAGGAGGCGCCGGCGGAGTGCTCCACCCCCTGGTCGACCGGCAGGATCGACAGGTAGCCGCTGCCGCCCAGGCGGCCGTGGCCGTAGAGCTGCTGCAGGCTGCGCAGCACCTGGGGGTTGCGGTCGCTGAGCACGAAGCGCTCGACGCTCTGAGGGCCGGGCAGGTGGAGGCGGCTGGCGGGCACCAGGGCGGGAGTGTGCAGCAGCAGCTCGGCCTCCTCTCCGAGCCAGTCGGCGATCGGACGCTCCATGGGGGGCACCGGGGAGGGACCCCCCGAGGCTATGGCGCGCGACGGCCCGCGTCAGTGCCCTACGACAGCGTCCGCCGGGCGTCACAATGGGCCTTCCCCGCCGTCAACGGACCGCAGCGGTGCCTTAGGCTCCCCCAGTAACGAAACCTCGGTGTTTCGTTATTCGTCTTCAGGTTTCCGCCGCCCGACGCCTTGCCCATGACCGACGCCCCCACCCCGACCCCGGCCCCCGCTGCCGACAGCCTGGAGGTGATCCGCCGCTTCGCGGAAACCTATGCCCAGCGCACCGGCACCTACTTCTGCAGCGATCCGGGGGTGACCGCGGTGGTGCTCGAGGGGCTGGCCCGCCACAAGGATGAGCTGGGCGGCGCCCTCTGCCCCTGCCGCCACTACGAGGACAAGGAGGCCGAGGTGGCCCAGGCCTTCTGGAACTGCCCCTGTGTGCCGATGCGCGAGCGCAAGGAATGCCACTGCATGCTCTTCCTCACCGAGGACAACCCCTTCCGGGGCGAGCAGCAGACCATCAGCCTCGAAGAGATCCAGTCCCTCGCCGCCGGCTGAGCCGGCCCCTTCACCATGACGAGCACCGCCACCGTCGGCGATCTGGTGAGCCAGCCGTACAAGTACGGCTTCATCACCGACATCGAAACCGAGAAGATCGCCAAGGGCCTCAGTGAGGACGTGGTGCGGCTGATTTCGGCCAAGAAGAAGGAGCCCGCCTTCCTGCTGGACTTCCGCCTGCGGGCCTACCGCCAGTGGCTGCAGATGGAGGAGCCCGACTGGGCTTCCTTGGGCCACCCGCCGATCGACTACCAGGAGATCATCTACTACGCGGCCCCCAAGCAGCAGGAGAAGAAGGCCAGCCTCGATGAGGTGGATCCGAAGCTGCTGGAAACCTTCGACAAGCTCGGCATCCCCCTGAGCGAACAGAAGCGTCTCTCCAACGTGGCGGTGGACGCGGTGTTCGACAGCGTCTCGATCGCCACCACCTACCGGGAGAAGCTGGCCGAGAGCGGCGTGATCTTCTGCTCGATCAGCGAGGCGGTGAAGGATCACGCCGACCTGGTCGAGAAGTACCTCGGCACGGTGGTGCCCGGCAACGACAACTACTTCGCCGCCCTCAATTCGGCGGTGTTCAGCGACGGCTCCTTCGTATTCATCCCGAAGGGCGTGGCGTGCCCCATGGAGCTCTCCACCTACTTCCGCATCAACTCCGGCGACACGGGCCAGTTCGAGCGCACATTGATCGTGGCCGAGGAGGGGGCGTCGGTGAGCTACCTGGAGGGATGCACGGCACCGATGTTCGACACCAACCAGCTGCACGCGGCGGTGGTGGAGCTGGTGGTTCTCGATGACGCCTCGATCAAGTACTCCACCGTGCAGAACTGGTATGCCGGTGATGAGAACGGCAAGGGCGGCATCTACAACTTCGTCACCAAGCGGGGCCAGTGCCGGGGCGATCGCAGCCACATCAGCTGGACCCAGGTGGAAACCGGCTCGGCGATCACCTGGAAGTACCCCAGCTGTGTGCTGCAGGGGGCCGATTCGGTGGGCGAGTTCTACTCAGTGGCCCTCACCAACAACCGCCAGCAGGCCGACACCGGCACCAAGATGATCCATGTGGGCCCCCGCACCCGCTCCACGATCGTGAGCAAGGGGATCAGCGCCGGCCATTCGTCCAACAGCTACCGGGGACTGGTGCAGATCGGCCCCAAGGCCGTGGGCGCCCGCAACTACAGCCAGTGCGATTCGATGTTGATCGGCGACCAGGCCGCCGCCAACACCTACCCCTACATCCGCTCCCAGCAGCCCGACGCCAGCATCGAGCACGAGGCCAGCACCTGCCGCATCTCCGCCGACCAGCTCTTCTACCTGCAGAGCCGGGGCATCGCCTTCGAGGAGGCGGTTTCGATGATGGTGAGCGGCTTCTGCCGCGACGTGTTCAACCAGCTGCCGATGGAGTTCGCCGCCGAGGCCGACAAGCTGCTGGCGCTCAAGCTCGAGGGCTCGGTCGGCTGAACCGGCCGCCGGCCCCTGCGGGGCCTGCTTCCCCCGCCTCCTCCCTTTTCCCCACGCCCTTTCCTCCCCCGCCGTGATCCGCCCCGACGCTCCCGTACTGCTCGAGATCCGCGATCTCCAGGCCCGCGTGGAGGACCAGCCCATCCTCAAGGGGGTGTCGCTCACCATCCGCGCCGGCGAGATCCATGCGGTGATGGGCCGCAACGGCAGCGGCAAGAGCACCCTCTCCAAGGTGCTGGCGGGCCATCCGGCCTACACGGTCACGGGTGGAAGCGTGCACTACCGGGGCGAGGATCTGCTGGCCCTGGAGCCCGAGCAGCGGGCGCGGCTGGGTCTGTTCCTCGGCTTCCAGTACCCGGTGGAGATCCCGGGGGTGAGCAATCTTGAGTTCCTGCGGGTGGCCACCAATGCCCGCCGTTCCGGGAAGGGCGAGGAGGAGCTCGACACTTTCGCCTTCGAGGATCTCGTGAAGGAGCGGCTGCAGGTGGTGCAGATGGATCCGGCCTTCCTGGAGCGCAGCGTGAATGAGGGCTTCTCGGGCGGCGAGAAGAAGCGCAACGAGATCCTGCAGATGGCCCTGCTCGATCCCCTGGTGGCGGTGCTGGATGAAACCGACTCCGGCCTCGACATCGACGCCCTGCGCATCGTGGCCGGTGGCGTGAACCACCTGGCCGGCCCCGACAACGCCACCCTGCTGATCACCCACTACCAGCGGCTGCTGGATGTGATCACCCCTGATTATGTGCACGTGATGGCGGCCGGGCGGATCCTGCGGACCGGCGGCAAGGAGCTGGCCCTGGAGCTGGAGGAGCGCGGCTACGACTGGGTCGACGCCGAACTGGCGGCCACCGAGCGCGCCCCGGCGGAGGTGGTCTGAATGGTGGCCGCCTCCCTCTCCACCCCCCCCGTGGCCGCGGCCCGCAGCGGCTGGACCACAGCCCTGCTGGCCGCAGCCCCTGGCGCCACTGGTGCCGACGCCCTGGCCGCCACGCGCCGCCGGGCCGCCGAGGCGCTGCAGGCGATCCCCCTGCCCTCGCGGCGGGATGAGGCCTGGCGCTTCACGGATGTATCGGCGCTCACGGCCCTGAGCCCCAGCCTGCTGGAGGCCTCCGCGGCCGAGATGCCGGCGGCGGCGGACGGCAGCCTGCGGCTGGTGCTGGATGGCCAGGGCGATCCCCTCGAAGGGCTGGCCCTGCCTGAGGGGATCGAGCCCATCAGCGGGGAAGCCCTCGAGGAACTCCTGGGCCAGGTGCTGACGGCCACCGGCAGCGACCAGCTCTGGCCGGTGCTGCTCAATGGCGCCATCGCTTCGCGGGTGCTGGCCCTGCGGGTGAGCGGCACCATCGCCCCCACCCTGGAGCTGGTGAGCGAGACGGGCACGGCCGCAGGGGTGCTGCCCCTGCGGCTGCTGCTGGTGCTGGAGCCGGAGGCCTCTGTGGAGGTGCTGCAGGTGCACCGCTCGGCGGGCGCCAACCTCACCAGCGTGGTGCTCGAAGCCCGCCTGGGCGAGGGGGCGACGCTGCGCCATGGCCTGCTGGCGCCGGGCCATGACGCGGGCTGCCTGCTGGCCACCCTGGCGGTGGAGCAGGCGACGGGCAGCACGTTCCGGAGCGTGAGCGCCCACGGCGGCTGGGCCCTGGGGCGGCTGGAGCCGCGGCTGGTGCAGCGCGAGGGGGCGGCACTCAGCGGCCTGAAGGCCCTGCAGCTGGCCGATGGCCGCCAGATCAGCGACACCCACAGCCAGATGGTGTTCGCCGGCCCCGACGGGCGGCTCGAGCAGCTCCACAAGGCGGTGGCCGATGGTCAGGGCCGCAGCGTCTTCAACGGGGCGGTGCAGGTGCCCCGTGCCGCCCAACGCACCGATGCGGCCCAGCTGAGCCGCAACCTGCTGCTGTCCGACCGGGCCCGGATCGACACCAAGCCGGAGCTGGAGATCGTCGCCGACGACGTGCGCTGCGCCCACGGCGCCACCGTGAGCCGGCTGCAGCTCGACGAACTCTTCTACCTGCAGAGCCGCGGCATCGCCGCCGACCAGGCGGCCCGGCTGCTGCTGCGCGGCTTCTGCGAGGAGGTGCTGCAGGAGCTGCCCGCCGCCGCCCGGCCCTGGCAGCCCCTGGCCAGCCTGCTGGGGGAGGGCCGGCCATGACCGCCACCTCCACCAACCCGCTGGTGAGCGCGGCGGCCCCGAGCACCGCCGCCCCGCCGGTGAGCGACCTGGCGGCCCTGACCCGGCCCGATTTCCCCCTGCTGGAGCAGATCGCCTGCCTGGGCCAGCCGCTGATCTATCTCGATTACGCCGCCACCAGCCAGAAGCCGCGCCAGGTGCTGGAGGCGCTGCAGCAGTACTACGGCCACGACAACGCCAACGTGCACCGGGGCGCCCACCAGCTGAGCGCCCGCGCCACCGATCATTTCGAGGCTGCCCGTCAGAAGGTCGCCGATTTCATCGGTGCCGCCAGCGCCCGGGAGATCGTCTTCACCCGCAACGCCAGCGAGGCCATCAATCTGGTGGCCCGCAGCTGGGGTGACGCCAACCTGAAGGCGGGCGATGAGGTGCTGCTGTCGGTGATGGAGCACCACAGCAACCTGGTGCCCTGGCAACTGCTGGCGGCCCGCACGGGCTGCGTGCTGCGCCATGCGGGCGTGACCGAAACGGGCGAGCTGGATCTGGCGGATCTCAGGGCCAAGCTCAGCGAGCGCACCAAGCTGGTGAGCCTGGTGCACGTGAGCAACACCCTGGGCTGCCTCAATCCGATGGCCGAGGTGGCGGCCCTGGCCCACGGCGTGGGCGCCCTGCTGCTGGTGGATGCCTGCCAGAGCCTGCCCCACAAGCCTGTGGATGTGGTGGCTCTTGGGGCCGATTTTCTGGTGGGCTCCTCCCACAAGCTCTGCGGCCCCACGGGCATGGGCTTCCTGTGGGGACGGGAGGCGCTGCTGGAGGCGATGCCGCCGTTCCTGGGCGGCGGCGAGATGATCCAGGACGTGTATCTGGACCACAGCAGCTGGGCCGATTTGCCCCACAAATTCGAGGCCGGCACGCCGGCGATCGGCGAGGCGATCGGCATGGGTGCGGCGCTGGACTACCTGCAGAACCTGGGCATGGAGCGGATCCACGCCTGGGAGCAGCAGCTCACCCGGCGCCTGTTCCAGCGGCTGCAGGCGATCGAGGGGGTGCGGATCCTGGGGCCCACGCCCGAGCAGCAGCCCGACCGGGCGGCCCTGGCGGCCTTCAGCGTGGAAGGTCTGCACGCCAACGACATCGCCGCGCTGCTGGATTCGGCGGGAGTGTGCATCCGCAGCGGCCACCACTGCACCCAGCCCCTGCACCGCCACTACGGCCTGGCCGGCACGGCCCGGGCCAGCCTGGGCTTCACCACCACGCCCGAGGAGATCGACCGCTTCGCCGAGGAGCTGGAAGGCACGATCGGCTTCCTGCGGGAGCACAGCTGAGGGGGCTGCGGCCGTGAGCCTGCTGCTGGCCGCCACGCCCCCACCTACCGCATCCCCGACGTGCCGAAAGTGCTCTGCCTGGGGGGCGGCGGGCTGCGGCCGGATGCCGTCTGCCTCCACCCGGCGCCGTGGCAGGAGCGGGCGTGCCAGCGTTTCGGGGTGCGCCGCAGCCACGGCTGCATCCGCACCGGCAGCGCCACGGCCCGCTGGCTGTTCGAGCGGGTGGCCATCGGCACGCCGGTGAGGATTCAGGAGTAGGGGAGGATGCATTCCCAGAGCCGTGATGTGCTCCACGCCGGCAGACTTTGTTGCCGAAAACCCCAGGCACCACAATGGATTCCGGTGGCATCCCCTGCAGACATCGGTAGAATGGGTTGCAGCGAGTGTTGTGAATCTGCGTGTTGGTATCACCCAGGGGATGGCGGGCAGAGCGCCTCGGATATGAGTTGCTGGGGTGCGTGCATGACGGACCCGTGATGCATGCAGCGTCCAAGGCAAACCCCACGCCGCAGTGACGGCAGGGACAGGGATTCGGGGATCTCGATGCTAGAGGACGACGACATCGGCGGCGGCGCGAGACCCTTCCGGCGTGCATCACTGAACCACCCATTTAGTAGTTAGACACACAACAATGAGAAAGCGTTTGACAGAAGGACATGGCGTTTGAGCTTAGGTTCCCATACAGACCAAACAATCCTCTTCAGGACTCGACCAAGGATCTAAATTTCAACGTCGACAAACTTTCTGTCTCACTCAGATGGCGTCCTC
Source organism: Synechococcus sp. CCY 9618 (assembly GCF_019038415.1). Lineage (GTDB taxonomy): Bacteria > Cyanobacteriota > Cyanobacteriia > PCC-6307 > Cyanobiaceae > Cyanobium. Next base: position 6,101 of record NZ_JAFKRG010000045.1, on the reverse strand, counting down.
CGTACGTAATCTTACTGATAGGGCCATTCGATACCGAATTAGAAGCCAAAGAGTATCTTCCACGGGTTTGGGGCGCCTTGGCTTGGACGGCTATCGTTAGAGGGTCTGGCTTCAGCGCCAACATGACGTGGAGTCATGTGTCCTATCCAGAAGATCCTTTTATAGCCGCCAAGAATGTTGCAAGTTCATTCGGGATGCCGGATCCTGGGACACCCTTGCATGCCTTGGGGACAGATTACTTCCCCTGCGTTGCTGAGATTGGGAAGAACTACAGATTTATTGGTGGTGGCGATTTAAAAGTGAAGCTGATGGAAAACGCGGAATCGCTTGCAGGTATCCTTGCTGAAGGCCTCAAGTCCAAGTCAATTGAAATTCTTTACGTCGATGAACGCCTGCGTACATCATTGCAGCTCTACTCCGATTCTCACAGAGAGCCGTCACTTCGTGCCAAGTTTCTAACAGTAGTAATGGCTCTAGAAGTTCTTACGGAACCAATCCCGAAGCACCCTATTGCCCAGGACTTACTAGACAGGTTTGAGGTCGAAGTCAACAATGAGGTTGCCAAGCACCTAGAAGATTCAGTTGAGTGGCAATCGCTAGACTTCCTTAAGCGCGAGATTTGCTTCCGAAGGGAAAGTTCGTTGCGTTCAAGAATACGCGACTTAGTACTTAGCTCTCTTTCGTTCTTGTCGCCCGAAGACCTTGGTCAGCAAGCTAGAGATGCTGTATGGGCTTACGATCAGAGAAGCGCTCTGGTTCATGATGGTCGTATTCCAGATGAGAAGCTTTCCAAAGCATATGAGCTGGCCAAGCATACACTTGTTGATGTTCTTCGGGCAAGAGCAGCCTTGTCTGGCCCCTACACGGCCGTCTAAAAAACCCCTCGAGTGGACAGGCCACCACAAATCCCTTCTTGATCCCAGATCCTATTTGCCTGCCACTCAGGGGCAGCGTTAGCAGCATCCCAGCACGAGACACGAGTTTCCTCAACGCGCTGAAAGTCCACTGACTTCAGCCAGCTGGCGCCGAAACAGGGCACAATTATTGGAATTAATCCTGGGTTCTCATGGAAGGCGTTATTGCATTGTTGCTGGGCGGTGCAGGCGGTCTATTCGTATGGGCAGTTATAGCCCAGCGAAAAGTCTCCAAACTCCGTAGCAAGTACGCACCCATCACCAATGCTCAAGAGGAAGCTGAGCGAATAAGAAAGCGGTCTTCAGTGCTTCAAGAACAGAGCAAGAAGACGGCAGATTCAATTGTTGCGAAGGGGCAAGCCATGCTGCAACTTCTTGAGCGAGAGGCCGAGAGTATTAGGGAGTCAATATCCTCGCTAGAGATAAAGCGCGAGGAGGCGCAGAATCAGCTGGTCTTTATCAATCAGGCCATCGCACTGAAAAACGACGACATTCATTTGCTGGAGGTGGGATACTTCGAGGCTGGCTATGACTTTGACGATCTTCCAGCCTATGAGGCTGCTCTACGAAGAATTGGTGAAGAGCAGCAGCAAATGCTTCGCATGGATGGCAGCGAGGGAGACAGAAGTGCTGCTGCTTTTTGTTCTGAGACAATTCGATTCAACGATTCGGTTTCTCAAGGGCGCTCAATGATCAAAAAGATTTTAAAGCTAATGCTACGAGCTTTTAACGGGGAGTGCGATTCGTATATAGCCAGAGTTACCTATAAAAATATTTCAGCAATGGAAAAACGCATTGAAACCAGCCATGAGCAGATAAACCGACTAGGAGAGTCGTGGTACTGCAGCATTAGCAATAAGTATCTTGACAACCGGATCGAAGAACTCAGGCTTAGTTTTACTTATGAAGAGGCGAAGCAAAAGGAAAAGGAGGAACAGGCCCAGATACGCGAACAGATGAGAGAAGAAGAAAGGGCCATTCGAGAAATTGAAAAGGCTCGAGAGCAAGCCGAGAAAGACGAAGCAAAGTTTGCAGATATGCTTGAAAAAGCCAAAGCAGAAGCGCAACGAGCGACTGACCAAGACAAGGATAGGCTCAATGAGAAAATTAATAAGCTTGAAGCCGTACTAGCCGAAGCCGAGGCCAATCGGCAACGCGCCATTAGTAGAGCGCAGATGACAAGATCAGGGCATGTCTATGTGATTAGCAATGTCGGTAGCTTTGGCGAACATGTCTACAAGATTGGGATGACTCGAAGGATTGACCCGCTAGATCGTGTCCGAGAACTTGGAGATGCTTCGGTTCCGTTCCCGTTCGACGTTCATGCGCTTATATTCACAGAGGATGCACCTTCCCTGGAGAACAGCCTTCACAAGCGATTCAACCAACGAAGAATTAACGTTGAGAACATGAAAAAGGAGTTCTTCCGAGTCTCAATCGAAGAGATTCGAGATGAATTATACAAGATCCATCAAGAAGAAAGCGTTCAAGCAGACCTGCGTCTCACACTGGTCGCCGAAGCAAAGCAGTACCGGCTCAGTGAAGCTAAACGTATGGAGTTTGAGCGTTCCTATCTTGTCGATGAGCCTGCACGTTTGCCTCCTCCTCCACCTCCCGCTCTTCTCGAACAAGATGATCCATTAGAGACGTAGGGAGTTGCTAACATCAAGATCCAGCGGACGGGAGCGGTGTTGCTTTCCCAATCGCATGGGGCTACCGCCCGCCGCTGATCTTTAGCGTTAGCGGTACCCAACACCGGTTCAAACGGAGTAGAATTTCGTTTCAGGCATCTGGGTTGAGCGCAATGTCAGCCTTACTTAAGAGCATTGAGGAGCAGGCACGCGCCCTCAGCGCAGAGGATAGGGCAAGGCTAGCTGAGAGTATGCTGGAGTCACTCCACACATCAATCGCCGAAATCGAGGCTCTTTGGGCTGACGAGATTGAAGCGCGTGTCAGTGCGTTTGACCGTGGCGAAATTCCTTCATGCTCGGCCGAAGAAGTATTCGCTGAAGCTCGTCGAACTCTGCAGTGAAGCGCGCACGCTTTGTTGCTCCTGCTAGACGTGAGCTTCTTGCAGAAGTTGCCTACTACAACAACAAGGAGTTGGGGCTTGGCAGTCGGTTTCTTGTTGCCGTTGAAGATGCCACTGCTCGCGCCCTCGCTTACCCTCTTACTGGGACGCCGGCGTCAGAAAGAACTCGGCGAATGTACCTCAAGGACTTTCCTTTTGCGATTGTGTATAGACCGGATGAAGATGGAATAGTTGTCTTCGCACTTGCTCATTACGCACGCCGCCCAGAGTACTGGCGGGAACGCATAGATGACCGCTAACAATGCCATTCACCAGAGCCGCCATCCAGAGGGCAACCTCATAACTACTGCCCTCTGTGGACTGGTGATGGCAAGCGCTCGAAGGATCGGAGAGATAGCAGAGAGCACTTGCACTTCTAATGATTTTCGGGGCTCCGCTCCCATTCTGGATGTTGTTGAGCGGACCCATTGTACCATCGCCGAACTCTTTCCTATTCAGGACCGCGCATTTGGCAGAAGGCTTAGAATTGGATGATCACGGCTTGGATGACGAAAGACGATGGCCCCTACCTTCACAGCGGTGATCCGTCAGGATGGACCTTGGTGGCTGGGCTGGGTGGAGGAGGTGCCCGGCGTCAATGCCCAAGAGCACACCAGGGAGGAGCTGTTGGCATCCCTACGGCAGGTGCTTCGTGAAGCTCTGGAATTTAATCGCCTTGAGGCCTTGGAGGCTGCTGGCCCGGGTTACGAGGAGCATGCACTCCCCATGTGAAACGACGGGATCTGCTGCGCCATCTCAACGAGCATGGCTGTGAGCTCTTGAGGGAGGGTGGCAATCATTCATGGTGGTGGAACCCAACCCAGAATTGTCGGAGCGCAATCCCGCGCCATTCTGAGATCAAGGAGCTTCTAGCTCGCAAAAACTGCAAGGATCTTGGAGTCCCTACACCGTAATTTCAAATGCCGCAATTGGATGCTATAGATTTCCTTGTATGCGACGATTTCTCTATGACTAGACCCAATGAGTTTTGGTGATGATGCCAAGGTCCGCGAAAGTTGCCTGTTGAGAGGCGACACTTCTAACAAGCCCCTGGAGTGGACAGGCCACCACAGGTTCACCTCTGGTACCAGATGCTCTTTGCCTGCCATTAAGGGGGCAGCGTTCCGATCTAACGCTGCGACTTCATCGATCAATGTCCAAAAAGACTGGAATCTCTCCCCTCAGCCAAAGAGAGTCAAGTCTATGGATCAACATCCGCCACTTTTCTCAAGATCTTTTTCGGATTTTTTTGATGTGCTTCTAAGGAGTGTTGACAAAGCTTGCACGGTCAGATATCCGTATCCCTGTCCAAGTGCTCCAGAGAAGCCGCTGTCGGAACGATCAATCTCACCAGACCTTATCCAACGTGTGGTCATCCAATCGGGTAGCTCAGTGAGGTGGCTCCCGTGCGTCGCGCTGACGGGCGCATGGCATGGGCCTGGATCGTGGCAAGCAGGAGCCGAGCCTTCCTCATCGTGCTCGTCTTGGCCACTGCCGGGCAGACCAGTGTGCTCGGGGCTCTCCGTTGGCAGGCTGATGTGGCCCGATGGACGTTTGCCCTCCTGTGCTGGGGGATGGCCGTGCTGATCTCGCTGCGCTCGCTGCGTAGAGCACCCGGAGGCGATGGACAGGTGGACGTCCTCAGTCGTTGCAGGCGGAGGGAGACTCCAGTTCCTGCACCAGCAGATCTTGGGCCAGGAGCAGCAGGGCGATCCCCATCAGGGCCAGGGACGTTCCACGCTGATCGTCACCGCTCAACTCCAGCAGGCGGGCGGTCTGCAGATGCTCAGGCCAGCTGAGACGCATGGCAGACACCGGAATGAATGGAAATCCTGATGATTCTGGTTGGCCATGCTGATCACCAAGACTGCTGTCACAATCCGAAACACTGACATCGGTGGTGCGCGGTAGCCCTGGCTACGACCCTTTCCCTTGCCGCCGATACCTTTCAATCACCCGTCGGCCGAAGGACCCATGGAGCCGTCCACCCAGCAAGCCATCGAACTCAGCGTCAGCCAACGCTTCGAGATCGAGCGCTTCAACCGCACCATCGACGCCACCGCCGACCCTGAGGCCCTGCGGACGATCGCCAAGCAGCTCCTGCAGGCCTGGCACTCCCAGAAGGCCGCCACCACCTGGGTGATGGGCCAGCAGATGGGTGGTCGTCCGGCCGTCTGACAAGCCTCAGAGGCCTTCCTCCCTGAGCCCCCACGGCCGTCGTCTGCATGATGGGGCCTGATTTTTGAGGCCTTCCATGCGTCGATGGTCCTGCGTTGGGGCCGTCCTCCTGCTGGCCCTCGCCGGTTGCTCCCGCCCGCCCGCCGAGCCCCCGGCACCCACGGGCTGGCGCCAGCACCCCCTGGAGGATCCCGGCCTGCCGCGGCGCAGTGAGGCCGAGCTGGCCCGCTGCGCCAGCCAGCTCAAGCTGGCACCGGAGCAGGCCACCCCCGCCGATCCCACCAACTTCGGTGAGCGCCAACCTGCCGACGCCCTGGGCCGGCCGGTGCCCCACCAGCCGATGTTGATCGTGCTGCACGAAACCGTGATCTCGTCGCCGGCCACCGTGGCGTTTTTTCAGACGCCCCACCCCAAGGACGAGGACCAGGCCAGCTACCACCTGCTGATTGACCGGGCTGGCCAGCGGTTGCGCTTCGTGCCCGACGCCCAGCGGGCCTTCGGGGCGGGGATGTCGGCCTTCGGGGATGCCACCATCCGCATCGGCTCCACCTCGGTGGGATCGGTCAACAACGTGGCGCTGCACCTCGGCCTGGAAACCCCGGCCGACGGCCGCGGTGACAGCGATGGCCATAGCGGCTACAGCCAGCGCCAGTACGCCGTCACCGCCGCCCAGGTGCTGCTCTGGCAGGGCCGCTTCGGCATCCCCATGGGCCGGGTCACCACCCATGCCGCCGTCGACCGCAGCCACTCCCGCTACGACCCCCGCAGCTTCCGCTGGGACCGCTTCGATGCGGCCTACGCCAAGGCTGCCGCCACCTGCGGCTGGAGTGAGTACAGCAACGGGCTAGCTGTGATTTCCCACCAGGTTGTTCATGCCTGCAGCTGAGCTAGCCGCTGTTGGGGGGTGAGGCCACCCAGGGCCATATGGCACCTGCGGC
>NZ_JAFKRG010000044.1 GCF_019038415.1 Synechococcus sp. CCY 9618 | reverse complement strand
GGGGGGTGAGGTCTGGGGCTGTTGGGTCGCACCACAACCCTGTCGGCCTCACACCCCTTTGTCAGCCGGAACAACCTGGTGGCACTACACAGCTAGCGAGCTGGTGAGCCGGGTTCGCCACTTCGCCGGCTCCCTACCCTGACCCCAGACAGGACCGGACAGCCGCTGGCAACAACGGTTCGGGAACGACCGCCGGGCTCCCGCGACACCACCCGAGAAACTTCTTCTCAGGGGTTGATCGTTGATGGCGAGGGCTGGATGGAGATGATCCGCCATCGCAACCTCAGCACCCACACCGATGACCAGGCCGCCGTGGCCAGGATCCAGGCCACCCTCTCCGGTGACGACCTCGATGGGGTCAGCCTCGCCCGCCTCGATGCCGCCCTCGACGATCTGCTGCTGCCCTGGCGCTTCGATCTCTCGTTGCGGGCTTCCCTGCAATCCCCCGAGCTGGTTGAACGCATCGAGCGTCGGGGTGGTGTTTTATCAAAGGACAGGCATGTAAGCCTGGTCTAGTCTGGTCTGGTTGAGATGTATGGCCATGTCCTCCCTCCCATCGGTTCCCGCCGGGCCCCAAGAGCCGCCGCTGGGCGCCCGCCGCCGCACGGTGAACATGCTCGAGGCCAAGACCCATCTTTCCCGGCTCGTGGAGGCCATCGAAACCGGCGCCGAAAGTGAAGTGGTGATTGCCCGCAACGGGCGCCCGGTGGCCCGGCTCACCAGCCTGGAGCCCGCGCGGCGGCCGCGGCGCCTGGGTGTGGCCTCTGGACAGTTCGAAGCCCCCGATTCGATCGACGCCGCCAATGCCCTGATTGCCGATCTGTTCGAGCGCTCCTGATGCGGCTCCTGCTTGACACCCATGTCTTTCTCTGGGCGATCACCGATGACGCCAGGCTGGGCCCCCACAGCCGCCAACTGATCACGCAAGAAGCCGACAGCGTGCTGCTCAGCCATGTGGCCATCTGGGAGATCGCCATCAAACACGCCCTGGCTCGCTCCGATATGCCCCTCTCCGCTGCCCAGGCCATTGCCTGGGCTCAAGAGTGCGGGTTCGACTTTCTCCCGCTGGACCTTCCCCATCTGCTCACGCTGGAGCAGCTCCCCCATCACCATCGCGATCCCTTTGATCGCCTGCTCGTGGCCCAGTCGATCCGTGAGTCCCTCACCCTGCTCAGCGGCGATGGGGCGTTCGCGGCCTATGGCTGTTCACTGCAGAACCCCCGCCACTAACCCGGCCTGAGCACCGCCAGCGCCTCCGCCCGGTGCCGGCCCTGCCAGGCCCAGCGCCAGTCCCAGCCTGCTGCCTGGGCCTCTTGCTCGATCAGCTCCCGCTCGGCCGGGTGGTCCCACTGGCTGAGGTGCGCGATCACCTCCTGGCGCCGCTCCGGCTCCAGCGGCTCCCAGCCCTGCACCCGGGCGCTGTAGCGGGCCACGTAGGTGTCGCGGCTTTCGCCCGGCTCGCGGAACACATCGGCCCACAGCAGCAGGCCGCCCGGGGCCAGGCGGCGGCGGCAGCCCGCCAGGAAGCGTCCCTTGTCGGCCCCCTCCAGGTGGTGGATGGCGAAGCTGCTGATCAGCAGGTCCACCGGTGGCTGCTCCGGCTCAGGCGCCGCCTCGGCCCAGGCCAGCAGGTCGCCCTCGAGGAACCGGCAGGGGAAGGGCACCGGGCCCAGGGCCTCGGCGGCCAGGGGCAGCACGGCGGCGTTCATGTCCAGCCCGGTGAACGAGGCCAGGGGCAGGCGCCGCAGCAGCGGCGGCAGCAGGGAGAGGTCGCCGCAGCCCAGGTCCACCAGGTGGGGCGCCGGCGCCCGGGGGTCGCGGCGGGACAGCCAGGCCTCGATCGTCTTCCCCACAGCCGCCGTCAGGGCCCGGTGTTCCATCAGGTCGTTGTCCAGCACCCGGCGGTAGGTGCTCCAGTGGCGGGCGAAGAAGGTCATGGCGCCAACTCTGCCCGGCCCGTCAGCTTCCGGGCACCACGGCTAAGGTCTGGCCCACCGGTGCTTCGCAGCGAGGACAGCCAGGTGACGGAACGGCGCATGCATCTGGTGCGGTGGGGGCTCACCACCGGCTGGTTGCTGATCATCGCCTCGCTGCTCTACGACCCCTTCACGCCCCGCTTCACCGCCGCGGACCACCCCTGGAGCCCCCTGCGGCTCAGCGGCGACTGCGTGCAGGTGCAGGGGACTTGCCTGAGCGAGGCCCCCTATCCCCTGGGCACCACGGTCTTCTGGGGGCTGGTGGTGCCCTCGGCGATCTTCATCCTGCTGGTGTTCGGCCACGAGCTCTGGCGGCGCATCTGCCCGCTCTCCTTCCTCTCCCAGATCCCGCGCGCCCTGGGCTGGCAGCGCCAGATCGGCCGGGTGAATCCGAAGACCGGCGAGACGCGCTTCCAGCTGGCCAAGGTGCCGGGCGATTCCTGGCTCGGCAAGCACTACTCCCGGCTGCAGTTCAGCTGGCTGTTCGTCGGCCTGTGCGGCCGCATCCTTTTCTTCAATGCCGACCGGCTGGTGCTGTTCGCCTGGCTGACCTTCACCATCGCCTGCGCCATCGCCGTGGGCTGGCTCTACGGGGGAAAAAGCTGGTGCCAGTACTTCTGCCCCATGGCGCCGGTGCAGAGCATCTACTCCACCCCCTCCGGCCTGCTGGGCAGCCGCGCCCACATGGCCCCCACGCCGATCACCCAGTCGATGTGCCGCACGGTGCAGCCCGACGGGGCTGAGCAGAGCGCCTGCGTTGCCTGCCAGATGCCCTGCATCGACATCGACGCCGAGCGCACCTACTGGGCCCGCCTGCCCAGCCCCGCCTTCGCCTTCGAGCGCTACGGCTACGTGGGCCTGGTAGTGGGCTACTTCCTCTACTACTACCTCTACGCCGGCAACTGGGACTACTACTTCTCCGGGGCCTGGCAGCGCCAGCCGGATCAGCTGGCCCTGCTGCTGCGACCCGGTTTCTTCCTGTTCGGCCAGCCGATCGACGTGCCCCGGATCGTGGCGGTGCCCCTGTTCCTGGGGCTGTGCACCTGGCTGGGGGTGCTGGTGGGCCGGGCGGTGGAGTCGGCCCTGCGCGGCCGGGTGCGCCGCAGCGGCGCCGAGCCCGACCGCGACCGCATCCGCCACCGGGTGTTCGTGGTGGCCACCTACCTGGTGTTCAACTTCTTCTTCCTCTTCTCCGGCCGCCCCCTGATCCAGCTGCTGCCGCTCTGGGTGCAGTACCTCTATGACGTGGTTCTGGTGGCCCTGAGCACCCTCTGGCTGTACCACGCCTGGGGCCGTTCGCCCGCCCTCTACGGCCGCGAAAACCTGGCCGAGCGCTTCCGCAAGCAGCTGGGCCGCATGGACCTGGATGTGGGCCGCTACCTCGATGGCCGCTCCCTGGCCGATCTGGGCACCGAGGAGGTGTACGTGCTGGCCAAGGTGCTGCCCGGCTTCACCGGCCAGAAGCGGCTCGAGGCCTACAAGGGTGTGGTGCGGGAGGCCCTGGAGGAGGGCTTCGTCAATGCCGCCAGCAGCCTGGAGGTGCTCAAGCAGATGCGCCTCTCCCTGGGCATCAGCGACGACGAGCACCGCCAGCTGCTCGAGGAGGTGGGTGTGGAGGATCCGGGCCTGCTCGATCCCGACAGCCGCCGCAGTCTTGAGGATCAGGTGCGCCTGAGCGGCTACCGCAAGTCGCTGGAGCGGCTGATGCTGGTGCAGAGTCTCGGCAACGGCCAGGAGGATGGGGGGGCGCTGCTGGCCCTGCGGCGCGAGTACGGCATCTCCGCTCAGGAGCAGGAGCGGGTGCTGGGCGACCTCTCCCCCCGGGCCGGGGCGATCCGCAAGCTGGAACTGCTGCTGGAGGGGCTGCCGGCCCTCACCTCCGGCTACCGGGCCCTGCACCAGAGCGCCCTGGGCCACCAGGTCCCCGTGCTGGCCCTGCTCGACGACCGCCTGCAGCTGCGCAAGGAACTCACGCTGAGGGCCATCCTCGATGGCCTGGCCACCTTGCAGGAGGATCCGGCGGTGCCGGACCTGGTGCAGCGGCTGCAGGCCATCGCGCCCCTGGGCCTGCCCGAGCTGGTGGCCACCGACGACTGGCGCCGGCGCCTGCCGCCCGATGTGGCCGCTGCCCTCAGCCGCCCCGGCGGCCAGGCCCCCTCCTGCCCCCTGGAGGTGCCGGTGGCCGACACCCTGGTCTTTCTCGAGAGCCTTGTGGCCGACCCCAGCCCGGTGCTGGCCGCCGCCGCCCTGTTCCTGGTGGCCTGTCTGGATGGCGAACGGGCCCGAAAGGCCGCGGCGGCGGTGGGCGGCAAGGGCGCCCCTCCCCTGCAGGCCCGCACCGCCCGTGCGGTGGAGGCCCTGGCGGGGCCTCCGGCCCTGCGCGACTTCGGCGATCTTGAGAAGCGGGTGTTCCTGGCCACCAGCGATTTCTTCCGCCGCAGCGACGCCGACACCCTGGCCGCCCTGGCGGATCAGGCCGAGGTGCGCGGCTTCGCCAGAGGGGAGCTGATCACCGAGGCTGGCGACACCTGTCGCGAGCTGCTGCTGCTGATCGAGGGCCGGGCCCGGGTGTGCCACCGGGACGGCGAGCGGGAGTGGCTGGAGGACATGGAGCCCGGCCGGGTGCTCGACGAGCTGCAGGTGCTCACCCACAGCGCCTCGGAGAGCACGATCGTGGCCGAGGCCGACGGCACCCGGGTGCTGGCGGTGCCGGTGGATTCCTTCGATGCGGTGCTGGAGCGGGATCCGGACTTCGCCCGCCGGGTGCTGGAGCTGGAAAGCAGCCAGCTGCAGCGGCTGATGCGGGAGGGCCCCAGCGTCAGATCCCTTCGAAGCGCACGTTGAGGTTGAGTTTGCCGGGGCCGATGGCGGTGGCCTGCAGCACCAGGGCGGCAGATTTGCCTTCACCGGTGCCGTCGACCGTGGTGCCGGCGGGGGGATCCATCACCAGGTTGAAGCCCCAGGCCCCCACCATGGTGTTCACCTTCCGCTCGGTGTAGCCCTGCTGGGCCAGGGAGGTTTTCAGCTTGGCGAGCAGCTCCTCCGGCTTGCCGGGCAGCTGGGTGTTGAGGCTGGTCTGGCCGATCGCATTGGCGGCGAACAGGCTGGCGGCCGGCTTGGGCAGCGGCAGCTTGAGGCCCTTCAGCAGCGTTCCGGGCGGCGTCGCCAGTGCCGAGCCAGCCGCCAGGGCCCCGGCTCCCACGATCACGGAGGTGCTGATGGCCAGCAGACGGTGGCGCCAACCCATGGCTGATCCTCATTGCATGCCTGGCAACGTAGGCCGACCCGGCGGGATCGGCTGCGGGAGCCACCATTTCTCCACCTAACCCTGCCACCGGCCGCGGCGCCCTTCGCACCTACTGGCGCGCCTTCTCGATCGCCTTGTCGCGTTGCTCCTGGGCCCCGTTGATCTGATCAACGGCCTGGCGGGCCTTGTTCATCGGCGCCAGCAGGGGCGGTTCCGGCGACGGGGGCGCCACCACCTTCTCCGCTGGCCCGGAACCGCAGGCACTGAGCGTGCCGGCCACCAGGGCGCAGGCCGTCAGCGCGAAGACCGGACGCACGGCGGCAAGGGGCCCTGGCCAGGACGGCACCGGAGAGTAGCTGAGATCAGGCAAACGCTAGGTCCCCTGGCCGGATCGGGCTCAGAAGCCACCGCCGCCGCCACCGCCGTCGCCGCCGCCGGAGCTGCCGCCTCCCGAGCTGCCGCTGGAGCTGCTTGGCGACGACTGCATCGCGCTGCCGGTGGTGCTGCAGCAGTCGTCCAGGCTGGCGCCGAACCCGCCCACATCGAAGCCGTCGTCGCTGCCGACGTACCAGCTCGGCGGTGCCTCCACGATGCCCGCGAAGGCTGCGGCCCACGGCTTCGTCAGCCCAGCCACCATCGCGTAGGGCAGGAAGCGCTCGAACAGCTCCGGCGTCCGGACCACCCGCGCGAAGCGGGGGGCATCGACCCGGCGCAGGAACTCCTGGAAGCCCAGGGTCTGGCGCAGCACCTCCACCCCCCGGGGCGTGCGGCTGGGCATGATCCAGGCGAACCCACCGATCAGGGCCAGGGTGGCCGCCAGGCAGAGGCCGGTGAGCAGCGGATCGGCCGCCCCCTGCAGCCGGGCCAGGTCGGGGGGCAGCAGCTTCAGCACAATCCCCGCCGCCGCCGCTGCCACCACCAGGCCGCCCGCCACGGTCAGCCCCCGCACCGTGCCGGGCCAGCGCCGGTAGAACCCTTCCGCCAGCACCCGTTGGCGCACCAGCTGCTCGAAGCCGCTCACGTGCACGTAGAAGCTGTCGCGCAGGTCGTCGGTGTCCACGCTCTCGCCCACCTCCGATGAGGGAAACAGCTTCTCGAGCAGGTAGGCCTCGTGGGGGGCCAGCTCTGCCCAGGCCGCGGGGGCGCTGCGCATGGTGAAGCCGTAGTGCTTCTTCAGAGGCAGGAACAGCACCTTCTTCTGGCGTTCCTCGATGCGCAGCTGGCCCTTCACCGCCAGATCCACCAGCGTCGCCCCCAGCGCCACGCTGCCCACGCTCTCCTGCACCAGGCTGCCCAGCACCGCCGGCGGCAGGCCCCCGGGCGGTTCGTAGGCCACCGGCACCGCCCCCAGGGCCGGATCGCGGCCGATCCGCCACCAGATCCCGCCCAGGATCAAAGCGGTGGCCAGGGGCAGCAGCAGGACCAGCCGCGCCTGCAGCCAGCGCAGGCGTCGCTGCAGCAGCGACGGGGGCGTCACCAGACCCTTGTCGAAGCCCACGGCCAGGGTGAGCCCCTCGCCGGGCCCCAGCCGCCGGGTGCTCAGGGCGCTCACCTCCGCCGGGCCGATCCGCAGGCGGGCGTCCTGGCCCCGGGCCCCCCGCGGGCCGGTGTACACCGAGGCATGCAGCCCCTTCACCCCCTCCGGCAGCAGCACCAGGGCGCTGACCCGGTCGATCGGGATCTCCCAGCCGTTGCCGGTCACGTTCCAGTTGAACGCGTCGTGGTCGGCGTAGAAGCGCACCCCGTTGGCCACCCGATAGCGCAGCACCGCCGTGCGGGTGGCGTTCTCGGCGCCGGGCACGAAGATCCGCAGCTCCTCCTCGTTGCCGACGGTGCGGGTCTCGGTGCGGTAGGCCCGGCCGTCGCCATCGGCGACCGAAATCAGCTTCAGCCCCAGCGGTTCGAGGCCGCCAGGGCGGTTTGCCAGCAGGGGGATCCGGCGCACGATCCCGTTCCAAGACCCCTGGAACCGGGCGGTGAGGGTCTCGCTCACCTGCACCGACCCGTCCGGCTCCACCCGGGCCACCAGCTGGAAGTCGCTGAGCTCCAGCTGGCGCTCCGCCGCCCCGGCCGCCCCGCCGCCGCCGGGAAGCAGCAGCAGCAGGGCCAGGGCCAGAGCCAGCAGGGGAGCGAACCGCCAGGGCCGGCGCAGGTTTCGCCGAGGCTGCAGGGGCCGCCGGCCGGTCTCAGCCACCGAAACTGACGCGGGGCACGGTCGCCTCGGCGCGGTCATCCAGCTCGAAGAAGCTCCGCGAGCGGATCCCGAAGCCACCGGCCACCAGGTTGGAGGGGAACTGGACGATGGCCGTGTTCAGGTCGCGCACCACGGCGTTGTAGTAGCGCCGGGCATTCTGGAGCGCGTCCTCGATCCGGCCCAGGTCGTCCTGCAGGGCCCGGAAGCTCTCCACCGCCCGCAGGGCCGGGTAGGACTCCGCCAGGGCGAACAGCTGGCCGAGGGAGGCACCCAGCTGCTGCTCCGCCCGCTGCTGCTCACTGGGGCCCCGGGCGGCGACCGCCGCGTTGCGGGCCTCGATCACGGCCCGGAAGCTCTCCTTCTCGTGGCCGGCGTAGCCCTGCACCGTCTCCACCAGGTTGGGGATCAGGTCGTGGCGCCGCTTGAGCTGCACGTCGATGTCGGCCCAGGCGTTGTCGGCCTGCACCTGCAGCTGGGCCAGCCGGTTGTAGAGGACGATCAGGCCCAGGGCGGCCAGCACCACCAGCAGCAGCGGGGCCATCGCGTCAAGGTCGGGGATGGCTGGAGCCTAGGGGCACCGTTTCGGGTGTTCTGCGGTGAGTCGCGCCGTGGCGCCGCCAGGGATGATCGGAACCACCTTCACTCCGTTTCCGTTGCCATGAACATCGACGGCAGGCCCTGGCGCACCATCTGGCTGGAGGAGGGCGGCCGCTCGATCGGCGTGATCGACCAGACCCTGCTGCCCCACCGCTTCGTCACCCGCTCGCTCACCACCCTGGAGCAGGCAGCCGAGGCGATCAGCACCATGGTGGTGCGCGGGGCGCCCCTGATCGGCGTCACCGGCGCCTACGGGCTGATGCTGGCCCTGCAGGACGATCCCTCCGACGCCTCCCTGGCCGCGGCCTTCGCGCGGCTCAACGCCACCCGCCCCACGGCGGTGAACCTGCGCTGGGCTCTTGAGCGGGTGCGCGACCGGGTGGCGCCCCTGGCACCGGAGCAGCGGGCCGCGGCGGCCAGGGCCGAGGCCGGCGCCATCGTCGAGGAGGACGTGGCGATGTGCGAGGCCATCGGCGACCTGGGCCTGGCCCTGTTCCAGCAGCTGGCCGAGGCGCGGCCGCCGGAGCGCCGCGGCGAGCCCCTGAACGTGCTGACCCACTGCAACGCCGGCTGGCTGGCCACCGTCGACTGGGGCACGGCCCTGGCCCCCATCTACAAGGCCCACCGCAGCGGCCTGGCGATCCACGTGTGGGTCGACGAGACCCGCCCTCGCAACCAGGGGGCCAGCCTGACGGCCTTCGAGCTGGGCTGCGAGGGGGTGCCCCACACCGTGATCGTCGACAACGCCGGCGGCCACCTGATGCAGCACGGCCGGGTGGATGCGGTGATCGTCGGCACCGACCGCACCACCCGCAGCGGCGATGTCTGCAACAAGATCGGCACCTACCTCAAGGCCCTGGCCGCCCACGACAACGGCGTGCCTTTTTATGTGGCCCTGCCCGCCTCCACCATCGACTGGACCATCGCCGATGGGGTGGCGGAGATCCCGATCGAGGCCCGCTCCCCGGAGGAGGTCACCCGCATCGCCGGCAAGCCCGCCGGCGGCGAACCCACCAGCGTCCAGCTGGTGCCCGACGGCAGCGAGGGCTTCAACCCCGCCTTCGATGTCACCCCGGCCCGGCTGGTGACCGCTCTGATCACCGAGCGGGGCGTGGCGCCGGCGAGCGAGGAGGGACTGCAGGCGCTGTACGCCGGGAGCTGAGCGGTTGATGCGCACTAATATGCGCATCTTCCCTGCCGGGGCCCCGTCCGTGCGTACCACCCTGGAGCTGCCCGATCCCCTGTTCGCGCGGCTGAAGGCCAGGGCGGCGCTGGAAGGCACCACCCTCAAGCAGTTGCTGCGTTCCTTCGTGGAACAGGGCCTGGAGGCCACCGAACGCGAGGTTGCCGGCAGGCCCCGCCGCGCCGCCGACCTGCCCAGGATCGATGCCCACCTGGCCCTGACACCCGACCAGCTCTCCAATGCCGGCCTGTTCGCCCTGCTTGAGGACTGAGCCGGATGGAGACCGTGGATCTTCCCGATCTGAACCTCTGGCTGGCACTGGCCTGGAGCGGCCACAGGCACCACGCCCAAGCCTGTCGTTACTGGGAGGAGCAGGCGGCCAGCACCGTGGTGTTCACCACCGTGACCGCTCTGGGGCTGGTGCGGCTGCTCAGCCAGCCCCGGGCGATGGGGGACGCGGTGCTCACTCTGGGCCAGGCCAGCGCCGTTCAGGCCGCCTTCCTGGCCCAGCCGGGGGTGCGGCTGGTGGATGAAGCCTCCACCAGCTGGCCGGTGTTTCGCCAGCTGCTCAGCCGCGGTACCTGGCCGGCCCGGCTCTGCACCGACGTGCACCTGGCGGCCCTGGCCATCGCCGCGGACTGGCGGCTGGTGAGCTTCGATCGGGACTTCGGACGGTTCGATGGCCTGGTGTGGCTACCACTGGCGGGAGAGTGACAGCCCCAGCTCCTGGTCCCCACGCCCCCCATGCTCCAGCCCCAGCCCGCCACCTCAACCCCCCGCGCCGCCGCGGCCCCGCCGCCCAACTGGGTGGCCTCGCGCCATCCCCTCGGCTGGCTGATCGACCGGCTGCTGGCGGTGGAGCCCCTGCGGCAGCTGCTGTTCCTGCAGGCAAGGCAGCTGATCATCCGCACCGCCGAGCGCCGCGGCATCGCCTGGCGGGCCCGCCGGGAGGAGCTGCAGCGCCAGGCCGAGCCCCTGCTGGGGCTCAGCACCGATCCGGCCGTGGCCACGCCCGCCTACTACCGGGCCCGCTTCCACGCCTACGACGCCGGCAACCTCTGCTGGGCGGCGGCCTGCGAGGCGGAACAGGCCACCGCCTCGATGGCCCTGCGGGTGTGGCCCGGCGAATCCCTGGCGCCCGAGCAGGCCCAGGAGCGCCTGAGGGACGCGATCTTCACAGCCATCGAACCCAGCCTCACCGCTCCGGTGCACCGGGCCCTCGACATCGGTTGCTCGGTGGGAGTGGGCACCCTGGCCCTCAAGCACTGGCTCGACCGCCGCGAGGCCACCGACGTGGCCGTGGAGGGACTTGATCTTTCCCCCCAGATGCTGGCGGTGGCCCGGGTCCGCGATCCTGAGGGCCGCATCCGCGCCTGGCACCATGCCGCCGCCGAGGCCAGCGGTCTGCCGGCGGCGGCGTTCGATCTGATCAGCCTGCAGTTCGTGTGCCACGAGCTGCCCGCTGAGGCCACCCGGGCCGTGCTGGCCGAGGCGGCCCGGCTGCTGCGGCCCGGCGGGGTGCTGGCCCTGGTGGATCAGGACCCGGATTCGGCCGTGATCCGCAGCCTGCCGGCGCCGATCGCCACCCTGCTCAAGAGCACCGAGCCCTACCTGGCGGACTACTTCGGCCTCGATCTGCCCGCCACCCTGGAGCAGGCCGGCTTCCGCGAGGTGCGCCGCCAGGCCTGCGATCCGCGCCACCGGGTGCTGGTGGCCGTGCGCTGAGCCTCAGCCCCAGCCCACCAGGGCCAGCTTGCCCACCATGTGGCCGCCGGCCAGCTCCCCATAGGCCAGCTCCAGGTTGGCGGCGTTGATAGGGGTGAAGGTGCGGCGCAGGCTGGGCCGCAGCACGTTGGCCTCGAACAGCTCGGCCAGGCGATCGAGAATCTCTCCCTGCCGGCCCATGTCCTTGGTCTGGAACTGGGAGCGGGTGAACATGAACTCCCAGGAGAAGCTCACGCTCTTGGCCTTGAGCAGGTTCAGGTCGAGGGGAGCGCGGTTGCCCACGATCGCCACGATCGACCCCTGGGGAGCGATCAGCTCGGCCATCGACTGCCAGTGGGCGTCGGTGTCGCTGAAGTTGGCGATGGCCTCCACCCGGGGAAAGCCCAGGGCGGCCAGCTGGGGGGCCAGGGGCTGGTGGTGGTCCACCACATGGTCGGCCCCCAGCTCCCGTACCCAGGCCTGGCTCTCGGGCCGGGAGGCGCTGGCGATCACCGTCAGGCCCGCCCCCCGGGCCAGCTGGATCGCCAGGGAGCCCACGCCGCCGGCGCCGCCCAGGATCAGCAGGCTGGTGCCCTGGTCGCCGCCGTAGGGATCGAGCCGCAGACGCTCGAACAGGGCCTCCCAGGCGGTCAGGCCCGTGAGCGGAATGGCGGCCGCCTCGGCCCACGACAGCATGTTCGGGCGGCGACCCACCAGGCACTTGTCGACCAGCACCGCCTCGGCGTGGCAGCCGGGCCGGTCGATGGCGCCGGCGAACATCACCATGGCGCCGGGCCGGAACCGACCCACTTCCTCTCCCACCGCCAGCACCACCCCGGCGGCGTCCCAGCCCAGCTGCCGCGGCGGGTCGTCAGCCCCCATGGCGTCCCGCACCTTGAGGTCCACCGGGTTCAGTGCGATCGCCTCCACCTTCACCAGCAGGTCGCGGGGGCCGGGGCTGGGCTCCGGCAGTTCCGTGTCGATCAGGGCGGGGGTGGCGAGGACGGCTTTCATGGCGTCGGCGGATTCAGTAACGGCAGTAGCCCACCTCCCCTTGCAGGGGCGGTTTGCAGGGGAAGCGCAGCGGCACGAAGATCCGGTTGCCGTTGGCCGTGTTGGTGAGCACCACGTTGCCCTGGATGTAGACCTCCCGCCGCCAGAGCCCGCCCAGGCGGTCGCGCAGCAGGTCGCCGCCGGCGGGGCGCTCGCTGTAGGTCATGCGCTGGCCGTCCTTCCAGCGGATCTCCAGGCCACCGGGGATCTGCCTGTCCACGCAGGCCAGGGTCCGCTCGTTGTAGGCGCAGTCCTTCCAGCCATCGCGGGGGATCTGGGGCGCCGGCCGCTCCTGGGTCCGGCCGGGGCCCGCAGCCAGGGCCAGCGCCGCGGCGGCCCCCAGCCCCAGGGCCGCCGCCCG
>NZ_JAFKRG010000043.1 GCF_019038415.1 Synechococcus sp. CCY 9618 | reverse complement strand
ATCCAGCTTGGTGCAGTCCTTGCAGAGACAGGAGCTGCCTGCGGAGGAGCCTGAGGTGGTGGCGTTGGGGTCGCGCCCGGCGAAGGAGTCGCTCAGGCCCGGGGGGCTGGCGAGAGCCTGATGACTGCTGGAGACAACATCCCGCAGGGAGAGGATCGGTACATCTCTCTGGAAGACAGCGCCCCGGAGATTCGGCTCTCGATGGCTGCCATCCACAGACGCCCGGTTCGTGACACCAGCGGCAGGACGCAGGCCATCGGCCATGACCGATGCGGTGCCCGTGGCTCGGGAAGCTTCGGATGAGGGGGGAGCAGGATCAGCCTGAAGGGGCAGCAGCGGATCGGACGAGCGACTGGCCTGGCTTGTGGGGTCAGGGAGGAGGAAAGAGACGGTTTTAGGGGGAGCCGCTCTGGAGGTGTCAGTCATGACCGGAACACGGGGGAACAGCCAACGGCAGCCAGATGCCTCCGCGACGCTCCAACTGTCGCCAGTCAGATGATCGCGGCCATCATCAAAGTCATTGCTCCCGGGGCACTGGGGTGGTTGACTTTGGTTCTGGGGTTGCTGATGGTTGGGAGTTGATTGCTCCCAGCACTGATCATCCACGATGGATTTTTTCTGCGTCTTTGGTATTCACAACAAATCGATGGGGAGTTTCGTGGTCAGAGGTGAAAGGAGGCTTAGGTTTATGCCGTACAGACCATGGATTCAGATTCATGAATCTCTGTAAGGGGCGCCATCCTGGTTTCGAGTGGAACAGCAAAATCCAGTTCACCTGAGGCCCTTGCCGTGATCCCTAGGGTGCGAGGATCGGTGCTGAAAGCAGCGGGATTCCAGTTTTTGCAAGGGTTTTAATCCTTTATGGGATGGAGGGATCCGCTCCAGAAAGGCCTGGACCGGAGGCTGAAGTTCGGAGAACAACAGGCTTGGGAGCTCTTAATTCTTCGGTCGCTGGGATGATCCAGGAGCGAGGAGGATCCAAAGCATGGTCAATGGAGTTGCGCCGCGCCGGATGCGCCCACATCCAGGAAAGCACCCATTGAGAGTCTCGCGAGACCTAGTCTCGCTGTGTGAGCGGTCCGGGGTCAGCGGAAGCCCGTCGTGAAGCGAGGGACGTTGCCCCCTCGCTCGGGATTCGTGCGGTTGGTTGCCAAGGCGGGCCTTCTCCTGCAATCCATGGGGCGGGCTGATCGTCTCATGAGGAGAAGCTGAAGGCAAGTTGGGAGGATCCCTTAATCGGCGAGGGAGCGATGCCGTTCTGCCCTGGGGTCGGGTCACTGACCCCAAGGACTATCTGCTCTTTCTTCCCTTCCGGAGGGTGGTGGGTTTCGCCGCTCTTCCTGGCTTCCGCTCCCGCGGCCATTCCGGGAAGCGGAGGCCTCGGGTGTGGGCGGCGCGGCCCGAGCGCCTGCCGGCCAAGGCTTGGTGCGCCTGCGGTGTATCGGCTTCGGGAGGGCCAGCTTGCTTGACGTTGTCCGCTTCCCGGGGCGTGAGGGGTGCCACCCAAGGGAAAGACCGCTGTGGCGTGGTAGTCCGGGTTTCCCCTGCGCTGACCGCAAGAAGGGGCCGATGACGTGGGCTCTGTGAGCTGTGCGCCGGTCTGGTTCAACGACCAGGGGAGGGAGTGACGATGGGTGTTTAGAAGCCACGGCTCTCCCCACAAGCCCCATGGGCGGCGGAATGCTGCTCAGGCCATGGGATTGGAGGTGAAGAAGAGCAGGCCCTCCCTTCTTCGGACCAACGGCAAGGCCGAGCCATTCATCCAGCGCCTTCTGACGGAGTGGGCTTACGTGTTGACTTTCGGCAGCTCAGCGGCCAAAAACGACCCCCTACCGCACTGCCTGCGGATCCATAAAGGCCTCGACTGCCACACGGGCCTGGTTGATCTCCCCCCTGCAGCGGCCTGATCAGCTGCAGGAAAGAACAGCAAGCTGGGTTCCCAACTATTGCGCGAGCGTGTCAACGTCCTTTCAGGTGTCCTTCAAGCAAGTGGCAGTCTCCATCGAGACAGGCTGGTCCACTCCCCGGTGAAGTCTTTCTGTCCCTTGCGCTCCGGAGCGGCACCTTCCTTGCGATCATTCGAGGGGCGGGGACGCTTTATCCTCTGGAGGCGCCAGGGACTCAAAGAATTCCTCTTCCCTTTTGGCTGGTGATTTCATGAAGTCCAACGCTGCACCCGCTTGGCCGGGCCGAGTCCGCCTTGGCCCCAGCGATGCGACCAGGCGGCCAGGCAGGGACGGTATCTCCATCAGAAAAGGAGATTTGCTGTTCTTCCTCTGGGCGAGGGCGGCAAAAGCGATCGCAAAGGCGATGGATGAGAGGATGGCTCGAAGGCTATCCCTGAAGATGCGATCGGTAGCTCCTGGGTCAAGGGATCCGAATCTGGCCTTGTATTGACCTTCGGTTTGATCGACTTGGCTGAGAAGTTGCTTTTTTAGATCTGGTAGGGGGATAGCCGAAAATGTCTTGGCATCCAACCTGATCCGCAGATCAGGTCGCTGCAGAGCCACCAGACGTTCCTGAAGATCTTCGGCACTGGTTGCCTGCTCAATGGCCTGACGTACCGCATCCGCCCGTTGGGTGGCGCTCGCTTGCTGCTGTGCCGCTACTGAATAGGAATCGCGATAGGACCTCCAGACCGCATGGCTCTGCAGTGGGACGATCAACAGAAATCCGAGTGCGGCCAGGATGGCCAGCCGAGCTAAAGCATTCCGCCGCTTTTGAAGCTGGATGTTGGCAGGGCAAAGAAAGGCAGCCAGATGAAGTAGAGCCAGGCCAAGCAGCGGAATGGGTGCCCCTTCCGTGATGACTTTGATGCTGCTCAGTTGCCAGATGGGATTAGGAAACCTGGGTGGCAAGATGGTCGCAAGAACGGAAACCAGGTAGACCACGAAAAGAGCCATGGCGGCCACTGCCAGGCGATCGCTGAAAATCGCAGATTCCAGACTTCTGCTTTCTGTGGTCTCACTCATGGTGGTGATGGGATCTCGTCAGGTCTAAAGCGATTGAATTGGAACCGATAGATCCGCAGTGAAAGGATGTTATCCTCTCCTGGAATTCATGGGGTGAAGACCCTCCCAATGGGCTGCTGAATAATAGAGATTTCGAGGTTGCCTCGACAAGGTTAGAGAATTCAACCGTCCAAAAATGCGACTTTTTCGTCGGACATTTTCTTGGGTCCCAATCTAGGCTCTTCGCCCCAGGAGAGAACGATAGGAAGAAAAGAAAAGCCTGTTCAGGTAGAACAGGCTTTGGGAATGAAGGAAGATTTGGTTTATATCGGTGGGCTTGACTTCTAGAAACGTTCAGGCAAGAGGTGGAATGGTTTTCAGGCGATGACGCAGTTTGCGGCTGTAGCCGAACGCTGCTGCTGCACCGAAAAGGGGAAGCGGGCCGGGAACAGAATTTGGATCGTTGGGTGAACCCCCGGTATTACCTCCACAGACTCCGTTTGTGCATACAGTCGTGCCGACAACTTTATCACTGTCAGAGCTGGTGAGGCTTCCGGTGATTGACTGCCAGCGAGTTACGACCCCAAAGGGGCCACTGTTGTTACCAGATTGAGGATTTCCTTGGTTGTCGTAGATGTACTGCTGTATAGCCGCTGAAACGGCAGCAATATTTGCTGCGTCGGAGCCTTTACTGACGTCGGAACCGATTTTAAATTTGACTTGTGTTGAAGAATCTCGGGCTAACCCTTCACCTGGTTTTCCGCTTCCAGCACCTTCACATTGATTAGGGTTGTCTTTGGAGACGAAACAAAAATCCAGAACCCCGAGAGGACTCAAATTTGTGTTTGTTGAGTCGGTCAGAGCGTATGGGGTTGGGTCATTCACTGGTATGAAATAACCTGGTGGTATGACACCGCGAAAACTTGAGGCAAGCGGCTCGTAAGTCAGGAAAGTGAACGTTGGAGGTGCTGGTGTTGGGAGATTCAAGCCGAAACCCGTCAGAACCCCGCTGGTGGTATCGGTTGATTTTGTGTTATTGAAAATGTCGATGGTCATATAGTATTGGTTTGTGCCTGCCGTGCTGAAGTCGAAGGACATTGCCCCCTTGACCCCGGTAGCGCCTGCAAAGTCCACGCTGAACGAATTGGCTGCCAAGGCGGACCCCGCTGAGAGGAGCGTGGCCGCTGCTCCCGTGACGAGGAGGCGGTAGGGCTTCATGGCGATGCCTTCTTGAATACTGTTCATTAGCCTTTCTATCATACGAGCTTCACCCGAGGAGGAACGGCTTCATAAATTCTTTAAGTGCCGTCGCAGCGGATCTGCATCCTGCGCTCATGCACGGGGTGAAGTCGCTGGCACTCGTCTTGGAGACGCCATCTGCAGCAGCGGCTGCCTCATCCCAAAAAACTGGGGCCTGGCCCTTGCTCCCAGTGGCTGCGGGCTGTTGGGCAGCACGGGGGGAGCGGCACCGACTCCTCGCTTGCGGTGGGTGCAGGCCTCAACGGCTGAGTCTCCGATCCTCGGGACACCTGGTTGACGTGCCACGCCGTGTGCTGAGTTCATGCCCCTGAACCTCAAGGCAGTCAACCCCTTGTTGGACACGGCCCTGAATCTGAGCCCCACCCTCTGCCGGGAAGGATCATCGGCCCCACTCCCACCGACTGATCGGCCCCGCTCCATGCTGCGCCTCACCCACTCCCTGAACAGCCAGTTGCTGGGGGCTCTGGAGCGCGCTTTCCCCGGGGCGGCCGCCACCGCCCAGGCAGCAGGCCGGCCCATCGATCCCCAGCTCGCCCCCGCTTCGAAGTCGGAGTTCGGCGATTCGCAGGCCAACGGCGCCCTGGCCCTGAATCGGCCCCTGCGGCAAGCCCCGAGGGTGATCGCGACGGCGATGGTGGCTCAGCTGGAGGCGGATACCGCCTTCGCGGCCCTGTGCCTGCCGTCCGAGATCGCCAGGCCGGGTTTCATCAACCTCACCCTCCGGCCCCAGGTGCTGGCCGATGAAGTTGGCCGGCGGCTGACCGACTCCCGCCTCGGGGTGCCGACCATGTCCTCCTGCGGGCGGCAGCATCCGGTGACCGGCACCTGGAGAAAGAGCTCGCAGGCGCTCCGGTACCGATGAAGGGCTCCCGGCTTCGCTTCGATGGGGCAATCGTCATCCTGCCACTGCTCATCCAGGAAAACGACCTCCTACGTTGATCCGATGAGGCTCTCCAACGTCCACCGTCGCCACTGGGAGGAGCGTCAGGACTGTGACAGCCGTCTGCTGAGGACCTTGCCGGCGGCCAGACGCTGCGCTCTGTCCCTGCAGCGTCGTTGGCCAGCGATCGAAGCAGTGGGGCTGTTCGGTTCGACCATCGAAGGCAGGTTCCGGATGGGCTCCGATATCGACCTTGCCGTGGAGGGCATGACGATGCTGGATCTTCTCGATGCCCTGGGGCAAGCAGAGGCTACCGCCGGTGACATCCCCGTCGATCTGGTGCGGCTGGAAAGTCTGCCGCCCCATTGGCAGCAGCGGATCAGGGACCGTGCCCAGCGGCTGCTGTGAGCTTCGATGGTTTTGCCAGGCTGAAGCTGGATGAGCTGCTCACCGACCGGGGCGTGGAGCGTTCAAAGCTGGACACGCTGGTGGAGAGTCTGCGGGTTATCCACCGGTATCGAGCGATTAGGAGGCAGCAGCACTCGCCTCACCATCGCCGCCACTCCAGTCGGCGCCGATGGGCATCGCCGGCTGCTGGAGCGGATGGCGGTCGTCAGTCCGGCTGGGCCGGCCGTGGTGCGTGCCGACGAGGTGAAGCGGCTTCTGGAGAAGGCGATCGCGCTCTGGTCTGAAGGGCGAGGCGATCTGGATCGGTTCATGGTCTGGCTGCGAGAGCTCTGCGAGAGCCTGTGAGCTCCAGTCCCCCCGGGGAGGATGATCGTGACCACGCCTACCGTTTCACCGGCTCCGCTCCATGCTGCGCATCGCCCATGCCCTGAACAGCCAGTTGCTGGGGGCTCTGGAGCGCGCTTTCCCCGCAGCGGCCGTCGCCGCCCGCGGGGCCGGCCAACCCCTCGACCCCCAGCTCGCCCCCGCCTCGAAGCCGGAATTCGGCGATTTCCAGGCCAACGGGGCCCTGGTCCTGGCCCGGCCCCTGCGCCAGGCGCCCCGGCAGATCGCTGCCGCGATCGTGGCCCAGCTGGAGGCGGATCCGGCCTTCGGGGCCCTGTGCCTGCCGCCGGAGATCGCCGGACCGGGCTTCATCAATCTCACCCTGCGGCCCGAGCTGCTGGCGGCGGAGGTGGGCCGGCGACTGGCCGACCCCCGCCTTGGGGTGCCGGCCGTGGGCGACGCTGCGGCCCCGGTGGTGGTGGATTTCTCCAGCCCCAACATCGCCAAGGAGATGCACGTGGGCCATCTGCGCTCCACGATCATCGGCGACGCCCTGGCCCGGGTGCTGGAGTTCCGCGGCCATCCGGTGCTGCGGCTCAACCATGTGGGCGACTGGGGCACCCAGTTCGGCATGCTCATCACCCATCTCAAGGAGGTGGCCCCGGCAGCGCTGAGCACCGCCGATGCGGTCGACCTGGGCGACCTGGTGGCCTTCTACCGCCAGGCGAAGGCCCGCTTCGATGCCGATGAGGCCTTTCAGGTCCGCTCCCGCGAGGAGGTGGTGAAGCTGCAGGGAGGCGATCCGGTGTCCCGGCGGGCCTGGCAGCTGCTCTGTGACCAGTCGCGCCGCGAATTTCAGCGGCTCTACGACCGGCTCGACATCCGTCTGCTGGAGCGCGGCGAATCCTTCTACAACCCCTGTCTGGAGGCGGTGGTGGCGGATCTGGCCGCCGCCGGCCTGCTGGTGAGCGATGGCGGTGCCCAGTGCGTCTTCCTGGAAGGGGACGACGGCTCCGCCAGCAAGGCGCCGCCGGTGATCGTGCGCAAGAGCGACGGTGGCTTCAACTACGCCACCACCGACCTGGCCGCCATCCGCTACCGCTTCGCGTCGCCCCCTGAAGGCGATGGCGCCCGGCGGGTGATCTACGTGACCGACGCGGGCCAGGCCAGCCATTTTGCCGGTGTGTTCCAGGTGGCCCGCCGGGCCGGCTGGATTCCGCCGGGCGGGCGGCTGGAGCATGTGCCCTTCGGCCTGGTGCAGGGGGAGGACGGCAAGAAGCTCAAGACGCGTGCCGGCGACACGGTGCGGCTCCGGGAGCTTCTGGATGAGGCGGTGGAGCGCTGCGAGGCTGATCTGTGCCGGCGCCTGGCGGAGGAGGGGCGCCGGGAGGAGGAGGCCTTCATCACCGAAGTGGCCACCACCGTGGGCCTGGCTGCGGTGAAGTACGCCGATCTGTCCACCAACCGGACCACCAACTACCAGTTCAGCTTCGATCGCATGCTCGCTTTGCAGGGCAACACCGCCCCTTACCTTCTGTATGCCGTGGTGCGGATCGCCGGGATCGCCCGTCGTGGCGGGGCCGGCGCCGCCCTGCCCTCGCCCCTGCTGTTCACCGAACCCCAGGAGTGGGCCCTGGTGCGCCAGCTGCTGCAGTTCGACGGCGTGATCCTGGAGGTGGAGGAGGAGCTGCTGCCCAACCGGCTCTGCAGTTATCTGTTTGAGCTCTCCCAGGTGTTCAACCGCTTCTACGACCAGGTTCCCGTGCTCAGGGCGGAGGATCCGGCCCGCGGTTCGCGGCTGGCCCTCTGCCGGCTCACGGCCGACACCCTCAAGCTGGGACTCGGGCTGCTGGGGATTCCCACCCTGGAGCGGATGTGAGGCGGCAGCATCACGAAGGGCTCCGCGGTCACGGCGACCCACCCTGCGCATCGATGCCTCCATCGCAGCCAGCCAAGGGAAATGGCATCTGCAAAACTGCCGTTGACCGGCGTCAACGGTGTTCGTGAGCGGTATCTCTGCCCGGCGGGAGGTGGAGGGCCTCCAGGCGTACAGCGCCCCCCTGGAGGGGCGCCGCGGTCTGCTTCGCCTCGACTTCAATGAGAACACCGTCGGCCCCAGCCCCAGGGTGGTGGAGGCGATCCGCGCCATCCCGGCCGAGCACTACGCCATCTATCCCGAATACGACGGCCTGCGGGAGGCCGTGGTGGCCTCGCTTGGGGGCCAGGGCCTCACCCCTGTCTGCATCGGGCTGTTCAACGGCGTGGACGGCGCCCTCCACGCCCTTTTCCATGCCTACGGCGACTCCGGTGAGCGGCTGCTCACCACCAGCCCCACCTTCGGGTACTACGCCCCCTGTGCCCGCATGCAGGGCATGGAGATCGAGGCGATCCCCTACCGATGGCCCGATTTCGGCTTCCCCTATGCCGAGATCCGTGCCGCCCTCGTCGCCGGTCCGCCCGTCCGGATCCTGCTGATCTGCAATCCCAACAACCCCACCGGCACGCGGCTGGCGCCGGAGCGGATCCTGGAGCTGGCGGCGGCGTCGCCCGACACTCTGGTGGTGGTGGATGAGCTCTACGAGGCCTTCTCCGGCGACAGCCTGTTGCCCCACCTGCAGAAGCGCTGGCGGCCGGGCCCGGAGGCCGAGGACATGTTCGCCGCCGTTCCCAACCTGCTGGTGCTTCGCTCCCTGGCCAAGACGGCCGGCCTGGCCGGCCTGCGTATCGGCTTCGCCATCGGCGCGCCGGAGCTGGTGGAGCGGGTGGGCCGGGTCTGCGGTCCTTACGACATCAACAGCTTCGCGGTCACCGCCGCCCATGCGGCCCTGACCGACCAGGCCTATGTGGACGCCTATGTGGCCCGCGTGCTGGAGGCCCGGGACTGGCTGGTGGGGGAGCTGCAGCACGAGGGCGTGCGCCACCACGCCGATGGGGGCAACTATCTGCTCGTCTGGCCCCGGCGGGACGCCGCGGCCGTGGAGGCCGACCTGCGCCGGGCGGGCATTCTGGTGCGCTCCATGGCCGGCAAGCCCCTGATTGACGGCTCCCTGCGGGTCAGCATCGGCACCCGCGAGCAGATGGCCCGTTTCTGGGAGGTCTATCGAAGCCTCGACACGCCGGCTTGAGGCCTCAGCGCATCAGCTCGATCACCGTGCCATCACCCACGGGGGGCACCACGGTGATCGTGCGGCCGCTGCGCCGCACCCTGGCGCCGGCCATGGCCTGCACGAAGGGTTCCACCGGCCCCTGGTCGCAGTTGGCCGGGGGCTTGCCGCTGGTGTACTGCACGGGAATCACCCGGCGGGCCTGCAGCTCCCTGGCCACCTCGGCGGCCTCCTGGCCTGTGTAGACCTTGCCGCCGCCACCCACGCCGATGATCAGCACGTCCGGTCGGCCCAGCAGCACCCTGTCGGAGGGACTGAGGCTGCCGGCGGTGCCGCCGAGATGGGCGAAGTCGAGGCCACCCTGGCGCCAGCGCCAGAGGGTGGCGTTGCCGAAGCGGCGGCCACCCACCCGATCGTGGGGGGCGGAGATGCCTTCGATCTTCAGTCCGGCGAGCCTGTAGGACCCGGGCTTCACCAGGAACGTGCCCCTGGCCACCGGCGCCCCCTCGTCCTTGAGCCGGCTGCTGGCCAGGATCACATCGGCGCTCAGCCGCGGCTCCGCCAGACCCGCGGCGCAACCCACCGCCTGGAAGGGGTTGAGCAGCACCCGGGCACCGCCGCCCTGGATCAGCAGGGCGCTGTGGCCGTAGCTGGTGATCGTGACGCCACCGCCTCCTCTCTGGGCCAGTGCCGGCTGGGAGATCCCGGCGGCCAGCGCCAGTCCCAGACCCAGGCTGAGGCCCATGCGCCGGCGCGAGGGGGTGAACCGCCGCGAGGGAGCCTTGGGCCTGGGGGTGGGTTCAACCATGGCGTGCGCATGGCCCCGCCGGGCCCGTCGTGTGGCGCGAAGTTAGCAGTGGCGGCGCCGTTCCTCCCCCGGCCGGGCTCAGTGGGACGCCTGGCGCAGGAAATTGGCCAGCAGCTGGTGGCCGGACTGGGTGAGCACGCTCTCCGGGTGGAACTGCACCCCCTGCAGGTGGGGGTGCTGCCGGTGCCGCAGACCCATGATCGTGCCGTCGTCGAGCCAGGCGGTGATCTCCAGGCAGTCGGGCAGGCTCTCCCGTTCGGCGATCAGGCTGTGGTACCGGGTGGCGGTGAGGGGCTCCGGAAGGCCCTCGAACACCCCCTGGCCGGCATGGCGCACCGGTGAGGTCTTGCCGTGCATCAGCTCGCCGGCCCGCACCACCCGGCCCCCGTACACCTGGGCCAGACACTGGTGACCCAGGCACACCCCCAGCAGCGGCACACTGGGCCCAAGCTCCCGCAGCACCTCCTGGCACACGCCCGACTGGTCCGGATCCCCGGGCCCCGGGGAGATCAGGATCGCCGCCGGATCCAGGGCCCGGATCGCCGCCAGATCGAGGGCATCGTTGCGCTCCACCCGCACATCGGCGGCCAGGGGGTGGTCGACCGCCAGCTCCCCCAGGTACTGCACCAGGTTGAAGGTGAAGCTGTCGTAGTTGTCGAGAACCAGGAGCATGGGGTCGGTCTAGGCGCCGAGGCGCGTCAGCAGGGGCGGCACGAGCAGCAGCAGGGCGATCACCAGGGAGGAGAGGGCGGCCACGAGCACGGCGGCGGCGGCACAGTCCTTGGCGATCCGAGCCAGGGGGTGGAACTGGCGTCCGATCGCCAGATCGACCACGGCTTCGGTGGCGGTGTTGAGCAGTTCCAGCACCAGCACGGCCGCCACGGTGAGCACCAGCACGGCCAGACGGTCGACGGCCAGCTGCAGCCAGAGTCCCAGGCCGAACACCACGGCGCCGGTGACGACGTGGATCCGGAAGTTGCGCTGGCTGGCGAAGCCGTAGGCCAGACCCTGGGCCGCATAGCGGAAACTCGCCGGCAGATCCCCGGCCACCTTCCAGGCCCCTGCCCTGAGGCGTCGGCCGCGGCGATGGACATCACCGGTCACGTCGCGCAGGACCGGCGGATGTTCCTCGGGAACGAGCATGGGCATCGCACCGCCGACGGTTGGACCAGCGGCACCCTACCGCCGATGTCCGGCCCTAACCGCCCTTGTCAGGGGGGCGTGGCTTCCAGCAGCTCCGACTGCCGCTCCAGCATGGCGGCCAGGCTGGCGTCGTCGGGGTGATCCCAGCCCAGCAGATGCAGCAGGCCGTGGCTGGCCAGGAACAGCAGTTCCGCCTCGAGGCCATGGCCGGCGGAGATCGCCTGGCGCCGGGCGGTGTCCAGGGAGATCACGATGTCGCCCAGCTCCAGCCCGGTCTCGCCTGCCCCCGCCAGCTCGCCGATCGGGAGCGGGGGCGCCTCCTCCTGGGCGGCGAAGGCCAGCACGTCGGTCGGCCCCTCAATGTGGCGCCAGCTGCGGTTGAGCTCGGCGATGGCCGGGTCGTCGCAGAGCTCCAGCCCCAGGCTGTAGGCCGGGGCCTGCAGCGGGGCCGGCAGCTCCTCCTGCAGCTGCTGCAGCCAGGCGGCCAGATGGGCGCTCCAGAGGTCCGCTCCCCGGAGGGGGTCCACCAGTCCACTCCCGGATGACGGCCCGGTGTCGGCCAGGCTCTGGAGGCTGAAGGCCAGATCGAGGTCGGGGGGGGGACCTGCCGGCGTCGCGGACGTCACTGGGGCAGGCTGGGCCGGCCCAGCCAGGCGATCAGCAGCAGAAAACCGCTGAGGCCCAGGGCGGTGAGGCCGAAATGGACCAGGCTCTGGCGACCCTTGCGCACCATGTTGCGCATGGCGAGCTTCACGAAGCTCGGGCTCTCACCGCCAGGGGCCTGGGCGGCGGGGGATTCGGGGGTGGCGCGCTCGGGCATGGGGTGGCGCTGGGGGGTGGGGGCTCAGGCGGCCGCTTCGGCGGCGATCTCCACACCCTGGCGCAGCAGCGACTGGATGAAGGGATCCAGGTCGCCGTTCATCACCCCCTGAACGTCGGTGGTTTCCTCGCCGGTGCGCAGATCCTTGACCATCTGATAAGGGTGAAACACGTAGTTGCGGATCTGGTTGCCCCAGGCCGCCTCGACGATGTCGCCGCGGATGTCGGCGATCTCGGCCGCCCGCTGCTCCTGGGCGATCACCAGCAGCTTGGCCATCAGCAGGGCCATGGCCTTCTCCTTGTTCTGGAGCTGGGAGCGTTCCTGGGTGCAGCGGACCGCCAGGCCGGTGGGGATGTGCAGGATGCGCACGGCCGTCTCCACCTTGTTGACGTTCTGGCCGCCCGCGCCGCCCGAACGCGAGGTGGTGACCTCCAGATCCTTCTCCGGGATGTCCAGCTTCACCTCCTCCTCCAGCTTGGGCATCACCTCCACCCCGGCGAAGCTGGTCTGGCGCTTGTCGTTGGCGTTGAACGGCGAGATCCTCACCAGCCGATGGGTGCCCTTCTCGTTGCGCAGGTAGCCGTAGGCGTAGCGGCCGTCGATCTCGATGGTGCAGCTCTTGATGCCCGCTTCCTCCCCTTCGGAGAGTTCGTCCACGGTCACCTTCATGCCATGGTCCTCGGCCCAGCGGGTGTACATGCGCATCAGCATCAGGGCCCAGTCCTGGGCGTCGGTGCCGCCCGCCCCCGCGTTGATCGAGATCACCGCCCCCTCCTTGTCGTACGGACCGCTCAGCAGCCGCTCCAGCTCCCAGCGGTCCAGCTCCGTGCGCAGGGCCTGCAGACCGTCGTTGGCTTCCCCCAGCAGTTCCTCGTCGGGCTCGAGATCGTGGAGCTCCAGGCTGGCGCGGGCGTCGGCGATAGCTGCCTGCCAGCGCTGCAGCTGCTCCAGCTGGGCCTTCACCTCATCCAGCTGGCGCATCTGTTTCTGGGCCTGCTGCTGGTCGTCCCAGAAGCCGGGCTGGGAGGCCAGCTGTTCCAGGTCCCGCTGGCGGGCGTTCAGGGCCGGTACGTCAAAGACAGTCCTGGGCATGGCCCAGGCGGTCGGTGAGTTCGGAGAGATCCCGCTTGAAATCGGTGAGGTCGAGCACCGGGCCAAAAGAGCTTGTGACACGACCGTATCAGGAGGGATGCGAGCGGCGCCTCTAGGCTGAAGTGCTCTGACTCTCAAGAGGCTTGATGGAGCATCCAGGAATCCCCCCGCAACAGCCCGGGCAGGAATTTTTGGAGGTGAAACCGCCGGCCAAGGTCGAGATCTACACCTTTCGATTCTCCTCCGACTGCATCCGGGCCAAGGGGCTGCTGGATCGACTCGGTGTCACGTACAACGAATACATCGTTGACGACGACGACATCAACAAGGAGGTGATGATGAAGCGCGCCGGCGGACACACCAGCGTTCCCCAGATCTTCATCGACGGCAAGGGGATCGGGGGCTACGCCGAACTGCAGAAACTTGCCAGCGTCGGCGAGCTCGAGGCTCTCCTGCGTCTGCCCCAGTGAGCCCCACTTCAGCTTCGGCAAGGGACGCCCAGCTGTTCGTGGTCGACCCGATCGAGCGACTGCGGCCAGCCAAGGACTCCAGCGTGGCGTTGATGCAGGCGGCCCAGCGCGCCGGACTGGCGGTCTGGGTGTGCACCCAGGCGGACCTCTCCACGGCGGGGGCCGAGGATGGAACCCATCGGCCCCGGGCCTGGGCCAGGCCCCTGCGGCTGGCGGATGTGCGCCCCGCCGACGAGGACTGGATCGTGCCGGATCCCTGGTACGAGGCCGGCGAAGCCAGGGAACTGCCCCTGGATCACTTCCGCTGGATCTGGATGCGCAAGGATCCCCCGGTCGACGAGGCCTACCTCTATGCCACCCAGCTGCTGGAGATGGCGGAGGTGTTCGGGGTGCAGGTGCTCAACCGCCCTGCGGCCCTGAGGGCCTGGAACGAGAAGCTCGGCGCCCTGCGCTTCAGTGCCTGGATGGCGCCTTCCCTGGTCAGTGCCCGGGTGGAGCAGCTGGCGGCCTTCGCCGCCGGCCACGAGGAAGTGGTGCTCAAGCCACTGGCGGGCCGGGCCGGTCAGGGGGTGGTGCGCACCACCGCGGCGGCCCCCGGCCTGCGGGCCCTGCTCGAGCTGGTCACCCAGCAGGAGCAGCTGCCCGTGATGGTGCAGGCCTTTCTGCCCGGCGTCAGCGCCGGCGACAAGCGCATCCTGCTGGTGAACGGCGAGCCCCTCGGGGCGGTCAACCGGCTGCCGAAGGCGGGGGAGTTCCGCAGCAACCTGGCCCTGGGCGGCGCGCCGGTGGCCGCCGGACTCACCGATACGGAGCAGCGCCTCTGCGCCGACCTGGGCCCGGTGCTGCGGGCCGAAGGGCTCTTCTTCGTGGGCATCGATGTGATCGATGGCCGCCTCAGCGAGATCAACGTCACCAGCCCCACCGGGGTGCGCGAGGTGGAACGGCTGGGCCGCCTTCCCCTGGCCGATCTGGTCATCGAGCGGCTGCTCAGCTGAAGGCGGCGGCCACGGGCAGGTTGAGCTGCTGCTGCAGCACCCCGAGCTTGAGGGCCACCTCCTGCAGTTCCCGCTCCGGATGGGAACCACGCACCAGCCCCGCTCCGGCGGTCAGCTCCAGCTGGCGGCCCCGCAGGATGCCGCTGCGGATCGCCACCCGCAGATCGGCGTCGCCTTCGGTGTCGATCCAGCCGATCGGCGCGGCGTAGTGGCCTCGCTCGAACGGTTCGAGGCTACGCAGCCAGGCCATCGCCTCGCGCCGGGGCAGGCCGGCCACCGCCGGGGTGGGGTGGAGGGCTTCGGCCAGGCTGAGGGGGGCCTGACCCCGCAACGAGGCGGTGATCGGTGTGTGCAGATGCACCAGGGATCCATGGCGCGCCAGCCTTGGGCGGCGGGGGCGCCGCGGCTCCAGACCGGCCTTCTTCAGCACGGCGGTGATCGTCTCAGCCACCAGTTCGTGTTCGTGCCGGTCCTTGAGGGAATGAAGCAGGTCATCGGCCGGCGCCCCCAGGGAGGCGGTGCCCGCCAGCGCGTCGCTGCGCAGCTGGCC
This sequence comes from Synechococcus sp. CCY 9618, assembly GCF_019038415.1. Classification (GTDB taxonomy): domain Bacteria; phylum Cyanobacteriota; class Cyanobacteriia; order PCC-6307; family Cyanobiaceae; genus Cyanobium. Next base: position 70,338 of record NZ_JAFKRG010000043.1, on the reverse strand, counting down.
CTGACGCAGGGTCAGCAACCGCTCCGGTGAGGCCCCCAGCAGGGCCTCCCCCTGGGACTGCTGCCACAGGAAGCGGCAGCTGCCGGGCTGGCTGTGGCGCAGGTGCGACAACAGGGTGAGGGGATCGAGGGGACCATCCAGCAACAGTTGCTGGCGCACCGCCAGCACCAGCTTCTGCAGATCACCCCGCTCCACCAGTTCCAGGGCCCGATCCAGGGCCGAGCGGTAGCCCGCGTGCCAGCTCGAGCCATGGGCGATGCCCACTGGCTCCCGCCGCACGGCTCCGGGCTGGCCCGGCAGGGCCACGGCTTCCAGCTGGCGTCGGGTCTCCCAGAGTTCCTCGGCCACGCTGCGGGCCGTGACGTCACCACCGAGGCAGCGCTGCAGTCGCAGCCAGCAGTGGCGGCCCTGGCGGCTGAGCTGCCAGCTGGGCAGCACGGCCTTGACCCCCGCTGCGCCGGTGCCCGGGTGCAGGGGGCTCTCGAAGAAGGCGAAGGCCAGCAGCACCCGGGGCCGGGCCAGGGGCGGACAGGGGCCCGGTTCCCGGGCCAGGCGGCTGAGGCTGAGGCTGCTGAAGCGCTGGGCCAGTTCGAAGCGCCTCGGCCCACTCAGTTCCAGGCCGTTGCAGACGCCCGCGGCGGCGATGCTCAGCCCCGGTGCGCCATCCCAGAGGAAACGGAAACCGTCGTCGCCCCCCAGCAGCGGCAGGGCCGCCAGGGGGTCGAGGCCGGGCATCGGCAGGCCCAGGCTGAGCACTCCCTCCTCCTCCAGGCGCCGGCTGGCGGCGGTGGCTGCGGTGAGCAGTGCGGTGAAGCTGGCAGGGGCCTGCACCAAGGGGCCGCGGAACCGGGGCGGAAGGCTGCTCAAATGTATGGGCCTTTCCCCACCCAACGCCCGCGGCCCCCATGTCCGAGCCACAGGTCGTCGCAAGCCGTTACGCCCCGGGGGCCGTCGACGACGCTGAGCGCCGTCGCCTCTGGCGTGCCGCCCTGAAGTGGCCCATGTATGCCGTGGCGGTGATGCCGGTGCTGCTGGCGGCCGGGTGGCGCCTGGGCCAGGGCCAGGGCTTGCGGGTCGACCAGCTGCTGCTGTTTCTGCTGGCGGCGGTGCTGCTGCTGGGGTGGGAAAACCTCGCCAACGACGCCTACGACGCCGACACCGGCGTGGATACCCAGGGGAAGCCCCATTCGGTGGTCCAGCTCACCGGCCGCCGCGACCGGGTGTTGCAGCTGGCCCATGGCTGCCTGGTGCTGGGGCTGGCCCTGATGGCCCTGGTGGCTCTGCGCAGCAGCGGCGCCGTGCTGCTGCTGGTGCTGCTCTGCTGCGGCCTGGGCTACCTCTACCAGGGGCCGCCATTCCGCCTCGGCTATCGCGGCCTGGGCGAACCCCTCTGCTGGCTGGCCTTCGGTCCCTGCGCCACCGCCGCTGCCCTGCTCGCCCTGGCCCCCGCCGGCGCGGAGGGGATCCCCTGGGGGCCGGCCCTGGTGCTGGGCAGCGGTCCGGCCCTGGCCACCTGCCTGGTGCTGTTCTGCTCCCATTTCCACCAGGTGGAGGAGGACGCCGCCCACGGCAAAAACTCGCCGGTGGTGCGGCTCGGCACCCGCCGTGCCGCCGCTCTGGTGCCCTGGTTCGTGGCCGGGGCCCTGGCGCTCCAGTGGGCGCCGGTGCTGCTGGGCTGGTGGCCCCTGAGCGCCCTGCTGGGGGCCATCGGCCTGCCGCCGGCCCGGGCCCTGATCCGGCTGCTGGGGGAGGAGCACCACCGGCCGGAACGCATCGTCGGCAGCAAGTTCCTGGCCCTGCGCTTCCAGGCGCTCAACGGCTTCGGTCTGGCCTGCGGCCTGGCGATGGCCCCCTGGCTGGCCGGGCTGGCCGGGCTGGTGGGCCGGTGAGCGCCTCTGCCGCCGTGGCGCTCCCGGGGCAGCGCCTCAAGCTGCAGTGGCGTCGCTTCGGCTTCCGTCTGCCGCTGCCCCTGGTCACGGCCTCAGGCAGGGTGGAGGCGAAGCAGGGCTGGCTGTTGCGGCTCGAGGCCTCTGACGGGTCTCTGGGCTGGGGAGAGGCGGCGCCCCTGGATCCGGATGACAGGCCGGCGGTGGCCATGGCCCTGGAGGCTCTGCTGCCCTGCGCGGGTCGGGGTGATCTGGAGCGGGCCCTGCCGGGGCTGCCCGCCACTGTCGGCTTCGCCCTGGGGGCGGCCCTGGCGGAGATCGACGGGGAAGTGGCTGCTGGGGGGGCTGGCGGCTGGCTCGACGCACCGCCGTCGGCGTGGTTGCTTCCCGCCGGTGACGCGATGCTCGAAGTCTTGGAGCGTCTCCCGGGCAGGAGCGGCCCCATGCCGGCGCCACTTACGCTCAAATGGAAGGTGGCGGCGCTGAACGATGGGCTGGAGCGAGCCCTGCTGGAGCGCCTGCTGGCCTGGCTGCCCGCCGACGGCCGCCTGCGGCTGGATGCCAACGGCGGCTGGGACCGGAGCACCGCTGCCGCCTGGGCCGATCGGCTGGCGGGGGACCCGCGGCTGGACTGGCTGGAGCAGCCCCTCACGGCGGTTGATCAGGAAGGCCTCGAGCGACTGGGGGAGCGAATTCCGGTGGCCCTCGACGAATCCCTGGTGCGGCGTCCGGCCCTGCGTGAGCGCTGGGGCGGCTGGCAGGTGCGGCGTCCGTCCCAGGAGGGCGATCCCCGTGGTCTGCTGGCCCTGCTGCGTCAGGGGGCACCCCGGTTGATGCTCAGCACCGGCTTCGAGACCGGCATCGGCGCCCGCTGGACGGCCCACCTGGCCGCCCTGCAGGTCCGGGGACCGACGCCGACGGCCCCCGGGCTGGCGCCGGGCTGGTCGCCGGGCGGCCCCCTCTTCGACCCCGACCCCGAACGGGTCTGGGGGGCGGTGGCCTGAGCCATGGGGGATTTCTCCGGGGCGCCCCTGCTGCTCGACACCACCGGCGTCGCTCCGGAGGACGCCGCAGCGACGCTTGAGGCGGCCTGGCGGGAGCGGCGGCTGGTGGCCCTGGCAGGCCCTGGCCAGCGGAGGGATCTGGCCCTGGCCCTCGGGCCGTGCGCCGGCCCGGGAGAGCCCCTGGGCCGTTTCGGGGCCGCAGTGGTGCTGGGCAGCGGCGGCAGCGCCGGGCAGCGGCACTGGTGCCTGCAGCCCCTGGCTCACCTCCAGGCCGCCGCCGATGCCACCGCCGACTGGCTGCTGGCCCGGGGCCTGGAGCCGGCCGACTGCCTGCACCTGGATCCCCTGCCGCTCCACCACGTCAGCGGCCTGCTGCCCCTGGTGCGCGCCCGCCGCTGGGGGGCGGAGCTGGGCTGGCTGGCTCCGGCGCTGATGCGCTCGGCGGCGCTCCTGGCGGAGGCGTGTCCCCTGCCCCGCGACCGGCCCGTGCTGCTGTCGCTGGTCCCCACCCAGCTGGCCCGGCTGCTGGCCAGCCCTGCCGGCATCGACTGGCTGGCCGGCTGCGCCGTGATCTGGGTGGGCGGGGCTGCCCTGCCGGCGTCCCTGGCGGAGGCCGCCCGCCGCGCCCGCCTGCCCCTGGCCCCCTGCTACGGCGCCACCGAAACCGCCGCCATGGTCTGCGCCCTGCCGCCGGAGCGGTTTCTGGCCGGTGGGATCGGCTGCGGTGATCCGCTGGCCGGTGTGGCCCTGCGCCTCGATGGCTCCACCGCAGCGGTGGAGGTTCGCAGTGACCGGCTGAGTCCTGGCTATCTGGAGGCGGGGCGGTTCCTGCCCCTGCCGCTGCAACCTGGCGGCTGGTGGCGCAGCGGCGATGCCGGCCGGATCGGTCCGCAGGGGCTGGAGGTGCTGGGGCGGCTGGACGGGGCCCTGCACAGCGGTGGTGAGACTGTGTTTCCGGAGCGGCTGGAGGAACGGCTGCAGGCGGCTGCGGCCCGGCGGGGCGCCCCCCTGGAGGCCCTGCTGCTGCTGGCCCGCCCGGACCCGGAATGGGGGGAGCGACTCGAGGCCCTGGTGCGTCCGTGCCGGGGGGACGACGGTCCCAGGTTGCTGCAACTTCTGCAGTCCATCGTCTCCGGCTGGCCCCCCGCCGAACGGCCCCGCCGCTGGCACCTGTGTCCTGCCCTGGCCCCGACTGCGGCGGGCAAGTGGGAGCGGGGCCGTTGGCAGCGGTGGCTGGACTCGCTAGAAGCCCTCTGAACGGCACCCGCACCGATGACCGACAGTCAGAGCGTCGAGACCAGCAACAAGAAGCTGGCGGCAGGACTGCTGGCCATCTTCCTGGGCTCCCTCGGCATCCACAAGTTCGTGCTCGGCTACAGCAAGCCCGGGCTGATCATGCTGCTGGTCACCGTGCTCACCTGCGGCTTCGGTGCTTCGGTGATGGGCATCATCGGCCTGATCGAAGGGGTCATCTATCTCACCAAGAGCCCGGCGGAGTTCCAGGCCCAGTACATCGATGCCACCCGGGAGTGGTTCTGATGGCCGCCGATCCGGCCGCCGCCAGGGCCCTGCGGCGGCCGGTCCTGGCGCTGCTCGTGGGCGGAGGCCTGCTCAGCTTCGCTCTGCTGGGAGCGGTTCCCCACGATGGACTCCACCCCCTGGCCCTGATGGGCGCGCTGCTGCCCCTGCAGCTGGCCGCCCTCCTGTGGGCTGTCCTGCACCGGCGCTGATCCTCCGGGGGAACGGCAAGGACATCGAAGAACGCTGCAGATGCTCGGCGTCGGAGGGGGATGGTTTCGCCCCGGTTCTGGCGAGGATGCAACCGACCGATGAAAACCGTCCGTAGAGGGTTCCCTTTCCCCCCGGAATTCCTGAGGGCGATGAGCTGTGTGCTTCGCCATGAATGTGCTGCTGGTCTATCCCCGTTTCCCGAAGACCTTCTGGAGTTTTGATGGGGTACTCGAGATGGTGGGCCGCAAGGTGCTGCTGCCGCCGCTGGGTCTGATCACCGTGGCGGCCCTGCTGCCCGCCTCATGGTCACTTCGGCTGGTCGACGGCAACATCCGCGAGGTGAGCGAGGCGGACTGGGCCTGGGCCGATCTGGCGATCTTCTCGGCGATGCTGGTGCAGAAGCGCGATCTTGCCCGACAGATCGAAATGGCCAGGGCCCATGACCTTCCCGTGGCTGTGGGTGGGCCTTTCGCCACGTCCACCCCAGGGGCCCCGGAGCTTGCAGCGGCCGACTTCCTGATCCTCGATGAGGGGGAGATCACCGTTCCCGCCTTCGTTGCGGCCCTGGCCCGAGGCGAGACCCGGGGCCGATTCGGAGCCGGAGGTGAGAGGCCCGATGTCTCCCTGTCTCCGTTGCCACGCTTCGATCTGCTCGAACTGGAGGCCTACGACATGATGGCCGTGCAGTTTTCGCGTGGCTGTCCTTTTCAGTGCGAATTCTGCGACATCATCGTTCTCTACGGACGCAAGCCACGCACGAAATCCCCTGATCAGCTCCTGGCCGAACTCGAGGCACTGTATGCATTGGGCTGGCGCCGGGATGTTTTCCTTGTCGATGACAACTTCATCGGCAACAAGCGCAACGTGAAGTGTCTGCTGCCCAGATTGCTGGCATGGCAACGGCAGAAGGGATTCCCTTTCTCCTTCACCACGGAGGCTTCCGTGGATCTGGCCGCCGACGACGCCCTCATGACCCAGATGGTGGCCTGCGGTTTCCGCCGGGTGTTTCTGGGCATCGAAACACCGGATGAAGCGAGTCTGGTGGCGGTCCACAAGCTCCAGAACACCCGCAGCTCCCTGGAGCAGGCGGTGGAGGCCATCACCGCCAAGGGTCTGCAGGTGATGGCCGGCTTCATCCTCGGCTTCGATGGGGAGCAGGCAGGGGCCGGCCGGCGGATTGTCGATTTCGTGACCCGCACCTCCATTCCCGTGGCGATGCTCGGGGTGCTCCAGGCTCTGCCCAACACGGCCCTCTGGCATCGGCTCGAGCGGGAGGGTCGGCTGCTCCACGGAGATGGACGCTTCGACGAAGGGGTCCAGACGAACCTGGTCAATTTCCGACCTACCCGACCGATGCCGGAAATCGCCGCTGAATTCCTCGAGGCCTTCACCCAGCTCTATGACCCCCGCACCTATCTGGACCGGGTCTATGCCTATGTCGGCAAGCTGGGTGCCACCCGGCCCGGGAGAACGGCTGGGAAGGGAAAGGGCCTGCGACGCCACCTTGGGCAGGTGAAGGCCCTGCGCGGCGTGCTGGTGCTGTTCTGGCGTCAGGGGCTTGTCCGCCCCAGCCGGTGGCGCTTCTGGCACCATCTCCTGGCGGTGGCGATTCGACGCCCCTGGCTGCTCGATCAGTACCTGTGGATGTTGATGCTCAACGAGCATTTCCTCGGCTACCGCTCCTTGGTGGTCGATCAGGTCACCGCCCAGCTCCAAAAGCCCGAGGCGCTGCAGCAGCCGAACCCATCTGCGTTGGTGGCGCCCCAGGAACGGCCTGCGGCGGAGCTCGCCGGGCGCTGAGGGCTCAGGCAGCGGCCTGGCTGGCCCCCAGCCACTGGCTGATGGCGTCAGGCAGCGTCGTGCGTCGCCGGCTTGCCGTCTCGATCGCCACGTGCCGGGTCAGGCCCCTGGCCGCCTCGATCCCTTCCCGGCAGAAGCGGTAGCGCACCTCGAAACTGCTGCCATCCAGCGGCCTGGGCTGCAGTTCGATCGCCAGGGGATCGCCGCAGACCAGCGGCCGCAGGTAGTCGGCGCTGGCGTGCACGATCGGCAGGGCGACGGCCAGGGTCCGGCCCGGGGTTGGAAAGACCGTGTCCGAGGCCACACCGAACCGCTCCAGGCTCTCCTCGTAGGCCACGTGGCACCAGTGCAGCAACTGGTGAAAGTGCATCACGCCGGCGGCATCCGTCTCGCCGAAGCGGACCGTCCGGCAAAGGAGCAGCCAGTCATCCCGCCGGGCGACCGGAGGGGAGGACGCTGGCTCGGCAGGGGGCATGGGACCTCGGTGGCGCCGTCGCTGCGGCCCTCGGCCCATGCTGGCATCGTTGCTGGCACTCCGGAGTGCACCTAGGTTCCGCTCACTACGGACCCCGTACCTTGGCCGCCGCCATCGCCTACGAGCCGCCCAGCATCACAAGGGCCTGGGATGCCTTCCTGGCCCACATCCCCACCATTCTGCTGATCTGGGTCGTCACGATCCTCATCGCCGCCATCGGCTTCGTGGCCTCCCTGGCACTGACCGTGCTGGGTGTGGGCCTGGCCAACAGCGGTGGGGGCAGTGCGGAAGCCGCCGGCGGCTTGGCCGCGATGCTGGGACATCTGGTCCAACTGCCCTTCACCATCCTCTCCAATCTGGTGGGGGTGCTGTTCGTGGCGGTGCCTGCCATGCACTACGTCAGCGGTGAGACGATCGGCCCAGAAGCGGCGTTCCGGGCCCTGATGCTGCGGCCCTCCCGCTACCTGCTGGCCGGTGCACTGTTCTCGCTCGTGGCGGCGGTGGGTCTGGTGCTCTGCATCCTGCCAGGGATCGCCGTCACCCTGGTGATGCCCGTGTACGTCAACAAGGTGTTCCTCACCGATCTGCCGATCACCGAGGCCTTCTCCAGCTCCTTCCAGGCGGTCTACGGCTCGCCGCAGGGGCGCCGATTCGCCGCGATCGAACTGGCTGCCTGGCTGCTGGTGCTGGTGGTGGCCCTCTGCACCTGCGGCCTGGCCACCCTGGTGGCGGTGCCGGTGGCCACGTTCTACATCCAGAACGCCGCCTACCACCGGGGGGTGCTCAGCTGAGTGTCGCCGACTCAAGGGCGTGCCCGCTCCAGCAGATCCTCCGTCGCCGGCAGGCGCAGCCGATCGGCCCAGCCCAGGCGCTCGAGGCCGCGGATGAAGACGTAGGTGGGATCGGGTAACTGCCTGATGCGGCCCCCTCGCACCCCGTAACCCTGCCGCACCGACCACTGGAAGGCGTGATGCAGGTTGTGCCAGCCCTCACCGAGGGTGATCAGCGCAACCCAGCCGTTGTTGCGGCTCATGTCGTTGGTCATGAATGGCCGCTCACCGGCGATGTGGGCCAGGGAATTCACCGTGGCCACGCCGTGGAAGAGCAGGGTGGTGCTGAGGAAGAAGGCCGCCAGCCACTCGGGGCCCCCGAGGAGATAGGACAGCCCGCCCAGGGCCAGCAGGGGCACGAAATGCAGGCGATCGATCAGCCTGAGCACAGGATCGGCCTCCACATCGGCGGGCAACCGCTCCGGGAAGAACGAGGGCGCCAGCAGCCAGCCCGCCTGCGAGCGCCAGACCCCCCCCAGACCCGCCTGGGGCTTCAAGGGTGAATGAGGATCGAGGTCGGTGTCCACATGGCGATGGTGGGCCAGGTGATGGGCCTTCCACCAGCTCGGTCCCATCTGCCCCGCCGAGGCCCCCACCAGGGAACCGATCCAGTGCACCAGCCTCGGCGCCCGGTAGCTGCCATGGGTGATCAGGCGGTGATAGATCGCGGTGGTGGCCAGCATCCTGATCAGATAGAGCGCTAGAGCCCAGCCCGCGGCCGCCAGGCTCAGTCCGGTGACCAGCAACAGCAGGCAACCGAGGTGCGATACCAGGATGAAGATCGGCCCCGTGGCATAGAGAAGAAATCGAACTCGACCGCTTTCCAGGGGGAACTTCTGTAAAGAGAAGTTCACACTAGACGCTCGCTGCAGGAGGAGAAGTCCGTCATGGCGAGTCTGAGGCCGGGATCCGGTTCTGTGGCTGCCACCACCGCGGCCACAACGGAGTTGGTTGACGAGCTGCGCAGACCCGCTGGGCGGTGGCACCGACAGGGAGGCCACCCACGATCAGCGGCAAGAACGGTCCTGGCCGTGCCTGCCACGTCCTCAGCTGAGCGGAAACGCCTGCAGGCCGATGCCGTAGGTCAGCCCCATCCGCCCGGCCCAGTAGAGCAGCAGCAGCACGCCCACAACCACCAGGTGCCGGCCCCGCAGGATCCGGGGCACCAGCCGCCCGGTGCGCAGGGCCAGCAGCGACCAGACCACGAGGCCGGCCGCGACCACGGGCCCGAAGGCGTGCAGGGCCACGGCGTCGTCGAAGCGACCCACCAGGCTTGCCGCCGTGGCCCGGGTCAGGTAGCAGGTGGGGCAGGGGATTCCCGTGAGGGCCCGCAGGGGACAGCTCAGGCCCGGCAGGCCCGGATGCAGGCCCTTCAGCACCAGCAGGGTAGTGACACCGGCCGGCAGGAGCAGGCCGCAGCTCCCGAGCCGGCGAGCCCAGCGCCGGCCGGCGGCCTTCACCGGTCCACCGATCCCATGATCACGTCGATCGAGCCCAGGATGGCCATGATGTCGGCCACCTTGGCCCCTTTGAGGATGTGGGGCAGAATCTGGAGGTTGTTGAAATCGGCGGCACGGATCTTCCAGCGCCAGGGCGTCACGTCATTTTTGCCCATGATGAACACGCCCAGTTCGCCCTTGCCCGATTCCACCCGGCAGTAGAGCTCACCATCAGGAATCTTGAAGGTGGGCGCCACCTTCTTGGCGATGTACTGGTAGTCGAAGTCGTACCACTCGCTTTTCTTGCCTTCGGCCATGCGCCGGGCCTCGAGGTTTTCGGTGGGGCCGCCGGGAATCATGGTGACGGCCTGGCGCAGGATCTTCAGGGACTGGCGCATCTCCTCGATCCGCACCCGGTAGCGGGCGTAGCAGTCGCCCTCCTTCGCCCAGGCCACCGACCACTCGAAGTCGTCGTAGCACTCGTAGTGGTCGACCTTGCGCAGATCCCAGGGCACGCCGGAGGCCCGCAGCATGGGGCCGGAGAGGCTCCAGTTGATCGCCTGCTCCTTGCCGATCACCCCCAGCCCCTCAATCCGCTTGCGGAAGATGGGGTTGTTGGTGATCAATTTCTCGTATTCGTCGATCTTTGGGCCGAACCAGTCGCAGAAGTCGGCGCACTTCTCCAGCCAGCCGTAGGGAAGATCGACCGCCACCCCGCCGATGCGGAAGTAGTTGTTATTGATCAGCCGCTGGCCCGTGGCCGCTTCCCACAGGTCGTAGATCATCTCCCGCTCGCGGAAGATGTAGAAGAAGGGGGTCTGGGCGCCCACATCGGCCAGGAAGGGGCCGAGCCAGAGCAGATGGTTGGCGATGCGGTTGAGTTCCAGCATCAGCACCCGGATGTAGCTGGCCCGCTTCGGCACGGGCACGTCGGCCAGCTTCTCGGGGGCATTCACCGTGATCGCTTCGTTGAACATGCCCGCCGCGTAGTCCCAGCGGCTCACGTAGGGCACGAACATCACGTTGGTGCGGTTCTCGGCGATCTTCTCCATGCCGCGGTGGAGGTAGCCGATCACGGGCTCGCAGTCGATCACGTCCTCGCCGTCGAGGGTCACCACCAGCCGCAGCACGCCGTGCATCGACGGGTGATGGGGGCCGAAGTTGACCACCATCGGCTCGGTGCGGGTCTCGAGCTGGGTCATGGCCTGCGCCAGGGACGGAGTGCCGGGATCTTAGGAAGGTCGGATGGCCGTGACGTTCGCCCACCTGCCCGTTCTGGCCGAATCGGTGCTTCAGGCCTTCTCCGGGTTGTCCGGGCTACCGGCCGGGGAGGAGGCAGGGGAAGGGCTGCTGCTGGACTGCACCCTCGGCGGCGGGGGACACAGCGCCCTGCTGCTGGAGGCTCACCCGCGGCTGCGGCTGATCGGCCTCGACCGGGATCCCGCCGCCCGGGACGCGGCGGCCGAACGGCTCGCCCCTTTCGCCGATCGGGCCACAATCGTGGCCGCCAACTTTGCCGGTTTCACCCCGCCGGCCCCGCTGGTGGGGGTGCTGGCCGACCTGGGCGTGAGCAGCCCCCAGCTGGATGAGCCCGCCCGGGGGTTCAGTTTCCGTACCGCCGGTCCCCTGGACATGCGCATGGATCCGGAAAGCGGCGAGACCGCCGCCGAACTGATCGACCGGCTCGAGGAGACCGAGCTGGCCGACCTGATCCATGGCTTCGGCGAGGAGAGGCTGTCGCGCCGCATCGCCCGGCGGCTGGTGGCCGAGCGCCCCTGGACCGGCAGCGGCCGCAGCACCGCCGATCTGGCCTACGCCGTGGCCGGCTGCTTCCCCCCCAAGGCCCGCCGCGGCCGCATCCACCCGGCCACCCGCACCTTCCAGGCCCTGCGGATCGCCGTCAACGACGAACTGGGGGCCCTCGACCGGTTGCTGCGCGAGGCCCCCGACTGGCTGGTGCCGGGCGGGCTGCTGGCGGTGATCAGCTTCCATTCCCTGGAGGACCGGCGCGTCAAGACCGCCTTCCTGGGGGATCCACGCCTGGAGCGGCTCACCCGCAAGCCCCTGGTGGCCGGGGAGGAGGAGCAGCAGGCCAATCCCCGCAGCCGCTCCGCCAAGCTGCGGGTGGCCCACCGCCGGGTCTGAGACAGCCACCATGACGTCGGCCAGCCTTCCCAGCCTCGATCGCCTCGACCTGCTCTGGTGGCTGGCGCTGCTGATCCAGGCCCTGGCGATCCCCGGCACCCTGTTGCCGCTCCTGCCCGGCCTCGCACTGCTGCCGCTGGGCGCCCTGCTGTGGTGCTGGGCCGTGGGCTGGGCGGCCGGCTGGCCCGCCCTCGCCGTGGCCGTGGTGCTGCTGGTGCTGGGCTGGGGGGCCGAAGCCCTGGGCCTGCTGCTGGGCCCGGTCCGCCTCCAGGCCACCCGCTGGAGCTACCTCGGAGCTGGCCTCGGCCTGGTGGTGGGCCTGCTGGGGCTGCTGCCGGCCCTGCCGGTGGGCGGTCCCCTGCTGGGGGCCCTGGTGGGGCCGCTGCTGGGGGCCAGCCTCGGAGAGTTCCTCAGCGCGCCTGCCTCCCTGGGGCCCCCGGGCCTGGGCCGGCTGCGGCGCTCCCTGCTGGTGGGCCTGGCGGTGGTGGCCGGGATGCTGGTGAGTCGGCTGGCCCAGCTGCTGCTGGCCCTGCTGGGGGTGGCGGGATTCGTGCTGGTCACGGCGGGGCCGTGGGCCCTCCGCTCCGGAGTCTGAGGGCCGGAGCCTGAGGGCCGGAGTCAGTGGTTCAGGGGAGCCGGCAGGGGATCGGCATCGCCGCTGGCCAGCACCAGCTGGCGGTAGGCCGCAGTGGCGATGCAGACCACCAGGGGCCAGGCCACGAACGATCCCACCAGGCAGGCCAGCAGTCCCAGCAGCAACAGCAGGCTCTCGATCAGGGTGAGCAGCAGCACCATCAGCCAGCTGGGGTCCACCAGGGCGCGGCCGCGCAGGAGCGTGGCCCTGGCGGCGGTGTGCTCGAACAGCACGATCTGGGTCAGGAAGCTCTGGTTGATCATCAGGTAGATCACCCCGAGCAACAGCACGCTCAGGGCCAGAAACAGCACCACGGCCAGGGCCAGACCCAGCACCTCCACCAGGGTGCGGCTGATCGGCACGAGCTGGTCGGCGAAGATCCCCAGCAGGGCGAGCGGGCCGCCCACCAGCACCAGGATCCCGAGCAGGGGCACGAGCACCACCGCCACCAGCAGCAGCCAGGCCCGCAGCAGCCTCAGGAACACCGGTCCATCCCAGCGCATCAGCTGGCCCAGGGTGGGGCGCCCCCCCTGCAGGGCGCTGCCGGCACCACGCACCAGCCCCAGGGCGCACCAGAGATTCAGGATCAGATTCAGCGTCAGCCCGATCAGGTACAGAAGCCAGTCCAGCGGATCGCTGGAGGGCACCCCACCGTTGCTGATGCGGCTCTGCAGGGGCTGGATGAGGAACTGCAGGGCCACCACCACCAGGGGGAACCCCACGAACGCGGCCGGGCTGCGGCTGAAGGCACGCCAGCCCTCCTGGAGGGCGTCGCCGAAGTTGAGCCGGGGCCCCTGCCGGCCGCCGGGTGTGGCCATGAATCAATACGGAATCCCCCGAAACCTAGACAGGGCCTCGCAGTTCCGCCACGGCCGCGGCCACGGCCGCGATCGCCGCATCGATGTGCTCCGCCGTGGTGCCCCGACCCAGGCCGAAGCGGATCGAGGCACCGGCGGCGCGGCGGTCGCGGCCGAGGGCGGCCAGCACGTGGGAAGGGCTTCCCTGGCTGCAGGCCGAACCGCTGCTAACCGCCAGGCTGCGGCGCAGCTGCCGGTGCAGGCGGGTGCCGTCCAGCCCCTCGATCGTGACGTTGAGGTTGTGGGGCAGGCCGTGGACGGGGTGGCCGTTGCGCAGCACCCCGCCGAGGGCCTCCAGCTCCCGCCACAGCCGATCGCGCAGGGCCCCGAGCCGTTCGGCCCGCTCCTGGCGGTCCGCCAGGGCCGCGGCGACGGCGGCCCCCAGCCCCACGATCAGGGGCACGGGCAGGGTGCCCCCCCGCAGGCCCCCCTCCTGGCCGCCCCCCAGCTGCTGGGGGGCCAGGGGCACCCCCGGGCGCCGCAGCAGGGCCCCGACGCCCTTGGGGCCGTAGAGCTTGTGGCCGCTGAGGCTGAGCAGATCGATGCCGAGCTCCTCCATGGCCAGGGGCACATGGCCCACCGCCTGGGCGGCATCGCAGTGGAAGATCACGCCCCGCTCCCGGCAGAGGGCGCCGATGGTGTCGAGGGGCTGCAGCACGCCGATCTCGTTGTTGGCGGCCATCACCGACAGCAGCAGGGTGTCGGGCCCGAGCGCCGCCGCCAGCCGGTCGGGATCGACCATCCCATCGGCTCCCACCGGCAGCACGGTGAGGGGGAACCCGTGGCTTTCCAGCCAGGCCAGCGGCTCCAGCACCGCCCGGTGCTCGGTGGCAAGGGTGACCAGCCGTCGACGGGTCTCCCCCCGCTCCAGGGCCGCCTCGGCCACCCCCCGCAGGGCCAGGTTGTTGGCTTCTGTGGCGCCGCTGGTGAAGAGCACCGCGTCGCTGGCCATGGCCAGCCCGTCGGCCACCCTGGCCCGGGCGATGTCCACCGCCGCCGCCGCCTCCAGGGACGGCCGGTGCAGGCGGCTGGAGGGATTGGCAGGGTTCTGGGCCCACCACGGCGCCATGGCCGCCACCACCGCCGGATCGCACGGGGTGCTCGCGTGGTGGTCGAGGTAGGTCAGCATGGAGCCATGCTGATCCGTCTTCGCTCCCCCGGTGTCCCCGCCCTGCTGCTGGCGGCGGCCCTGGCCCCGTCCGGCTCCGTGCTCCTGGCGGGGTCTGCGGCGGCGCCCGTGGCGGCCCAGGAGACAGCCCCCAGCAACGCCGAGCAACGCCCGCCGGGGTTCCGGGTGCTTCAGGACCGGATCACCCACCGGGGCCGGGAGGTGGTGGGCATCTTCGGCCTGGTGCCCGAACCGGGCCAGCCGGGGCTGTGGCGGGTCCAGGTGTGGGAGGAGCTCGATGACCGCGTCACCGTCGCCACCGACAAGATCGGCTGCACTTTGGCAAGCCCCCTGCGCATCACCGGCACCGCTACGCGGTTGCTCGTGCGCGAGCTCAATCCAGGTGGGTCCATCACCCCCGCCAACCGGTTGGATCACCTGATGTGGTGGGCGGTCTGCGTGCCGGCCCAGGCCGGCAAGGATCCCGCCACCCTGGGCCCGCTGGCCCGGCAGCTGGGGTACAGCGGACGCCTGCCTGAGCGGGAACAGGTCCTGCTTGGTCCCGGTCGATAGATTTCTCCCATGAGCCACGATCCATCCGCTGCCGCCGGCGCCCCAGGCACCGATTCCCCCGACCACGGGGAGGCCGGTGCCGCACCGCCGACCACACCGGTGCGGCTGCTGCTGGTGGACGATGAGCCCGGCCTGCGCACGGCGGTCAAGGCCTACCTCGAGGACGAGGGCTTCGCCGTCACCACGGCCAACGACGGCGAGGAGGGCTGGACGGCAGCCCAGGCCCAGATGCCCGATGTGGTGATCAGCGACGTGATGATGCCGCGCTGCGACGGCTACGGGCTGCTCAAGCGTTTGCGGGCCGATGAGCGGCTCGGGGGCACCCCGGTGATCTTTCTCACCGCCAAGGGGATGACGGCCGACCGCATCGCCGGTTTCCAGGCCGGCGCCGACGACTACATCCCCAAGCCCTTCGACCCCGACGAACTCGTGGCCCGGGTGCACAACGTGGTGCGGCGTCAGGAGCGGCTGCTGGCGGAGGCGGCCCGCTTCGCCGATGCCGACATCGGCGCCATGGCCCGCCAGATCACCGAGATCCGCTCCATGCTCGGCGGCGGTGGCACTACCGCCAAGCCCGTCTCCGACGTCAAGCTCGACTTCACGCCCCGGGAGGCGAGCGTGCTGCAGCTGGTGGCCGAGGGGATGATGAACAAGGAGATCGCCCGCCGCCTCGAGACCTCGATCCGCAACGTGGAGAAGTACGTGAGTCGCCTGTTCATCAAGACCGGCACCGCCAGTCGCACCGAGCTGGTGCGCTTCGCCCTCGAGCACGGGCTTGTGGACTGAGGACCGCCCCGGCCCACCCCTGCCCCCGGGGCTGCCGTCGGGCTGGCTGCCGCCCCGTCTCAACGACGGCTGGACCTATCGGGAGCGGATTTCCCCAGCCGGGGATGGGATGGGCGTGGTGGCGTACTACGCGGGCCGGCATGCCCATTCCAGCGCGGAGGTCTGGCAGGAGCGTCTCGCTGACGGCCAGATCAGCTGCAACGGCGAGCCCCTGCGCTCCGAGCGGACTCTGCGCAACGGCGATCGCCTGGTCTGGCGCCGTCCCCCCTGGCAAGAGCCGGCGGTGCCGGGAGGCTGGGAAGTGATTGACGATGACGGCGACCTGCTGGTGATCGACAAGCCCAGCGGCCTGCCCGTGCTCCCGGCCGGGGGATTCCTGGAGCACACCCTGCTGCGGCTGCTGGAGCGCCGGCACACGGCCATGGCGGCGGCCGGGCCCCCGCCCCGGCCGGTGCACCGGCTGGGACGCTTCACCTCCGGCCTGCTGGTCTGCGCCCGTCGTGCCGCCACCCGCGCCTGGCTGAGCCGCCGGCTGCGGGACAGCAGCGGCCTGCTCGAAAAGCCGGGAGAGCCTTCCGCCTGCCGCAAGGTCTACCGGGCCCTGCTGGAGCCGGGGGGCCTCGATCGGCAGGTGGGCGATCCCCTGCCCATCTCCATCCCCATCGGATGCCGGGAGCACCCCCTGCTGGGGAAGATCTGGTGCGCCTGTCCGGAGGGGGGACTGGCCGCGCTCAGCACCCTCACCCTGCTGGAGCGGCGCTGCGACGGGGATCTCGTGGATGTGGTGATCGCCACGGGCCGGCCCCACCAGATCCGTATCCACTGCGCCGGGGTCGGGGCGCCGCTGCTGGGCGATCCGCTGTATCTCCCGGGCGGCGGGGCCCGTGTGGACGCGCTGCCGGGGTCCGGGGGCTACCGGCTGCACGCCCATCGGCTGGGCCTCGCCGGGCCCGGTGGCGAGGCAGTCCTCTGGGAGGCCCCGCCGCCAGGAGAACTCGTCCCCGCTGCCCCCGGCCCCGCACCTGCGCACCGGTCAGTTGCCAGCGGCTGCGGGGGGTGAAGCGGGTGGGGCGATCAGGGCGGCCCTGATCCGGGGGGCTGACCAGCGCGCCGCATCGATCGAGGGATGGGAACAGGCATCCCGGTAGAGCACCACACCCCGGTTTCCCTCGTGGGTGCAGGTGGGGCTGGGACAGAACACATCGAACAGATCGATGACCCTGAGCCGTTGCTGCGCCTCCAGATCCCGGAGGATGCCATCCAGGCGGCCACGCCGTGCCAGGGTCTGCCGGCGGCTGTGGAAGGGGCAGGGCTGGCCCGTGAAATGAAACCATGGCCTGACCGCAACGACAGGTCCGCACTGGGACTCGCGGGCCAGTGGATTGCCGTTCCCAGAAAGCCACCCGGGAGAAGGTTCTTGTCGAAGTGATTCAAGATCACCGCAACCACGGCCAGTGGCCTGAGCCCGTCGATCTCGGGCCGGTAGGCCCCAGCGGTGGAGACTCCGGCCATGGCCGCTTCAGACCCGCTCAAAGGCGATCAGGCGGGAGAAGTAGAAGGGGGCCTGATTGAGGCTGCGGTGGACGGGCTGGAAGCCCGCTTCGGCGGCGGCCGCCACGATGCCCTCCTCCCGCAGGGTGTAGGCCCGGGTGGTCTTGCTGGGGCCGGGGAACAGCTGGCCGATCTGCTTGAGCACCGCCAGCAGGGGGGTGTAGGGGGCGAAGCTGACGATCAGCTGCCGTTCGGCCATGGAGGCCAGGTGCCGCACCATGGCTTCAGCGGCCGCCTGGGGGTAGTGGATGAAGACGTCCAGACAGATCACGGTGTCGTAGCGGCCCTGGAGGCTTTCCAGATCGGAGCTGGTGAAGCTCAGCCGTTCGGCAGTCAGTCCGGCGGCTTCGGCCCGCCGGCGGGCCTCGTCCACCATCGCGGCCGACAGATCACTGGCGGCGATCGAGCCGGCCCCCAGGGCGGCGAGGGGCAGGCTGAGGCTGCCGACGCCGCAGCCGGCATCGCAGAAGCTGCGGCTGCCCAGATCGCCCTGGGCGCCCAGCCAGCTCAGCACCGCGTCGACCGTCTTCTGATGGCCGATGCGGATGTTGCGCTGGACCCGGTTCACCTCCTCGCTGTCGCTGTAGATGCGGTTCCAGCGCTCGAAGCCGGTGCTTTCGAAGTAGGCCTGCACCTCGGCCTTCTCCGCCTGCTTCTGGGCCTCCCGCTCGGCTTGCTCGGGCTGTTTCAGTTCCGGGGGCATGGCGCGCGGCGACCGTTCGGGTGGCGCGGATCCTAGGGAGCCAGGCCCTGGGCGGCCCCCGGTCCCGCGGCCGGGGCCAGGGCCGGGCGACGCCATTGCAGGCGTCCGTCCGTCGTGCTCCAGCGCAGGGTGTCCCCCAGGGCGCGCCCAAGCAGCAGCTGCTCCAGGGGCCGGGTGTCGCCCAGCACCCGGCGCGGCGCCAGGGTGGCGGCGGCAATCGAGGCCCCCTCCAGGCCGCCCCAGCCCGCCAGCCGGCGCACCCCCTCCAGCAGCGGCAGGGTGACCCCGGCCAGGGTGCCGTCCTCCAGGCGGCAGCTGCCGTCCTCCACCAGCAGCAGCCGTTCGTCCCAGCGGTGGGCGCCTTCGCCGAGCCCGTAGGGGGCCAGGGCATCGCTGACGATCACCAGTTGCCGCGGGGCCAGCCGCTGCAGCAGCACGGCCATGGTCGGGGCCACGTGGACACCGTCGGCGATCAGCCCCAGGGCCACGGTCCCTTGCTTCAGCGCCGCCGCCACCGGTCCCGGGGCGCGGTGGTGCAGCCCCGCCATGGCATTGAAGCTGTGGGTGAGCATGCCCACCCCGCATGCGAAGGCCTGGTGGGCCTGGTCCTCATCGGCGCCGCTGTGGCCCAGGCTCACGACCACGCCCCTGGCCCGCAGCTCCTCGATCACCTCCCTGGCCCCCTCCAGTTCCGGCGCCAGGGTCACCAGGGCGATGTCCGCCTCGGGGCCGCCTTCGAAGCCGCTGATCAGACGCTCCAGGGTTTCCCTGTCGGGGTCGAGCAGGTGCTGCCGGGGGTGGGCGCCGCGCCGTTCCGGCGCCAGGAACGGCCCCTCCAGGTGGGCGCCCAGCAGCCGACAGCGGCCCGGGCGGTGGTGGCGACGGGCCTCGGCCAGCACCGCCAGCGCCTGGCGCAGGGGGTCGGCGGCGCAGGTCACCAGGGTGGGACAGATGGCGTCCACCCCGTCATGCCAGAGCAGCTCCAGCAGTTTGACCAGACGCGGCAGGTCGGCGGCGTTGAGTTCCGGGAAGGCCAGGCCCAGGCCGCCGTTGATCTGCAGGTCCACGCCTCCCAGGGAAAGCCAGTCGCCGCCCCAGTCCTCCCCGGCGGCACGGCTGCCCGGCTCGGTCGGCCGTACCCGGGCGATCAGCCCGTCCCGGTCGATGCCCACCCGCCACAGGACCCCGGTCGGCCCCTCCTGGCCGGGGTCCGCCCCGTCGCCGGCCAGTCGCACACGGGTCAGCCAGCGCATGGAGGCAGCGGCGGGACGGGACAATGCCATCCTCACCGCCCCCGCCCCATGGAGTCCGCCCCCCTTCGCCCCCGTGTCGCGATCGTGATGGGAAGCGATTCCGACCTGCCGACCATGGAGCCGGCGGCGCGGATTCTCAAACAGCTCGGCGTCGGAAGCGAGGTGCGGGTGCTCTCGGCCCATCGCACCCCCTGGGAGATGGCGGCCTTCGCCGAAGCGGCCGCCTCCAGGGGCTTCCGGGTGATCATCGCCGGTGCCGGCGGCGCCGCCCACCTGCCCGGCATGGTGGCGGCCTTCTCCATGCTTCCGGTGATCGGTGTGCCGGTGCGCAGCCAGGCCCTGTCGGGGGTGGATTCGCTCCATTCGATCGTGCAGATGCCGGCAGGCATTCCGGTGGCCACGGTGGCCATCGGTGGCGGCCTCAATGCCGGACTGCTGGCTGCGGCGATCCTGGCGACGGCGGATCCGGTGCTCGCCGAGGCCCTGGAGACCCATCGCCGTGCCCAGCATGATCAGGTGGTGGCCAAGGACGCGCGGCTCCAATCCCTGGGCAGTGCCGCCTACCTGGAGACAATGGGCCAGGGCTGAGTCGCTGGCGACATCGGCTTCGGCCCGCCATGCTGGTTGCCGATCGTCGATTCCCCGGGGCCCAGGCCCTGTTGCCGCGGATGCTTCAGAGGCTGGAACTGCCCATCCCGATGCGGTTCTCCCTCGCCCTGCCCCTGCTGGTGCTCAACCTCTGGGTGCTGCGCCAGCTGCTGGTGCCGCTGGCGCCGTTCCCGGCCCTGTTCCTCACGGCGGCCCTGCTCGCCTTCCTGCTCGATATCCCCAGCCGCTGGCTGATCCGGCGGGGACTGCCCCGCCCCCTGGCCCTGGTGCTGGTGCTCGGCCTCAGCCTGGGCGTGGTGGTGCTGGCGGTCCTGGTGCTGGTGCCCCGCCTGGTGAATCAGCTGGGCGATCTGGTGCTGGCCCTGCCCGGCTGGCTGGCGGGGGGGGAAACCCTGCTGGGACAGCTTCAGCGCTGGGCCACCGAGCGCGGCCTGCCCACCGATTTCGGCGGGATCAGCAGTGATCTGATCAGCCGCACCAGCAAGCTCGCCTCCCAGCTCAGCCAGCAGGTCCTGGGGATCCTCGGGGCCACGGTGAGCATCACGGTCAATGTGGTGATCGTGCTGGTGCTGGCGGTGTTCCTGCTGCTGGGGGGGGAAGCCATCGCCATGGGGCTGGCCGAGTGGCTGCCCAGCGGTGCCCGCAGCCTGGTGCTCAGCACCCTGGACCGCACCTTCCGGGGTTATTTCGCCGGTCAGGTGGTGCTGGCCCTGATTCTCAGCGGCGCCCAGAGCCTGGTGTTCACCCTGCTCGGGATTCCCTACGGCGTGCTGTTCGCCGTGGCCATCGGCTTCACCACCCTGATTCCCTACGCCAGTGCCCTCACCATCGTGGTGGTGAGCGTGCTGCTGGCCCTCCAGGATCCCCGCACCGGCCTGGAGGTGCTGGCCGTGGCCATCACCGTCGGCCAGGTGGTGGATCAGGTGATTCAGCCCCGGCTGATGGGTTCGATCGTGGGGCTGCAGCCGGCCTGGCTGCTGATCAGCTTGCCGATCGGCGCCCGGCTGGGGGGGCTGCTGGGGCTCGGAGAACTGCTGGGCCTGCTGCTGGCGGTGCCGGTGGCCAGTTGCGCCAAGACCTTCCTTGATGCCTGGGCCCTGCGCGTCCGCCCCCCGGCGTCCGCTCCCGGGCTGCCCCCTTCGGAGCCGCTCAGGGCTCCGCCGGCGCCGGAATGATGCTCCGCCGCTTCAGTTCCGCCATCACCTGGGCCACCGAGTCCTCCAGGCTCTGCTCGCCGGTGCCCACCCGCAGCTCGGGGCTCTCCGGCGCCTCGTAGGGGCTGGAGATGCCGGTGAATTCCCTGATCTCTCCGGCCCGGGCCTTGGCGTAGAGCCCCTTGGTATCCCGCTGCTCGCAGATCTCCAGATCGGCGGCGCAGTGGATCTCGAGGAAATCGCCCGCCGCCACCAGCTCCCGGGCCCGCTGGCGATCCGCCCGGAAGGGAGAGACGAAGGCGGTCAGCACCACCACCCCGGCGTCGAGGAACAGCTTGGCCACCTCACCGATGCGGCGGATGTTCTCCTCCCGGTCGGCATCGGAGAAGCCCAGATCGCTGCACAGACCATGGCGCACGTTGTCGCCATCGAGCACATAACAGGCCAGTCCCTGCTCGAACAGGGCCGAATTGACCGCGTTGGCCAGGGTGCTCTTCCCCGCTCCCGACAACCCTGTGAACCAGAGGATGGCGCTGCGGTGCCCACGCTGATGGGCCCGGGCGGCGCGGGTCACCGTGGAGTGGTGCCAGACGATGTTGGTGGCCTTGGCGGCGGTGCCGGTGGTGGACTCGTGCGACATGGCGGGGATGGACAGGGCGATGGGCGCCATTCTCCCTGCCGCCGCCGGCATGGCAGGGTTCAGGCGGCGATGATCCGCCGCAGCGTGTCGGCCATGGTCTGCCCGGCTCGATCGGCGGTGACGATCTCGATCTGATCGGGGCCGGCGGCCCCCAGACCCAGCTCGACGGCCCTCTGAATCTGTTCCAGCCGCCAGATGGAGCCCTGGGACACGTCGGCGGTGGTGCCGAGGGACCGCAGGATGGCGATCGCCACCACGTCGACCGCGATCCGATCGGTGCCGGCCAGGATCACCTCCGGCCTGGCCCTGACACCGGCTTCCGGCCCCCCCTGGGTGAAGGCCTCCACACCATCGAGCAGCACCAGGGCCGGGGCATAGGCCTGGTTGATCTCCGCGATCATCTGGCGCTGGTGGGGCGAGGAATGGAGATCCCCCATGTAGTTGTGGGGGTCCCCGGGCACGTACTTGGCCACGAGCCCCACGCTGTTCTTCAGCGACAGGGTGAAGTGGCCGCCGAAACGGTGGGTTTTCAGGCAGCAGGTGTTCACCACCGCTCCCGCATCCAGGGCCGGCCGGGCGAAGGCGAAGCCCTTCGGCCAGTGGGTACCCTCCGCCGCCACGGCCTGCCAGCCGTCCCGGTCCAGTTCATCCAGCACCATCGCCTCGAATCCCAGCCGGTCCGCCAGGGCGAACACCCCCTTGGTCCCCATCGCTTCGC
Source organism: Synechococcus sp. CCY 9618 (assembly GCF_019038415.1). Taxonomy (GTDB): domain Bacteria; phylum Cyanobacteriota; class Cyanobacteriia; order PCC-6307; family Cyanobiaceae; genus Cyanobium. The sequence continues at coordinate 48,442 of NZ_JAFKRG010000043.1, read as the reverse complement.
GGGTGTCGGCCATGCCTGAGCGGTCCCCCACCGTGATCGCCCCGGCGCCTGCGTTCTGCAGTTCCCGCACCAGGGACTCCAGCAGGGGCGTGTCCGTGGCGGCGGGGGCCGGATCACCGGTGTTGTAGTTGGGCTTGAGAAACACGGTCCGGCCGGCGAGGCCATCCGGCTGCAGCAGATCGATCGCCGCCCGGGTGCCCGCGGCCCGGTCCCCACTGCGGATGAGCGCCACCCGGCTCACCCCAGCGCCCATGGACGCGGCCGTCGTCGTGCCGCCTGGGGATTCGGTGGCAACGGAGCCGGTGGACCCGCAGGCTGCGGAAAGGGCGGCGCTCCCCGCGGCGAGGCTCGCCAGCTGGAGCACCTGACGCCGGCTGAGGCCCTGTCGGCGATCGGCATGAGCCATGGCTGATCCGGTCGGGAGCGAATTTCAACGTAACGAAATCGCCCGGCTGCCCCGGTCCGGCGGCTGCTACCCACCGGCCCGCTTCGGGCGGTAGCCCTCCCGCTCCAGGGCCGCCAGGGCGGCGTCCACCTGGTCTCCCTGGAGCTCGATCACCCCATCCCTGAGGGTGCCGCCCGTTCCGGCGGAGGCCTTCAGCCGCTTCAGCAGTTGCCGCGCCTCCCCGTCCGGTGCCACCAACCCCGAGATCACGGTCACCATCTTTCCTCCCTTGCCGGCCCTGGTGCGCTGGACCCGCACCGTCTGCCGGGCCCTGGGCTGCGGGTCCGTCGTCGCATCAGGCCTCTGGAGGCTCTCCGGTCCGCTGAACTCCTGCCAGCTGCCCTTGGGCATGGTTCGCCGCTCCGCTGGTGATCCTGCTGGGCGACCGTCGGTCCCCCTGGCCAGCCTGGCAGCCGAGGCGCCCCGGAGTGGGTCCGTCCCGGGGGAGCGGCCAGCGCCAACGTCCTTCTGCGCCTGGGATCCGCAACGAGGCGGTGGCGGTGGCGCCTCCCTAAGGTGACAGTCCCCCTGCTCGCTCCGCCGGTGACCAGCAGCGTTTCTCCCCGCAGCGCCGAGCCGGCCGACCTGCTGCCTTCGGTCCGCCCCGATGGCCTCGGCCGTTTCGGCCCCTTCGGCGGCCAGTACGTGCCCGAGACCCTCATGCCCGCCCTGGCGGAACTGGAGGCCGCGGCGGCCGAGGCCTGGGCGGATCCCGCCTTCACCGCCCGTCTCGACCATCTTCTGCGCCATTACGTGGGCCGTCCCACGCCCCTCTATGAGGCGGAACGACTCACGGCCCGTTACCGCCGTCCGGACGGGGGGCCTCGCCTCTGGTTGAAGCGCGAGGACCTCAATCACACCGGTGCCCACAAGATCAACAACGCCCTCGGCCAGGCCCTGCTGGCCCTGCGCATGGGCAAGCAGCGGATCATCGCCGAGACGGGCGCCGGCCAGCACGGGGTGGCCACGGCCACGGTCTGTGCCCGCTTCGGGCTGGAGTGCTTGATCTACATGGGCGCCGAGGACATGCGCCGCCAGGCCCTCAACGTGTTCCGGATGCGGCTTCTGGGGGCCACGGTCCAGCCGGTGACCGCCGGCACCGCCACCCTCAAGGACGCCACCAGCGAAGCCATCCGCGACTGGGTGACCAATGTGGAGACCACCCACTACATCCTCGGGTCGGTGGCCGGGCCCCACCCCTACCCGATGCTGGTCAGGGATTTCCACGCCGTGATCGGCCAGGAGACGAAGCGCCAGTGCGCCGAGGCCTTCGGCCGGTTGCCGGATGTCCTGATCGCCTGTGTCGGCGGCGGCTCCAATGCCATGGGCCTGTTCCATCCCTTCGTGCAGGACACCGGCGTGCGCCTGATCGGCGTCGAGGCCGCCGGGGAGGGCGTGGCCACCGGCCGCCATGCCGCCACGATCACCGAAGGGCGCGTGGGGGTGCTGCACGGTGCCATGAGCCTGCTGCTGCAGGACAGTGAGGGCCAGGTGCAGGAGGCCCACTCGATCAGCGCCGGCCTCGATTACCCCGGCGTGGGTCCGGAGCACAGCTATCTGCGTGAGATCGGCCGGGCCGAATACGCCGCCGTCACCGACGGCCAGGCCCTGGAGGCCCTGCAGCGGGTGAGCGAACTGGAGGGGATCATCCCCGCCCTGGAGACGGCCCATGCCTTTGCCTGGCTCGAAACCCTCTGCCCCCAGCTGGCCCCCGGCACCGAGGTGGTGCTCAACCTCTCGGGCCGCGGCGACAAGGACGTCAACACGGTGGCCGAGAAGCTGGGAAACGGCATCTGATCCGGTCTGGAGCCTGGCCGCCGCCCCGCCCCGGCGGTCAGGGGAGAGGTGCGCAGCCCGGCTGTGGCTGTCTCCAGGGGGGCGAATTAGGCTCCCGCTGATGCCAGGAAGCGGCCATGGCGGAGATCCCCACGGGAAGCCAGACCCAGAAGTCATACGACAGGGGCCTTCTCATCCTCTTTGGCCTTGCCTTCGGGGCCCGGCTCCTGGAGCGGCTGGTTGCAGCCTTCTTCTTGGCGGCCAGGCAGCTTGATTTCACCACCAACTACGGACTGACGGAATGGTTGATCAACTATGCCGGTGGGTTCCAGCGCAGGGGGTTGCCGGGTGCCCTCATCCATGGCCTGCATGAGAAGTTTCAGCTTGCGCCAAATCTGAGTATTGTCATTTCCTGCCTATTTCTTTATCTCGCTTTCGGCATCTATCTCTGGCGTCAATCTTCGGGAATCGTGCCCAGATGGGTGTTGCTGACGACACCTCTGCTTGGCTATCCGGTGTTCGTAGATCGCATACTGATCCGGAAGGACTTACTGATTCTTCTGCTCTTTGCCCTGGCGGTGAAGCTCGTGTGCACGCACCGAAAGGCCCTTTCTGATGGCATCGCCAGTCTCCTGTTATTGGTTGGCATCCTTTCGCATGAGCTGATCGCTTTCCTTGCGCTCCCCTCCCTTGCGCTTCTGATGCTGTTGCGTGAATCTGCCGAGGGCTCCAACTTCAGGCGTGCCGCGCGCGGGGCCTGCGCCAGCCTGCTCTGGCTGTTCATTCCCCTCACATCTTTCGTCGCTATTCTGTTCTTCCGAGGAACCGACGAACGTGCCGATGCGATCGCACTGTCCTGGAAGAGCGCCTTTGCTCCGGGTTTGCCATTCACGGGACCCAAAGGGGCCATTGCTTGGCTTCCCCTGCCAAGCGAAAGGTACATCGCTGATTCGCAAGGCGTGCTGTCCCAGCTTCATTTTGGTTTCCCCTTCTGGTTGATCCTTGTTTTGGTAAGCATCAGCGGAGTGGTGCTTCTGGCAGCGGTGATCGGTCGCGCATCCCCACGGCGTGCCTGGTTCTTCGTGGCGGCTGCGCTCTGTCAGTTTCTGATCATGGCACCCGTCTTCTATCACTCCTGGGACCATGGTCGATGGGTGGTTCTCTGTCTGATGACGGCGTTTGTTCTGGCCATTGAGACCCCGATGACCTGGCAGGTGAAATTTGCAGAACTCTCCCGCTTCCCGCATCAGCTGCAGACGTTGATCATGCCTGGCTGGATGGCACCGCTTGGACTGGGCCTCTGGGGTGTTCAGGTTGTTTCCTGGAGCGTCTATGGGTGGCTTGCCAGTGCACCCGTAGGCATCATCCTGCAGATATATTTCTACTTGCGTGTCCTGGGGCTGCAGCGTCCTTTCTGAGCGCCTTGCTGAGGGTGTGCCTCGGTAGCACTCAGCTCCGTGGCCCCTTTTCTGCCCTTGGATCCCAAAGTGATCTGATCACCTGTTTTTCACAAGCACCTCAAAATGATCGCCCGGCTGGGAGCAGGATTCACAATAGGTGATCTGGGCATATCGATTTCCAGAGCACCGGTCGCCATCAATCGCGCGATAGAATCTGAGAGGTTCGAGGATGAAAAAGTTGGCCTTGATGTTTCGACAGACCTGCTGATCCTTCAGGTCGTTGTATAGTTTCGCAGTGTCGGCGAAATGCAACGAGGTGTCTGAATAGCCGGGATAGGTGATCGTGAATCCCTCGGTCTGGCTGTTGTCGCGCCCAATGGATGCCAGGATGGTGCGCTGTGCGCTGATCGCATCGCTCAGGATAAGCAAGAGCAGCATGCCAGTGGCAACGAAAGCGAGTGGACGTTTCGGTTGAAAAAATGGGTAGGCAAAAACCTCCTTTGAGGGTGGTGAAGCCAAGAGGATCGGGACACAGGAAACCATCAGATAACAAGTGATCAGATAATAGCGCTCAGAACTCAGCTGCACGAAAATTGGTAAGACGACAAAGGCAAATATTGGATAGAGATAAAAGATCAGGTCGATGTCGCAGGTTGCGCCCTTGGTCTTGATGGCCGCCAGGATGACCCTGGAGGTCAACCACGCATAGATGCCCAGCAGAACGATCCAGAACCCATGAGAGATGATCAGGTAGTCATCCTGAAGAGGATGCATCATGATCCTCTGAAGCGGTAGCACGCTGGTCAGTGAGCCAAGAAGTCCCCAGGTGTGTTTGGTATAAAGAACCCACGGACTTCTGCCCCCAAAGTCGGCCATGAGCCCAATGATGACAGCGGCCGTGATCACGGTGGCAAGGCCGAACTGTCGGGCTTGGACATGCCTGGCCAGAGGCAGTATCGCTTTTCCGGCCTCGGCCAGGCGCTGGCAGAGCCTGGCGATCATCTGCTCACAGAAATCAGCAGAAGAGCGGCTCACAAATGAAGAAAAACAAAGGACGAACGCCACCATGAAAATCACCGCCACAAGCCATTGTCTCTGGGCATCGCCGATGATTGGCTTGAGGACAATCAGAATGGCTGCGAAGGCAACGGTGAGGATTGAAAGATGTAATAGTCTTGACGCGAACGTCTTTTGATGGCTGTCGGAGGCGCTCAGAACGTAAAGACAGGCAGAGCTCAGAAAGAAGGCAAAAAGATTGGAGAGGAAGATGAAATGGTTGAACACGCCCAATGACGATGTGATGGCGAAAGCCAGGCCTGCACCGTTGTTCATTCTTCCTTGATGGATGGCACCCAGCAGGATGCTGATCTGAATGCTGACCAGGAGAAACTGCAGGGCAGTGACTTCCCACGCAACGCGGGCATTGACGACAATGAAAGGAGAGCACACCACGATCAGAAGTAAGAAGGCAACCGCCCTCTTGCTTCTGTACCTGTGCAGTGACCAGGTCAGCAGGGCAACGGCGAGGAGATTGGCAATGGCTCCCACGCTTCGCAGGGTCCAGACGCTGGTCCCCCCGAGGCGAAAGGCGACGGAGACAAGCCATGGATAGGCGGCTCCGGTGCGGTGATTGACGCCATGGATGGTTTGGATGCCCCGCTGCAGCACATCAAGGCTTGCCAGACCAAATCTCGCTTCATCGGCGTGGAGGCCGGGCATCAAAGCAAGGCGATACAGGACAAGCCATCCCAGGTAAAGGAACAGTCCTGATGCGGCGGCTATCGCGGCCGTGTTCAGCAGCCCGCTTCTTGTAGGCATCTTCTTCGGCAAGACAGGAGGGGATGCGCAGGAAGGGATGCAGGCCATTCATCAGCCCTTTCCCCAGACCTGCAGGCCTGACGGGTGGGTCAGTGGATGGCAACTTGATTTCGAAAGCTACTGCGTATGGCGCGTTCTGCTCAGCAGGATCCAGCACCAGCGGCTCCTACATCTGCCCCGGCCTGGGGCGGCAGGCCCTGTCAGAGAGGATCCTGTTCCCACGGGAAGCGGGGCAGCTTGTTGACCCCCTCCTTCATGTGTCGTGTCCACACCTCCATGGTGCGTGTGATCTCGGCAGCGTCCTTGTCCAGCTTCAGATGGCGGCCCACCTTCAGCGAGTCCCTGCGCACAAGGGCGATTTCAAAAGGTGGCCCCACGGTCAGGTTGGAACGGCGGGTGACGATCTCCGACACCAGGCAGAGGCGGGCGGCATCCTCCAGGGACAGACCCACATGGCCGATGTAATCCAGCGGTGGTTTGCCGTATTTGGTCTCACCGATCTGCAGGAAGGGTGTGTCGGCGGTGGCCATGATCGCGTTGCCCTGGGGATAGATCATGTAGAGGCCGTGGGGCTGGCCGGCGATCTGGCCGCCGAGGATGAAGCTGGCTTCGCCGCTGGCCCCCGCCTGGCGCAGGTTGGGGTTGAATTCCTTCTGCACCATCACGTTGAGCCGGCCGATGTAGTCGGCCACCTCGAACAGGTAGCGGGCCGTGAGCAGATCCGGCCCTGCCGGAGGATCATCCTTGCGGGCCCACTGGGGGCTGGGGCCGGCCCCGTGGTTCTCGATGTCGCGGCGGATGCGGTTCAGCACCGCCTGGGTGGTGCCCAGGTTGCCGGCAGCCATCAGCACGAACAGCCGATCGGGAGCCGGCTCCAGCACATGCATCTTGCTGTAGCAGGAGATGTAGTCCACCCCAGCGTTGGTGCGGGAGTCGGAGGCGAGCACCAGGCCGCTGTCGAGCAGGAAGCCGAGGCAATAGGTCATCAGCTCAGCAGCCTCTCCAGGATCGTGGCCACCGACTGCACTGCCGCGCGGGCCGTGGCGTAGGCCATGCGCATGGGCCCCACCAGGGCCACCTGGCCGCGGCCGCCGTGGCCCGAGCGGTAGGTGGCCTGGACCACGGAGCAGCGGCCGAGGGCCGCATGGGGATGCTCGCTTCCGATCCAGATGGTGTCAGTCGATGCGGTGTCGCCGCCGCCGGCGGGGCCCAGCACGGCGCGGGGACCATGCTCCACGAGCTGCACCAGGGGCAGCAGGCTGGAGGTGTGGCTGAATTCCGGTTGGCTCAGCAGACCGCCCAGGCCCGCCGCCACCACCGCATCGAGCTCCTCGCTGCGGATCCTGCCGTGGCTTTCCAGGGCCTGGCGCAGCAGGCCGCCGCTGCGCCGCAGTTCCGCCGGCAGCCGTTCCCAGGGAATGCGGCCATGGCCGCATTCCCGCAGCTGCTGGTTGCTCCAGCGCTCCAGGATCGGCAGCTCCTCCTCCAGACCGGCGCCCAGGCGCAGGTTGAGGCTGGTGCTGAAGTCGGGACCCTGGACGAGGAACACCAGCAGCCGGTCGCCACTGGGCACCAGCCGCACCGCCTGCAGCAGGGGGCTGGGCCGCTGGGGACGGGTGATCAGGCTCAGCAGGCCAGTCAGATCGGCCAGACGGCGGGCCAGGTGCAGCAGCAGGTCATCGAGGGCTGCCCACTGCAGGCTCAGCCCGGCCAGTTCCCGCTCCAGCTGAAGGGCGGCGGCCCCCGGAGCCGGCAGCAGCTGATCCACGTAGAGCCGATAGCCCCGCTGGCTGGGGATCCGGCCGGCGGAGGTGTGCGGCTGGGTCAGCAGACCGCGCTGCTCCAGCGCCCCCATGGCCGTCCGCACGGTGGCGGGACTGGCCGGCAGCCCGAAACGCCGCACCAGGGTGTGGCTGCCCACGGGTTCGACGGTGTCCACGTAATGCCGCACCGTGGCCCGCAGCACCTCCTCTTGTCGGCGCGGCAATGTATCCAAAAGCTGGGTAGGGGGAGTGAAAGAAAACCGGAAGATCGATCCTAGGCAGGCGATGCCCTTTCCCCGCTCTTCTCAGTGGCTTGGTAACGGGGGATCAGTGACGGGGGGTCAGTAACGGGGCACCCCGGGGTCCACCTCCCGGCTCCAGGCATCGATCCCGCCCTGCAGATTCCAGACGTCGTCGTAGCCCTGCTCCTGGATCAGCCAGCAGCCGAAGTCCCAGCTGCGGATGCCGCCATGGCAGAGCACCACCACCGGCTGGCTCCGCCCCAGCCGGTTCGCCAGTTGGGGCATCCATTCCCCGTGGCGGCTCAGGGGCAGATGCAGCACCGCGTGGGGCAGGCGGGCCAGGGCCAGTTCGGCGTCCTCGCGCACGTCCACGATCTGTAGCGGTTCCCCCGCCTCGAGCCGGCGCTGCAGCTCCGCTGCGGGAAGGCTCCGGGGGGTCCCCGGGCGGGTCGGCTCGTCCATGGCGGGCGTGGGAGGGGGGGGTGGCGTCAGGATGGAGCCATCCTGCTGAGAAAGCATGAAGGCCCGCCCTTTCCTGGCGGTGCTGCTGGCCCTGGTGCTGGTGGTGTTCGGACTGGGGCTCGGTGGCTGGTGGCTGGTGTGGCAGCGCAGTGCCCTGCGGCTTCAGCGCCTGCCCCTGGGGATTCCCCGGGCCGCCCGGTTCGTGCCCCGCGAGGCGCCCCTCAGCCTGTACCTGTTCAGCGACGGCGACCAGCCGGTGGACTACGCCAGGGCCGTTGCCCCGCCCCGTCAGCGGCGCCAGGCGGCGGAGGCGGTGGCCCGCCTGCGCGACGGGGCCTTCGCCGCCGCGGGGCTCGACTACGACGGCGAACTGCGCTCTTGGCTGGCGGCACCGGTCGGCCTTGCCCTGTTCGAGCCACCCCCCTCCCCCGGTGGCCCGGCCGGCTCCGCTGCGGCAGCAGCGCCCTCCCGGGGAGGCTGGCTGCTGGCCCTGGGCAGCCGCGACGACGACGGTGCCCGTCGCTTCCTGCAGCGTTTCTGGCAGACCCGCAGCCTGGCTGGCACGGATCTGCAGATCAGCACCTACCGGGGCATGGGTCTGATCAGCGGCCAGGGGGCCCTGCTCGGACGCTCACCCATGCCCCTGGCCACGGCCCTGGTGGATGACGACCTGGTACTGATCGCCTCGGGCCGTGGGGTTCTGGAGCAGGCCCTCGACGTGTCCCAGATCGCCGAGCTCAACCAGGCCGGCCAGCCCTCCTTCCAGGACGGACTGCGCCGCCTGGGCTCCGGTGCCGCCCTGCTCCAGGCCGGACCTGCGGCCCTCGAGCGCTGGCTGGGCCTGCCCCTGCCGGTGGGGGCCGACCAGCGGCCCGGGGATCTGCTTGTGGCCCTGAGGCCCGAGGGGCGGGGCCTGCGGCTGAACGGCCTGCTGGGGCTGCCGCCGGAAACGGTGCTGCCCGTGGTGGGCGCGGACGCGGGGCTGGGCCGGGAGCTGCTGGAGGGGCTGCGCGGTCCTGCCGCCAGCCTCGCCCTGGTGCAGGATCCGGCCGCGGTGGCCACGATTCCCCTGCTGCAGCCCCTGCTTTCGAGGATGGTGGGGGGCGATGGCTCGGCGGGTCCGCTGCCGGCCCTGGTGAGGGCCTCCGCGGCCGGGCCGCTGCTGGCCGCCTCCACTGGTGAGCAGTGGCTGCTCGGCACGGCGGCCGATCGGCCTGATGCCGCGGTGGTGGAGGCCGCCCTGGCGGACCAGGGACTGATCGCCGCCCCACTGGAGGTCGACGGCCATCCGCTGCGGGTCTGGACCCGGCTGCAGGCCGGCTCCGGACGCCGGGACGGCAAGCCCGAGCAGCTGCAGGCTCCGCTGGCAGGCTGGCGCTGGCAGCGGGACGACCAGGCCTGGTGGGGCGAATCCCTGGGTCAGCTGGAGCGCTTCGACGGGCCTCTCAGGAAGGGCGGCCGCCGCCCGCAGGAGCAGCTGGAGGCGCTTGCCGGTCCTGACGCGACCCTGCAATGGGCCCTGGAGGGTCCCCGAGCCCGGTCCCTGTTGGCCGCCTGGCAGCCGTGGCAGCGCCTCACCGCCCTGGCCGGCGGCTCCCTCTCCGATCCGGTCGAGGGGTTGGCCCTGGCCCTGAAGGGAGAGCCCGACGGCCTGGTGGTGCAGGGTCGCCTCGACTTCGGAGCCCCCTGAGGATGGCCGCACAGGCAAGGGAACTGCTGCTGCTGCGCCACGGCATCGCCGAGGAGCGTCGTCCCGGCCTCCTCGACCCGGGCCGGGAGCTCACCTCCACCGGCCGGATCCGCACCCGGGCGGTGCTGGACCGGGCCGCCCAGCTGGGTCTGAAGGCCGACCGGCTCCTCTCCAGCCCCCTTGCCCGGGCCCGGCAGACCGGGGAGATCGCCCTGGCGGCCGGAATGGCCGATGCCCTTGAGCTGGCCCAGGCCCTGGAGCCAGGAGGCGATCCCCTGCCGCTGCTGCCGGTCTGGCTGGTTGCGGGGGGGGACGCTGGTTCCGCCCCTGCGGCCTCGGAACCCCCATCGCCTTTCCCGCGACGGCTGCTTCTGGTGGGCCACGAGCCCGATCTGGGTCTGCTGGCCGCCCGGCTGCTGGGGGCCGAGCCCGGAGCCATCAGCCTGCGCAAGGCGGGCATGGCCCTGCTGCGGCTTCCTCCCGCCGAGACCGGCACCCCCCTGGCCGGGAGTGCCCGTCTGGAGTGGCTGGTGCGCCCGAAACTCTGGCTGCCCTGCCCCTGAGCCGGCAGCGGGCGCTACGTCAATCCCGGTTTCCTGCGCCTAAGTTCATGCCACCCACAGGAAACGGCATGGCGGCGGAGTGCAACCCAGAGGCGAATCACCCTCAGGGCACCCCTCTCCCGCCGGAGCCGACGACGCCCCCCTTCCGGCCGGGTCTGGAGGGGGTGCCCGCCACCCAGTCGGCCATCTGCGACATCGACGGCCTGAAGGGGCTGCTCACCTACCGGGGCTATCCCCTCGAGCAGCTGGCCAGTCACAGCAGCTTCCTCGAAACCGCCTATCTGCTGATCTGGGGGGAACTCCCCACCATTTTCCAACTGCGGGAATTCGAGCAGGAGGTGCAGATGCACCGGCGGGTGAGTTTCCGCATCCGCGACATGATGAAGTGCTTCCCGGCCACGGGACACCCCATGGATGCCCTGCAGGCCAGCGCCGCCTCCCTGGGGCTCTTCTATTCCCGCCGGGCCCTCTACGACCCCCAGTACATCGTCGACGCGGTGGTGCGTCTGATCGCCAAGATCCCCACGATGGTGGCGGCGTTCCAACTGATCCGCAAAGGCCAGGATCCGATCCAGCCCCGCGACGACCTGGCCTACTCGGCCAACTTCCTCTACATGCTCACCGAGCGGGAGCCCGATCCCCTGGCGGCCCGGATCTTCGATGCCTGCCTGATCCTGCACGCGGAGCACAGCCTCAACGCCAGCACCTTCAGTGCCCGGGTCACGGCCAGCACCCTCACCGACCCCTACGCCGTGGTGGCCTCGGCGGTGGGCACCCTGGCCGGGCCGCTGCACGGCGGCGCCAACGAGGACGTGCTCGACATGCTTGACCAGATCGGCAGCATCGACCAGGTGGAGCCCTGGCTCGACCGGGCCATCGCCGAGAAGCAGAAGATCATGGGCTTCGGTCATCGTGAATATCGGGTCAAGGATCCCCGAGCCGTGATCCTGCAGGGCTTGGCGGAGGAGCTATTCCAGCGCTTCGGTCACGACGCCATGTACGACGTGGCCCTCAGGCTCGAGGAGGTGGCGGCCCGCAAGCTGGGGCCGAAGGGCATCTTCCCGAACGTCGACTTCTACTCCGGACTGGTGTACCGAAAACTCGGTATTCCGCGCGACCTGTTCACCCCCATCTTCGCCATCGCCCGTACGGCAGGATGGCTTGCCCACTGGAAGGAACAACTGGGTGCCAACCGCATCTACCGTCCCTCGCAGATCTACACGGGCTGCAGCGAGCGGGGCTGGCTTCCCCTCGAGAGCCGTCCCGTCCCGGGCTGATTTCTGTCCGGCCGCCCCCTGACCCCCTAGGTTCCCCTCCACCGGAGTTCTCTGATGCTGTCCACTGGCTTGCTGGGTGCCGCCGTCGTCGCCCCCGGGCTCGACCTCCAGTCGAGCTTCATCGATCTGGCCCAGAACGCGGGGCTGACGGCCGGGGCGGCCCGTCTGCTCTGGCTGCCCCTGCCGATGCTGCTGGTGCTGGTGGGCGCCGTGGTCGGCGTTCTCGTGAGCGTGTGGCTGGAGCGCAAGATCTCCGCCGCGGTGCAGCAGCGGATCGGCCCGGAGTACGCCGGCGCCCTGGGCGTCCTCCAGCCCCTCGCCGACGGCCTCAAGCTGGTGTTCAAGGAGGACATCATTCCGGCCCGGGCCGACACCCTCCTGTTCAGCCTCGGGCCGGTGCTGGTGGTGGTGCCGGTGATCCTGTCCTGGCTGGTGGTGCCCTTCGGTCAGAACCTGCTGATCAGCAACGTGGGCGTGGGCATCTTCCTCTGGATCGCCCTGAGCAGCATTCAGCCCATCGGCCTGCTGATGAGCGGCTACTCGAGCAACAACAAGTACTCCCTCCTGGGAGGCCTGCGGGCTGCGGCCCAGTCGATCAGCTACGAGATTCCCCTGGCCCTGGCGGTGCTGGCGGTGGTGATGATGAGCAACTCCCTCAGCACCGTCGACATCGTCGCCCAGCAGACCGGCGCCGGCATCTTCAGCTGGAACATCTGGCGCCAGCCGGTGGGCTTCGTGATCTTCTGGATCTGCGCCCTGGCCGAGTGCGAGCGGCTGCCCTTCGACCTGCCGGAGGCGGAGGAGGAGCTGGTGGCCGGCTACCAGACCGAGTACGCCGGCATGAAGTTCGCCCTCTTCTATCTGGGCAGCTACATCAACCTGGTGCTCTCCGCCCTGCTGGTGTCGGTGCTCTACCTGGGCGGCTGGAGCTTCCCGATCCCGGTGGAATGGATCACCGGCTGGCTGGGGGTCTCTCCCGATGCCCCCCTGGTGCAGGTCATCACCGGCTCGATCGGCATCGTCAGCACGATCCTCAAGGCCTACCTGCTGGTCTTCTTCGCGATCCTGCTGCGCTGGACCACCCCCCGGGTGCGGATCGACCAGCTGCTCGACCTGGGCTGGAAGTTCCTGCTGCCCATCGCCCTGGTCAACCTGCTGGTCACCGCAGGGCTCAAGCTGGCCTTCCCGGCCGCCTTCGGCGGCTGAACCCGGTCCACGGATACCAACAACCTGGCTCCTTCGGGGCCATCATGGTGCCCACCCCGTAACCCCCCTCGCTTCCAGCCATGTTCGGGTTTCTCAAGCAAGTCGGTGACTACACCCGGGACGCGGTGAGCGCGGCCCAGACCATGACCCAGGGTCTGGCGGTGACCTTCGACCACCTGCGCCGGCGGCCGATCACGGTGCAGTATCCCTACGAGAAGCTGATCCCCTCGGAGCGTTACCGGGGCCGGATCCACTACGAACTCGACAAGTGCATCTCCTGTGAGGTGTGTGTGCGGGTATGCCCCATCAATCTGCCGGTGGTCGACTGGGTGATGAACAAGGCCACCAAGAAGAAGGAACTGCGCAACTACTCGATCGATTTCGGGGTGTGCATCTTCTGCGGCAACTGTGTGGAGTACTGCCCCACCAACTGCCTCTCCATGACCGAGGAATACGAACTGGCGGCCTTTGATCGCCACAGCCTCAACTACGACAACGTCGCCCTCGGCCGCCTGCCCACCAGCGTCACCTCCGATCCGGCGGTGTTCGCCCTGCGCGAACTGGCCTACCTTCCCAAGGGCGCCATGGACCCCCATGGGGTGCCCGCCGATGCGCCCCGGGCCGGCCAGCTCCCCGCCCAGGTGCTGGAGACCCTGCCCAAGGCCACCCCGGCTGGAGCCGCCCCTTCCGACAGCACCGGAGCTTCCTGATGACGATCGCCTCCACCACCCAGCAGATCTGCTTCCTGGTGCTGTCCGCCGCCGTGGTGGCCGGATCCCTGGGCGTCGTGCTGCTCCCCAACATCGTCTATTCGGCCTTTCTGCTCGGCGGCGTCTTCCTGTCGGTGTCCGGTCTCTACCTGCTGCTCAACGCCAGCTTCGTGGCGGCGGCCCAGATCCTCGTCTACGTCGGCGCCGTCAACGTCCTGATCCTGTTCGCGATCATGCTGGTGAACAAGAAGGAAACCCTCGCGGCCATCCCCGGTCTGCTGGTGCGCCGGTTGCTCTCCGGTGCGGTGTGCGGCGGGCTGTTCGCCCTGCTGCTGCGGGTGGCCTTCACCACCCCCTGGGCCCTGCCCGGTCCGGTCCCGGTGGGCGAGGAAGCCACCATCCGCATCGGCGAGCATCTCTTCACCGACTATCTGCTGCCCTTCGAGCTGGCCTCGGTGCTGCTGCTGATGGCCATGATCGGCGCCATCGTGCTCGCCCGACGCGATGTCTTCAGCACCGATGTGATCACCGGTGAACCGGCCGACCAGGGACTGATCGAGAAGGATCGCACCCCCCTGCTGATTGAGAAAGCAACTCCCGAGCCCACCCTGCTCTCCAAGCCATGATCTCCGACGCCGCGTCTCCGATTCCCCTTGAGGCCTTCCTGGCCGTGGCGGCCCTGCTGTTCTGCACGGGCGTCTGGGGCCTGATCAACAGCCGCAATGCCGTGCGGGTGCTGATGAGCATCGAACTGATGCTGAATGCCGTCAACATCAACCTGATGGCCTTCTCCGACTACCTCGATGGCCAGCTGATCCGCGGCCAGGTGTTCGCCATCTTCGTGATCACCGTGGCGGCGGCGGAGGCGGCGGTGGGCCTGGCGATTCTGCTGTCGCTCTACCGCAACCGTGAAACGGTGGACATGGAGCGCTTCAACCTGTTGCGCTGGTAGACGTGACAGGTTTCCGCGAGCCGGCCGATGCGGCTTGAGAGGGTCTGGCTGATTGTGCGCAATGGCAGTCAGGCCGCCCAGCGTCAGGCACGCCGTTGCGCCCAGGATCTGCGCTCCCAGGGGGTGATCGTCACCACCGCGGTCAGCGGGCTGGCCGTCAATCCCTTCCCTGGCCTGCTGGCCACCGAGCCCGAGCTGCCCGATCTGGCCGTGGTGCTGGGTGGGGATGGCACCGTGCTGGGCGCTGCCCGCCATCTGGCCCGTTTCGGTGTGCCGGTGCTGAGCTTTAACGTCGGCGGTCACCTGGGCTTCCTCACCCATGAACGACGTCTGCTGCGGCTCCGGGGTGAGGCCAACGGCGACGACGGCAGCCAGGCGCCGGACGACAATCTGTGGCAGCGGCTGCGGGACGACCGTTTCGCCATCCAGCAGCGGATGATGCTGGAAGCGCGGATCGACCGGGGGGACGGGGTGCCCCAGGAGGGGGACGTCCCCTCAGGTGGGGAGCAGGACGACGTCGGTGATGGGCCCCACGCGGCCCTGAACGACTTCTACTTCCGTCCCTGCCTCGATGAACTCTCGCCCACCTGCGTGCTGGAACTGGAGATCGACGGGGAGGTGGTGGATCAGTACCGGGGCGATGGGCTGATCATCGCCACGCCCACCGGCTCCACCGGCTACGCCATGGCCGCCGGGGGACCCATTCTCCACCCCGGCATCGAGGCGATCGTGGTCACACCGATCTGCCCCATGAGCCTCTCCAGCCGGGCCGTGGTGGTGCCGCCCCGCTCCAGGCTGTCGGTCTGGCCCCTGGGGGAGGCCAGCCGAAGGGTGAGGCTCTGGAAGGACGGCGCCCATGCCACCGTGCTGGAACCCGGCGATCGCTGCGTCCTGGAGCGGGGACGCCATCCCTCCCTGATGCTGCAGCTGGAGCAGAGTCCCTCCTATTACCGCACCCTCACCCACAAGCTCCACTGGGCCGGCAGTCTCACCGCTGGCGAGCCGTCCCGCAATTGAGCGCCCCCAGCGGACCGCCCCATCAGCCTCCCTGCCGCCGCCTTCGCCATGGCCCTGGAAATCGAGCGTCGCTTCCTGGTCCGTGGTGTCCAGTGGCGCGGCCATGTGCTTCGGCAGACCACGATCCGCCAGGGCTACCTGGTGACGGAAGCGCAGGGGCTCACCCTGCGGGTGCGACTGGCCCGCCCTCTCCAGGGAGCCGAAACGGCTACCCTCACCCTCAAGGCACCGGTGCCCCGGCAGCAGGCTGCTGCAGCGGCAGCTCCGGCAGGCCAGCCCCTGGCGCGGCTGGAGTTTGAGTATCCGATCCCAACCGCTGACGGGGAAGACCTGCTGGCCCTCGGCGACCATCGGCTGATCAAGACCCGCTACGACCTGGATCTGGCTGGAGGCGACTGGGTGCTGGACGTGTTCGGAGGTGTCAACGCCCCGCTGGTGGTGGCGGAGGTGGAGCTGGACAGGGTCGACTGCCCTGTTCACCCGCCCGTCTGGTGTGTCCAGGACATCACCGGCCGCCGTGACCTCAGCAATGCCGCCCTGGCCCGGCGGCCCCTGAGCGACTGGCCTGAGGAGGCACGGCAGGCCCTGCTGGCGGAGGTCAGCTGAGAGGGATCAGCCGGGCAGCGGAACCTGGCCGTCGCCGGGCAGGGCACAGCAGTTGAAGCCGTCACGGCAGATCTTGCCGTTGTCCATGGCCCAGTTCAGCAGGGCCACCCGGTTCTTGGCACCGGTCTTGGTGAAGATGTTGCTGACATGGTTGTCGACCGTGCGCTTGCTGATGGTGAGCTGGCCGGCGATCTCCTGGTTGGTGAGGCCAGTGGCCACCAGCTCGATGATCTCGATTTCCCGTTCCGACAGCTCGCTGCGTGGGTGCACCATGGGCCGCTCCAGGGACAGGGAAGGCGCCGGTTGCCTGCGTTCAGCCATCGGCTCCAGGGCAGCGGAGCTTCACTCTAGGCAGCTGCTGCTCCATGATGCCCCTGTCTTGGAGGTGGCCGTTGCAGCTTCGACAGGCCCTGGCGGACGGCCGGTTCGCCGTCACGGCGGAAGTGACCCCTCCCCGCGGCGCCGATGCCTCCCGCACCCTCGCCGCCGCAGCCGGTCTGAGGGGCCTGGTGCACGCGGTCAACGTGACCGATGGCAGCCGAGCCGTGATGCGGATGAGCAGCCTGGCGGTGTGCCGCCTGCTGCTGGAGGCCGGCATCGAGCCGGTCCTGCAGATGACCTGTCGCGATCGCAACCGCATTGCCCTCCAGGCCGATCTGCTCGGCGCCCACGCCCTCGGCATCCGCAATCTGCTCTGCCTGACGGGGGATCCGGTGCGGGCGGGCGATCAGCCGGCTGCTCGAGCGGTGAATGACCTCGAAGCGGTGCGGCTGCTGCAGCTGGTGGGGCGGCTCAATGGCGGCGAGGACCCGGTGCAGGGGGATCTCCCCGATGGGGGCACCGCGCTCTTCCCCGGCGCGGCCGCCGATCCCCAGTCGGCCAGCTGGAGCGGGCTCCGCTCCAGGGTCCGGCGCAAACGGGAGGCCGGAGCCCGCTTTCTCCAGACCCAGATGGTGATGGATGCGGGATGCCTGCGCCGTTTCGTGGAAGAGATCACCGCTCCTCTGGGACTGCCGGTGCTGGCTGGGGTGTTTCTGCTCAAGTCGGCCCGTAATGCCCAGTTCATCAACCGGGTGGTGCCGGGGGCCTGCATCCCCGAGGCCCTGATCGAGCGCCTGGCCGGCGCCGCCGATCCGGCGGCCGAGGGTGTGGCGATCGCCGCCGAGCAGGTGGCGGCCTACCGATCGATCGCCCAGGGGGTGCACCTGATGGCGATCAAGGCCGAACATCGCATCCCCCAGATCCTCCGGCTGGCGGGGCTAGGGGGCGTGGCTGACGGCGAGGTCGGTGCCGAGCAGCTCGGCCATGGCCTTCTGCTGCGGTGAGGGAGTGCCCACGTCCTGACGGCGGGCGTCGGTGATCAGCCAGTCGAGCGCGGCTTCCTGAAGATCGAAGTGATCGCCGTTGCGATCCACGCAGTAACGGCCGTACACCAGCTTCTCCACCAGCTGCACCCCGGCGCCGATGCGGGAGTAATCGAAGATGATTGAGTTGTCGATCGTGGCGCCCTCGCAGATGTGGCAGCTCGGGCCGATCATGGCTGGGCCGATGATCGTGACCCCGTTCTCGATCTTCGTCATGCCGCCCACGAAGATGGGGCCCTTCACGTGGATCTTGTCCCAGTCGGCAGCCACATTCAGGCCGGCGTAGATGCCCGGACGCACCTCCTTGCCGGGAATCTGGACCTGGCGCACATCGCCCTGGAGCACACTGCGGATCGCCTGCCAGTAGTCGGGCACCTTGCCGATGTCGACCCACTCGAATTCCATGGGCAGGGCATAGAACGGCGCCCCGGAGGCCACAAGCTTGGGGAAGAGATCGGCCGCGATGTCGAAGGGTTCCCGGCTGGGGATGAAGTCGAGAACGGCCGGCTCGAAGATATAGATGCCTGTGTTGATCATGTCGCTGGCGGCCTCCTCCACCGAGGGCTTTTCCTGGAAGGACAGGACCCTGCCGGCGTCGTCGGTGACCACCACGCCGTAGTCGCTCACCTGGTCGCGCGGGACACGCTTGGTGATCAGGCTGGCCATCGCCCCCTTCTCCCGGTGGCGCCGTACCGCTTCGGTGAGGTCGAGATCGATCAGGGCATCGCCGCAGAGCACCACGAAGGTGTCATCGAAGAAGGGCTGGAAGTCCTGGATCTTCTTGAGGCCTCCCGCCGATCCCAGCGCATCCCCGATCAGCTCGCCGTCCTCGATGCGGCCCTCGAAGCTGTAGGCGATCTGGACACCGAACCGCTGGCCATCGCGGAAGTAGTTCTCGATCTCCTCCGCCAGATGGGAGACGTTGACCATGATCTCGTCGAAGCCATGCTCCCGGAGCAGCTCCAGCAGGAACTCCATCACGGGTTTCTGCAGGATCGGGATCATCGGCTTGGGGGTGGTGTGCGTGATGGGCCGCACCCGGGTTCCCTTGCCTGCCGCCAGGATCATCGCCTTCATCGGCGTCGCTTCAGGTCGGAGGTCACGGCACAGCCTAGGGAGATCGCTCAGGCTGCCATCGCCTCACGAGCCGGCCCCCTATCTGACCCCTGGCCAGGGAGCTGCGGAAGCGCCACTGGTTCGGCGGTTTCCTCCCGCAGCCGACGCAGGCTCAGCGGCCCATAGAGCCCCCCGGCCTGCTCCAGTTCCACCTTGCCCTGGGAGGAGAGAAACAGCAGGGCCCAGAACACCCCCACCCGGTCCCGGTCGAGGTCATCCGCAGCCGTCGCCCCGGCGCCGCCGCTGTCCACCGCCTCTGCCCAGGCCGCCACCAGTCCATCGAAGGTCACCCAGGCCGTGTTCACGGCTGTCGGTGCCCAGTGCAGCAGGAAGCGGCTGAGGGCTGCGGTGGTTTCCGGCAGCTTTTCCCGGTGGGCCAGGGCGGTCACCTGGGCGATGGCGGCCCGCTCGCTGTAGCGGCGGTGGCGGGGCCGGGTCCGAGCGACCCCGCCCTCCTGCTCAAGCCGCTCGGCGATGTCCTCCAGCTGGCGGATCAGCTCCCCCAGGGTGACGGGGCGCTGCAGGGGCGGCGGTGCCACCGGCCGACGTCGCAGATGGCGTTCCGGCCGCCGCGGCAGCACCATGGCGGCACTGTTCCAGTCGGAGTCGTCCTCTTCCCCGGCGAAGGGGTCCTCCATCAGGGGTTCGGGAGGAAAGGTGGCCGACTCCAGCAGCTCCGCCTTGAGGCCCACCAGCACGGAGGCCGCCAGGAAGGCCTCGCTGGATTCGGCCAGGTCCCGCTCGTAGCTGCCCCCCTGCAGGGCCAGGCGGCGGGGCAGCTCGATGCGCTGGCGCAGCTGGTCGAGGAAGCCGTCGACGACGGCGATCACATCGACGTCCCAGGGGTCGATGTCACCCCGTTCGGCCGCGTCCTGCAGCAACCGGATGGCCAGCCTGGCGCCCGCTTCAGCCACGCGCGTTGTCCTGCTCAGGGAAGGGCTTCCACCGGCAAGCTACCGGCTGAGGCCGTGAGGGACCAGTCGTCATCACGACGAAATGGGCCCGGAGCCCGCCCTCTCCGGCTCAGTCCATCGCCAGGGAGAGGCTCTCGTCACCATCCTCATCGCCCGTGCGGGCCGAGCTCTCGCCGGCGGCGGGGAGCAGTCCCAGCTGGGCATCCACCGTGGCCCGGTAGCGGCGCAGGTCGTTCTCCAGTTCGCTGATGCGCACCTGCTGGGCCTCCGCCTCGCCGCCGTCCTGCAGGGTTTCGACCTTCTTCACCACCCCGCTCCAGACGGCGTAGATCCAGGCGGCCGTGGCACCGATGCCCCCCACCAGCAGGAGCAGGGCCGCCAGGGGCAGGGTGGTGCTCACCCCCGGGAGGAAGTGCACCGTGGTCGCGGTGGTGTTCTCCAGGGTGAACATCACCGTCGCCAGGCCGAAGCTGAAGATCAGGAGGAAGTTGATCTGCCGCATGGGGACGCTTGCTGTGCGATGCAGGAGCGTAAGCATCCTCTCCGCAGGCAGGCGGAGGCGCCAGGGGGCTGCGCAGGGTTTCGTAACCGGCCCCCCGGACGGTCGGAAGAGCTTGCGCTTCAGCCCAGGGCCGGGGCGTGCAGCAGGGCGGGAGGCAGGTTGGCGAAGGCTCCTCCGGCCATCACCGCCTTCATGGGCGGCCGCCCCACCTTGACCAGGGCGGTGGCCTCCCTGTCGACCAGGGCCTCGATCGCCGCCCGGTAGCTGTCGGTGACCAGACGGGGGTAGAGGCCGATGCCGATGATCGGCACCAGCAGGCAGGAGATCACGTAGATCTCCCGGGGTTCCGCATCCACCAGATGGGTGTGGGAGGAGGCCAGCTGGGGGTTCTCCTTGCCGAAGAAGATCTCCCGCAGCATCGACAGCAGGTAGATCGGCGTGAGGATCACGCCGATGGCCGCGAGCACGGCGATCACGATGCGGAAGCTCAGGCTGTAGGCCTCGCTGGTGGCGAAGCCCACGAACACCATCAGCTCCGACACGAAACCGCTCATGCCCGGCAGGGCGAGGGAGGCCAGGGAGCAGACCGTCCAGAGGGCGAACATCTTGCGCATCTTCTGTCCCACCCCACCCATCTCATCGAGCTGCAGGGTGTGGGTGCGGTCGTAGGTGGCACCCACCAGGAAGAAGAGGCTGGCTCCGATCAGGCCATGGCTGATCATCTGGAGCATGGCCCCGCTGGTGCCCAGGGCGCTGAAGCTGCCCACGCCGATGAGCACGAAGCCCATGTGGCTGATCGAGCTGTAGGCGATCTTGCGCTTCAGGTTGCGCTGGGCGAAGGAGGTGAGGGCGGCGTAGATGATGTTGACCACCCCCAGGATCACCAGCAGGGGGGCGAACTGGACGTGGGCCTCGGGGAGCAGCTGCACGTTGAAACGCAGCAGGGCATAACCGCCCATCTTGAGCAGGATCCCCGCCAGCAGCATGTGGACCGGTGCCGTGGCCTCTCCGTGGGCATCGGGCAGCCAGGTGTGCAGCGGCACCACCGGCAGCTTGACGCCGAAGGCGATCAGCAGGCCCGCGTAGCAGAGCACCTGGAAGCCGGTGCCGAACTGCTTGGCGGCCAGCACCGTGTACTCGAAGCTGGGGGCGCCCCCGCCGAAGAAGCCCATAGCCAGCCCGGCCAGGAGGATGAACAGGGAACTGCCGGCGGTGTAGAGGATGAACTTGGTGGCGGCGTACTGGCGCTTCTTGCCGCCCCAGATGGCCAGCAGCAGGTACACCGGCAGCAGCTCGAGCTCCCAGGCCAGGAAGAACAGGAGCATGTCCTGCACCGCGAACACGGCGATCTGGCCGCCATCCATGGCCAGCAACAGGAAATAGAACAGCTTCGGCTTGAAGGTCACCGGCCAGGCCGCCAGGCAGGCCAGGGCGGTGATGAAGCTGGTGAGCAGGATCAGGGGCATGGAGAGGCCGTCGGCCCCCACCGACCAGGCCAGGCCCAGGTCGGGAAGCCACTGGACCCGCTCCGCCAGCTGCAGGCCGGGATCGGCCGGGTCGTAGCCGTTGAGGTAGGCCCCCACCGTGACGAGGAAGGTGGTGAGGGCGACGCCGAGGGCGTACCAGCGCACCTGACGGCCGTCGCCCTTGTCGGGCACGAAGGGGATCAGCAGAGCCGCGCCGATCGGGAACAGAATCGCGGTGCTCAGCCAGGGAAAGGGCACAGAACGGTGCTGTTCATCTGGGCGGAGTGTAGAAATACCGGCCTTCCGGGCACCGCGTGGATGGGCGTTGTCACACAGATCGCTGGGATCCCCGCCCTGACTCAGGCGAGCAGGTCGTTGTAGGTGCGCAGTCGGTAACGGCCATCCAGCAGGGGCCTGGAGGGATCGAGCAGCCGGGTCGTTTCCGTCTCGAACCCCCCCTGGCCGGGGTGGCACATCAGTTCGATCGAGGCGGCCGAGAGAAATTCGGCTCGGGAGGGATCGGCCAGAAAGATATGCAGGCCGGTGAACACCTGTGGCAGGCGGCTGCCGCCCAACCGGCTGGCCAGCCTCCAGGCGCTCTTGGCGGTCCGCAGTCTCAGGGAGGGAGTCCCGTTCCCCTTGCCGCCGTCGCCGCCCAACCCATAGACGTTCATGGTGTTGCGGAGCTTGCGGATGGCGTGTCGGCGCTGCAGGCCCAGAACCACCGGAAGCATCCAGCGGATCGTGTGGATGTGATGGTGGGAATCCAGGTGGGAGGGGTGAAAGCCCTGCGTCCCCAGATGCTGGATCTGGAAAGGCAGAGCATGGACGTTGCTCAGCCCGCGCCGTCCAGCAGGGTCGCCGGCAGTTGCCCGAAGGCCTCGAGGATGTCGAAGGGCCGCTTGACATCGACGAACTTGCCGACGAACAGCACCACGGTGTGATGGGCTGCAATGCCCAGCCGCTCCCGCAGCGCCAGCGCCTCGCGGCGGGCATCATCGGCGGCGGCCAGGAACCGGTCGTTGTCGACCGCATGGGGGGCATCGATGAGCCGGGAGGCAGGCACACCACAACGTCGGTAGTAGGTGCGATTGGCCTGGCCCACCACCAGGAAGGCGGAGAACCGCCGGAAAATCAGCCGCCGCAGGGCCTGACCCAGCCAGGCCCTGATCCCGCCGGAGCGGGCCAGGTCGTGGGAGTCGCCACGGAACAGGAAGGGGATGGACCAGAAGCGGGGATCGATCAGCAGCAGCAGATAGCTGAGGAAGGCGTAGTTCATCACCAGGACCACGTCGGGTTGCCATGCCGCGACGGCCCGGTTGAGGGAAGGGTTGATGTAGCCCAGAAAATGATGGTTGCCCGGGTTCCTCGAGCGGTTCGGAATGAAGACGTGCCGGTAGCCGTCCAGCAGCGGGATGTCCCACTGCAGCGGTTTGAGGAAACCCGGGTCACGGGCCTCGGAGACCCCCAGATCCCAGAGGTAGAAAACCTTCAGTTCCAGGTGGGGCTCCCTCGCCAGCCTCACCTTCCGCGGGCTCCCGGGCCTCTCCATCATCGAACGGTCTGGAGGGAGCGCCTCAACCGAAGGCGCCGAACAGCAGCACCAGACCGATCACACCGCCGAACACGATCAGGGCATAGAACTGCACGCGGCCGGTCTCGAAGTATTTGAGACCCTCGCCGCTGCCCAGGGTGAGCAGGCCGGTGAGGTTGACCACGCCGTCCACCACCTTGGAATCCACATCGAGCACCTGTCGGGCCAGCCGGCGGCTGCCCTGGACGAACAGCTTGTCGTTGATGGCATCCAGGTACCACTTGTTGGCGAGGAAGCGATTGATGGTCGGAAAGCGACCTGCCACGGCGGTGGCCAGATCGATGCGGTGCAGGGCATAGGCCAGCACCGCAATGCCGATGCCCAGGCTGGAGATGGCCACCGAGGCGCCGGCCAGGGGCAGGAATTCGCTCCAGTGGAAATGCTCGGCCACCTCGGCGGCCTCGGCGGGATCCACGAGGTTGCCGAAACGGCTGTTCCAGGGGGTGCCCAGCAGGCCGATCAGCACCGACGGCACCGCCAGCACCACCAGGGGTGCGGCCATCTGCCAGCCCGATTCATGGGGATGGCTGGCATGGCCGGCGTGACCCTCCTCGGAGCCCTCGGCTGACACCTTGCCTGCTGCGGTCAGCAGCTGGGAGCGGATGGCGGCGTCCTGGCCGCGGAAGGGGCCCTCGAAGGTGAGGAAATAGAGCCGGAACATGTAGAAGGCCGTCATCCCGGCGGTGATGAAGCCCATGGCCCAGAGCAGCGGAAAGCTGTTGAAGGCCTGGCCGAGGATCTCGTCCTTGCTCCAGAAGCCCGCCAGGGGCGGAATGCCGCTGATGGCCACGCAGCCCACCAGGAAGGTGGCGGAGGTGACGGGCATGAATTTGCGCAGGCCGCCCATCAGGCGCATGTCCTGGGCCAGCACCGGCTCGTGGCCCACCACCTCCTCCATGGCGTGGATCACCGAACCGGAGCCCAGGAACAGCATCGCCTTGAAGAAGGCGTGGGTGACCAGGTGGAACATGCCCGCCACCGGGGCGCCGCAGCCCATGGCCAGCATCATGTAGCCCAGCTGGGAGACGGTGCTGTAAGCCAGCCCTTTCTTCAGGTCCATCTGGGTGAGGGCGATGGAGGCTCCCAGGAACAGGGTGATCGTGCCGATCACGGCGATCACCGCCTGCACCAGCGGGAAGGGCTCATACACCGGCTGCAGCCTGGCCACCAGGAAGACGCCAGCGGCCACCATGGTGGCCGCGTGGATCAGGGCGGAGATCGGGGTGGGGCCCTCCATGGCATCGGGAAGCCAGACGTGCAGGGGGAACTGGGCCGACTTGGCCATCGGCCCCATGAAAACCAGCAGGCAGAGCAGCACGGCCACCCCGGTGGGCAGGCCGCCGCCGGCCACCGCCGCCGCGAGTCGCTCGCCGATCTCCTCGAAGGCGAAGCTGCCGGTGGCCCAGAACAGGCCGAGGATGCCGAGCAACAGGCCGAAGTCGCCGACCCGGTTGACCACGAACGCCTTCTGGGCCGCGTTGGCGGCGGCGTCCCGGTCGTACCAGAAGCCCACCAGCAGGTAGGAGCACATGCCCACCAGCTCCCAGAACACGTAGATCTCGAGCAGGTTGGGGCTGATCACCAGCCCCAGCATCGAACTGCTGAACAGGGCCAGGTAGGTGAAGAAGCGCACATAGCCCTTGTCGTGGGCCATGTAGCCATCGGAATAGACCATCACCAGCAGGGCGATGGTGGTGACCAGCGAGAGCATCACCGCCCCCAGGGCATCCACCCGGAAGCCCATCTGCAGGTGGAACGTGCCGGCACCCGCCCAGTCGAACAGCACCTCGGTGCCGCTGGCCCCCGCCAGCTGCTCGGCCAGGATCGCGAAGCTGAGCACCGCGGCCATGCCCACCGTGGTGATCAGAAACAGGGCCACCGGCTTGCGCAGGCGGTTGACGGTGCGGTTGAAGGTGATCAGCCCCAGGCCGGTGAGGCAGGCCCCCAGCAGGGGCAGCACCGGAATCAGCCAGGCAAGTTCGGAGGCGGTGGGCATCCTGAGGGCTCTGTTGGGGCGAGTGTAGGCAGGCTCGCCCAAGCGGCCCCGGCTCTGTGGGGGCCTGCCCACCGTCCCCGGCGGCCCGACGGCCTCCTTACCCCAGCCAGTGGGCCAGGGCGGTGCGGGAGAAGGCCGTGGCCCCCAGGCCGATCCAGCGGTGGGCCCACCAGAACACGCCGATGGCGATGGCGATGCCCAGCTGGGAGGGTCGAAGGAATTCCTCCACCACCAGTTTCTGGCGGCCGTCCAGCACGGCGGCGAACGGCAGCACCGAGGTGCTGGCCCGCAGCTCCTCGAAGGCGGCGCCGAACCGGTGGAGCAGCCGGCGGTCGCCGTTCCAGACGGCGAACAGGTGGTGGCCGATCAGCCCCACGCAGGCCACGGCGGTGAAGCTGGTGCCGATCCAGAGCAGGTGGGTGGCACACCACAGCACCTGGCCCACCGCCTGGGGATGGCGACTCACCCGGATGATGCCGGTGGCGTAGAGCCGCACCCGGGGCTTCAGAACGGCAGGGATCTCCAGCAGGTTGTAGGTGGCCGGATAAAGGAACAGAAAGCTGATCGCCGTGCCGGTCCAGACCACCGGCACGATCCAGGGCTGGTCCTGGAGATTCCAGAGCCGCACCCCGTCGTAGCGATGGGCCAGGAAGTACCCCACCACCAGCACCGCCGAGGGAATGCTCAGGCCGGCGAACAGCAGCCGCCAGGCCCGGGCTCCGATCCGCTCCTCACCCCACACCCTCAGGGAGGCGCCGCCGCTGTGGATCAGGGCGAAGACCACCAGCAGGGCCAGCATCACCAGGCTGCTGTGCTGGGGGCCCTGCGGGATCAGCGTCAACGAGGGCATCGGGGCGCGGGGGCGATGGCGGATGTATCCGCAGGATTCTGGCGATCGGGCGGGACCCCTAGAGTTCCGCACGGCCTGCCGGATCCGGCCAACGGTCCCTCTGAGGCCTCCCCGACCCATGGCAGATCTGCCTTTCACCCTCGACCAGCTCCGCATCCTGCGGGCCATCGCCAGCGAGGGCAGCTTCAAGAAGGCGGCCGACAGCCTCTACGTCACCCAGCCGGCGGTGAGTCTGCAGATCCAGAACCTGGAGAAGCAGCTCGATGTCTCCCTGTTCGACCGCGGCGGCCGCAAGGCCCAGCTCACCGAGGCGGGCCACCTCCTGCTCAGCTACTGCGACCGGATCCTGAGCCAGTGCCAGGAGGCCTGCCGTGCCCTCGACGATCTCCACAACCTGCGCGGCGGTTCCCTGGTGGTGGGTGCCAGCCAGACCACGGGCACGTACCTGATGCCCCGGATGATCGGCCTGTTCCGCCAGAAGTACCCCGATGTGGCGGTGCAGCTGCAGGTGCACAGCACCCGCCGCACCGGCTGGAGCGTGGCCAACGGCCAGATCGACCTGGCGATCATCGGCGGGGAACTGCCGGCCGATCTCAACGACCTGCTGCAGGTGGTGCCCTACGCCAACGACGAGCTGGCCCTGGTGCTGCCCCCCAAGCACCCCCTGTCCCGGCTGCCCGAGCTCACCAAGGAGGATCTGTACCGGCTCGGCTTCGTCTGCCTCGATGCCCAGTCCACCACCCGCAAGATGGTGGATCAGCTGCTGAGCCGCTCCAAGCTCGACGTGCAGCGGCTCAAGATCGAGATGGAGCTCAACTCCTTCGAAGCGATCAAGAATGCCGTCCAGGCCGGCCTGGGGGCGGCGTTCCTGCCGGTGGTGTCGATCGAGCGGGAGCTGGCCGCCGGCACCCTGCACCGGCCCCAGGTGGCCGACCTGATGGTGCGCCGCCAGCTCAAGCTGATCACCCATCCCGCCCGCTACTGCTCCCGCGCCTCCGATGCCTTCCGGCGGGAGGTGCTGCCGGTGTTCGCCAGCCCGGACAGCCCTCTGCGCCAGGTGCAGGCCTGAGCGGCACCGCCCCGATCAGAACTGGTCGGCCTCCGGGGTGAGGCCGACGGCGTCATCGGCGGCGCCGGCGATGCCACGGGTCTGGAACTTGTTGCCACTGATGTCGGTCTGGTAGACGCAGCGCACCACCGGCTTGTCGCGCACCGAACCGATGTAGGCGAAGGTATTCATCCGCTGCTTGCACTGGCGCATCTGCTCAGCCGTCACGGCCCCCTCCTTCTGCAGCACCGACCAGTTCTCCCTGCGGATCACGCAGCCGGGCTGGAGGGTGGGCTGGGTCACGAAGCTGCTGCTGGGATTCATTGTGGTGTACAGCTCGATGTCCATCACGAAGGCACTGGCTCCCCATTGCTTGCAGAACTCCGGGTCGGGCACCGCCATGTCCAGCTGCTGGGCGCTGGCGATGTTGCCCTGGTTGCCCTGGGTGGTGCTGGTGACGGCGCTGCCGATGCCGATGCCCACCACCAGGACGCCAGCCAGCACGGCGACCGTGGCCACGTTGAGCTGGATGTTGGGCCCTCCCCCTGGAGGTCCGCCGCCGGGGCCGGAGGGGGGCCTGCCACCGCCACCGCCGCCCCGGCGCCCCTGCGCTCCGGAGCGAGGGTCGTCGCTGCGGGCAGAGGTGCGCTCGGCCCCGCGGCCGTAGCCGGTGGCGAAGCGGTCGGTCCCCCGCTCGTAACGGTCGGCATAGGGATCACCGGCGCGGTCGGCGCGGGGGCCGTAGCCCCTCGGCTCGGGACGGCCGTTGCTGCTGCGGGAACGGGTCACAGGGTTTCCGGGCTGCGCGGCAGGCCCATCGAGTAGTTCATCACCCGAGCTTCGGGGTTGTAGCTCAGCTCCCCGGCCTGGAGCATCTGGCGCACCAGTCCTTCGAGTTCCGAACCGATGCGGCGCAGGTTGTAGTCAGTGAGGTCCTGGCCGGCCTGGGCCGCCACCAGCTCCCGGAACTGGCCGCGCACCTTCTCCAGGGCCGCGTCGTCCCAGAGGAACTCGTTGTCTGGATCGATGTCGAGGGTCAGCTGATCGGGATCGGGGATGAGGTCGTCGTTCTCAATCCGGGCCGTGAACAGCCGGATGTGGCGGGTGGTGGACTTGAGCAGCGTGTCGACCATGGTCGCGGCCTGGGGATCGGAGGATGGGAGGAGGGCATGGCACCGAAGCGGGCCAATCCGACTTTAGGTAGGCCCGAGCAGGAAACCGGTGCCGCCTCTGTTGTCTCTCCCACAGGTCCATCGCCCCAGCTCCTCTCCCCCCCGGCTCTCCCCTGCCCCGGGGAGCCCGATAAGGTTGCTGCTGATCTCGGGTACGACATGCGCGTTGCGATCGCCGGGGCAGGGCTGGCCGGCCTGTCCTGCGCCAAATATCTCTGTGACGCCGGCCATACACCGATTGTTCTCGAAGCCCGGGACGTGCTCGGCGGCAAGGTGGCGGCCTGGCAGGACGCCGATGGAGACTGGTACGAAACGGGCCTTCATATCTTTTTTGGCGCCTATCGCAACATGCGCCAACTCTTTGCTGAGCTTGATATCGAAGATCGTCTGCAATGGAAGTCCCATTCCATGATCTTCAACCAGAAGGAGGTGCCTGGCACCTACAGCCGGTTCGATTTCCCGGACTTGCCGGCTCCCATCAACGGGGTGGCGGCGATCCTCGGCAACAACGACATGCTGACCTGGCCCGAGAAGATCGCCTTCGGTCTTGGCCTGGTGCCGGCAATGCTGCGCGGGCAGGGGTATGTGGAGGAATGCGACAAGTACAGCTGGAGTGAATGGCTGCGCATTCACAATATCCCCGAGCGAGTCAATGATGAAGTTTTTCTTGCCATGAGCAAGGCGCTGAATTTCATCAACCCCGAGGAGATCTCCAGCACGGTGGTACTGACGGCCCTCAACCGCTTTCTCCAGGAGACTGACGGATCCCGGATGGCGTTCCTCGACGGAAACCCTCCCGAACGTCTCTGCCAGCCGATGGTCGACTACATCGAGGCCAGGGGGGGTGAGGTGCATCTGGAGTCCCCTCTGAGGGAGATCCGCATCGACGCGGATGGGGCCGTCACCGGATTCCGCATCGGCGGCATCAAGAGCCAGCCCGAGCGTGAGATCCAGGCCGATGCCTATGTCAGCGCCATGCCGGTGGATCCGCTCAAGCTGCTGCTGCCGGAGCCTTGGAAGCAGCTTCCCTACTTCAGCAAGCTGGAGGGTCTGCGGGGGGTCCCCGTGATCAACATCCATCTCTGGTTCGACCGCAAGCTCACCGACATCGACCATCTGCTGTTCAGCCGTTCTGACCTGCTCAGCGTCTATGCCGACATGAGCAACACCTGTCGCGAATACGAGGATCCGGAGCGCTCCATGCTCGAACTGGTCTTCGCGCCGGCCAAGGACTGGATCGGCCGACCTGACGAGGAGATCGTGGCGGCCACCCTGGAGGAACTGAAGCGGCTCTTTCCCATCCACTTCACCGGTGATTCCCCAGCCCGGCTGCGCAAGTCGGTGGTCGTCAAGACACCGCTCTCCGTCTACAAGACCGTGCCGGGTTGCCAGCAGCTGCGGCCCTCCCAGGCCTCACCCATCCCCAATTTCTTCCTGGCGGGCTGTTTCACCATGCAGCGCTACCTCGCCTCCATGGAGGGGGCGGTGCTGAGCGGAAAACTCTGTGCCTCCGCCGTGGACGGCCACCTGTCCGTCAGTGGCGAAGGTCCCACCCCAGCCCCCAGCCTGGCGACGGTGTGAGTGTGCTGGCCCCGCTGCCTGCCTCCCTCCCCTCCGAGCTTCAGGAGGCCTACGAATCCTGCCGCCGCGAAACGGCCCGCTGGGCCAAGACGTTCTATTTGGGCACCATGCTCCTGCCCCCGGCCAAGCGGAGGGCGATCTGGGCCATCTATGTCTGGTGCCGGCGCACCGACGAACTGATGGACAGTGCCCAGGCCCAGACGCTTCCTTCGGCGGCGTTGCTGGAACGGCTCGATGCCTGGGAGGAGCGCACCCGCGCCCTGTTCGCCGGCAGGGCCACCGATGGCTTCGACCGGGTGATGGTGGACACCATCGAGCGCTTTCCCCAGCCCCTGCAGGCCTATCTCGACATGATCGAGGGCCAGCGGATGGATGTGCTGCGCCATCGCTATGCGAGCTTCGCCGACCTGCAGCTCTACTGCTACCGGGTCGCGGGCACCGTGGGACTGATGACTCAGGAGGTGATGGGCGTGGATGCCGCCTACACCTCCGCTCCCTGGAGCGAACGTCCCAACACCTCAGAGGCCGCCGTCGCCCTTGGCATCGCCAATCAGCTGACCAACATTCTTCGGGATGTGGGGGAAGACCGGGGGCGTGGCCGGATCTATCTCCCCCAGGAAGACCTGGATCGTTTCGGTTACTCGGAAGATGATCTGATGGCCGGTCGTCTCAATGACAACTGGCATGCCCTGATGCACTTCCAGTTGGGCCGTGCCCGGGAGTGGTTCACCCGCTCCGAGGCCGGGGTGCGCTGGCTGGCACCCGATGCGCGCTGGCCTGTGTGGGCATCTCTGAGATTGTATCGGGGAATTCTTGATGTCATCGAGCAGCTGGATTACGATGTCTTCAATCACCGCGCCTTCGTGCCCAGGGTCGGCAAGCTGCTGGATCTTCCCTGCTCCTATGTGATCGCCCAGGCGCGATGAGGCAGATCAGCCTGCGCCCGCCGCAGGCTGATCTGCCTCAGTGGTGATCTGCCTCAGTGGTGATCGGCCTTGGCTAGCCACGCTTCCAGTACGGCATTCACCGAACGAGGATCCTCGTCATGGGGGCAGTGGCCCAGGCCCTTCAGAACGCGTAGCTCGCGAACGCTGCTGAAGGTACGCTCCCAGCGACGGGCCTCGTCGACGGGCTCCCAGGGATCAGCCTCGCCCCACAGGAGCCGGACAGGGATCGACAGCTCGGCCAGCATGTCCGGGGCCAGCCGATCCTGGAAGAGGTTGATGAAGCCACGAAAGCTCTCGACGGCACCGGGGCTTTTTGCCGGGGTCAGCAGCAGGTCGACCAGGGCGTCATTGACGCCGTCGCCCGAGGGATAGGCGACAGTGAGGATCCGACGCACAACGCTCGCCCTGGCCACCCAGCGGAACAGGCGGGCGGTGAGCCACCGCTGCCGCACCAGCTGTTTCAGCAGCGGCCGGCCGATCCTGGCCAGGGGGGGCTGCTCGCCCAGCCGCCGGTCATCCAGGCTGCGCTGGGCGCAGTCGATCAGGATCACCTGGCTCACCTCCCGTTCCAGCTGCATGGCCGCGGCCAGAGCCACCACACCGCCGATGGAGTTGCCCACCAACTGCACCGGCGTTCCGATCACCTCCCTGGCGAAGGTGGCCACCTGCGTGGCCCACAGGTCGATGCCGTAGCGGAGGGCCAGGCCATCTTCCGGTTCGCCATCGAGCCGCGACGGGGGCTTGCTGCTGGCGCCGAAGCCCACCAGGTCGAGGGCATAGCAGGGACGACTCCCGCCGAGCTCGGCCAGGTTGTGGCGCCAGTGCTCCTTGCAGGCGCCGAAACCGTGGATGAAAAGAGCGGGCTGGGCGGTGGTGGCAGCTGTCCGTTGCCCAGGGCCCTGATCGTCGAGGTCGGGACTGCCGCCTCCGCTGCTCACATAGCTGATCGACAGTCCCTGCCAGTCCCATAGGCCCTGCCACTGAGCTGGATAGACGGCAGCGACGCCAGCTGGTGGGAAAGGGCTCATGGGATCGGGCCGCCGGAGGCGCGGGCCCGAGGAAAGCCTCAGACGGCGGCCTTCTGGTTGGCCAGCAGGTTCTTCAGTTTCGCCAGTTCGCCGGCCCAGCGGGGATCCGGGCCCCCTTCGCCCACGGCGTCGGCATGGACCACCTTGTTGACACTCTTGCGGGCTGCGGCCGGAGCGGCGCCGGGGCGTCGGTCGGCGCCTGTGGCAGAGCGGGACTCCCGGCGCTGCTCTGAGATCTCGATGCGCAGGGTGCTGCCGCCGAAGTCCTTGCCGTTGAGCTGGGCGATGACGGCTTCGGCCAGGGCCAGGTCGTCGACGTTGGCGAAGCCGAAGCCCCGGCAGGCGCCAGTCTCTCTGTCGTTGACGGCCTTGAAGCGAACCCCCTCTCCCACGTTCGAGAAGAGCGCATCCAGCTCTTTGGCATCAAAGGTTTGCGGCAGGTTGCCGACGTAGAGACGAACGCTCATGGCAGGGGGCTCGGGAAAGGGAAAAATCTGGCAGGCGGTGCGATCACGCCATTGCATTCAGCAGTTAATCACGCCGCGGGTCCATCTCCTGCCCTTCGGCCTCTCTGGTCAGCCAGCGGCGGGCCTCTGCGACCGCGCCCGCCTCGACCTTTTCCGCTGTGTCGGTCGCTGCCGTATCGCCCAGTCGCCCGAAGGCCCGTTCGCCGGTGAGGTGATCGATCAGCCGGCCCAGCCTGGGGCCGGGCTTGATGGCAAGCAGCCGCTGCAGCCGACGTCCGTCCAGGGGGGGGCGGGGGTGGAAAAGGGGATCCGCCGGGTCCCGCCAGCGATCCAGCGCCTGCTGTGCCAGTGGCGGTTCCAGCGACAGCAGCAGGGCGGGCAGGTCGTCCTCCAGCTGGCGCTGGAGCAGCAGCCGTTCCGGCTCGGCCAGGGCGTCCAGCCCGCTCTGGCCGGTCCGCTCTGCCGCCGCCTGCAGCCGCCCCTGCCAGCAGCGCAGCCGCTGGCAGCGCTGCTGCAGGCGGCGGCTGGCCCGTAACCGCTCCAGGCTGGGGCCATCCGCAACGGCAGCCAGGCGCGCCAGCGGCAGGGCCCAGGTCGCCTCCTGGGGCGTCAGGCCGCAGGCCTCGGGCCGCTCGGGGCCAAGGGGCGCCAGCGGGGCAGCGGTTGCCAGGGCGGCCCCCCAGGGCTGGAGCAGCCCCGCCTCCAGGGCCCGCTCCAGTCCCCGGTGCCCCTCAGGGGAGGCGGCCAGCCGTTCCAGTTCCGCCAGCACCCGTTCACCGGCCACGGCGCTGATGCGTTCCCGGTGCCGCTGGATCAGCTCCCAGGTGGCCGGAGCGATGCTGAAGTCCAGTTCGCTGGCCAGGCGCACACCCCGCAGCAGCCGCAGCGGATCGTCGAGCAGGTTGGCTTCGCTGATCGCCACCAGCTGGCCCGCTGCCAGATCGCCCATGCCGCCGCAGGGGTCGATCAGCCGCAGGTCCGCCGCCCCGTCGCCGTCGGCCCGCACCGCGGCCGGCAGGGGGAGGGCGATGGCGTTGGCGGTGAAGTCGCGACGGGCCAGGTCGGTCGCCAGGTCGCCCCCGGCGCAGCGGGCCAGGTCGATCGTCCACCCCGCCAGCACCAGCCGGGCGATCGAGCGCTCCGGATCCAGCACAACGCAGCTGCCGCCGAGTTTCCGGCCCAGGGCCCTGGCCAGGGCAACGGCGTCCACGGGCACCACCAGGTCCAGATCCGGGTGCGGTGTCAGGCGGCCCAGCAGGCCATCCCGCACCGCGCCTCCCACCAGCGCGGTGCCGGCCGGCAGCAGCCCAGGGGGCAGGGGCCAGCCCTCCGGCGCCAGGGCCCGCCACAGTTCCCCGGCTTGACGCGCCGGCTCCCGCGCCACAATGGGTACCCTGCTGGGCCGTGGCGGCATGTGCATCTGCGTGGATTGCCACTGGGTCGAGCGCTGTCAGGCCTACCACGCGGTCGAGCGCCAGCACGGCGTCGCCCACCTCAATTCCCATCCCGACTTCAGGCCCCGGCAGCCCCGTATCCATGTGCAGGTGATGGACCTTGATGGGGATGGCCGCGGGGACCTTGGAGGCACGGGCGGCGTCGGGGTGGAGTGGGATGTGCGGGCCTGCTCCGACTTCCGCTCCGATACGGGTCGCTGGCGGCGCTGGCGGCCCGAGGGGGCGCTGCCCACATGACGGCGCCGCGTCCCGGGGCCGGCCGTTGGCTGCTGGCCCTGCACAGCTCCAGTGAGAGTCTCGGGGTGGGGCTGCAGCGGCTCGGGTCGTCCCAGCCGGAGCGGCTCGAGCACTTTCCCCTCGGCCGTTCGCTCTCCAACCGCCTCTTCGAGTGCCTCGAATCGGTGCTGCCCGCCAGCGCCTGGCCGGACCTGGGCCGGCTGGCGGTGGCCACCGGCCCCGGAGGGTTCACCGGCACCCGCCTGACCGTGGTGCTCGCCCGCACCCTTGCCCAGCAGCTCGACCTGCCCCTTGATGGGGTCAGCAGTTTCCTGCTGGTGGCCCGCCGACGGATCACTGGCCCGGAGCCCCCCGGGCCGGGTCCCTTCTGGCTGATGCAGGAGCTGCCCCGGCGGGGTGTGGTGGCGGGGCTCTATCGCCTCGACCCGACTCAGCCCGGCGGGGTGGCTGAGCTGGAGGCTCCGCGGCTCCATCGCGCCGTCGAGGACCTGGCGGACTTCCCGGTGGGCAACGCCCAGGCACTGCTGCCCGAGGATGTGCGCCAGTTGCTCGCCATCAGCGAAGCGATCGCCGCTGGGGGTCGGGCAGCCCCCTGGCAACCAGTGCTGCCTCTCTATCCCACCAGCCCGGTGGAGGTGCTCCCATGCTGAGTCGGCCCGGACCCGGCCCCCGCACCCGTCGTGGTCGCCCGCGGCGCCGCCGCCCTGCCGGGCCGATCTCCCCAGGGGCCCCATCCCCTTCCTCCCCTGGCCGCCGACCGCCGCCGCCGGCCGCCCGGCGGCGGCGGTCCTTCCCGGGGCGGCTGGTGCTCGTCGGCCTGGCAGGGCTGGGCCTGCTGTGGCTCTCCCGCGGCTGGTGGTGGCCCACTCCGCCTCCGCCCCAGATGATCCTGGTGCTGGGGGGCGACGCGGCCCGGGAGGAGGCGGCCGCCCGCCTGGCCCGCTCCGACGGCCTGCCGGTGGTGGTGACCGGCGGCACCAACCCGGAATACGCCCACTGGCTGTTCCAGCACAAGGAAGGTCTGCCGTCCCGCCAGGTGCAGCTGGATTACCGGGCCCGCGACACGGTCTCCAATTTCACCTCCCTGGTCGACGACCTGCGCAAGGCCCGCATCCGCCACGCCCTGCTGGTCACCTCCACCGATCACATGGACCGGGCCCTGCTGGTGGGACGGATCGTGGCCGGCAGCCGCGGCATCCATCTCACCCCGGTGCCGGTCCCCTGCGGCCCCCTCTGCGTCGTCGAAGGGCGGCGGCGGTTGTGGGGGGATGGGGTGCGGGCCGCGCTCTGGGTGGTGAGCGGCCGTGACATCAGGCCCTGGGTGGAAGACCGGCTCGCTCCCTGGCTGGAGAAAGCAGGGTTTCGCTGATCGGGCCCAGGTCGAGCAGCTGGTTGATCTGGTCCTGGGCGGCGCGGGTCACCGCGTCCAGATCGGGCCGGCGCCGGGAGGCGGGCGGCGGGATCGGGGTGCCGATGCGGATGTGGATCGGCACCAGCCGAGGCCCGTTGCCCCCCGGCCCCAAGGCCCGGTGGCTGTTGATGATCGCCACCGGCAGCAGGGGCACGCCGGCCCGCGCCGCCAGCAGGGCCGCCCCGGGCTGGGGCTGGTTGACGCGGCCATCCTGCTGGCGGGTGCCGTCGAGAAAGACGCCGGTGGCCCAGCCCTGCAGCAGCCGGTCGGTGGCGGTGCGGATCGCCTCCCGGTCCCCGGCACCCCGCTCCACCGGGTAGGCGCCGCAGGCGCGGATGATCGGCCCCAGCAGCGGCACCCGGAACAGCTCCGCCTTGGCCATGAAGGCCACGGGGCGGCCCAGGGCATGGCCCAGCAGGGGGGGATCCAGGTGGGAGCCGTGGTTGGCCACCACCACCACGGCTCCCTCGAGGGGCACGTTGGCGTTGCCGGCGGTGCGGCCCCGGAACAGCAGCCGGTAGATGGGGAAGACCAGCAGGTAGCTGATCAGCCGGTAGGTGAGGCTCGGCTTCGGCGTGCTCAGCAGGGCCGGGGGGTCGGCCGGGGGCCGGCGTCGGCGCCTCACAGGCCCAGGTCGCCGCTGCCGGCGATCTGGGCCGTGCCAAGCCCCGGGCAGCTGCGCTTGATCAGGCCGCTCAGCACGTTGCCGGGGCCGATCTCCACCGCTGTGCCGATGCCGGCGCTCTGCAACTGCTCCATGGTCTCCCGCCAGCGCACGCCCATGGTCATCTGCCGCCGCAGGCGTTCCTTCAGCACCGCGGCCGAGGTCTCGGGCCGGGGATCGGCGTTGCTAAGCACGGGAACCCGGGCCTCGGCGAAGGGGATCGCCTCCAGCTCGGCGGCGAAGGCCTCGGCGGCGTCGGCCATGAAGGGGGAATGGAAGGCACCCGACACGGCCAGGGGGATGGCCCGCTTGCAGCGCAGCGTGGCGCTGACGCTGGCCACGCCCTCCGGGGTGCCGGAGAGCACCACCTGGGCGGCGCTGTTGTCGTTGGCGATCACCACACCTTCGGTGGCTGCCACCACATGCTCGAGTTCCTCACGGTCGAACCCCATCACGGCGGTCATGGCACCGCCGCCGGCGGCGGCCATCAGCTCGCTGCGGCGCTTCATCAGGGCCAGTCCGGTCTCGGCGTCGAACACGCCGGCGGCGTAGAGCGCCACCAGCTCGCCCAGGCTGTGGCCCGCCACCAGCTGGGCGCTGCGCCCCTGACGGTGCAGTTCGTCCACCAGCAGGCTCTCGATCACGAACAGGGCCGGCTGGGTGTTGCGGGTGTCGTTCAGGTCGCCGGGCTCCTCCCCGTCCGTCGTCCCCTCTCCGGCGCAGATGGCCAGCAGGTCGCGGCCGAGCAGCTCCGAGGCCCTCGCGAAGCGTTCGGGCGCCCCGGCCAGGGCCATGACCCCCTCCGCCATGCCGGATTTCTGCGATCCCTGCCCCGGAAACACCCAGGCGATGGCCATGCGAGCCCCCCTTCAACGGCAGGAGATTAGGCCTCGGCCGGTGGCGCCCCCGGACCGCTCCAGCGGAACAGGGCCGCCCCCCAGCTCAGCCCGGCGCCGAAGCCGCTGCTGGCGATCAGGTCGCCGGCGCCCACCCGGCCGTCCCGGACCGCTTCATCGAGCATCAGCGGAATCGTGGCGGCGGAGGTGTTGCCGTAGGCGGCCAGGTTGCTGAGCACCTTGGCGGCGGGCATGGCGAACCGGTCGGCCACCGCATCCAGGATGCGCTGGTTGGCCTGGTGCAGCAGCAGCCAGTCCACGGCAGCAGGGTCCGTGCCGGTGCCCTCGAGCAGCTCTGCCAGCACGGCGGGCACCTCCCGCACGGCGAACTTGTAGACCTCCTGGCCGTTCATGAAGATCGGTGCGAACCCTCCCGTCTGGGAGGAGAGGCTCCCCACCAGTGGCCGGTGCCCGGTCACCTGGGCCAGGGTGAGGCAGGCGTTGCGGCTGCCGTCGGAGCGCATGCGGAAGCCCAGCAGCCCGTCCTCGTCGGGGTCGCAGGCCTGCACGGCGACGGCCCCGGCGCCGTCCCCGAAGAGCACGCAGGTGCGGCGGTCGTCCCAGTCCAGCCAGCGGCTGAGCTGGTCGGCGCCGATCACCAGCACCCGCCTCATCGCCCCCGTGCGGATGTACTGGGCCGCGGTGATCAGGGCGAACAGGAAGCCGCTGCAGGCGGCAGTGAGGTCGAAGGCCACGGCTCGGTGGGCCCCCAGGGCCGCCTGCACCCGCGGCGCCGTGCCGAACAGATCGTCGGGACTGGAGGTGGCCAGCAGGATCAGATCCACCTCCCCGGCGGCCCAGCCGGCGTGGGCCAGGGCGGCTCGGGCGGCGTCGGCGGCCAGGCTGGTGACGGTCTCTCCCGGCCCGGCCACCCGGCGGGCGCCGATGCCGGTGCGGCTGCGGATCCAGTCGTCGTTCGTCTCGACCCGTTCGCTCAGCTGCTCGTTAGGGATGCTGGCGACAGGAAGGGCACGGCCGCAGCCCACCAGGGCCATGCCCCGGAAGGATGCCGTGGTCCCAGCGGTGTCTGCCCCGAGCGGCACCCATTCGGTTCACAGGTGGGCTCAGTCAACCACAGGTGGTTGCCACCCCGGCGCTCCCCTCCCCGAGGGCGTGCAGGTCGTCCATCACACCGTGGCTGGCGGCGGAGTGGGCCAGTCGCAGGGCGCTCACCACCGACAGGGCCCGGCTGCTGCCATGGCCGATGACGCAGACGCCGTCGACCCCCAGCAGCAGGGCGCCGCCGTGCTCGGCATGGTCGAGGCGCTTCTTGATCCGCACCAGGTTGCTGCGCAGAAAGGCCGAACCCACCTTGCCGCGCCGGCCCCGGGGCAGCTCGGCCCGCAGCACGTCGAGCAGCACACTGCCCACCGATTCCAGGAACTTGAGCAGCACGTTGCCGGTGAAGCCGTCGCAGACCACCACGTCGAAGTCGCCGGAAAGGATGTCGCGCCCCTCGCAGTTGCCGGCGAACACGAAGCGTTCATCGCCCGCCAGCAGCGGGTGGGTGCGCAGGCAGAGGTCGTTGCCCTTGCACTCCTCCTCGCCGATGTTCACCAGGCCGACCCGGGGCCGCCGCACCTGCAGCACGTCACGGCTGTAGATGTTGCCGAGCAGGGCGAACTGGTGCAGCCATTCGGGCTTGCAGTCCATGTTGGCCCCCACATCCAGCACCAGCACCTGCTGGCTGGGGTCCTTGGTGGGGAACAGGGCGCCGATGGCCGGGCGGTCGATGCCCGCCAGGCGGCCGAGGCGGAAGATGGCGGCGGCCATGACGGCCCCGGAGTTGCCTGCCGAGTACACGGCGGTGGCCTCGCCCCGTTTGACCAGGTCCATGGCCAGGTTGATGCTGGCGTCGCGCTTGCGGCGCACCACGGTGGCCTCCTCGTTCATGCCCACCGAGGGGCCGCTCGGTACCAGCTGGATCAGGCCCCGCTCCACCGCCTCGTCGAGCGCCTGGGTCAGACCCATCGCCGCCACCGCCCGGCGCAGGGGCTCCGGTTCGGCCACGAAGCGGATGCGCAGGGGCAGCAGGCTCACCGCCCGCAGGCAGCCCTCCAGGATCGGTCCCGGGGCGTGGTCACCGCCCATGCCGTCCACGGCCACCCAGAGCCGCCCGCGATCATCGATGCCGATGCCGCCGCTTCCCTGCTGGAGCCGTCGCAGGGGATCGAAGACCAGGGGCTGGAGCACGGAGCCGGCCATGCTGCCGGCCACGGACACCGCCCCGGAGGCGGCCCCGCTTGCGGTGGCTGTGGCGGTGCCCACCAGGCTGGTGACGGCGGCGTTGCGCCGATACCAGATGACCAGCCGCCGGATCGTGCGGTTGGGCTTGGTGCGCTGGGAGATGAGGCGGCGGCTGTCGCGGCTGCCGCCTTCAGGGTCCTTCGGTGGCAACGGGTTCAACGATGCGCTGGAACAGATAGCCGGTGCCCCGCGCCGTGAGGATCAGCTCGGGGTTGGCCGGATCATCCTCCAGTTTGGATCGCAGCCGGGAGATGTGGACATCCACCACCCGGGTGTCCACGTGACGCTCGGGGGTGTAGCCCCACACCTCCTTGAGGATCTCGCCGCGGCTGAAGGGCTCTCCGGAGCGGCTCACCAGCAGCTCCAGCAGGCTGAA
The DNA here is from genome assembly GCF_019038415.1 of Synechococcus sp. CCY 9618. GTDB lineage: Bacteria > Cyanobacteriota > Cyanobacteriia > PCC-6307 > Cyanobiaceae > Cyanobium. The sequence goes on along the minus strand of NZ_JAFKRG010000043.1, from coordinate 9,185 downwards.
CTCCATGCCGGTGAGGCGGATGCGCTCATCGCCGCGGTACACCTGCCGCTTGTTGGTGTCGATGCGGAGATCGCCCACCTGGATGACGCCGGAGTTGGGGATCCCGGCGCCGGTCTCCTTCTCCACCCGCCGCAGCACGCAACGGATGCGGGCCTCCAGTTCCTTGGGGCTGAAGGGCTTGACGACGTAGTCGTCGGCCCCGAGCTCCAGGCCCGTGATGCGGTCCGCCACGTCGCCGAGGGCGGTGAGCATCACGATCGGCACGTCGGACTCCTTGCGCAGCTCCTGACAGACGCCGTAGCCGTCCAACTTGGGCATCATCACGTCGAGCACCACCAGGTCCGGCAGGACACGGTGAAAGGCCTCAATGGCCTCCTCGCCATCGCTGGCGGTGACCACCTGGTAGCCGATCATCGACAGGCGGGTTTCCAGGATGCGGCGGATGCTTGCCTCGTCATCGACGACGAGGATGGTTTCCTTGGCGGTGGGGGAGGCCGTCATTGCGGCGCGGAGAATGCAACACGGTTCCGACCCACTGAACCGGCCGGAAGGTCGCGAATTCACCGAACGCCACCTTTCTTCATACACACCGCGCCCTTGCCTTGGCCCGTTCCAGCTCCTTCTTCGTCTGCCAGGCCTGCGGCGCCAGGACCCGGCAGTTCTTTGGCCGCTGCGCCGGCTGCGGCGGCTGGAACACCCTGGTCGAGCAGGTCGAGGCGAGCGTCGACAGCCGCCGCCGCCGTCCGGTCGCCGGCGGCGGGGGTGAGGACGGTGCCGGCGCCGCCGCCCCGGGTCGGCCCCGCCGCTCCGAGCCGATCCAGGCCGTGGGGGAGAAGCCCCTGCAGCGCCTGGCCAGCGGCTACGGGGAGCTGGACCGGGTGCTGGGCGGCGGCCTCGTGCCGGGCTCCCTGGTGCTGCTGGGGGGCGATCCGGGCATCGGCAAGAGCACCCTGCTGCTGCAGAGCGCCCGGGCCATGGCGTCCCGGGCGGCCGTGCTCTATGTGAGCGCCGAGGAGTCGGCCCAGCAGGTGAAGCTGCGCTGGCGGCGCCTGGCGGACGACGGCCCCGCGGCAGGCGAGGGCGAGGGTCTGCAACTGCTGGCGGAGACCGACCTGGAGCTGGTGCTGCAGGAGCTGGAGACCCTGCGGCCGGCGGTGGCGATCATCGACAGCATCCAGGCCCTGCATGACGGCGAGCTGGGCAGCGCTCCCGGTTCGGTGTCCCAGGTGCGGGAATGCGCCGCTGCCCTGCAGCGCATCGCCAAGCGCCAGCACACCGCCCTGGTGCTGGTGGGACACGTCACCAAGGAGGGCATGCTGGCGGGCCCCAAGGTGCTGGAGCACCTGGTGGACGCGGTGCTCACCTTCGAGGGGGACCGCTTCGCCAGCCACCGGCTGCTGCGGGCGGTCAAGAACCGCTTCGGCGCCACCCATGAGCTGGGGGTGTTCGAGATGCAGGGGGCCGGGCTGGTGGAGGTGAACAACCCCAGCGAGCTGTTCCTGGCCGGAGACGGCCCAAGCCCGGGTACCGCCACGATCGTGGCCTGCGAGGGCACCCGCTCGCTGCTGGTGGAGATCCAGGCCCTGGTGAGCACCACCAGCTACGCCAGCCCGCGGCGCACGGCCACGGGCATCGGCACCAACCGCCTGCATCAGATCCTCGCCGTGCTGGAGAAGCACATGGGTCTGCCCCTGTCTCGGTTCGACTGCTACCTGGCGGTGGCCGGCGGCCTGGAGGTGGAGGAGCCGGCGGCTGACCTGGGGGTGGCGGCGGCGGTGGTGGCCAGCTACCGCGACCTCACCCTGCCGGCGGGCACGGTGCTGCTGGGGGAACTGGGCCTGGGGGGCCAGCTGCGGCCGGTGGGCCAGCTGGAGCTGCGCCTGCAGGAGGCCGCCCGGCTGGGTTTCACCCGGGCGGTGGTGCCCCGGGGCAGCGCCCTGGGGCCGCTGGCGGCCGGCCTGGGCCTGCAGCTGCTGGAGGCGGCGACGGTGGCGGAAGCCCTGGTGGCGGGGCTGGGGGTGAACCCCGCCGACTAGAACGACCTGGCAGGACGTCGCCGACTAGAAATAAACATCGACGTTGCTGCGGCCGGAGGACTTGAGCCAGTTCTCGATGTCCAGGTAACCGCCCGGGTAGAGCCGCACCGCCTTGGTCCAGTGGACGGCGGCTTCATCGAACCAGCGGTCCGCCGCGTCCCGGTCGCCGCTCTCCTCGGCCAGCCGGCCCCACTTCTCGTAGATCAGGCCCATGTTCTTCAGGCAGGAGGGGGAGTTGCTGTTGGCGTCCAGCGACTGGCGGTAGTAGTCGAGCGCCTTGTGCTCCTCGCCGTTGCTCATGAAGATGATCGCCATGTTCTTGAGGATCTCGCCCCGGTCGATGCTGTTCTCCTCGAGCTTGAGGGCCTCCTCGTAGTTCTCCAGGGCCTCGGCGTAATCGCCGTCGTTCTGGGCCGAGAGGCCATCCCGGTAGTAGACGTACGCCTCCTTGGCCTTCGGATCGATCGGCAGAAGCTTGACGATCAGGTCGGCCATGACCGTGAAGCTCTTGTCGATGAAGTTGTCGTTGCGCTGCGAGCGGGGCAAGGGTCCAGGTCCGGATCGTGCCCCCATCCTGCCTCGGGCGGCCGGAGGCGAGGGCGCAGGGTCTGCGAACGGGCGGCGCAGCAGTGGCGCACCAGTGCGGAGCAGTGGCGGGTCCCTAGCCTGAGGCCCCGTTCCGGGTCTGCTCCGAAACCCTCAGCGTGATCGCCAGCACCCCCCCCTCCTCCCAGGCCGCCGTCGAGCCGCTGCTGCTCGAAGTGGAGGGCATGAAGTGCGGCGGCTGCGTGCGCGCCGTGGAGCAGCGGCTGCTGCAGACCCCGGGGGTGCGTCAGGCCAGCGTCAACCTGCTCACCCGCACCGCCTGGGTCGACCTGGAGACACCGGTCGTCGGTTCCGGAGCGGCCGCTGAGGACCCGCTCCCTGCCCTGCTGAGCGGCCTCGAGGGCCTGGGCTTCCAGGCCAGGCCGCGCTCACAGGGCCTGGAAGCCCAGGCCGGCGAGTGGCAGCGCCGCCAGGCCCAGCACTGGTGGCGCCACTGGCGCCAGCTGGTGGTGGCCCTGCTGCTGCTGCTCGTCTCCGGTCTGGGCCACCTGGCCGATGCCGGGGAGCTGCCCTGGCGCGGTCCCTGGAGCCTGCTGGGTACCCCCTGGTTCCATGCCCTCGTGGCCACCGGTGCCCTGGCCTTCCCGGGCCGGCCGATCCTCTTCCGGGGTGTGCGGTCGGCCCTGGCCGGGCTGCCCGCCATGGACAGCCTGGTGGGGCTGGGGGTGGTCAGTGCCTATCTCTCCAGCGTGGTGGGCTGGCTCTGGCCCGCCAGCGGCTGGCCCTGCTACTTCAATGAGCCGGTGATGCTGCTGGGCTTCGTGCTCACCGGCCGTTTCCTTGAGGAGCGGGCCCGTTACCGCACCGGCCGGGCGATCGAGGAACTCAGTGCCCTGCAGCCCGATCACGCCCTGCTGCTGCTGGGCGAAGGCCCCCCCCGGCAGGTCCGGGTGGGGGGGCTGCGGCCGGGGGACCGGCTGCGGCTCCTGCCCGGCGATCGGGTGCCGGTGGACGCGGTGGTACTGGAGGGGGCGTCCTGCGTCGACGCCTCGTCCCTCACCGGCGAACCCCTGCCCCGGGCGGTGCAGCCGGGCAGCGAACTGGCCGCCGGCCTGCTCAATCTCGAGGGCTCGCTGGTGCTGGAGGTACGGCGCTGCGGCGCCGAAAGCGCCATCGCCCGCATCGTGCACCTGGTGGAGCGGGCCCAGGCCCGCAAGGCCCCGATCCAGGGCCTGGCGGATCGGGTCGCGGGGCGCTTCACCCTGGTGGTGCTGGGCCTGGCGGTGGCCACGCTGCTGTTCTGGTGGCTCTGGGGCAGCCAGCACTGGCCCACGGTGCTGGTCGCTGCGGACGCGGCGAGCCACGGGGGTCATGGCCATGGCGGCAGCTCCGGCCCAGCCACACCCTTCTCCCTGGGTCTGCAGCTGGCCATCGCCGTGCTGGTGGTGGCCTGCCCCTGCGCCCTGGGCCTGGCCACCCCCACGGCGATCACCGTGGGTTCGGGCCTGGCGGCCCGCTCGGGGCTGCTGTTCCGCGGCGGAGATGCGATCGAGACCGCGGCGCGGCTGGGGGCAGTGCTCTTCGACAAGACCGGCACCCTCACCATCGGTCGGCCGGTGGTGACGGCCGTGAGGGTCACCGCAGCGCCCCCGGGCTGTCCGGCGGCGGCGGACCAGGCCAACCGGCTGGTGCAACTGGCGGCCAGCCTGGAGCAGCACAGCCGCCATCCCCTCGCCCACGCCCTGCTCGAGGAGGCCCAGGGCCGGGGGCTGCCCCTGCTGCCCGTCACAGACGCCAGGACCATCCCGGGGGATGGGGTGGAGGGCCACCTCGAGGACAACAGCTCCGCCCGGGTGGGCAGGCTGGCCTGGTTGCACCAGTGCGGGCTGGCGCTGGATCCGGCCATGGAGACCCTGCAGCAGGAGCTCGAAGCCGGCGGCGCCACGGTGCTCGCGGTGGCCGGCGAGGGGCGGTTGCTGGGGCTCCTGGCCGTGGAGGACCGGGCCCGCGGCGATGCCGCCGCGACCGTGAGCCGCCTGCGGCGACAGGGGTTGCGCCTGGGCCTGCTCAGCGGCGATCGCCGGGCCAGCGTTCAGCTGCTGGGCCGCCGGCTGGGGCTGCAACCAGAGGAACTGGCCTGGGAACTGCGGCCGGAGCAGAAGCTGGAACGGATCCTGCAGGCCCATGGCCAGGGGGCCGTGGCGATGGTGGGCGACGGAGTCAACGACGCGCCGGCCCTGGCCGCCGCCGATCTCGGCATCGCCGTCGGCACGGGCACCCAGATCGCCCAGGAGAGCGCCTCCCTGGTGGTGATGGGCGAGAACCTCGACGGCATCGTGCGGGCCCTGGAGATCGCCCGCCGCACCATGGCCAAGGTGCGCCAGAACCTGGCCTGGGCCTTCGGCTACAACCTGATCGTGCTGCCGATCGCGGCCGGGGTGCTGCTGCCGGGGTTCGGCCTGCGCCTCTCGCCTGAGCTGGCGGCCCTGCTGATGGCCTTCAGTTCCATCACTGTGGTGGGTAATGCCCTGCTGCTCCAGCGTTCCCCGGCGGATCCGGCGCCATGAGCGGACGTTTTCTGGTGCTGGAGGGCATCGATGGCTGCGGCAAGACCACCCAGATCGAGGCCCTGCGCGCCTGGTTGCCCGCCAGCGGCCTGATGGGCCCGGGGGCCCGCCTGGTGGTGACGCGGGAGCCGGGCGGCACGGCCCTGGGCCGTGCCCTGCGTGCCCTGCTCCTGAGCCCGCCCGAGGACGCGGCCCCGTCCAGCCTCAGCGAACTTCTGCTCTATGCCGCCGACCGGGCCCAGCACGTGGAGGCGTGCCTGCGTCCTGCCCTGGCCAGCGGAGACTGGGTGCTCTGCGACCGTTTCACCGGCTCCACCGCGGCCTATCAGGGCTACGGCCGCGGCCTGTCCCTGGCCACCATCCACCAGCTCGAGACCCTGGCCACCGCTGGGCTGGAGGCGGATCTCACCCTCTGGCTCGACCTGCCTCTGGCGGGCTCGCTGCGCCGCCGCGGCGATCGGCCCGCCGACAGGATCGAGTCCGCCGGCGACGCCTTTCTGCAGCGGGTCAGCGACGGCTTCGCCACCCTGGCGCGGCAGCGCGGCTGGCAGCGGGTGGACGGGGGGTTGCCCCGGGAGCAGGTGACCGCCCGCTGCCGTGAGCTGATCGCCACGCAGCTGGGCGGGGCCCCGTCCCGGGAGGGCCATGGCTGAGCTGTTCGCTGATCTGATCGGCCAACCCCAGGCGGTGAAGCTGCTCACGGCCGCCCTCCTCCGACAGCGGCTGGCGCCGGCCTATCTGTTCGTGGGGCCCGATGGGGTGGGCCGCCGGCTGGCGGCCCTGCGCCTGCTTGAGGGGGTGCTGGCCGGGGGTATCGCCGGCTCGGTGCCCCTGCGGCGACGGCTGGAGCAGGGCAATCACCCCGACCTGCTCTGGGTCGAGCCCACCTATTCACACCAGGGCCGGCTGGTAAAGGCCTCCGAGGCCGAGGAGCAAGGCGTCAGCCGCCGCAGCCCCCCCCAGCTGCGTCTGGAGCAGGTGCGGGAGGTGACCCGCTTCCTCAGTCGTCGGCCCGTCGAGGGGGATCGCTCCCTGGTGGTGCTGGAAGCCGCCGAAGCCATGGCCGAAGCAGCCGCCAACGCCCTGCTCAAGACCCTGGAGGAACCCGGCCATGGCCTGCTCGTCCTGCTCACGGCAGCCCCCGAACGGCTGCTGACCACGATCCGTTCCCGCTGCCAGCCGATTCCTTTCCAGCGTCTTTCCCCCGCCCTGGTGCAGGACGTGCTGCAGCGGCTCCCGCCGGATGGAGAGGCTCCCTCCAGCGATCCCCCCGAACTGCTGGACCTGGCGGCCGGCTCCCCCGGCGCCCTGCTGCGCCACCGGCGTTTCTGGCGCGCGCTCCCGGAGGGTCTCACCGAGCGGCTGCTGGCCCTGGGACGGGAGCCGATGGAGGCCCTGGCCCTGGCGCGGGACCTCTGCGAGTCCCTTGATGGTGAGCAGCAGCTCTGGCTGCTCGACTGGTGGCAGTGGCAGCTCTGGCGGCGATGCCGGGAGCCTGGCCCGCTGCGGCGGATCGAACAGCTGCGCAGCCAGTTGCTGGCCTATGTGCAACCGCGACTGGCCTGGGAGGTGGCCCTGCTGGAGCTGGGGGCTTAGGCGGGGCGTCAGGCCACCGCGGTGCCGCCGGCCCGTTCCTGCTGCCGGGTGGCGCGGGCTTCGTTGATCAGGGTGGTGAGGGGTTCGAGCTGGTCGCTGCCGGGGAGTTCCAGGCAGTACCCCGCGCCGTAGACCGTCTTGATGAAGCGGGGTTTGCGGGGATCGGGCTCCAGCTTGGTGCGCAGGTGACGCACATGCACCCGGATCGTCTCGATGTCGTCGTCCGGTTCGTAGCCCCACACCTCCTTGAGGATCAGGGAGGGAGCCACCGTCTGGCCGTGACGCTGGAGCAGGCAGTGGAGGAGCTCGAATTCCAGGTGGGTGAGCCGAACCGGCGCATCGAACCAGATGGCCTCGAAGCGCTCCGGCACCAGGGTCAGGCAGCTGTAGCTGAGGATCTCGTTGTGCTTGGTGGAGAGTGGTGCCCGTTCACTGCGGCGCAGCAGGGCCTTGACCCGCACCATCAGCTCCTCGAGGTCGAAGGGCTTGGTGAGGTAGTCGTCGGCTCCGGAGTTGAAGCCGCTCACCTTGTCCTTGGTGCCACCCAGGGCGGTGAGCATGAGGATGGGGATCTTGGCGGTGCGCTCGTCGCGACGGAGCCTCTGGCAGAGGGTGAGTCCGTCCACCTTGGGCAGCATCAGGTCCAGCAGGATCACATCGGGTCCGTACTGGAGGGCGAGGGCCTGGCCCTTGATGCCGTCCTCCGCCCGCTGCACGTCGAAGCCACCGTGCTCGAGATGGCCGGCCACGAGCTCACGCATGTCACCGTCGTCTTCGATGAGCAGGATGCAGGGCTTCATGGCAGGCGTCGGGGCGTCTTCGTTGCTTCTGGGGTGGTGCTTTGGAAGGGGCTTCTGCGGAGCGCCGGGGGGGCTTCAGAGGGGCCTTTCGAAGCAGTCGCAACAGCTTACGAGGTATGACATTTTGAACCTTTTCACGTCCTCCTGACCGGTCTCCAGTCGGTCAGGGGCCATGGCCCAGGCAGGAACGCCAATCCACCCCGGCGCCTTGGCCGAAGGCCAGCGGCACCAGAAAGCTGGTCCCCGAAGCTGAAAGGAAAAACTCCCCGGGCGGGATTCGAACCTGCGACCAATCGGTTAACAGCCGACCGCTCTACCACTGAGCTACCGAGGAAAACACTCGAAACTCCGCGCCTGAAGCCGGATCCCCGAGCCAGATGAGCTTACCTTTCGGCGCCGCCGGCGGGCAAGTGGGCCAGGCTGCGCCGAAGGGCGGCGCCGCTCTGCCAGGGCCCGATGCGGCCGGACTCCATGCGGGCGGCGCCATCGCAGCGCCGCAGTTCCTCGAGCCGATGGGTGATCCACAGGGCGGTGAGGGGGGCGTCGCTTCGGTGGCAGAGCTGATGGATCAGCTCCAGCACCTCCCTCTGGCTGTCGGGATCCAGCAGGGCGGTGGGTTCGTCGAGCAGCAGCAGGGTTGCCGCGCTGGCCAGAGCTCCGGCGATCGCCAGCCGCTGCTTCTGGCCGCCGCTCAAGGTGTGGATGGGGCGTCGCTCCAGCCCGGGCAGACCCACCTGGGCCAGGGCCCGGGCCACCCGCTCCGCCCGTTCCGCCGCACTGAGGTCTTCCGGGAGGGCGAGCTGCAGATCACTGCCGCAGCTCGGCAGGAGCAACTGGTGGTCGGGGTTCTGGAACACCAGGGCCGGCTTGCAGGGGCAGCTGATGCGCCCCGCTTCCGGGGTGAGCAGGCCGGCGATCAGCCGCAGCAGGGTGCTCTTGCCGCTGCCGTTGCTGCCCACCAGCATCCACAGACCCGGTCCCGGGATCTCCAGCCGGCAGTCCTGCAGGGCCTGCGGCCCTTTGCCCCAGCCGAAGCGGAGTCCCTCGACGGACAGGGGGGGCGCCGCCGCCGCGGAGGGTGTCAAGGCTCGAAGCTGAAACCGGGCCGCTTGCCGCCGCCGGCCGCCGCTGACTTCTCATACATCTGCACGGCCAGGATTTCGCCGCTGAGCAGGCTGATGCGTTTCTGCTCATCCTTCTCGCAGCTCAGCTCCAGCACCTTGGGCTGGCCGCTCTCCAGGGCCTGGCGCACCTCTGCGTAGAGGGTCTGGGCCGCCTCCAGCTCCTTGCGCTGGACGGCGACGGGCATGGGGCTGAGCCGGAGGGAGATCTCGACGACGTACATGGTGGGGGGGGCTGGCGTGTCGCCCGGGGGCGGCAGGAGAGTGGGCCCACTCTGACGAATCGCGGGGCGACCGGGACCGGCTGAGCATTTCTGCTCATTCAGCCGCCGGCCCGTGCACGATCCGCCGCGGCAGCGGCTCTCATCTTTTACAGTCGCGTTGTAAAGCTTCATGAAGGCATCCTTATGACGATCGCCCTGGGGCGCGCCCCGGCCACGCGTGGATGGTTCGACGTCCTCGACGACTGGCTCAAGCGCGACCGCTTCGTTTTCGTGGGCTGGTCCGGTCTGCTGCTCT
>NZ_JAFKRG010000042.1 GCF_019038415.1 Synechococcus sp. CCY 9618 | reverse complement strand
CGGCCACCGCCGCGGTGGCCGCCCGCTTCGGCGGCCTCGACATCGTGGTGAGCAACGCCGGCGCCGCCTGGACCGGCCCGATGGCCACCCTGGCCGAGGCCGATCTGCGGGCCAGCTTCGAGCTCAACTTCTTCGCCCACCAGGCCGTCGCCCAGGCGGCCCTGGCGGTGTTCCATGCCCAGGGTCTGGGCGGCCAGCTGCTGTTCAACGTCAGCAAGCAGGCCCTGAATCCCGGCCCCAACTTCGGCGCCTACGGCATCAGCAAGGCAGCCCTGCTGGCCCTGGTGCGTCAGTACGCCCTGGAGGAGGGCGAGGCCGGGGTGCGGGTCAACGCCATCAACGCCGACCGCATCCGCTCCGGCCTGCTCGACGACAGATTGATACGGGAGCGCTCCGCCGCCCGGGGCCTGAGCGAGGAGCTCTACATGGCCGGCAACCTGCTGGGGGCCGAGGTGCGCGCCGCCGATGTGGCCGACGCCTTCGTGGCCCTGGCCCTGCTGCAGCGCACCACCGGCGCCGTGCTCACCGTCGATGGGGGCAACGTGGCGGCGATGGTCCGCTGAGCGCGCCTTTCGGCGCGACGGTCCGCTGAGCTAGCTGGCCGCCCTGGCCCGGGCCGCCAGCCACAGGCCCAGGCCGATCCAGAGCAGCAGCAGGGCCAGGCAGAGGCCGGTCCAGGCGGGCAGCCCCCAGCCGTCCACCACCAGGGGCGCCACCACGGTGATCACGCCGCCAGCCAGCAGGGGCTGGAGGAGCAGCTGCTTGATCGAGAAGGCCGTCACCGCCCGGCTGCGGTCGCCCGGGTCGGCCATGCGCAGCAGCAGCAGGCCGCTGGCGGCCACGCCGGTGGCCTGGCCGAACTCGATGATCGCCCGCTCGAACCAGTCGGGGGGCAGGATCCGTGGCGCCAGCAGCAGGATCACCGCCAGGTTCCAGAACAGGCCCGCCAGGGCCAGCACGGTCAGGGGGATCCAGTCGTGGGCCAGCAGGCTCAGATCCAGGCAGGCGGTGGCGGCGGTGATCAGCAGATCGGCCGAGATGGTGCCGGTCTGGCCCTGGATGGTGGTCGACACCCACTGGGTCTGGTCGGTCTTCTCCAGGATCAGCCGCACCAGCAGCGAGCCCACCAGGGCCAGGGGGAACACCGGCAGGGCATCGATCACCATGGCGAAGACGCCTCCGGATCCGTCGGCCGCCCAGCGCAGCCCCGCCAGCAGGCCGCAGCCGATCAGCACCGCCACCCCCGCAAGGGCCATGTTCACGGCCCAGTCAGCCAACTGTCGCCACAGGGCCGGTACCTCCACCGTGCCCACCTCCAGCGGCAGATCCATCGGCACTTCTTCCAGGGGAGGGGTCTCCTCCTCCACGATCGCCACCACCTCCTCGATCGGCAGGGCCTCGGCGAACATCAGCCAGCCCCGGGCCCGGCCCAGCACCACCACCAGTCCGCCCACCACCGTGGAGGCCAGAAGGCCCACGGTGGCCATGGCCAGCCCGAGGGCCTGGGCCCCCTCCAGCCCCAGCCGCTCGTAGGTGGGCCCCATGGCGGCGGCCGAGCCATGGCCGCCCTCGTAGGCCACCTCGATCAGACAGGCCATCACCGGACTCACCCCCAGCCAGGGCTGGAGCACGAACAGCACCGCCAGCCCCCCAACCACGAACTGGCCGAAGGCGAGGGTGAGGGCCAGCAGCACCTGGGCCGAGAGCGGGCGCCACAGGCCCCCCAGCTTCGGCAGCGGCTTGCCCAGCAGCAGGGTGGCGAACACCAGGGTGAGCAGGGGCAGGGGCAGCTGGTCCCACAGGTCGATCACCCGCTCCGGCAGCAGGGGCACCAGTCCGCCCGGGGCGACCATCAGGCCCAGTCCGCCGGCCAGCAGGGCCTCCGGCAGTCCCCAGCGCTTCATGCCCAGCAGGCCGCCGATGCTGCCGCCGATCACCAGCAGCACGGTCAGATCGGCCAGGGCCAGGCCCCCCCACTCCAGGCTCTCCAGCGCACCGGGCGCCAGCGCGGCGATCACAGGCGGAACCGGCGGCGGAAGAAGGCTTCGGTGGTTTCGAGCACCGTGGTGCGCACGGCGCTGTCGCGGAAGCCGTGGCCCTCGCCGTCGAACAGGTGCAGTTCCGTCTCCAGTCCGCGGGCGCGCAGGGCTTCCACCATCCCCTCACTCTGGCTGGCGGGCACCACCTTGTCGTCGAGCCCGTGAAAGAAGATCACCGGCACCCGGATGCGGTCCGCATGCTGCAGGGGGGAGCGCGCTTCGTAGGCGTCCCGGGCCTCGGGCCAGGGGCCGATCAGGCTCTCGGTGTAGCGGGCCTCGAAACGGTGATCCACGTTCAGGAGAGCCGCCGGATCGGCCACCGGGTAGCGGCAGGCGCCGGCGGCGAAGACGTCGGTGAAGCAGAGGGCCGCCAGCACCGTGAAGCCGCCGGCGCTGCCTCCTTCGAAGGCCACCCGGGCCGGATCGGCCCGGCCCGCCGCCACCAGCGCCCGGGCGGCGGCGGCGCAATCGGCGACGTCCACCACCCCCCACTGGCCGTCGAGCCGCTCCCGGTAGGCCCGCCCGAAGCCGGTGGAGCCGCCGTAGTTCACATCCACCACCCCCCAGCCGCGGCTGGTCCAGAACTGGATGGTCAGGTTCAGGGCCGTGGCGGCCATGGCGGTGGGGCCGCTGTGCCCCTTCACCAGCAGGGGCGCATCGGCCCCACCCCCGCCGCAGGGGGGATAGAACCAGGCATGGGTGGGACGGCCGCCGTGGCCTTCGAACCAGAGGGGTTCGGGCCGGCTGATCGCCCCGGCCGCCAGCGGTGCCGGTGAGGCCGGTGCGTGCTGCCAGCGGCCGCTGGCGGTGTCGAGCTCCAGCAGCCCGGCCCCGATGGTGGGCGCGCCGGCCACGGCCACCAGCCGGCCGGCTTCGGCCGTCAGGGCGGAAAGGTCGTCGAAGGGCAGCGGGACCGGCTCCCAGCCACCCCCCCCGGGGTCGAGCCGGCCCAGCTCCCAGACACCTGCGCGGCAGGCCGCCGCCACCAGCTTCTGGCCGTCGAAGGCCAGGGTGCGCAGGCCGTAGACCCACTGGGGGGCACCGAAGTCCGCCTGCATCGGCAGCAGCGGCTCCCACTCCGGCGCGGCGTCCGCGGCCAGGCCGGTGGCGTCGGCCAGCCGTTCCAGGTTCCACCAGCCGCTGCGGTCGCTGGCCACCACCAGGGATCCGTCGTCGAGCCAGAGGGGCTGAAACACCGAGATCCCCAGGGGATCGGCGGCCGTCGCGCCGGCAATGACTCGGGCCTGCTGCAGTTGCCCCGCCGGGTCGATGGCGGCGAGCCAGAGCTGGCTGCGCTGCCAGGGCATGAACGGCTGCTGCCACTCCACCCAGGCCAGGTGGCTGCCCCCCGGCGCCAGCACCGCATAGCCGCAGAAGTCGGCGGGCTGGTGCAGCAGCGCGGGTTCACCCCCGGCCAGGGGCACGGCCACCAGCCGGTCGGTGCCGTCCTGCTCCATCACGCCGATCCAGCGCCCGTGGTGCCGGTCGATCAGGCCATCGGCGAAGGCCCGCGGCCGAGAGGGGTCGGGGGGGGCGGTGAGCCGGCGCGGGCTCCCATGGGCAATCGGCTCGGGAGCGGCATCATCGGCACGGCCCATGGTGAGCTGCCAGAGGCAGCGGTCGCCGTCGTCGACGAACACCAGCTGGTCTCCCGCCACCGCGTAGCTTCCGCCGCCGTATTCATGCACCCGGGTGCGCAGGTTCCAGTGGCCGGGGGTGAGTTCCACGGCCTCCCCACCAGGGCGGCGTCGCTGCATCAGGGTGCAGCGGCCCTGCTCCTCGGGCCGCTGCTCCAGCCAGAACAGCCGACCCCCCTCCAGCAGGGGTTCGGCCACCCCGGTGGTGCGGCCCACCGCCACCGCGGCGGGCAACGGCTGCGTTCCAGGCCCAGACTGCGTCCCCACCCGAGTCCTCCGCCGGCTGCTCCTAGAATTCGACCATCGTTTCAGGTGACGCCTTGGCCCGCAGCTTCGCCCAGATGGCACGATCGGCCGAACAGGGCGGTCATTCCGTGCTGGTGCCGAAGGTCCCGGTGGAGAGGCCGCCCCTTGAGATCCACAAGCTGGGTTCGAAGGAGCTGCGGGCCCCGGCCCGGCGCATCAGCAAGGTGGATGCCTCGATCCGCGATCTGGCCCGCGACATGCTGCGCAGCATGTACACCGCCCAGGGCATCGGCCTGGCGGCCCCCCAGGTGGGCGTGCACCGCCAGCTGCTGGTGATCGACCTGGATCTGGAGGAGGCCGCCACACCGCCCCTTGTCCTGATCAACCCGGAGATCACCGCCGCCGGCGCCTCCTTCAACACCTACGAAGAGGGCTGTCTGAGCATCCCCGGTGTCTACCTCGACGTGGTGCGTCCCTCGGTGGTGGAGGTGAGCTTCCGCGACGAGACCGGCCGCCCCCGGCGGATGAAGGCCGACGGCCTGCTGGCCCGCTGCATCCAGCACGAGATGGACCATCTCAACGGTGTGCTGTTCGTCGACCGGGTCACCGATGAGCTCAGCCTCAACGAGGGTCTGCAGCAGCGGGGCTTCCACCGCTCCGATGTCCAGTCGATCCGCTGACCCCATGCCGATGAAACCCCTGGCCGGCCTGTTCCTCGGCCTGGCCTGCCTGCTCGGCATCGCCGCCACCGGATCGATCTTCGAGCTGTCCTACGGCGATCCCGACCTCGGCATCCAGACCACCCGCTGGATCCTGGCCGGCAGCCTGCCGGGCACCGTGCTGGCGCTGCTCGTGGCGATCCGCATCAACAAGCCCGCCTGATGCCGGCCTGACAACCGGCCGGCCGATTGGGCCATCAGGCCTGGTGCTTGGCTGTTGCCGTTCATACGATTCAGATCGCTTCGATGAACGCCGTGATCCTTCCCGTTCTTCCCCGCGGTGGCCTCGCCACCCTGGTCGGGGTGGCGACTGCCCTGACCGTCGCCAGTCCCGCCTCCGTCCGTGCGTCCGCGCTGTTCGCCGCCGCCGAGGTGGATCAGCAGAGTTTCCTCCTGGTGGCGGCCCCGATCGGCACCAGCGGAGAGAGGTCACAGCTCAACATCTACGAGCAGCTCAAGCCCATCCGCCCCTGCTTCGAGGTGGGTCAGGGCCAGCCGGCTTACGTGAATCCTCTGCTGGCCACCTTCGACTTCACCGGCATCTGCAGCCGCTACATCGACGCCAACGGCTATTCGTTGCGCGTGGGCGGCCAGGATCTGGCCAGCTCCTACCGGTTGATGGTCACCCGCAGCGCCGGGGACATGTTGCTGCTGGCCTTCCCCACCAAGGCCGGGGCTGGCCCGGAGATGGTGGTGGCCCGCACCCGCGGCAGCGCCCCCGGTTTCCTGAAGTTCGAACTGGAGCCGGGCTGGCGGCTGATGCGGCGTCAGTTCGGTGGCCGCAACCTCGGCCATCTCTACGTCTACACCGACAGCTGGCCCGGCACGGCGGCCACCGCCGCCCAGCCGGCACCCGCCGTTCCGGTTCCGGCCCCGGGAGCCTCGCCGTCGCTCCAACCCGCCGCCGCCAACCCCATCAAGGCGACCCCCGGCAAGGTGAAGTCCGGCAAGGTGAAGTCCGTCAAGGCCGCCCCCGCCCAGCCTCCATCGGAGCAGGAGGCCCCCACTGCCGCCCAGAGGCCCCTGCCGCCGCCCTCGCTTCCCGCCACCAAGCTCTGAGCAGCCCCTGCAGGACCGCTTGCTAAGGTGCATGGCTGCGATCGTCTCTGCAGTACTTCATGACCCAGGTCACCGTCGGCGAAAACGAAGGCATTGAATCGGCCCTGCGCCGGTTCAAGCGCCAGGTGTCCAAGGCGGGCATCTTTGCCGACCTGAAGCGGCTGCGCCACCACGAAACCCCCACCGAGAAGTACAAGCGCAAGGCCCAGCAGCGCCGTCGCCGCCGCTGAACCCTGGGTCCGGCTTCCCCCGGCGAGCACTTGTACCTGTTGCGCAGGGCACACCTGCGGGAGCAGGGTGAAAGGGTCATCGCACCAGGGTCCATGGACCATCCGGTCGCACCAGCGGCAGGCCAGTCAAGGCTTGCCTTCCTCCTCCAGCGGATTGGCCACTGGCTGGCGGAAACCATCAACCATGCCTGGGGCAATCCCGGCGAGGAAGCCCTCCACCGTCCTCCTTCCATCGGCGTTCAGCCCTACAGCGACGAGCGTCGCCGTCGCCGTCGCCGCCTCTGAGTCTTCAACGCAGACTCAGTCCACCCGGTCGAAGGAGCGGTAACCGAGCGCTTCGGCGATCGCCGCCGTCGACACCCTGGCCTGACCGGCCAGATCCGCGATCGTGCGCGCCACCCGCAGCACCCGCTCCGCTCCCCTGGCGGACAGCCGTCGCTGGCTGAGGGCCCGCTCCCACAGGCGGAGGGCGTCCGGCTCCGGAGCCACCACCCCGGCCAGGGCCTGGCCTGTCAGCTGACCGTTGGCCAGTCCCTCCCGATTGCGGCGTTCCATCCGTTGCCGGGCTGCCGCCACCCGCCCCGCCACCACGGCGCTCGTCTCCCCTGCCGCTGGGGTGCCCTCGCGGTAGGGGCTGCCCAGGTCGCGGGCCTCGGGGCGGCGCATCACCACCTGCAGATCAATCCGGTCGAGCAGCGGCCCGGAAAGGCGCCCCCAGTGGCGGCGGCGCTGGGCTTCGCCACAGCGACAGCTCTGGGAGGGATCGCCGTACCAGCCACAGGGACAGGGGTTGGTGGCGGCCACCAGAAGCACCCGGCAGGGGAACCGGCAGCGCTGGCGCGCGCGACTGATCCACAGTTCCCCCTCCTCGAGGGGCTGGCGCAGCTGATCGAGCACCTCGCGGCGGAATTCGGCCAGCTCATCGAGAAACAGCACGCCGTGGTGGGCCAGGCTCAGTTCCCCGGGACGGGGCAGGGCACCGCCGCCGATCAGGGCCGCGGCGGAGCAGCCATGGTGGGGACTGCGGAAGGGACGCTCCTGCCGCAGGCCGGCCCCTTCGCCCAGCAGGCCTGCCACCGAGTGCAGCTGGGTGACCTCCAGAGCTTCCCGGTGGGCGAGGGGTGGCAGCAGGGGGGCCAGCCGCCGGGCCAGCATCGTCTTGCCGCTGCCCGGTGCCCCCACCAGCAGCAGGTGGTGGCCGCCGGCCGCGGCGATCTCCAGGGCCCGCCGCCCATGGTGCTGGCCGCACACCTCCGCGAGATCGGCCCTGGCCCCCGGCGCGGGGGCCAGGGCCCTCGGGGGGGTCGGGACCCTGGCCGGCCAGGGATCCCGCAGCAGGGTCACCACTTCGCTCAGGTGGTCGGCCCCCCACACCCTCAGCCCTGCCACCAGGGCGGCCTCGACGGCGTTCGCCGCCGGCACCACCAGGGCCCGGGCGCCGTGGCGATGGGCCGCCAGGGCCAGGGCCAGCACCCCGCGGATCGGCCGCAGGCCCCCGTCCAGCCCCAGCTCCCCGGCGCTCCAGACCCCTTCCACCCGCTCCGCTGCCAGCTGGCGGCTGGCCACCAGCAGCCCCAGGGCGATGGGCAGGTCGAAGCCGGGGCCGGCCTTGGGCAGATCGGCGGGGGCCAGGTTCACCACCACCCGCGTGAGGGGCACCTTGAGGCCGGCGTTGCGCAGCGCCGCCCGCACCCGCTCCCGGGATTCCTGGGCCGCCGCATCGGCCAGGCCCACCATCAGCAGCCCTGGAAGTCCTGGGGCGATGTCCACCTCCACCGTCACCGCCTGGGCCTCCAGGCCCCGCAGGGCGCCGCTGCTGCACCGTGCCAACATCACGCCAGGGGCTCACTGAGCGTCCAGTGCCACCGGCCGTCCAGCGCCACCGGCCGCCCCGCTCCTCCAGTGGCCTCCACCCCCTGTCCTCCGCCCCCGCCAGGCCATGGCCGCCAGCAGCGACACGATCTTCGGCCGCATCCTGAGGGGCGAGATCCCCTGCCAGGAGGTCTACGCCGACGACCTCTGCCTGGCCTTCCGGGATGTCAATCCCCAGGCTCCGGTCCACGTGCTGGTGATTCCCCGCGAGCCGATCGCCCAGCTGGCGGAGGCCACCGCCGAGCACCAGGACCTGCTGGGCCACCTGCTGCTGGTGGCCGCCCGGGTGGCCCGCCAGGAGGGGCTCGAGAGCTGGCGCACGGTCATCAACAGCGGCGCCGAAGCGGGCCAGACCGTGTTCCACCTGCATCTGCACGTGATCGGCGGCCGGCCCCTGGCCTGGCCCCCCGGCTGATTCCCTTCGCTGATCCGGGCGCCGGGATGGCGGGCTTCACACCGTGGCCTCCACGGGACGGCCCCGACGGTGAGAATGGCCCGATCCGCCCGCTCCCATGACCCCCCTGAAGGCCCTTCGCGAGCAGCTGGGCAAGCTGCAGCGCCTGGCCCAGCCCTACTTCCTGCCCCTCGACGAAGGTGGCGGTGGCAGCGGCCAGTTCCTGCTCCTGGTGGTAGCCCTGCTGGCGGTGGTGGTGGGCTTCACCTTGCTGCTGCTCACCGGGGTGGTGGCCGCCGCCGGCGCCTGGATCCCCGAACTGCGCAACCGCTTCCTGCCCGGGGTGCCCGAGCAGGTGGCGGCGGTCTGGAAAGGGCCGATCGGTCTCGTGATCATGGTGCTGTTCGCCGCCGGCCTGGGCGCCTTCATCAGCCTGAGGGCCAAGCTGCGCCAGGGGCGCTGGCTGCCCTGGCTGCTGCTCGGGGTGATCGCCCTGCTGATCCTGGTGATCAACGGCATCAACGTCGGCATCAGCTACATCGCCCGCAACATCGAGAACGCCCTGGTGGCGTACAAGGCGGAGGAGTTCTGGAAGATCGTCGCGATCTACGCCTTCTGCCTGGTGCTGGCCCTGCCGATCCGTGCCATCCAGAGCTACCTGATTCCCAAGCTCGGCCTGCTGTGGCGGGAATGGCTCAGCGGCCGCATGCTGGGCCGCTATCTCACCAACCGGGCCTACTACGTTCTCAATTCCAATGACGAAAGCGCCGAAGAGATCGATAACCCGGACCAGCGGATCTCCCAGGACGCCGCCAGCTTCACCGCCACCAGCCTGAGCGTGACGGTGGAGATCATCTCCGCCCTGCTCACCTTCTTCAGCTTCATCATCGTTCTCTGGAGCATCAACCAGACCCTGGCCCTCTGGCTGCTGGCCTATTCGGTGGGCGGCACAGCCCTGATCGTGTTCGCCAGTCGCAAGCTGGTGAATCTGAACTATCAGCAGCTCAAGCTGGAGGCCGATTTCCGTTACGGCCTGGTTCATATCCGTGACAATGCTGAATCGATCGCGTTTTATCGGGGCGAGCGCCAGGAGCAGAAGGAAGGCGAACGCCGCCTTGATGGGGTGATTGTCAACTACAACCGGCTGATCATCTGGGAGGCGCTGATCAGTGTGATCCAGCGCTCCTACGACTATTTCTCCCGCTTCCTGCCCTGGCTGGTGATCGCGCCGATCTACTTCGCCAAGGAGGTGGATTTCGGTGTCTTCGGCCAGGCCAGCATCGCCTTCTCCCAGGTGCTGTTTTCGGTCAGCTACATCGTCAACAACATCGACCGGCTGGCCGCCTTCTCCGCCTCCATCAGCCGTCTCGAGGGCTTCCAGGGCAAGGTGGAATCGATCAGTGCCGAGATGGCGGAGTTCGTCGCCGCCGAGCAGGCCTCCGCCGGTGGCGCCATGGGCGCGGGGGCCGGTGCCGTGCGCCCTGAATCGATCCTGGTCAGCCACGTGAACCTGGTGCCGCCCCGCACCAACCGCCTGCTGGTGAGCGACCTCAGCCTGGAGGTGACCGCCAACCAGCGCCTGCTGGTGGTGGGGCCCTCAGGCTGCGGCAAGACCTCCTTCCTGCGCTTGGTGAGTGGCCTCTGGCCGCCGGCCGCCGGCAGCGTGCAGCGGCCACCGGTGGGGGAACTGATGTTCATTCCCCAGAAGCCCTACATGCTGCTGGGCAGCCTGCGGGAGCAGCTCTGCTACCCCCAGCCCCCCGATCGCTTCAGCGACGAGCAGCTGCGCCACGTGCTCGAGCAGGTGCGTCTGCCCGAACTGGTGCACCGTTACCCCGACCTGGACATCAAGCAGGACTGGCCCCGGCTGCTCTCCCTGGGGGAGCAGCAGCGGCTGGCCTTCGCCCGGCTGCTGCTCAACTCGCCGCGGTTCGTGGTGCTTGACGAGGCCACCAGCGCCCTCGACATCACCACCGAGAAGGCCCTCTACGAATTGCTGGTGGAGCGGGAAATCGCCTTTGTGAGCGTTGGCCACAGGCCCACCCTCACCGCCTACCACGACACCGTTCTGGAGCTCGATGGCAACGCCGGCTGGCGCCTGCTTCCGGCGGAGGGCTATACCTTTGGCCGCCAGGACTGATCCGATGAGCGACCCCACCTCCACCCCATCGGCCGACGCCCCCCAAACCAACCCGGCGCCACCCCCCACCAGCGCCACCACCGCTGACGCCCCGGCCTTCGGCTGGAGTGGCTATGCGGAGCGGGTCAACGGCCGCTTCGCCATGCTCGGCTTCACCGCCGTGCTGGTGATCGAGGCCCTCAGCCACGACACCTTCCTGCACTGGGCCGGACTGGTGCCCTGATCAGGGCACGGCGATCAGGTCCACCTGCCACTGGCCCTGGCGGCTCACCTCCACCGCCAGCTCCCGGCCGTCGGCCCGCAGGGCCACCCGGCGCGGCACCCCCGGCGGTTGCAGCGCCACCGGCTGCAGGGCCATCAGATTGCGCCGGTAGAGCAGCAGTTCGGTGCGGCCCTCCAGCTGGCGCACCAGGGCCAGCCGCTCGCCGCGGGCGTCCACCGCCACGCTCAGGGGCTGGGCGTCGGGCCGCTCCAGGCCCGGCAGGGGGACCGGCTGCCGGCGGTTCAGGTCCACCAGCTGGATCCGGTCGCGGCCGTCCCGGCTGACGATCAGGGCCAGCCAGTCGCCTGCCAGGGAAGGGGCCCGCGCCGGCCCGGCTGCCTCGAGGCGCTGGTTCAGGCCCGTCAGCGGCTGGGGCAGGGGCGCCAGACAGGCGGCCAGCAGCAGGGGCAGGCTGACGGCCCCGGTGAGAGCTCCGGCCCTGACCAGAGCCTCTGGCAGGAGCCTCACGGCGTGGTGCTCCCCGCCCCCGGCACCGGCAGACCGGCGGGCAGGTCGGGCTCCAGCAGCGGCGTGAGGTCGAACAGCTGCACCCGCGAGCGGCCGCTGCCCTCCAGGCTCACAGCGATGCGCCGGCCGTCGGGGGCGAGGCTGAGGCTCTCCGGCACCAGATCGCCGGGCAGGCGCAGGCGATGCAGGCGGCCGGTGGCCCGGTCCTCGATCACCGCCAGACGCTCCGGGCCCTGCTGCACCAGCAGGGCCAGGTAGCGGCCGTTCCAGCTCAGGGAGGGCGAGCGGTGGGGCTGCTGCCGCTGCAGGTGGCGCAGGGGCAGGACCGATCCGGAGGGCTGCTCCTGCAGCAGCACCGTGTCGCGGCCGTCGCGACGCACGACGGTGGCCAGCACCCGGCCGTTGCCGCTCAGGGCGGGATCCTGACGGTCGCTGCTGCCCCACCCCACAGGGCCGGCGCTGCGTCGTCCCCATCCCCAGCTGCCGCAGCCGGCAAGCAGCAGAGCCAGCAGGCCCAGGGGCAGCAGGACCCTTGAAAGGGACGGGCGAGCGGCGCTGCGATGGGCCCGGGGCCAGAGCTGGGAGTTCAGCGGATCAGTCGTCGAAACGGGAGCTGTTGTCCCGTGCCGAGGGCCGGCTGGCGGGGGGCTCGGCCGCCGGGGGACGGGCGTCCGCCGACGGGGGCCGGGGGCGGCCTCCAGCCATGGGTGAGAAGTCGGCATCGCTGACCTCGTCGGTCTCGCTGCGGCGGCCGCTGGAGCGGATCGGCGTGCCCATCGGTGTTCCCTGGGGTGACGAGAATGCGGCGTCACGAGGGGAAGGCGTCGTCTCACCCGGGGGGGTGCTTCCCCGGCGGCTGGAGCGGGGCAGAGTGTCGGCGCTGGCCACCGGTCGGGTGCCGCGGCGGGTTTCCGGACCACTGTCCCGTTCGCGGCGACGGGCTCCGAAATCGGCGGGCTGGGATCGGCCGCTGCCACCGGCGCTGTAGCGACCGGCCACTCGGCCGGGAAGGTCGTCGGGGGGAACATCCCGCTCCGGCCGGCCGGAAGGGCGCTCACGGCGGGGCGAGTCCCATGTCTCGGGTTCGTCGCGGCGGCTGGCGGCCCGCTCGGGGATCGCGGCCCGGCTGGGGCGGCGAGGACGGTAGAAGTCGTCCTCAGGCTCCTCGCGGGACGGAATGCGGCGTCGCAGGGGTTCCGGCTCGTCGAAGCGGTCTGGTTCATCCTCCCAGCTGCGGCCGCCGCCGAGGCCCCCCCGGGGCCGGAAGGGGGCGGCAGGCTCCTCGTCGTCGAAATAGGAGGAGCGGCGGGCCTGTTCGGTGGTCACTCCGCGCAGGCGGACGCTCTCGTAGGCGAAGAACACCGTGGTGCCGGCCAGGAGGAACTGCCCGAACTGCAGGATCGGATCGAGACGCCAGCCCTGAAAGAAGAGGATGCCGCCGCAGAGCAGGCCGATGGCGGCGAAGAAGACGTCGTAGTCACGGGCCAGCGCCGGCTTGAAACTCCTCATGAAGTAGAGGAAGGCTCCTCCCACCGCCAGCACAATGCCGACGATGCTGGCCCAGTTGAGGCTGGCATTGACCACGGCGGTTCACCCGGGCGACGGCCACCACTGTAGGGACCGCACCAGGTCGATCACAGGGGGCTCAGAGCTTCCGGTCCACCTGGTCGTTCTGGCTGATCAGCACCAGGGCGATGGAGATGGGAACCACGACGATCACCGCACCCCAGGCGAGGCTGCTGAGGAAGTTGGCGAGGGAAGGGGTCATGGCGGGCGTTCGCGCGGAAAGCTCGGCAGATCCTAGGCAGGGGCGGCGGCTTCCTACGATCGGACTCCACCCGCTTAGAGCTTTGTGACGGCCCTGGCCCTTCCCGCACTGGCGCCGCTGCCCCTGCTGCACCTGGCCCTGGGGCTGGTCCTGGCGGGCTGGACCCTGCTGTTCCTGTTCCGGATCGTGCTCACCTGGTACCCCCAGGTGGACCTCAGCCGTGGCGTGATGCGTCTGGTCGGCGCGCCCACCGAACCCTTTCTGGCTCCCACCCGCCGGCTGATCCAGCCCATCGGCGGGGTGGACGTGACGCCGGTGGTGTGGGTGGGGCTGATCAGTCTTCTGAGGGAGCTGCTGGTGGGCCAGCAGGGCCTGCTCACCCTGGCGCTGCTGCGCAGTCAGGCGATCGGCTGATCCGCCGCGCTCGCGGCAATCAGCCGTTCAGCATCTCCTCTTCCACAAACTTGGTCCACACTTCACCCCGCTGGAATTCCGGCCGATCCAGCAGGGCCAGGTGGAACTCGATGGTGGTGGGAATCCCGGTGATGGCGCACTCCGAGAGGGCCCGCCGCAGGCGCCGCAGGGCATGGTCCCGGTCGACGCCCCAGACGATCAGCTTGCCGATCAGGGAGTCATAAAAGGGTGGAATCTCGTAGCCCGTGTAGACGTGGCTGTCGACGCGCACGCCCGGTCCGCCGGGTGGCAGCCAGCCGGTGATCCTGCCCGGGGCCGGGCGGAAGTTGTGGCGGGGATCCTCCGCGTTGATGCGGCACTCGATGGCGTGGCCGGTGACGTGGATCTGCTCCTGGGTGAAGGAGATCGGCTCACCACCGGCGATGCGCAGCTGCTCGGCGATCAGATCGATGCCGGTCACCATCTCGGTGACCGGATGCTCCACCTGGATGCGGGTGTTCATCTCCATGAAGTAGAAACCGCCCTTCTTGTCCACCAGGAATTCGACCGTGCCGGCGCCCTCGTAGTCGATGCTGCGGGCCGCCGCCACCGCCGCGTCGCCCATGCGGCGGCGCAGTTCCGGATCCAGGCCCGGGCTCGGGGCCTCCTCCAGCAGCTTCTGGTGGCGGCGCTGGATCGAGCAGTCCCTCTCCCCCAGGTGCACCACGTTGCCGTGGCGGTCAGCGAGCACCTGCACCTCCACGTGGCGGGGCCGGGCGATGAATTTCTCCATGTAGAGGCCAGGGTTGCCGAAGGCGGCCTCCGCCTCCCCCTGGGCCGCCCGGAACAGGCTCTCCAGCTGGCCGGCCTCCGGCACCAGCCGCATGCCCCGGCCGCCACCGCCGGCGGTGGCCTTGATCATCACCGGGTAGCCCATGATCTCGGCCAGGGCCGCGGCTGCGGCGGGATCCTCCAGCAGCCCCTCGCTGCCGGGGATCGTGGGCACCCCCACCCGCTGCATGGTGATCTTGGCGGTGGATTTGTCACCCATGGCCAGGATCGAGGCCGGCGAAGGGCCCACGAAGATCAGCCCGTGGTCGAGGCATTTCTCGGCGAAGTCGGCGTTCTCCGCCAGGAAGCCGTAGCCGGGGTGGATGGCGTCCGCGCCCCGGGAGGTGGCAGCCGCCAGGATGTTGGGAACGTGCAGGTAGCTGCGGCTGCTGGGCGCTTCCCCCACGCACACCGCCTCGTCGGCCAGCTGCACGTGCAGGGCGTTGCGGTCGACAGTGCTGTAGACGGCCACCGTGGCGATGCCGAGCTCCCGGCAGCTGCGCAGGATGCGGAGGGCGATCTCGCCACGGTTGGCGATCAGCAGTTTGCCGATGGGCATCCGCTCAGGTCCGGGCGATGGGGGCAGGCGAAGGTGCGGCCGTGCCGGGGCGGACTGTATCAGTGCTCACCGGCGGGGCAGCTCATGCGTATATTGCTCAGTCGGTGAGGGGCATCACCCCGAGCCAGCCACGCGGATGTGGTGGAATTGGTAGACACGCACGTTTGAGGGGCGTGTGGCTTCGGCCTTGCGAGTTCAAGTCTCGCCATCCGCATTTTCCTTTTCGGCTCCCGTCCCCCGGATCCAGCGGTCCCGTTGTCCCAAGCGTCGCCGGTCTCCGATCCCGCCGGCAGCACCATCGTGCTGGTCAGCAACGGCCCCGGGGAACTGAGCACCTGGGTGCGTCCCCTGGCGGAGCACCTCAACGCCATGCTGCCCCTGCGACCCCGGGATCCGCGGGCTCCCTGCTCCCTTCAGCTGGTGGTGGTGCCCTGTCCCAATGCCACCGGCCAGGAGCACCGGGTGGCCCGGGACTGGGGACTGTTCGAGCGTGTGCTGCCGGCCTCCCGCTTCTGGTGGCTGCTGCTGCGTCCCCGCCGCCATGGCCCCTGGCCCCCCCGGGGGGTGGTGGTGTTTCTGGGGGGCGACCAGTTCTGGACCGTGCTGCTGTCGGCGCGGCTGGGCTACCGCCACCTCACCTATGCGGAGTGGGTGGCCCGCTGGCCGCGCTGGAACGACCGCATCGCCCTGATGGGATCCGCGGCCGCCGATCGCCTCGCCCCCCGCTGGCGGGGCCGGGCCACGGTGGTGGGCGATCTGATGGCCGACCTCTCCAGCCTGGCCCGCCAGGACGAGCCCCTGCCGGCCGGCGACTGGGTGGCCCTGCTGCCTGGCTCGAAGCGGGCGAAGCTGCTGGTGGGTGTGCCGTTCCTGTTCGAGACGGCCGACCGGCTGGCGGGCCTGCGGCCCGGCTGCCGGTTCCTGCTGCCGGTGGCCCCCACCACCTCGGTGCGGGAACTGCTGGCCTACGCCGGTCCCGCCAATCCCCTGGTCCGCGGCCGGGGCAGCGGTGAGCCCCAGCTCCAGGACGGGGAGATCGTCACGGCCGCCGGCACCCGCATTCGTCTGCTGGAGCGCCACCCCGCCCATGCGGCCCTGAGCCAGTGCGCCCTGGCGCTCACCACGGTGGGCGCCAACACGGCCGAGCTGGGGGCCCTGGGGGTGCCGATGATCGTGCTGGTGCCCACCCAGCACCTGGAGGTGATGCAGGCCTGGGACGGCTGGATGGGGCTGCTGGCCCGACTGCCCCTGCTGCGGCGCCTCGTGGGGGTGGCCCTGACGGCCTGGCGCATGCGCCATCGCGGTTTCCTGGCCTGGCCCAACATCTCCGCCGGCCGGGCCGTGGTGCCGGAGCGGGTGGGGCCGATCGAACCGGCCCAGATCGCCGCCGAGGCCGCCGACTGGCTGGACCACCCCGAGCGGCTGACGGCCATGGCCGACGACCTGCGCAGCCTGCGGGGGGCACCGGGGGCGGTGGCCGCCGTGGCCGAGATGGTGCGGGGCCTGCTGCCGCCCGTCTGAGCCCTCGGGACGGCCCCTCCGATGTGGATAGGATTTTCCCAACCATGCCGTGCAGAGGATTCTGACCATGCAGCAGAGCGACACCACCACCCCCGGCCCGACTTCGGAAGCGGTTCTCGACGACAGCGAACTGCGGGCCCGGCTCACACCGGAGCAGTACAGGGTGGCGCGCCAGGGGGGGACCGAGAGGGCGTTCAGCGGTGCCTACTGGAACAACAAGGCCACCGGGATGTACCACTGCGTCTGCTGCGGCAGCGAGCTGTTCAGCTCCACCAGCAAGTTCGATTCCGGCACCGGCTGGCCCAGCTTCTGGCAGGGGGTGAGGGACGGGGCGATCACCACCCACACCGACCGCTCCCACGGCATGGAGCGCACGGAGATCCGTTGCGCAAACTGTGAGGCCCATCTGGGCCATGTCTTCAACGACGGGCCGGCGCCCACCGGTCAGCGCTACTGCGTCAACTCAGCGTCGTTGCAGTTCGAACAGGGCTGAGCAGGGAAACCCTCTGCTCACCAGGGATCGTCGAGAATCTCAGGCTCCACGTCCACCGGCTCCCGGCGGCGGGGAGCCGGTGGGTCGGCGGGTTGTTCCTGCAGCGGCTCCCGCAGGGGTGGCCGTTCGCTGCTGTAGGGCAAGTCCTCCCTGTAGGCCGGCTTGTCGTAGGGCCCGGGGGGGCGCTCGCGGCGTCCCCTCTCCTGCCCGTAACGCTCACGCCCGTAGGTGTCGTCTTCGTAGGGCTCCCGCCCGTAGGGCTCGGCCGGGGCCGGACGGGGTTCGGGGCGCCGGCGCGGCTCGGCCACCTCGTCGTCATCGAGATAGCGGCGCTGGCGCAGGGGTTCCCGCTCCCGCCGCTCCTCCAGCTCCACGTACTCCAGTTCATCGGCGGGCTGGAAGGCTCGGCTGACGGCGGGCTGGATCCGGCGCTGCTCCTGGGCGGCGGGCTGGCCGGCGGGGAGCTGGTTCTCGGCGGGCACGGCGCCGGAGCGGAACCGTTCGCGCTCCTCCTGCTCCCAGCTGGTGCCACCGATGCCGAGCTTCTCCAGAAGGCCGGTGCCCAGCTGCTTGAGCTTCTCTTCAGCCCCCTCGTAGACAATGATCCGGTCGGGTCCGCTGCTGACCACCTCCCCCACCGGCATCTCCCAGGTGCTGAGCACGCCCTCCCCCAGAAGCGGAACGCCGAGGGCACCGATCACCAGGGTGGTGAGTTCACCGGTCTCGATGTCGAAGCTGAAGCCCAGCACCCGCCCCAGCTGGGCGCCGGATTCGGTGATCACCTGGCAGTTGATCACCTTGCTGTAGCGCTCGGGATTGAACGCCTCGGCCAGGGAATCCACCGAATCCACCAGGATCACGTCGCCCACCTGGCGGATGCGATCGAGGGGCATCCAGCGGGGCAGACCCGGCAGGAAACGGGTGAGGGGGTTGTCGCGCAGGCCGAGGGCCACCACCTCGCGCCGGTCGATGTCGACCACCACCTCGCCCACCACGCCCAGGCGGCGGCCGGTGTCCCGGGTGATCACCTGGGTGCCCATCAGTTCGGAGCGCAGCCAGAGGCGGTCGCTGGGGGCGGCGGGCTCGGTGGAGGGGGGAATCGAGGAGGTCAAATCCGGAGATCGGGGCTGAACGGCAGGGAGATCGGGAACGGCTTCACGGCCGGGAACAGCCTGGTCGGCCCATTGTGGCCCACGCTGCCGGTTCAGGCGGCCGGCGGCAAACCGACCACCTGGGTGTGGGCGCCGCGGGCCTGGGTGACGCCGATGGTGCGGGTGGCCGCGGCGATCATCGGCCGCCGGTGGCTGACCACCATGAACTGGGCCTGGTCGGCCTGGGCGGCGATCAGGGCCGCCAGCCGTTCCACGTTGACCCCATCCAGGAAGCTGTCCACCTCGTCGAGGGCGTAGAAGGGCGACGGCCGGAAGCGCTGCAGGGCGAACAGGAAGCTGAGGGCGGTGAGGGATTTCTCACCGCCGGACATCGAGGCCAGGCGCCGCACCGCCTTGCCCTTGGGATGGGCCACCAGGGTGAGTCCGCCCTCCAGGGGCTGGTCCGGGTTCTCCAGCTGCAGATGGCCCTCGCCGTCGGAGAGGCCGGCGAAGATCGTCCGGAAATGGCCGTCCACGGCCCGGAAGGCCTCCATGAAGGCCTCCTGACGCAGGGTGGCCACGGTTTCGATGCGCAGCAGCAGCTCCTCCCGCTCCTTGCTGAGCACCTCGAGCCGGTCATCCAGCTCCGCCAGGCGCTGCTCCAGCTGCTCCAGTTCCTCCAGGGCGAGCATGTTCACCGGCTCCAGGGCCTCCATGCGCTGCTGCAGGCTGCGCAGGGTCTGCTGCAGGGCCTCCAGCCCGCCGCCGCGCACGTCTTCGGGGAGCTCAGGCCGGGGTTCGGGCAGGTCCCGTTCCAGCTGGGCCAGGCGCAGGCTGTGGCTGCGTTGCTCTTCAGCCACAGCCTGCCGTTCCTCCTGGCGCCGCGCCAGTTCCCACTGTCGCTGCTGCAGGGCCTGGCGTCGGCCGGCCAGGTGTGCCTCGGCCCCGTCACGGGCCCGGCGCCGCTCGCCGAAGCGGGTCTGCAGCTCGCTCTGCTGCCGTTCCAGCCCCTCGCGCCGCTCCTGCTCGGCCTGCTGCCGTTCCTTCCACTGCTGGCGTTCGGCCACCAGGGCCTGCACGGCCTCCACCAGCCGCCGCTCCTCCCCGGCCAGGGACTCCAGCTGGCTGCCCAGCCGTTCCGCGCCCAGGGTCCGCTCCCGACGCTCCGCCTCCAGCTCGTCCCGCTGACGGCGGGCCTCCACCAGGGCCTGGTCGGCCCGCTCCAGCTCGCTCTGCAGGCCCTGCCAGCGGGCGCTGTCGTCGTTGCCGCTGGCGGCCCGCTCCGCCTCCTCCAGCTCCGCCAGGGCCTGGCGCAGGGGAGGCAGGGTCTGATCGAGGGTCTCCATCCGCAGGTGATCGTTCCCGTGGGCCTGACGCAGCTGCTCCAGCCGGCGGGCCAGCTCGTCGCGGCGCTGCTGGCGTGGCGCCAGGGTGCGGGAGGCGGCGGCCCGTTCGGCCTGCAGGGCCGCGTGGCGCTGCTGCAGCGCCTGCAGGGCCGGCCGGGCCTCCTCCAGGCCACGGCCCAGCTCGGCCTCGCGGCGACGGCAGGCCAGCAGACTCTCGCCGAGCTCCAGCAGCCGCTGCCGCAACGGCTCGGCCTCATCCCCCTCGCTGCTGCGGCCGAACCCCAGCTGGCCCGAGCGCTGCTGCAGGCTGCCACCGGTCATGGCGCCACTCTTCTCCAGCAGTTCCCCGTCGAGGGTCACGGCGCGGCAGCGGCCCAGCTCGCGGCGGGCGTCGGCCAGGCTGGCGAACACCAGGGTGTCGCCGAACACGTAGCGGAACACCTCGGCGTAGACGGGCTCATGGCGGATCAGGTCCACGGCCCGGCCCACCAGGCCATTCGCGCCGCCGGCGCCGGCCCCCCGCTGCAGAGCGGCACCGCCCGAGCCGCCGCTCCCGCCGCGGATGCGGTTGAGGGGCAGAAAGGTGAGGCGGCCGGCGCGGCGGCTCTTGAGCAGCTCGATCGCCCGGGCGGCGATGCGGTCGTCCTCCACCACCACCTGGGCCAGGCGCCCGCCCGCGGCCACCTCCAGGGCCACCCGCAGCCGTTCCTCCACCTCCCCCAGCTGGGCCACCGAGCCGTGGATGCCCTCCAGCCCCGCCTCCAGCAGCAGGCGCAGGGCGCCGGTGCCGCGGCTCTCCTGGAGCGTGTCGCGGCGACTGTCGAGGCGGGCGATCTCCCGCTCCAGGCTGGTCTGCTCCTGCTCCAGTCGCGCTCGGGTGCGCTGCTGCAGGGCCAGGGCCTCGGCCAGTTCCTGGGTCCCCTGCTGGCGCACGTGGAGGTCCGCCAGGAGCTTCTGCTCCTGGGCTTCGAGGCCGGCCAGGGCGACGGCGGCCTCCCCATGGACCTCCCCTTCCAGCCGTTCCTCGTCATCGAGTTCGGCGAGCCGCTCGCCGGCCTGCCGCAGCCGCTCCTCCAGCTGCTGGCGTTCGGCCAGCAGGGGAGCGAGCCGCTCCTGCAGGTCCTGGCGCTGACGGCTGCGGCGCTGCTGGTCCTCGAGCCAGCTGCCGGAGCGCCCCGCCACTTCGCCGAGCCGACGGCGGGACAGCTCCACCGCCGCCTCCGCCTCGCGACAGAGGGCCTCGGCCCGCTCCATCGCCCCGTCGACCGCGCCGGCATCGAGCGCCCGGCGCTGGCGACGCAGCTCCTCCTGGTTCTGCTGCAGCTGCTGGCGGCGACGCTGCAGCTCCTCGGCCTCCTGGCCGTGGCGTTCCGCCTGGCGGGCCAGCTCCCGGCCGCTGCTCTCCAGGCCGGCCAGTTCCGCCTGCACCGCCAGCAGCTGGTCTTCGCCGAGGGTCTTCACCTCGGCCTGGAGGGCCTCGAGGGCGGTGGCGGCGCTGGCCACCTCCAGTTCGCTGGCCAGGATCACCTCCCGTTCCCGCTCCTGCTGGCGGTCGAGGCCTTCGAGGCGGCTGGCCAGGGCCAGGCCATGGGCGCGGGCCTCCTCCCAGGCCAGCACCTGCTCCTGCAGGCGCCCCACGTGCAGCCGTTCGCGCAGGTCCTGGTAGGTGCGGGCCTTGGCGCAGTCGCGCTCCAGCTTCTGGCGAGCGGCCAGGAGCTCCTGCTCGACGATGCGGCAGCGCTCCTGCCGTTCCACCACCTCGTCGAGCTTGAGCCGGCTCTGCTCGATGCGGGAATCGAACAGGGCCACACCGGCCAGCTCATCGATGATGCCGCGTCGGTCGCGGGCACTCATCGAGACGATCCGGGTCACGTCGCCCTGCATCACGACGTTGCTGCCCTCCGGATCGACCCTCAGCCGGCGCAGCTGGGTCTGGAGCTGCTGCAGGTTGCAGGGGACGCCATCGGCACTGAAGCTGCTGCTGTAGGTGCCGCCGGGGGCCACCCGCAGCCGCCGGCTGACGCTCCAGTGGCGCTGGCCGGGCTGGATCCAGGGGCCCTGCTCCGGGGCCTCCAGGCCATCCTCGGCGCCGTCCGGCCGCCAGTCGCCCAGGTCGAAGCGGACGGTGACGCTGGTTTCGGCTGCCCTGCCTTCACGCAGCATGGCGCTGTTGATCAGGTCCGGCAGCCGCTCGGCCCGCATGCCCCGGCTGGTGGCCAGCCCCAGGCAGAAGAGCACCGCATCGAGGATGTTGCTCTTGCCGGAACCGTTGGGGCCGGTGACCACTGTGAAGCCCTGCTCCAGCGGGATGGTGATCGACCCGCCGAAGGACTTGAAGTGGGTGAGCTCGACCTGATTGATATGAACCAACAGGCCCGTGCGCCGAGCACTGCGAATTTAGCCGAGGTGCCGACGACCACAAGCCCCCCTCCCTAACCTGTTGGTAAGTAGTTAGTGCAGCGAGCATTTCCATGGAGACGGACACCACCCATCCCGCCACTGAAAACGCGCCATCCAACGCGCCATCAACCACTCCGTCCTCCGGGTCGGGTGCCGCCATCGAATCCGGTGATGGACAGCAGGTGCAGAACCAGTTCCGCGACCGCTTCGAGAGCCTGCTGCCCACCATCCAGAAGGAATGGCCCGAGGTGGCCCGCCACACCCTGGAGGCCACACGGGGCAGCCTCGACCATGTGGTGGAGGTGATCAGCCGCCAGAGCGGTCTCACCACCTCCGGTGTGAAGCAGCAGCTGATGGATCTGGTCAACGTGACCGGCGAGCAGGCGGGCCATGTGGTCGACACGCTGCGGCCTCTGGAGGAGCAGCTGGAGCATCTGCTGGATGAGCTCAACTCCAGCCTGCGGCCCCGGATCGAGAAGCCGGTGCGGGAACGGCCGCTGATGGCCCTCGGCATCGCCGCCGGCGTGGGCCTGCTGGTGGGTCTGCTGCTGTCCCCCGGTCGGCGTTCGGCATGAACGGCAAGACCATGGGCCGGGTCACGGCCCTGATCAGCTCGGTGATGGATCTGCATGTGCGCATCGCCCTGCAGGAGGCCGACCGTGAGAAGCGGCGGCTGGTGGGGGGCGGTGTGATGCTGGGCATGGGCCTCACCCTGATGGCCCTGGCCCTGGTGGCCGCTGAGCTGATGCTGGTGCTGTGGATCAAGGGGGCCTTCCCCCTGAGCTGGCTGCAGGCCGCCGCCGCCGTGGCGGCCCTTGATCTGTTCCTGGCCGGCATCAGCCTGCGCATCGGCGGCCAGATGCTCAAGGGTCCCTACCTGCCGGAAACCACCGCCGGGCTGGTGCGCACCACCCGGGCCCTGACCGGCAAGTTCTGAGGGGCCCTCAGAAGGTCATCTTCAGCCGCAGGCTGCGCAGGGTTCCCCTGTCCTGGCCGGCCCGGTCGGCCACCTCCAGGGTCCAGGTGCCCGTTGGATCCCTGCCCTCGAGGCTGCCAAGGGCGGGCCGGTTGATGGCGTCGTAGGTGTCCTTGATGTTGTCGGTGCCGCCGCCGGCCCGGTCGTGCAGCACGATCGGGCCGGCTCCCATGGCCGCCGGTGGGAGCAGCGTGAGGATCAGATCGCCGATGTAGGTGTGGTCCAGATCCACCGCCACCGTGAGCGACGTCAGCGGCCCCTGGCCGGCCACCGGCAGCGAGAGGGTGGAGGTCTGGAAGTCGTTGATCGGCACGTCCTGCACCACCTGGAAGATCACCGCCGCCTGCGGCTGGGGCGGCAGGGCCAGCTCCACCGCCCTGCGGGCATTGACCCGCCCGTAGCCGTAGAACGGGCTGCGCCCATCGGTGTCATAGCGGCCCCCTGCCGGATCGATCCGCACGCAGGACTGCCGCAGGATCTCCCGCACCTGGTCCCAGCGCAGATCCGGATTGCGGGCCAGGATCAGGGCCGCCACGCCCGCCACCCCGGGGCAGGCGCTGGAGGTGCCGCCGAAGGAACTGGTGTAGTGGCCCGCCGGATCGCCCTTGCGCAGCGTGCCCTGGTTGTACCCCTCCACGCCGGTGCGATCGGTGGTCCAGATGCCTGGGGTCAGCGACGGCCGGCCGTCGCTGCTTGGGAAGCTGCACCACACGGCCCGGCCGAAGTCGCTGTAGACGCTGCGCGTCGACTGGTCGTTGCAGGCGGCCACGGCGATCACTTTCGGGTAGCTGGCGTAGCCGTCATGGTCGACGCTCTCATTGCCGTTGCCTGCCGCGAACACGATCACGCATCCCTTGCCGCTGCGGCCCTGCTGGATGGCATGGTCCATCGCCAGCCGGGTGGAGTCCGGCAGGGGCACCACCTGGAGGTGCGTCGGATCGTTCGGGTCCCACCAGGCCCCGTCCGGTGGGCCCCAGCTGCAGGAAATCACGTCGGCCCCGTTGCGGGCCGCCCACACGAAGGCATCGGCCTCCGCCTGGGACCCCAGGCCGGAGGTCAGCCGGATCGGGATCAGCCTGGCGCCGGGGGCCACGCCGGCGGCGCCGAACCGGCCGTTGGCGCAGGCCACCCCCGCACAGGCCGTGCCGTGGTCGTCGCCCCGGCCCGGGCGGGGATCGCCGCTGCGCAGCGTCACATCCCGCGGGGCGACGATCTTGCCTGAGGAGCGGAATTCCTCATGGTCGATGTCGATGCCGTCATCCACCACCGCCACGATCGCCCCAGTGCCGTCGCTGAGCTGCCAGGCCGCCTCCACCTCGGCATGGGCATCCACCTGCCGGCCGTTCACCGTGGTGGCCCTGAGATGCCACTGGGGAGGGAAGGCCTGCCGGCGCTGACGGCTTCGGCTCACCAGTTCGGGGTGGCACAGCTCGACGATCTCTTCCGCCAGCAGGCTGCTGGCGATGGCGAAGACGGCCAGACCGCTGTCGCCCGGGGCCGCCACGAACCAGGCATGGCGGGCGTAGTCGAGGGCCCGCTTCGGGGTGAGCCCATGGCGGCGCAGCAGGCTCTGGCAGGCCTCGGCATCCGCGTCGTCCTGGAACTTGATGAACAGGTTCTCCGTGTAGACCACCGGCCGGGCAAAGGCATCCACCAGCACCCGCCCGGCAAAGGCCACTGCCTGTTCAGCCTTCAGCAGGCGGCGGGCGGTGTCGCGCAGGCCGCCATCGGCCTGGCCGGTTTTCGTGCTCAGCAGCTCGACGCCCGCCTCCCGGAACCGGGTGATGGTCTCGAACTGGCTCAGCACCCGGCGGGCCTCGGCGCTCAGCGGCGACACTTCAAACGGGCGCTCCGGCATCACCGCCTGGCGGCTGCGGGTGCGGACGACGAGGTGATTGGCGCTGATCTCCAGCTCAAGGGGCTGTCCGTTTTTCCCGCCGTAGCAAACCTGGACCATGGGAAGGGCTCCTGGGGAAGGTCAGGGAGAGAATGGAGATTCAGCGAAGCTGCAGCGGAATGGCGTAGGCGGAGATCAGATTTCTGGAGCCATTCTCCCTTCTCAGCGCTGCTCTTTACGGCGAAGCCGCCATGTCTTGAACAGGTGTCATGGGGGGAAACACTTCATTCTTCTTCAAGGGTGCCCCGCTGATGGATGAGTTACCTGTACAGCTTGTGGCCGGATGTTCCGTTGTTCGCTGGAGGCACCGTGGCGCCCACGGATGATCCGCTTCCGGATGGCTTCCCCCCGCAGATCAGGGCGGGTGCCACGAAGGAGCTGGTGTATGTACGGCAGCCCGGCTATTTCGCCCTCCACGGTGAACCCCTGCCCACGACACGGGCGGTTGTGGTGTTCGAAGCCGAGGGGATCGCCATCCTGCGGGGCGCCCCCGCCGGCCCCCTGGCCCCCGGCCAGCAGGTCAGCCCCGTCTATGCCCCGAAGGACGGTGTTTCCCTGGCCTGCCCCACGGGGCGACTGTTCATCCGCTTCCGGGAGGGGGACACCGTCGAGGCGCACCGTGTCGAGCTGGCGCAGGCCGGCTTTCCCATGGCCGAGGGTCTGGAGCATGCGCCCCGGGCCGGCTGGCTGCGGGCCCGGTCCGGCAGCATCGGCGATGCCCTGGCCGGCGTTTCCAGGCTGGAAGCGATGGCCGGTGTGGAGAGCGTCGAGGTGCAGCTGCTGATGCAGCGGGCCTACCGCTCGTTGTGAAGCACCACCCCCAGCTCCGCCAGGGCCGCCTCCTCCACCCACACCGACACCGAGCCACCCGGACAGCGCCATTCCGCCCAGCCGTCGCCGTTGGTGGTGATCGTCTGCCCCAGGTGGCCGGTCAGATCCCGGAAGCGGGTGTGGGGTTTGCCCACCTCCATCCACTTGCTGCCGGCGGCCCCATCGCTGAGCAGCACGGCCATGGCCCGGGGGTGGCCGGGGGTGCCCAGGCGGGTCCAGCCGATGGTGTTGACGTGGTCGATGTAGTCGTATTGCGGGCCGTAGGCGCAGTGGCCGCGGGCCATCAGGAAGCGATCGATCAGAAAGCGGTGGCTGGGCAGCCAGATCTCGTGGGTCTGGCCGTTCTTGGTGTCGCTGTAGTGGGCGCCGTAGTAATCGGCGTGGAAGATGCAGGGGTAGCCCTGATCCCGCAGCAGGATCACGGCATAGGCCAGGGGCTTGAACCAGGGCTCCACCACCGATTCCAGTGACTGCAGCGGCTGGGTGTCGTGGTTCTCCACCAGGGTCACCGCCAGCAGGGGCAACTCCTGCATCAGGGTGCCGTCCAGCAGGCGGCGCATGTCGTAGTGGCCGCCGCTGCGGCTGGCGAGGTGGAAGTTGCGGTGCAGGGGGGCATCGAAAAGGCTCATGTGGCCGCCGCTGTTGGCCACGTACCAGTGGAGGGTCTCCAGGTTGTAACTCCAGTACTCCCCCACCACGAACAGATCGCGGCCCTTATGGGTCTCCAGGTCGGTGATCCAGTCGAGGAAGAAGTCGCTGGAGATGTGCTTGATGGCATCGATCCGGAAGCCATCGGCGCCCACGTGCTCCAGGGTCCAGCGGCCCCAGTGCTTCAGCTCGCCGCGCACCTCCGGGTGGTTCACGTTCAGATCGCAGCCCATCAGGTAGTCGTAGTTGCCCTTCTCCAGATCCACGTTGCGCTCGAAGCTGGCCCCGTGGGTGCGCCAGACGGCATTGAAATCCGGATCGAGGCTGTTGTGATCGACGCCGTCGAAATGGTGCCAGTGCCACTGCATCGTCGAGTACTGGCCGCCCCGCTCGTCGAAGCGAAAGCTGGTCCAGGCGCGGATGGTGCGTTCGTCGCCCAGGGGGCGGTTGCGGTCGGCGGGGTCGCAGGGGGTGGCGAGGTAGTCCTCCTGCTCATCGCCGAACAATTTGTGGTTGAACACCACATCGGCGTACACCTGCATCCCGGCGGCCTGGCAGGCGCCCACGGCCTGCAGATACTCCGCCTTGGTGCCGTACTTGGTTCGCACCGTGCCCTTCTGGTCGAATTCACCCAGATCGAAAAGGTCGTAGGTGCCATAGCCCACGTCCCAGACGCTGCCGCCCTTGCCCGCCGGCGGCAGCCACAGGGCCGTGATGCCCGCCTGGGCCAGGGCCGGCGCTTCATCCTGCAACCGCCGCCAGTGGCCGCCGTCGGCGGGGCTGTACCAGTGAAACCACTGCATCAGCGTGCCGTTGAATTCCGTTGGTGCGGCCAGCTTGCGGGCGGCCAGGGCGGGCTCATGGCTGGCCAGCCACGCCCGCAGCAGGGCCACCGTCGCCGTGCCGGTGGCCTGGGCCGGATCCATCTCCGTTTCCAGGACGCGGCGTTTGAGTTCTTCGAAGATGGCGGTCATGACGGCTGGTCCGCGCGAAGTCCGGAAGTCCACCGGTAGCAGGGAATCGGCCGCAGGGTTGGTATCCCCAAACCACTCCTGCCAGAAGCCAAGGCCGCAGGGCTCTCTTCCAGGGGCCCGGGTGAAGTCAGAGTTGTCACCGTCATCAGAAACGGGGCTCGGCAGGGTCCGTTCAGATGGAGCGGCGGATCCAGTGATCTGGCTGAACATGCTGCGCAGGACCCGGTGGCGGGGGACCTGGAAGTCACGACAGGCCGCGAAGGCTTGTTCGGCCCCTGGCGAGGGGTGGAGACCTCGGATGTTTCCACCAGGCTGATGCGTTGCCTGAGCTTGGCCGTATGGGCGGCGGCACTGGTGGCGAACAGCTGTGGCATTCGCCCGCGCCAGTGCGCGGAAAGACATAACGATGGATGACCACCGCCACCACCGGGGCCTGCATGGTGCATTGAAATGCTGAGGAATGCTTGGCCAGGGGGGCCATGAGCAGCTGGCATGGACCTGTCTCAATGGTTGTCACGCCCTGCCAAGCCCCCCTTCAAGCGGGCCTCTGGCGTTCATGCTCCTCTCAATTCCAATCCCGGTGCCTCCAGCGCATGTGGTCCGCGCGTGCCCGTACCCACCGCTTGTCGCGAATTGCCTGGTCAGACCTGTAGAGCCACGGGTCCATTTTGCCTTGAATCAGCGCCAGTCCACCCAGCGCGTGGATGCTGGAAGATCAACCCCAGCCCTGTACCGTCAATGAAGATCGCATCAGAAAGCTGGATGGCGAGGCCCAAGGATGCGAGCCACTGCTGGTGATTCCTCCAAAGCCTTGTTGGCTGGTGAGAGGTTGTGGGTGGAGAAGCTCATTTCCAGCGACCGTCCGTCCTTCAGTCTGACGGTGCAGCGCCCGCGGGACTCCTTCTTGAGTGGGATGGGCGAGCAGTTTCCCTTGGTTATCTCTCCCTTGCTTCGAGTGAAGAAGTAATCCGGTTTCGCCTGGTTCTTGGCTATGCTTTCGCTGGATCTGATCACAACCAAATCCACCCTCGGTCTGGTTGATGTAGCCTCTTTGATCAACAACTGCCATTGGCCGAGTTTGCCATGCATGTGCAGGTTGACAGAGTCGGGATTGTCAGCGGCAACCGATACGGCTCCCGCGTCGCAGCTGCTTGCACCGTATTGGTCAAGTGCCATCCGGCAGGCTGTGGGCGTGAACGCATAGAAATGGGCGTTGACGAATTTTGTGTCTGCCCGTGCGGCTGTCGATGGGGCCATCAACAGGCTCAACGAAATCACCGGTATCCAGTGCTTGAAGCCTCTCTGATCGTTGCTTTTCAGATAGGGATGTCGCACAAGAAATCGCTGATGCATGGAGAAGGCGTACGGCCGGCCGCAGGTGAACAAGAACAAACGTATTGCTGTGAGGCTGGCTCCGCTGTTCGTGCTGAACAGGCCTCTGGCCCCGGCGGAATGGCTGCGTGGCTCCCCCCAGGCGGTATCCCTTGAGGCCTCGCTCATGCTGCCCTTGTGGATCGGCTTTGCCGCCTTTCCTGCTCTGGCTGCCGGTGCCACTCAGGAATCGGTCGGCCTCCAACGGGCCCGTGCCTCGTCCCTCCCGGAGGTTCCGACTGGAGTCGCCGTGACCGGTCAGGGCTGTGAGACCTTCGGCCCGGAGACGCACTTCCGCTGTCATGTCGGATGGAACGATCCGGGTGACTGATCCAGATCGCGGCAGCCAATCCAGGCAAGCGATGCCATCGGACCGAACCCCTTTCCTGTCCCGCTGCCTGCCTCACCAGTGCACTCCCCTCCCAGCACGAGTGCGCTGACCGATCCATTCCCGCGCCCTGGGTTCACGGGCTGGATTCACTGCCCTTCGTCAGCGGCAGCCGCAGCACTCCGCATCACCACTCAGCAGGAATGATGCACGTCTGCATGGTCCGATGAACAAGGGCGCTCAGGTCAAACCGATCGGCAGTTCCGGCTGTACTAATGGATACAAACCCCTGGGAGACCTCCCATGACTTCACGCCTCAAAGCCGCCCTTGCGATCCCCTTCATGATCGGCCTTGCCGCGGCTCCAGCACTGGCTGGCAGTGCCACGAATGAAGCGGTCAATGAACAGCTGGCCCTGGAACGCACACTCTCGGACGTTCCGGATAGTGCCGTGGTCACCCGTAAGGACTGCACGTCCTTCGGCCCCGAGACGCACTTCCGGTGCCACGTCGAGTGGAGCGATCCCACCAACTGATTCCCGACCAGCTCAGGCATGTTCGCCCTGGCTCCGGCCGGGGCATTTTCCTGGGAGCGACGACCGGTCTCAGCGGATCTCATAGCGGAGCCAGCGGCAGTCGATGCCGCCGTTGCTCACCGGCACCCGGCGGCTGGCCTTCATGCGCAGGGCCCCGGTGAGGGCGGGGTTGCCGCTCAGCAGCCACAGGGTCCAGCCGCCGCAGCGCTCCTTCAGCATCCGGCCCAGATCGGCGTAGAGGGCCTCGAGGTCGTCGCCGGCGCCGAGCCGGTCGCCATAGGGCGGGTTGCACACCAGGATGCCCGGCCCGGGTGGGGGCTGGAAATCGCGGCAGTCCCCCCCCTGCAGCGAGATCCAGCTGTCCACGCCGGCGGCGGACGCGTTGCTGCGGGCCATGGCCAGCACGGCCGGATCCCGCTCCATCCCCACGATCGCCGCCAGGGGGGCGCCGTCCGGCAGGGTGCTGCGTGCCAGGGCGGCGGCGGCGGCCCGCTCCTGCTTCCACTGGGCGGCATCGAAATCGGGCCAACGCTGCAGGCTGAAGTCCCGCTCCAGGCCGGGGGCCCGGCCCAGGGCCCTGCAGGCGGCCTCGATCAGCAGGGTGCCGGAGCCGCAGAGGGGATCGGCCAGCGGCACCCGCCCGTCCCAGCCGGTGTGGGCGATCAGGCCGGCGGCCAGGTTCTCCTTGAGCGGGGCCAGACCCATGGCGGCCCGGTAGCCGCGGCGGTGCAGGCTGGCGCCGCCCCCATCCAGGCTCAGCACCGCCTCGGGGCCGGCGCCACCGGGCCTCCCCGGGCTGAGGTGCAGGTGCAGCACCACGTCGGCATCGTCCAGATCCACCGAGGAGCGGGCGCCCCAGAGGTGCCGCTGCAGGTCCACCAGGGCGTTCTTCACCTGCAGGGCGCTGTAGTGGCTGTGGTTGAGACCGGGCAGGCTGCCGCTGGCCTCCACCCGGAAGCTCAGCTCCGGCGGCAGCCAGTGTTCCCAGTCGGCGGCCCGCTGCACGCCGTCGTAGAGCTCCTCGCGGCCGCGGCAGGGAAAGCGGGCCAGCTGCCGCAGGAAGCGGAAGTGCAGTCGCGCCTGCAGATGCAGCCGGTAGAAGGTGGCCGCATCGGCCCGCAGGGCCACGGCGCGCCGGAGGGGCCGCACCTCGCCGGCCCCGAGGGCCGCCAGCTCGGCAGCCGCAGGCTCCTCCAGGCCCGGGGGCACCACGGCGATGACATCGAAGGAGGAAGGGCTGGCCATCAGCCCATGCTGCTGGGTGGCGAGGCTCGGTTCGGCCATGCCCCCCTGCGGAGTTCGGTCCGGCGGCGGCAGAGAGGTGGGATGATGAACAGGTCCGTCTTAGGGCGGACTAGGTGATCCACACCAGTGTTTCGGACAGCGG
The DNA here is from genome assembly GCF_019038415.1 of Synechococcus sp. CCY 9618. Taxonomy (GTDB): domain Bacteria; phylum Cyanobacteriota; class Cyanobacteriia; order PCC-6307; family Cyanobiaceae; genus Cyanobium. The sequence goes on along the minus strand of NZ_JAFKRG010000042.1, from coordinate 15,495 downwards.
TTCGATTCCGCTCAGCTCCATTCCCCCCGACCACCGGCCTCCCGCCGGATCGGTTTCCCGGGGCTGCAATGGTTTCGACGGGGCATGAGGAGGGTGACTGAAGCCTGCTCGGTGAGAGCAAACCCGTAACAGCGAACAACATCGTTCGTTTCTCCCGTCAAGCCGCCCCTGTGGCTGCCTGACACTCTTAACGGAGACGGGGTGAGGTCAGCCTTGTCACCCAAATGACCCATGGGGCCTGGAAGGGCCCTTCTCCATTGCAGCTTCCCACCGGGATGACGCAGGAACGCCTGCCGTGAGGAAGGCACCGTCACACCCGGAGAGGACGGGTGATGAGCGTCGGGACAAATTCTGTAGAGAACCCTGAGAGGTGCTTCTCACGACCCTCGGCCAGGTCGCCTTGCACAAGGCGATCTCCATCAGCTCACAGGCCTCCGGTGGTGGGCCTGTTGTCATCACTACCGTCTCCATCGCGTGGTCAGGTCGGGCCACTGAGGTCTTGTGCACCGGGACCGGAGCCACCTCTTCCCCTGCCACGGTCAGCACATCCGCCCTGGCCTGCTTCTACGACCATCCGTCGGTGTGGCCGGCCCTGTGCCGTGGCTCTGGCCGCGGCCGAAGTCCTTCAGGCTAATTCTCTCGCAGCTTCAGAATTGCTCCGATTTGATCAGCAGTCGGAGAAATGTCTTGGTGATATCGAATGACTCATCGAATTTCACTCCGGAGTAATGGGCTCCTCTCAGCTGATTGACCCAGATCAGTTCGCCGCTGGTTTCGATGACCTCGACGTCGCCGGGATCGCGAATGCGGATCTGGGATGGAAAACCGATGGGTACCTTCTGGAAACTGCGAATGCAGGCTCCGGAATGGCTGACATCCCAGATGTGACCTGGATAGCAATGGTCCGGATAATAGACTTCGACTTTGATGAGGATTTGAAAAAAAGGCGCTGAAAATCTGGGTTCGCGTCGAGGAATTCGTGATTCCTGCATGTCCCTTGAGCGGGAAGATTGACTCCAGGAAGGTTCCAGTGTTCTGGGGAAGTAGTTCCCGGACTCTACCAAAATCGGCCGGGTCGTCCAGAAACCGTTCCGCACGCTTCTTGCGTCGTGCAGCCGCTTGCCATGGGGTCGATCACAGGGGTTGATGCCAGCCGGCTGGGCATCAGGGGCTGACGCTGGTGGACGTGGGGGAGAAGCCGCTCCAGCGCTTCAGTGCATCGAGGCTCTGAACCCCTTCCAGTCGCCGCTCTCCCAGCACCCAGGTTGGATAGGCGGCGATGCCGGCCGCCTGGCAGCGTTCCCGCCCCTGGTCGGTCTTGTCGCATTCCACGTAGGGCAGACGATCACCGGCCTGCTGACCGAAGAGGTTCTTCTGGCGAAAGCAGGCCGGACACCACCAGGCGCCGTAGAAGAGGGCACCGATACGTCGCAGGTGTTCGGTCAGCTGGATCTGATCCTGGCCGGACGGAGCCAGGGCTTCCCCGAGGGTGGCGGTGGTGGAACCGCCGGGAGGTGAGGCCTGGGCCGGTGCCGCCAGGGTCAGCGCCCCACCGAGCAGGGCGGGCACCCCGGCCGCGATCAGGAGCCGGCGCAGTCCCGAGGGGCCGACGGCCGGCGGTGTGGGCAGAGACGACGGGGGCATCGACAGGCGGGCAACGATTGAAATGTAGGCCGGCCCGAGCGGCTCGTACGGGCTTCCGCCCTGCCCGCCACTGTGAATTCCGCATCGGGGCTGGGACAATTCCCTGGACATGTGGGAAGGCTGCCCTGGCGAGATGAGCGTGACGAAATGAGCGTGAACGGCTATCGCGATTATTTCAAGGTCCTCGGTGTCGAGCGGGGCACCGACGCTGAAGGGATCAAGCGCGCCTTCCGCAAGCTGGCCCGTCAGCACCACCCGGATGTGAACCCCGGCGATGCTTCCGCCGAGGCCCGCTTCAAGGAGGTCAGCGAGGCCTACGAGGTCCTTTCCGATCCCGAGAAGCGCCGTCGCTACGAGCAGTTCGGCCAGTACTGGAACCAGGCCGGTGGCGGGGGCGCTCCCGGTGTTGACGTCGATTTCGGCCGCTACGGCAACTTCGACGACTTCATCAACGACCTGCTGGGCCGTTTCGGCGGTGGCGCCGCCGCCGGGGCTCCCGGTGGCTTCGGTTTCGGCAGCGGCTTTCCCGGTGGCTTCTCCTCCGGCTTCGCCGGAACGCCGGGAGCCCGGCCCGCAACGGTGGATCTGGATGCCGAAGCCACCATCAGCCTGCCGGTGGCCGATGCCTTCCGGGGCTGTGAGCGCACCCTGGCGGTCAACGAGGAGCGGGTGCAGGTGCGCATTCCTGCCGGGGTGAAGGACGGCAGCCGCCTGCGGCTCAAGGGCAAGGGCAACCTCCAGCCCGGCACCGGCCGCCGCGGCGATCTCTATCTGACCCTCAAGCTCCAGCCCCATCCGGTCTGGCGCCTCGATGGCGACCAGCTGCGGGCCGAACTCCCCCTCAGCCTCGACGAGCTCGCCCTCGGCGGTGAGGTGCGGGTGGCCACCCCCGATGGCGAGGCCACCATCCAGGTGCCCCCCGGCATGACCCTCGGCCGCAGCCTGCGGCTCAAGGGCAAGGGCTGGCCGGTGAAGGAGGGAAGGGGGGATCTGCTGTTCACACCCACCCTCAAACTGCCCGAGAGCCTCAGCCCTCAGGAGCGGGCCCTGCTGGAGCAGTTGCGTCAGATCCGCAGCGTCGATCCCCGCCAGGAGTGGATCAGCGCCGCCACCCTCTGAGCCCGCCCCTGCGGCCTTCAGGCGCCGGAAGGGCTTTCCGTAGGATCCGCCCAGTCAGATCGGGTCCATGGAGCTCACCTATCGCCCCCGCCGGCTGCGTCGCACGCCGGCCCTGCGGGCCATGGTGCGGGAATTCCAGCTCAGCGCCGCCGACTTCATCTATCCCCTGTTCGTCCACGAAGGGGCCTCCAACGAGCCGATCGGGGCCATGCCCGGCGCCCAGCGCTGGAGCCTGGAGGGCCTGGTGGCGGAGGTGGGCCGCGCCTGGGACCTGGGCATCCGCTGTGTGGTGCTGTTCCCCAAGGTGGCCGACGGCCTCAAGACCGAGGACGGCAGCGAGTGCTTCAACGAGGGCGGCCTGATTCCCCGGGCGATCCGCCGCCTCAAACAGGAGCACCCGGAGATGGCAATCATGACCGACGTCGCCCTCGATCCCTATTCCTGCGACGGCCACGACGGCATCGTCAGCGAGGAGGGTGTGGTGCTCAACGATGAGACCGTGAGCCTGCTCTGCCGTCAGGCGGTGGCCCAGGCCCGGGCCGGTGCCGATCTGATCGGCCCCAGCGACATGATGGACGGCCGGGTGGGCGCCATCCGCGAGGCCCTCGACGAGGAGGGTTTCGAGCATGTGGGGATCATCAGCTACACGGCCAAGTACGCCTCCGCCTACTACGGACCCTTCCGCGAGGCGCTCGATTCCGCCCCGCGGGCGGCGAGCAGCAAGCCCATCCCCAAGAACAAGAGCACCTATCAGATGGATCCGGCCAATGGCCGTGAAGCCCTCACCGAAGCCCTGCTCGACGAGCAGGAAGGGGCCGACATCCTGATGGTGAAGCCCGGCCTGGCCTACCTCGACGTGATCCATCGCCTGCGGGGCGAGAGCGAACTGCCCATCGCCGCCTACAACGTCAGTGGTGAGTACGCGATGGTGAAGGCCGCCGCCGAACGGGGATGGATCGACGAGCGGGCCGTGGTGCTGGAAACCCTCCTGTGCTTCAAGCGGGCCGGCGCCGATCTGATCCTCACCTACCACGCCTGTGATGCGGCCGCCTGGCTGCGCGACGGCTGAGCCGCACCGCTTGAATGGGGGCATCCGTAGTTGTTGCCCCTCCCCATGACGCGTCTCGGCCACGTGGCGGTGCGGGTCCAGGACATGGAGCGCGCCAAGCGTTTCTACGAGGGCCTGGGCCTGCGCCTCACCTGGGATGCCCACGACTGGGCCTACATGCAGTCCCCCGACAACGGCGACGGCATCGCCCTGCTCAGCCCCGCCTACCGGGCCGCAGGCCCCCATTTCGCCTTCCACTTCAGTGACCGCGCCGAGGTGGATGCGGTGCACGACCGGCTGGCGGCTCAGGGGCACCCGGTGGGGCCGGTCCACGACCACCGCGACGGCACCGCCTCCTTCTACCTCCAGGATCCTGAGGGCAACTGGCTGGAGGTGCTCTACGAGCCCGCCACCGGCATCCCTTCCAACGTGGGCGCCGCCGCCATCCCCGCTCCCGCCGCCAAGCAGGCTGGGTGAGCGACATCCGCCAGGACACGCTGGAGCTGCTGGAGTGGCCGCGGCTGGCCGAGCACCTGGCCGGCTTTGCCGCCACCGCCGCCGGCCGACGCCACTGCGCCGCCCTGGCCCTGCCGGACCTCCCGGCCGAAAGCCGCCGGCTGCTGCAGGAAACCACCGAACTGCTCGCCCTCGATGGACTCAGCGACGGCGGGCTGAGCCTGCAGGGGGCCGAGGACATCGCGGCCACCGTGGTCCTCTGCGCCAAGGGGGGCTGGTCCGGAGGGGAGGAGCTGCTGGCCGTGGCCTCCACCCTGGGCGCGGCGCGGCGGCTGCGGCGCCAGATCGAGGACCCCGAGCTGCGGCCGGTGACCAGTGCCCTGGTGGCCGAACTGCGCACCCTGCCGGAGCTGGAGCAGCGGCTCCTCTTCTGCCTCGAGGAGGGCGGCCGGGTGGCGGACCGGGCAAGCCCTCCGCTGGAGGGGGTGCGGCGCCAGCTGCAGGGTCTGCGGGCCGAGCGGCGGGAGCGGCTGCAGGAGCTGGTGCGTCGCTTCGCCCCCCTGCTCCAGGACACGGTGATCAGCGATCGCGCTGGCCGACCGGTGCTGGCGGTGAAGGCCGGCGCCGCCGGCCAGGTGGGCGGCCTGGTGCACGACAGCTCCGCCTCCGGTAGCACTGTCTTCGTTGAGCCCCAGGCGGTGATCCCCCTGGGCAATCGCATCCGTGCGGCGGAGGGGGAGGAGCGGGAGCTGGAGCGCCGGCTGCTGGGCGAGCTCAGTGGCCTGGTGGGGCAAGAGGCCGAGGCGCTGGCCCACCTCCAGCAGGTGCTGGTGCAGCTCGACGCCGGTCTGGCCAGGGCCCGCTACGGCCAGTGGCTGGGGGCCGTGCGTCCCGAACTGGCGGAGGCCGCCGATGCTCCCTTCGAACTGCGGGATCTGCGCCATCCCCTGCTGCTGTGGCAGGAACGGCGCGAGGAGGGCCACCCCGTGGTGCCGGTGACCATCACCGTCGGCCCCCAGCTGCGGGTGGTGGCGATCACCGGCCCCAACACCGGCGGCAAGACCGTCACCCTCAAGAGCCTGGGCCTGGCGGCCCTGATGGCCCGGGCCGGGCTGTTCCTGCCCTGCAGCGGTACCCCCCGGCTGCCCTGGTGTGGCCAGGTGCTGGCCGACATCGGCGATGAGCAGTCGCTGCAGCAGAACCTCTCCACCTTCAGCGGCCACATCCGCCGCATCGCCCGGATCCTGGAGGCTTTGGCCAAAGGGGAGGCGCTGCCGGAGGGGGCGGCCCCGGCGGCCCTGGTGCTGCTGGATGAGGTGGGAGCCGGCACCGACCCCACCGAGGGCAGCGCCCTGGCCGCCGCCCTGCTGCGCCATCTGGCCGATCGGGCCCGGCTCACCGTGGCCACCACCCACTTCGGCGAGCTGAAGGCGCTCAAGTACGCCGATGCCCGCTTCGAGAACGCCTCGGTGGCCTTCGATGTCGAGACCCTCTCCCCCACCTACCGGTTGCAGTGGGGCATCCCCGGCCGCAGCAGTGCCCTGGCGATCGCGTCGCGGCTCGGGCTCGATCCCGGCGTGCTGAAGGCGGCCGCCGACCAGCTGGAGCCCGGTGGGGCGGGGGATGTGAACCGGGTGATCGAGGGGCTGGAGCAGGAGCGTCAGCGCCAGCAGGAGGCGGCCGAAGCGGCGGCGGCGCTGCTGGCCCGCACCGAGCTGCTGCACGAGGAACTGCTGCAGCGCTGGTCGCAGCAGAAGGAGCAGTCCGCGGAGCTGCAGGAGCAGCGGCGTCAGCGACTGGAGGTGTCGATCCGCGAGGGGCAGGGGGAGGTGAGGCGTCTGATCCGCCGGCTGCGGGCGGTGGGGCGGGAGGCCCATGCCGGTGGCCGCAACGCGGGAGAGACGGCCCGGCAGGCGGGTCAGCGGTTACGTCGCCTGGAGCGGCAGCATCGGCCGGTGGCGGAGCGTCGCGACCATGGCGGCTGGCGCCCCGCGGTGGGTGACCGCATCCGCCTGCTGGCCCTGGGCAAGGCGGCCGAGGTGCTGGCCATCGCCGACGATGGCAGCGAACTCACGGTGCGCTGCGGCGTGCTGCGGCTCACCGTGGAGCTGGCGGCCATTGAGGGCCTGCACGGCGAGAAGCCGGCGCTGCCCGAACCGCCGCCCCAGGTGCGCATCCGCAGCCGTCGCTCCCCCGGCAGCCGAGGACCGGAGGTGCGCACCGAGGGCAACACGGTGGACGTGCGTGGCCTGCGGGTGCACGAGGCCGAGGCCGCGGTGGAAGAGCGCCTGCGGGGGGCCAACGGGCCGGTGTGGGTGATCCACGGCATCGGCACAGGCAAGCTCAAGCGGGGCCTGCGGGAGTGGCTCTCCGGCCTGGCCTGGGTGGAGCGGGTGAGCGATGCCGAGCAGGGGGACGGAGGTCCGGGCTGCAGCGTGATCTGGGTGAAGTGAGTGTGCGGGGGCTGGGATGGGTGCTTCAGAGGCTGATCGTCGGCAGCTGGGGCTCCGGCCGCGGCGACGCCGGCACCTCCGCCGGCAGCAGGGCCGCGCCGAGGCCGTCGAACAGGCGCCAGCCCGTGGGATCCACCTCCAGGTGCACCGTCTGGCCCGCACTCACGCTCTGGTCCGGCTCCGCCCGCAACAGCACCAGGTGGCTTCCCTCCAGCAGCCGGCAGGTGACCAGCTGCTCGTTGCCGAGGGCCTCGCAGTGGCTCACCTCAGCCGGCAGGTTGCGGTTGGTGGCGGGGGCCAGACGCAGGTGTTCGGGCCGCAGACCGCCGGTGATCCGGTGGCCCGTCCACTCTCCCAGCAGTTCAGCCATCGGCCCCTCCACCGGGAAACGCCGCCCCCCGAGCAGCAGCTGGCCCGCTCCGGCGACCTCCACCGGCAGCAGGTTCATCGCCGGGCTGCCGATGAACTGGGCCACGAACAGGTTGGCCGGCCACTGGTAGAGCTGCATCGGCGTGCCCAGCTGCTGCAGATGGCCCTCGTTGAGCACGGCGATGCGGTGACCCATGGTCATCGCTTCGACCTGGTCGTGGGTGACGTAGAGGGTGGTGGTGCCCAGGCGCCGCTGCAGTTCCACGATCTGGGTGCGGGTGCCGGTGCGCAGCTTGGCGTCGAGGTTGCTGAGCGGCTCATCCATCAGGAACACGGCCGGTTGACGGGCGATGGCCCGGCCCAGGGCCACCCGCTGCTTCTGGCCTCCCGAGAGTTCCTTCGGTCGGCGCTCCAGCAGCGGTTCCAGTTCCAGGGTGGTGGCCACCTCGGCGATGCGCTGCTCGATGCGCCGCTCCCGCTCGGAGTCGATGCGCAGGGCCGCCGGCAGACGGCGGCTGGCCCGGTGCAGGCCGTCCTGAAGCTGCTGGGGCAGGCTGCGGGGGCGGCTGCGCCGCAGGCCGAAGCCGATGTTGTCGGCCACGCTCAGGTGGGGGTAGAGCGCGTAGCTCTGGAACACCATCGCCACGTCGCGCTGGGCCGGCCGCAGGTGGCTGACGGGCCGATCGCCCACGTAGATCTCGCCGCTGGTGGTGGCCTCCAGGCCCGCCAGCAGCCGTAACAATGTGCTCTTGCCGCAGCCGGAGGGGCCCACCAGCACCAGGAATTCACCATCCTCGATGTGAAGATCGAGCTGCCGCAGCACCTGCACCGGGCTGCCGCCACGGCGGGGAGGGTAGGTCTTGCTGACCTGGTGGAAGCGGACGTCGGCCAATCCAGCGCTGCAACCGGAGGATCCTAGGGTTGACCTTCATCCGCGCCCCGGCCGACACCCCCCCTTGCAGTTCATCGATCAGGCCCGCATCGCCGTGCGCGCCGGCCGCGGCGGCGATGGGATCGTGGCCTTCCGTCGTGAGAAGTACGTCCCTGCCGGCGGTCCCTCCGGCGGCGACGGCGGCCGCGGCGGCGATGTGCTGCTGGTGGCCGACGCCAATCTCCAGACCCTGCTGGACTTCAAATACCGGCGCCTGTTCGCCGCCGACGACGGCCGTCGCGGCGGCCCGAACCGCTCCACAGGGGCCAGCGCCGACACGCTCACGATCCGGGTTCCCTGCGGCACGGAGGTGCGCGACCGCCGCACCGGCATCCTGCTGGGGGACCTCACCGCTCCCGGGGAGGAACTGCTCGTGGCGGCCGGCGGCCGGGGGGGGCTGGGCAATGCCCACTACCTGAGCAACCGCAACCGGGCCCCGGAGAAGTTCACCGAGGGCAAGGAGGGGGAGGAGTGGCTGCTGCAGATGGAGCTCAAGCTGCTGGCCGAGGTGGGCATCATTGGCCTGCCCAACGCGGGCAAGAGCACATTGATTGCCGTGCTCTCCGCCGCCCGTCCCAAGATCGCCGACTACCCCTTCACCACCCTGGTGCCCAATCTGGGGGTGGTGCGCAGGCCCAGTGGGGATGGCACCGTGTTCGCCGACATCCCCGGCCTGATAGCCGGAGCTGCCCGGGGCGCGGGCCTGGGCCATGAATTCCTGCGCCACATCGAACGGACAAGGCTGCTGCTCCACCTGGTGGATGCGGGCGCCGAGGACGTGGCTGGGGATCTGAAGGTGGTGGAGACCGAACTGTCCGCCTACGGCCACGGACTGGTGGAACGACCCCGTCTGGTGGTGCTCACCAAGAGGGAGCTGTGTGAGGAGGGCCGGCTGGAGAGCCTGGTCGCGCAGCTCGAAGAGCACACCGGCCAGAAGCCCTTGGTGATTTCTGCTGCTACCAACCGGGGTCTTGATGCCCTGCTGGCCGCCGTATGGCAGCAGCTGGGCATCGTCTGAACTGGAGTCAGAAGCACTGGGGACGGCTGGCCCTCAGTCGTCGTAGACCCTGCATTCGGGCGCCTCGGGGTTGAGGTCGCAGTACACCTCAAGAGGGCTGGGGTCGTGGCTGTCCTCGGGATGGTGCTCCTTGTACTCGTTGAGGGCCTTGAGCTCCTCCTCGAGATGGCGCACCTTGCCCAGGTTGCCGTCGGCCTTGGCCGACTCGATTTCAACCTTGTCCTTCTCGATGTGATCGTCGATCGTCTTCATGCAAAAACCGGCCGTGACCAACCGGAACTCACCGAAGACACCATACGGTCGTGGCCACGGAGGCGCTGCTTCCTGTGGGATCCCGCACATGGGCCGGCGCCGACCTGCTCCGCGGTAATTCTGCCGATCCGTGCTGCGTGCGCCACGGGTCCGTAGCTCAGCGCGGGATGGACAATTCCCCGGTTGGCCCATGACGCGCATCAGCAAGCGGCGGGAGCGGCACTTCATCGACGACCACGGATCGACGACCACGGTTACCTCTCGGAGCAGCGCCGCTGGCGCCCGGGACTGAGCTTCGAGCAGGTGCTCCTCTGGAAGCAGTGCGCTCCCAGCGCTCTGGTGAGCCAGCGCTTCGCCAGCCTCGACGAGGCCCTGCGGGCCTTCCAGAGCGATGCGGTGCAATGGTTCCAGGATCTCTACCTGCGCCGCATGGGCGACCAGTTGGCCGCCCATCGCTGTGTCGACGACTACAAACCCACGGCGATGCGTCAGGCCGGAGCCCGTGGGCCCGGTGTGCGGTCAGCCCCCTCGCGCCGCCGCAGCGACAGGCCTGCTGGAGGTGCCCCACCCCCACCGGCGGCGGCGCTCAGGCTCAGGCCGCCAGCTCGCTGAGCACCAGCCAGCGCTCCTCCGCGGCGGCGATCCGCTCCACCAGGGCCGCCAGTTCGCTGGTGAGGTCTTCGAGCCTGGCGTACGTGCCGCCGGAGGGGGCTGCCAGCTGCTGCTCCAGCTCCCGCCGCCGCTGCTCCAGGTCGGGCAGTTCCGCTTCGATGCGCTCCAGCTCGCGTCCTTCCTTGAAACTGCGCCGGCGGGGGCCGGCCGGCGCCTGCTTCCGGGCCGCGGCCGGCTCCAGGGTCGGGGCAGGCAGGGGGGCCGTCGCCTGGCGCTCCAGCCAGGTGCTGTAGTTGCCCTCGAAGCGCTCCAGCCGGCCCGCTTCGAAGTGAAACAGGCGGTCGACGGTCCGGTCCAGGAACCAGCGGTCGTGGGAGACCACCACCACACAGCCGCGGAAGTCGTCGAGAAACTCCTCCAGCACACCCAGGGTGTGCACGTCGAGGTCGTTGGTGGGCTCATCCAGCAGCAGCACGTTGGGGGCCTCGATCAGCAGCCGGCAGAGGTGCAGACGCCGCCGTTCGCCGCCGGAGAGCTTCGCCACCGGCTGGTGCTGCTGGGCCGGCGGAAACAGGAACCGCTCCAGCAGCTGGGAGGCCGTGAGCTCCACCCCATCCACCTGCACCCGGCTGGCGGCCTCCTGCACCACCTCGATCACCTTGCGTTTGCCATCCCGGGCCAGCAGCACGTCGCTGTGCTGGTCGAAGTAGGCCAGCTTCACCGTGGCTCCCAGCTCCAGCGCGCCGGCACTGGGGGGGCGCCGTCCGGCGATCACCTCCAGCAGGCTGGATTTTCCCGCCCCGTTGGGCCCGATGATTCCGACCCGGTCCTCGGGGCTGAAGTCGTAGCTGAAGTCGCGCAGCAGCCAGCGCTCGCCCACCGCCACCCCCAGCCCCTCGGCGGTGATCGCCCGCTTGCCGATGCGCCGGGCCGTGGCCGCCATGGTCAGGCTGGCGCGGCCCTGGCGGGCGGGGGCCTCCATCAGGGCGTCGATGCGCTGCAGCCGGGCCTTCTGCTTGGTGCTGCGGGCTTTCGGGCCCTGGCGCAGCCAGGCCAGCTCCCGCCGCAGGGTGCCCCGCAGCTTGGCGGCGCTGGAGGCCTCGGCCTCCTCCTCGGCCGCCTTGAGGGCCAGGTAGGTGCCGTAGTTGCCCTCGTAGGGGCGGGCCTCGCCCCGCTCCACCGCCACGATCCGGCGGGTGACCCGATCCAGCAGGTAGCGGTCGTGGGTGACCAGCACCAGGGCGCCGGGAAAGCGGTCCAGGTAGCTCTGCAGCCACTCCACCCCTTCGGCATCCAGGTGGTTGGTGGGCTCATCCAGGAGCAGCAGCTCCGGCTCGGCCACCAGGGCCGCCGCCAGGGCCACCCGGCGGCGGTTGCCGCCGGAGAGTTCGCCGATGGTCCGCTCCTGGTTGGCGGCGTCGATGCCCAGGCGCTCCAGCACCTCCCGGCAGCGTCGCTCCAGGTCCCAGGCCTGGCAGCCATCCATGCGGTGCTGCAGGTCGCTGAGCCGGGCCAGCAGCTGGCCATCCTCCGGCTGGGCGGCCAGCTGGTGGCTCACCCCGGCGAACGCCCGCAGCAGGGACATGGCCTCGCCGTCGCCGGCGAACACCTGCTCCAGCACGGTGAGATCCGGATCCAGCCGCGGTTCCTGGTCGAGCAGCACCACCCGGGTGCGGGCCGAGCAGCGGCGCTCGCCCCGATCCAGGGGTTCGAGGCCCGCCAGCACCCGTAACAATGTGCTCTTGCCGGCGCCGTTGGGGCCGATCAGCCCCAGCCGGTCCCGCTCGCCCACGTGCAGGTCGAGGTCGGCGAAGAGGCTGCGCAGGCCGAAGTCCTTGGCCGCTCCCACCAGGCTGATCAGGCTCATGGGGCCTCCACCGGCTGGCCCTGGCGCTGCCGCTCCAGATGGGCGAAGACGCTCTTGTCACCCACGTCCGCCGCCGCCGGCATCGGGAACTTGCGCAGGCAGAGCAGCAGCAGCAGCAGGGCTTCGGCGCTGAGCAGGCTGGCGGTGGCGGCCGGGCTCAGCAGGCCGGCGAGCCGCCCCAGCAGGGCCAGCGGCAGCAGCAGGGTGACGCCGATCGCCTCGGCCCGCTGGAAGCAGACGAACTCCTTGAAGCCGATGCCGGTCAGGGCGGCGAAGAAGGGACCCACCGCCAGGATCCAGAGGGGTTGGTCCACCAGGGTGGTGAGCATGGCGCCGGGCCCCACCTGCACCGCCAGGATCACACCGCCCAGGCAGCCCGCCAGCCAGAACAGCTGCAGGGCCCGGTGCAGGGGCCGCAGGTAGATGTGGATCCAGCGCAGGGCCAGGCCCAGCCCCGCCGCCATGACCAGCAGCCAGGGCCAGAGCAGCTGCGGACCGAGCTGGCGCCACTGCACCAGCAGGGCCAGCTGGGCCACGGCCACGGCGGTGAGGGCGAGCCGGTAGCCGAGCACCTCGCGGCGATCCAGCGCGGTGATCGTGAAGTGGCCGTACACCCCCTCGAAAACGGGGTCGGAGGGGGTGGCCAGGGTGCTGCTCATCGGGGGCGGCCGCCGGGGGCGGCAGGAAACGGGCCTGCCACCAGTGTGGCCAGGTCGGGTCCCGCCGGAACGATGCCGGAGGGGTGCAGGGGAAACAGGGCCCCGAAGTAATCGGCCCGCCAGGCGGCCGGGAAGCAGGTGGCCGCCACCCCCTCCAGGCCGTGGAAACGGCGCCGCCATTCCCACAGGTGGGGCAGCTGCCACAGGGGCGTCCGGCTGCAGCCGAACAGGGGGGCGTAGACCAGTTCCAGCCGTATGAGTGTGGGGAACAGCACCACATCCGCCAGGCTGGGCACCGGGCCGCCGCAGAGCCAGCCGGTTCCCTTCTGGTCGGCCAGGCTCGCCTCGACGGCATCCAGAGCGGCGAACAGGGCCGTCTCGGCCTCGTCATAGGCCGCCTGGGTGCGGGCGAAGCCGCAGCGATACACCCCGTCGTTGACGTCTCCCTGCAGCCTCTCCCGCCAGGCGGCGATGGCGGCCCTGTCGATGTCAGGGGCCAGGTCCGGCGCGTCGGCCGGTGCCGGCCAGCCATTGAGCAGCTCGATCAGGCGGGCGCTCTCGTTCACCAGGATCTTTCCCTGGCGCCGCGAATAGAGGGCCGGCACGGTGGCCCGGGCCCGGGGATCGGCCCCACTGCGCCGGTAGAGCTCGATCAGGGTGTCGCAGCCCTCAAACGGTTGACTGAAGCGCCAGCGGCCGGCGGCCGGGTCGGGCACCACCATCAGGGTCTCGATCGTCGGCGCCAGCCCCCGCAGGCTCCAGGTGAGCCAGGCCCGGTGGGCCCAGGGGCAGCTGCGGCCCACGATCAGCACATGCCCCCCCGGCTCGGCGGCGTCCTCGGGCAGGGGCGGCAGGGCGGTGAAGGCCGCGGCGGGGCGCCGGTAGCGGCCCTGCCGGTCGGCCGGACCGAGCCCGCCCATCAGCAGGCGCCACTGGCACTGCCAGAGCTGCCGGGCGGAGCGCACCAGGGGGGCTGGAGGGGCCATGGGAGTCAGCGTGTCCTGCCACGACTCTGCGCCAGGCTGGTGCCGGCGTGATCTGGCTGACGATGGCGGCGGGGCGGGTGATGGTGGTGGGCGGCACCCACGGCAACGAGCGCAACGCGCCCTGGTTGCTGGGGGCCTGGCAGCGACACCCCACACTGCTGCGCAGCAGCGGCCTCGCCCTGGAGCTGGTGCTGGGCAACCCCGAGGCCCACGCCGCCGGCCATCGCTATCTGGATCGGGATCTCAACCGCAGTTTCGTCCCGTCCCTGCTGGCCGCGGCGGAACCGGGCGACCGGGAGCTCCGGCGGGCCAGGGAGCTGCTGCATCGTCATGGTCCGGAGGGGACCGCCCCCTGCCTGGTGGCCCTTGACCTGCACAGCACCACGGCCGCCATGGGCAACAGCCTGGTGGTCTACGGCCGTCGGCCGGCGGATCTGGCGCTGGCGGCGGGGCTGCAGCAGCGCCTGGGTCTGCCGGTCTACCTGCATGAGCACGATGCGGCCCAGACCGGTTACCTGGTGGAGTCCTGGCCCTGTGGCCTGGTGCTGGAAGTCGGTCCGGTGCCCCAGGGCGTGATCAATGCCACCATCTGCCGCCAGACCCAGCTGGCCCTGGAGGCGGCCCTGGCGGTGCTGGCGGGGGCCCGGGCGGGCGAGCTGCAGCAGCCGCAGGAGCTGGTGGTGCATCGTCACCTGGGCAGCCTTGATCTGCCCCGTCATGGCGATGGCTCCCCGGCGGCGGTGGTGCATCCCCAGCGGCAGCATCGCGACTGGCATCGGATCGGCGCCGGCGAGCCCCTGTTCCTGACGGCGGAGGGTACGACGATCGGCTTTCATCCCGAGGGGGATCTGGCGGATCAACCGGTCTGGGCGGTGTTCATCAACGAAGCTGCGTACGGCGAGAAGGGCATCGCCCTGAGCCTCACCCGGCGCGAGGTCTGGCCGGTGCAGCCGGCGTGGGGTCGGGCCCTGCGGGACCTGGCCCGGGGGTTGCAGTCCGCCGGCTGAGCGCGGCTCAGGAACCCGCTGGGGTGGCGGATGAGCGGGGCGGGCCGTTGTAGAGGACCTCCACCACCTGGCGGCCGTCCGGAGAGATCAGGATCTCGGTTTCCAGCGTCGGCGGCTTGCCCTGCTGTTCGGCTCCCGGGGGACCGCCGTAGAAGCGGAACAGCAGGCCGTTCGGAGCGGACCCCACCAGGCAGGGGCCTCCGCTCAGCTGGTACATGCAGGCCGCGGCCCGGTAGACGCCCAGGCCGCCGTTGAGCGCCTCGGCCCGCATGCGGGCCAGGTTGGCGGCGCGGCCCCGTTGGTAGGCCTGCTCCTGGGTGATCTGGGCCTGGGCGGGAAGCGGGCCCGCCAGGGGCGCGGCCAGCAGCAGGGTGAGGCATCCGAGCAGGGGCCGGAATCGGGAGAGCGTCATGGTCATCCGCAGACGAGGGTGGTCTGTTCCTTGGTGCAGGGAAGATCGGTCTTGCTGCCGTCGGCCCAGTAGATCCGCAACCGGTCGTCTTCACTTTCGGTGCGGAGGGTCAGCGACTTGACCACACCTGCGGGGGGGTTGCCCGCCTTGTCCGCCGGATCGGGGCGCAGGTCAGGCTGGTTGAGGCGCTGCTCGAGCTGCTGCACTTTCAGCTCCAGTTGGTTGATGCGCTGGCGGTCGGCGTTCGGACGGTTCTGACAGCCGGCCAGCACCAGGGGCGCGATCAGGAGAGCGGGGATCAGCCGGCCCAGGCGGAAGCCGGCTGGCCGCCGGTGCTGGGGGTGGAGCGGCGAACGCAGGACCATCGGCGGCAGGCGGGATGACCGGGGGCAATTCACCTCCTAGCAGGGGCGAGGGGGGCAGGCCAGGGAAGTGCCTTGGCTTGTCTTCATGAAGTGGCGCTCATGTACCGCAACATTGTGTTACAGTGGCTGAAGGCGAACCATCGCCATTACTTACGCCCCAGACCACGCCCCGGCGTGACCAGCTGACGGCAACTTTCTCTGCACTCATGACCGCCACTCTCCAACAGCGCTCCGGCGCTTCGGTGTGGAACCAGTTCTGCGAGTGGGTCACCTCCACCAACAACCGTCTCTACGTCG
>NZ_JAFKRG010000041.1 GCF_019038415.1 Synechococcus sp. CCY 9618 | reverse complement strand
TTGGGGGGTAGCCCCCTGCAAAAATAGCTCGATGCCAGGTAAAACTTCTCCATATCCCCGGCCAAGTGTCGGGGGACTGGACAAAAAGCCACCCGAATGGGTGGCTTTTTTGTTGGCCGCTGGGGGTGGTGGCTGCTCTGTTGGGGTGGTGGACTCCCTCCCTCTGCGGGAATTGGAGGCTCTGCCGGGGCTGGAGGCGGATCGGTTCAGCCTGAAGCGAAGCCTTGACCGCTCAGACGCCATGATGCCTTGTGTTGCCGATTCGCATCCTCGAGCATGGAGCTGTTGTGAGCTGGCGCCGTCGCTTTCGGCCTTTCTGGAAGGCCTATGCCCTGTGGTTGAGGGCGGATTGTGTCGATCTCAGTGCTGCTTTCGCTTATCACACGCTTCAGTCTTTCTTCCCGGCCCTGCTGATCGCCCTTTCGGTGGCCTCCCGGGTCCTGGGTCGGGACGTCGAGCGCTCAGACCGACTGATCCAGCTGGTGGCCCAGGTGCTGCCCTCGTCGGCGTTGCCGGCCTTCGAAGCCACCCTGCTGCGCTTCACCAACCAGGGATTCGGGGCAGGGATCCTGGGCCTGGTGCTGCTTGCCCTCAATGCCAGCAACATCTATCTGACCCTGCAGCGGGGCGCTGATCGACTCTGGTGGAACGGGCCCTTCGGATTCGATCATCTGACCTGGTATGAGCACCTGCGTCGCTTTCTCACCCTGCGCCTCAAGGCTTTGCTGATGTTGCTGGCGGCCGGGCTGCTGATCGTCATCGATCAGCTGGTCACCACGATTCGGCTGTTCGGCTCCAGGGGCTTCCATGACCTGCTGCAGTCCTATCTTCCGGAGCCGATCCGCTGGGTGGGCTCCCTGTCATTCGGGCTGGATCTTCTGGTCTCCCTGCTGATCAGTTTCAGCGCCACCCTGCTGTTTCTCTGGCTTCTGCCTTCTCGACGCATTCGTCTGCGGGCCCTGTTGCCCGGGGCCCTCCTGGTGAGCGGAGGCCTGACCCTTTCCAATCTGCTGCTCGGCAGGAGTCTGCTGGCCCTCGGGCTGCGCTTCCAGGCTTATGGCGTGGTGGGTGGTGTCCTGCTGCTGACCCTCTGGGTGTGGTTGCTCGGGGCTGTGATCTATTACGGCCAGTGCTTCAACGTCGTCCTGTCCGGCGGCACGGCGGGGGGGCCATCCACACCGTTGCCCCGCTGATGGCGGGCCGATTTCGGGTGAAGATAGGAAGGTCTTGAACCCAAGAACCTTTGGCCAAGCCCGTGCTGAGGATTCACCCCCTGCCCGCCAGCCTGGCGCTGGTCAGCATGGCGGTGGGAGCCGTGGTCCTGATCGGCCTCACCACCCTGGCGCTGGTTCCCCTGCTTCTGGGGCTCGGGCTGCTGGCCTGCTGGCTGGTGGCGGCCCTCCTGCTCGGGTGGGCCGGTGTGGAAGGTCTGGCGGCCCTGGAGCGCTGGTTCGAGAACGATCCGCGCTTCCAGCGCTGATGGAGCGTCGCATTCCCTGGCTGTGGATCGGTGTGGCGGCGGCCCTGCTGCTGGTGCCCACCTCCGCCGGCCGCCTGCTGCTGGATGTGATCGGTGGCCTCACCCTCACCCTGCTGCTCCTGCCGCTGCTGGCGGGCGGGGTTGCCCTGATCGGCTGGCAGCTGGTGAAGCGGCGCCTTCGCACCTGCCCCAGCTGCGGTTTCGCCAGTCTTGGCACCGATGTCTGTCCGGCCTGCGGCAGCAGCTTCGCTCCCGGTGACTCCGCTGCCACTGCATCTGACTCCGGCAGTTCACCTTCCTTCTGGGGCCCCGGGAACCGTGAGGAGATCGACGCCAGGGACGTCACCATCAATGTGGAGGCCGTCGATCTCGGTGGGTCCGCCAAGGAGTCTTCCGGCCCCCGCGACGCCAGCTCCTCCTGACGGCACGCCTCAGCCTTTCTTTTCGGAATCAGCTGCAGGGCCATCCCCTGTTCCTGCTTCGCGTTCCAGTTCCTGCAGACGTCGTTCGCGCAGGTGCAGGAACAGAGGCGCGCCGAAGGCGAAGGCGATCGTCGCGCAACTCAGCAGCACCCACGGCAGACCGCGCAGACGCAGGCGTCTGGTTTCCACCACCATCCAGAGGATGACGGCGGTGGCACCGATCGCCAGATCGCTGGACAGGGAGCGGGCTGCCGGATTGGCATTCGCCATGCGTACGAACAGCCCGAGATCGAACGCCGACCCCTGGTCCCGGATGAAGTCCAGGTTGGCCATCCAGGGCAGCACGCCGCCGGCCACGGCCAGGGCCAGGTAGAGCCAGGCCATCCAGCCGATGCCACCGGGACCTGCGGCCGGGGGGTGCTGACGGGCTGTGTCCTCGCTCATGGGGTGTAGGGGGTGGGCGCCGAATCCGGCTGGGAGGGATCCCACTGCATCACCTCCTGTTCCACCTGGCTGAGCACCGATTCGCAACGGTCGGCATAGGTCTGGGCCCTTCGATAGAGATCGGCCATCTTCTCCACATCCAGGTCCTGATCCTGGAGCTGGGCCAGGCACAGTTCAAGGGCCGTCTGGGCTTCGCGGAAGCTCAGTCCATCGGCCACCCCGGCTTCGGATGTTCCCGGCGACGGCGCCTCTGCCGCTGCTCGGGGTGGGCCGGACCGGCTGGATGATTTGGCCACTGCAGGGAATGGGGGGCTGTGGGAGAGGAGAGGAACCGTTCCATGCCGGAGGGCCCGGCGATCATGCTGGCTTCAGCCTGACAGGGGTTCTGTCTGTCCGGACGGATCGGGCCACGGCTTGGTCGGATGGGGACTTTCCTGGAGCATCGGTGAAGCCTGAGGCCCGGGAGGTTCCGGCGCGATGACCTGCACCTCCAGCATCAGCCTGCCATCGGCCAGCTCCGCGGTGAGCGGTTCGCCCACCCTGATCTGGAGAACTGAGCGCAGCAGGCGGCCCTCGCCGTCCCGCAGGAGGCTGAATCCCCTTGCCAGCAGATGCCGTGGGGACAGAGCCTGCAGCAGCTGACGCTGCTGGCCGAGCCACTGCTGCCGCTGCCGCACCAGGCCGGCCGGATGGAGCCGTCTGAGTTGCTCCAGCCGGGCCACCAGCCGCTCGCGGGCGGCGCTGATGCGCAGGGTCAGCAGCCGCAGCAGATGGCCGCGTTCCTGCTCCAGGGCGCGGATCACCTGGCTGCGTTCCGGCAGCACGGCCACCAGGGCAGCGGTGGGGGTGGCGGCCCGATAGTCCGCCACCAGGTCGGCGATGGTGACGTCGTCCTCATGGCCGATGCCGCAGATCACCGGCAGGGGTGCCGCCGCCAGCGCGCGGGCCAGCTGCTCTCCGTCGAAGACGACCAGATCCTCCCGGCTGCCGCCTCCGCGGGCCAGCACCAGGGCTTCGATGCCCAGGGCGCTGACCTGACGACCGAGTGACTCGACGGCCTCAACGATCTGGGATTCCACGTTCCCCTGAACCGGGATCGGCACCACCAGCAGGGAGGTGGCGGGCCATCGCTCCCGGGCGGTGCGCAGCATGTCGGAAAGGGCGGCGCTGGGCACGCTGGTGAGCAGGGCGATGCGGCCGGGCCACCGCGGGAGAGGGCGCCTGCGTCCGGGATCGAACAGCCCCTCCGGCTCCAGGCGGCTGCGCACCTGGTCGAAGCGGCGCAGCACGGTGGTCAGGCTGGGCCGCACATCCAGCACCTGGACGGTCAGGCTGGCGCGGGCTGCCCAGAAATTGAGCTTGCCCACCACGACCACTCCATCCCCTTCCTGCGGGACGAAGCTGAGCTTCTGCAGCTGGGAGGCCCAGATCACCGCCTGGATGCTGGCCTGGCCGTCGGCCAGGGTGAGCCAGAGGTGCCCCTTCTTCTGCTGGGGACGCCCCACGGTGGCCTCGAGCAGGAAGCGCGGGGCGAATCCCCGCTCAAGCAGGGAGCCGATGGCCTGATTGAGTTCGGCGACCGTGAAACGGGGAATCCCGTCGTTCTGGCGGGGGGAGCCTGGGCTGCCCGTGACCGTGAGCATGGGGTCAGTCAGTGCTGGAGCTTGCGGTAGCAGAGCCACCAGTAGAGGCTCAGCAGACCAGCTACCAGGGCGATGACCCGACCCGCTGGATGGTCGGCCCGGATCAGAGAGGCCCCTGTGATCACCAGCGCACTGCTGAGCAGCCGGGACCCATCGCGGCGGTTGCCCACATAGAACCGGGGCGGGGCAGACCGGGGCGTGGAAGGAGGAACGGCACCGGTCGGGGCCATCGCGAAGGGAAGGGCAGAGACGGGACTCAACCTAGGACCGCGCTCCAAGCCAGGGAATCCCTGCCGGACAGCAAATCCTTGGCATCACGCAAAGCCTTGGCATCAGGCAAAGCCTTGGCATCAAGCAAAGCCTTGGCATAAAAAAGCCGCCGGGAGCACCGGCGGCCACAACCGCAGCCTGGATGTAGGGCCTGAGCGGAGCAGGGGATGGTCTGGGGCTGACCGGCTCAGCCGAGACCGATCTGGGCCAGAATGCCCTGACCAGTGAGGACCTCGGTCGCAAGGCCGATCACGAAGCCCATCATGGCCAGGCGGCCATTCCAGGTTTCGGCGAAGTTGACGAAACCGAAGCGGGGCTGGGAAGCGTCAGTCATGGAAGTAAACCTCGGTGGAACCCTGACTGTAACGAAACATGGAGGGTTCTTGACAGTGGCAGGGGCTACAAACTCATGGGTGGGTTGCACGGTTGACAGCCGAGCCCCTCGATGACAAGCTCTCCGCCCCAGGCCCAGCCCGCCCCGCGCCGCTCCCTGTGGGGGCCAGGACCTGGAGATCGGCTGCGGACTCCCCGGGTCCTCTTCCAGGCACACCTCGCCGCACCGCTTCCCAGCGGCCCCGATCTGGTGCTGGTCACCGATCTGGACGGAACCCTGCTGGAGGGGGCCCTCCCGACCCGCCGCCGGGTCTACGACTGGCTGGCGTCCCAGCGCCACCGGGTGCTGCATGTCTTCTGCACGGGGCGCGACCTGCGCTCCGTGGCCCGGCTGCTGGCCGAGCAGGCCGCAGTGGGGCTCCGGGCGCCCCATCTGGTGATCGGCGACGTGGGCTGCACCGTGGCCTGCGGTACCACCCTCATCCCCCTGCCCCTCGCCCTGGAGCCGATCGAGGCCCTCTGGCAGGGGCGGGCGGAGCGGGTGCTGCCCCTGCTGGCCGGGATGCCCGGCCTGTCCCCCCATCCCCTCAGCGCCGACCGGCGCCTGGCCTACGGCATCGATCCCCGCAGGCTCGACACCAGCCGGCTCGCGGCGGTGGAGGCCCACGGGGTGGATTGGCTGGTGTCGGGCGACAAATACCTCGACATCCTGCCGGCCGGGGTCAACAAGGGCAGCACCCTGCTGGGCCTGCTGGAGTGGCTCGAACTGGAAGAGGCCCTGGTGGTCACCGCGGGTGATTCTCTCAACGATCTGGCCATGTTCGAAACCGGGCTCCAGAGCGTGATGGTCGGCAACGCCGAGCCCGGACTGGTGCGGGCCCTGCCGGGGCTGGCCCGCACCTACCGGTCCCGGGCCCATGGTTGCGACGGCATTCTCGACGGGTTGCGCCACTTCGGCTTCGGCCATCTCTTCGATGGCCTCCTCTGAACGCCGACAGGTCGGCATCGGAGCCGGATCAGGGCGCGGCCGCCGGGCCCTGCCCCCGACCCTGCCGCGCCAGGGCGGCCTTGGTGCGGGCACTGGCGATGCCCTGGCGGGGATCCTCCGGCCAGGGATGGCGGGGGTAGCGGCCACGCAGCTCCCGGCGAACGTCCGCATAGCCCTGGCTCCAGAAGCCGGCCAGGTCACTGGTGACCGCCGCGGGCCTTCCCGCCGGCGACAGCAGCTCCACCCGCACCGCCAGCCGGCCATCCAGAACGGTGGGTCCTGTGAGAGAGCCGAACATCTCCTGCAGTTTCACCGCCAGCACCGGAGTGCCGCTGGCGTAGTCGAGAGGCACCCGGCGGCCGGAGGGCACCGGCAGGGCCACGGGCAGCAGGCGATCCAGTTCCCTGCGCAGGGACCAGTCCAGGTCGTGCCAGAGAATTTCCGTCAGGTCGAGCTGCTGCAGATCCTGCAGGCTCCGCTGCCCTGTCAGGTGGGCGCCCAGCCACTGGCCGGGATCCAGGCGCAACGCCTCCGGTGAGCGGTCGGGCCAGGGATTCCCCAGGTGCCGGTGGGCGAGGGTCAGGCGCTGCTGCAGCTGGCGGCTGGAGCGGGTCCAGGGCAGCACCTCCAGTCCCAGTCGCTCCAGACCCTCCAGCAGGGCCCGCTGCACCGGCTCCCCAGTGGCCTCGGGCCAGGGCCGGCGCTCCAGCACCAGGGCACCGGCCCGCCGCAGGCGCTCGCAGCGCACCCGCTGGTCGGTGCCATCCCAGCGGGCTTCGGTGCACTCCTCCACCTCCTCCGCCACCAGTTCCTCCAGGCCACGGCGGGAGAGGGCCACCGCCAGTCGCACCCGGGCCTCCTGGCCCTGACCATCGACGCTGGCGATCGCCAGGGCGTCGGCACCGGCCAGGGGATCTCCAGGAGGAAGCGAGGCCCCGCGGCCGCAGCGCATCAGGAAGCGCCCGTCTCCCCGTCCCCGGCCCAGGGCAAGCCGTTCCGGATAAGCCCAGCACAGCAGCTGGGCCGCCCGGACATCGTCGCTTTCACCGACCACCATGCCGCCACTGCCACTGCCACTGCCACTGCCACCGCCACCGCCGCCCAGCTGGCGGCGGAGCTGGGCCTGCAATTGCCGCCAGGGCCCGGGATCGCCGGGCCGATCTTGCGCGCCGAGGTTTCTGCGATCCTGCCGCAACCAGTCGAGACGACGCATCAGGTCGCTGCCCGCTTCGCGGCGATCGAGGGGATCCCGTTCGCTCAGCAGCACGGCCACGGCACAACCCAGCGTCTCCCAGCCCCGTTCCCTGGCCCGCAGCAGCATGTGGGCGAGACGGGGGTGGAGCGCCAGCCGGGCCATGCTCCGGCCGTGGTCGGTGATGCGGCGGCGGTCGTCGATCGCCCCCAGCTGCTGCAGCAGGGCTTGGGCCTCCTCCAGGGAACGCCGGGGAGGGGACTGGAGCCAGGGCAGATCGTCGCCCTCGGCGCTGCCCCATTCCGCCAGCTGCAGGGCAATTGGCAGGGGATCCACCATCAGCAGTTCCGGCAGATCGAAGGCGGGACGCCGTTGCTGCTCCGCGGCGGACCAGAGCCGCACACAGCGGCCTGGCCCCAGCCGGCCGGCCCGGCCCCGTCGCTGCTCGGCGCTGGCCTGGCTGCAGGGTTGGGTGACGAGTCCGTCCATGCCCGTGGCTGGATCGAAGCGGCTGAGGCGGCTGAGGCCGCTGTCAATCACCAGACTCACCCCGGCGATGGTGAGCGAACTTTCCGCCACTGCGGTGGCGAGCACCACCTTGCCCGCCGCCTGGCTGGCAGAGGCGATCGCCCGGCCCTGGGCCCCGAGGGGCAACTGGCCATGGAGGAGAGCGCAGTCCAGTCCGGCCCCCCAGGGGCTGGCTTCGATGGCCCTCCGTGCGGACTCCAGCTCCGCCAGACCCGGCAGGAACACCAGCACCGTGCCGCGGGGGGCCGGCTGGGGCAGCCAGTGCGTTTCCAGGGCCCGCAGCACCTGGCGTTCCAGTCGCTCATCGGGCCGGGGCGGCTGGTACTCGACTGCGACCGGGTGGCTGCGGCCCTCGCAGTGAATCACCTCAGCCCCATCCAGATCCCCCGCCAGGGGCTCCAGATCGAGGGTGGCCGACATCACCAGCAGCCGCAGCTCGGGCCGCAGCAGGCTGCGGGCCTGGCGCACCAGCGCCAGAGCCAGGTCGGCCTCCGCCTGGCGTTCGTGAAACTCGTCGAAGATCACGCAGGCCACACCCTCCAGGGCGGGATCTGCCTGGAGCCGTCTCAAGAACAGCCCGGCGGTGACGACCTCCAGCCGGGTGGCGGAGGAGGTTCGCGATTCCAGTCGCACGCTGTAACCCACCCGTCCACCGAGGGGTTCGCCCAGGTTGGCGGCCAGGCGCTGGGCGGCGGCGCGGGCCGCCAGGCGCCTGGGCTCCAGCATCAGGATCTTTCCTGCCTCCGCCAGGTGATCCAGCAGCGCCAGGGGCACCCTTGTCGTCTTGCCGGCGCCCGGTTCTGCCTGCAGCAGCAGGGTGGAGCCGGGCCCCATCGCAGCTGTGATGGCCGCCAGGCGACCGTCGATCGGCAGGGGGGATCGCAGCGGGGCCAGGTCAGCGCACGTGACGGATGCCATCCACCGGGTGGTAAGCCTCGCCGGTCGTTTCCTCGTAGACGATCGCAGGAAGTCCCGTTTCGAACATCGTCTGCAGGGCCTCCTTCAGGTAGGGATTCCAGCCCCCGGTCGTGACCTTGCCGTGGCGGACGGTCCAGTCCCAGGTGCCCTGCAGATCCCGGGGGATCCTGCCCTCGCGATCCCTGCGGGCGACCAGATCCTGGGATTCGACGATGCCCACCAGAATGGGATCCTTGCCGTAGGAAGGCGTGATGCTGAGCTCGAGCCGGATGGGATCATCCTTCACCATCTTGAGGCGAAAACGTGGCGGCAGCTTCAGTGCTCCGAGCACGGCCGCCACGATTCGCGTTCTCTGATCAACCATCGATTCTCGCCGGTTAGCGCGTTCACCTCAGGGAGCCTATTCAGCGACCGGTCAGGCCGGCTCAGTTCGGATCGGCAGGAAAGGCCGGTTGTTCGTTGTCGCCGCTGAACCGCACGGTGAGCAGATCTTCCTGGGTGAGCTGACCATCGGCGTCCAGGAGTTCGGGATGGATCGTCAGCCGTCCGGTGCGGTCGCTGGCCTGACCTTCCCGCTCAGACCCGAGGGCACCGGTGTCACCGGGCCTGGGGACGGCTCGGAAACCCTGGCCCATGACCCGGAACGCCTGCCACAGGAGCAGCACGAAGCAGGCCCCGTAGACGATGGGAAAGATCTGGGAGAGAAAGGGGGTCATGGCGCGATGGGGATCCCGCGTCACGCGGCATCCATCCCATCATCGCCCGTCCGACGGCGCGGTGGCGGTGGCCAGCATCCAGGCCCAGAGGGTGGTGCAGGCAGCTCCAAAGGCGAGAAAGGCCAGTAGCAGACGGCTTGTGTCCATGTCTCGATAGAAAAGTTAACAAATCATAGCGGATCAGGCCGGTTTGCCTCCCCTTCCTTCCCACCGGCGGCTTGTCTACGGTTTTCGTCTATCCGTGCCTTCCCGCGATGCCTTCCTCCCGCGTTCTTGCTGCGGCTGCGGCAGGGCTCGCCACCGCGACCGTGGCCGTCTCCCTGCCGGCCTTCACCGCTCCAGGCCTTGCCCGGCCGGCGGCCTCCGCTCTCGGGCGCCAGTCCTTCGTCGCGGACGCCATCCGCCGGGCGGGCCCGGCCGTGGTCACCATCGACACCGAGCGCACGGTTCAGTCGGCAGCCACCGGAGGCCTGCCCAGGGGCCTGCTGAACGATCCCCTCTTCCGGCAGTTCTTCGGCATCCCCCAGCAGGGATCACCATCCCGTCGCACCGAACGGGGTCAGGGGAGTGGCGTGATCCTGCAGTCCGATGGGCTGGTGCTCACCAACGCCCACGTGGTGGATCAGATCGACCGGGTCACGGTGGGCCTTGAGAATGGCCGCCGCTACGAGGGCCGGGTGGTGGGGCTCGACAAGCTCACCGATCTGGCGGTGGTGCGGCTTGTGGGGGCAGGCCCGTGGCCGGTGGCCCCCCTCGGCAATTCCGATGCCCTTCAGGTGGGGGACTGGGCGATCGCGGTGGGCAATCCCTTCGGCCTCGACAACACGGTCACCCTCGGGATCATCAGCAGCCTGAACCGCAACGCCAGCAAGCTCGGCATCACCGACAAGCGGTTGGATCTGATTCAGACCGACGCCGCCATCAATCCTGGAAATTCCGGCGGACCGCTGCTCAACGCCGATGGAGAGGTTGTGGGAATCAACACCCTGGTCCGCTCGGGCCCGGGGGCTGGTCTGGGATTTGCAATTCCGATCAACCGGGCCCGCACCATCGTCAAGGAACTGGTGGCCACCGGGCGGGCGACACACCCGATGATCGGCGTCGGCCTGGACGAGATCAGAAGTGGCGACGGCAGAGGTGAAGGCCGCGGCGCGGTCGTGGTGTCCGTGCAGCCGGGTGGACCGGCGGACCGGGGAGGACTCATGGCCGGTGACGTGATCGTTGCCGCCGAAGGAGCGGCGGTGCAGGATCCTTCCCAGGTGATCACCGCCGTGGAACGGGCCGGCGTGGGGGGGATCCTGAATCTGACCGTGAATCGTCGAGGTTCGGTGGTGAACCTGCGTCTCACCCCCGGCGACATGGCCCTGATGCGCCAGGGGTGACAGCAGCGGTCGTGCTGGCTGAAACGTTCGGGTTCAGAGGATGTCAGCGGGGCCGTTGCCCCCTTCCGGTCGGAGGGAGTCGAGCATGGCTGCATCCGGCGACAGTTCGCTGCCGAAGCGGGCCGGAGACCCGAGTTGCTGACGCATCACCCACTGGGTGGCCGCCTTCTGGCTTTGCCAGGCCTGCAGCAGTTGCTTGGCCAGCCCCCGCAGGACCTGGGGATCGCCCGTGGCGTCGATGGCCCGGGTCATGCGCTCCAGCTCGAATTTCTGACCGAGGCTGAGGGCGAGGGGTTCGGACATGGTGGGCTCTGCGATGGGGCGTTGCTGACCGGCCCAAAGCTACAAACTGTTTCAAGTTGTCACGTAGCGGTTGCGACAGGGCTTACTGCCCGGTCAGGAAATCCGCTCAAGAAACTGGCCCTCGCTTCTGTTCGCCCGGCCTCGCCCGGCCCGCCCCGGCGCTCCGTGAGGCTCAGTGGCGCTCCCTGAGTTCTTCCACGCAGCGGGTGACACACTCCCCGTCCTCGAGGGAGCAGGTGGTGATGCATTCGAAGTACACCTCCATCGCATCCATCGTGTCCGCCGTGCCGGCGGGCTCCGCGCTCCAGCCGTCCGGGACGAGGGGCTGCGTGGTCATCAACTTTCCTCCGAGGGAGACCTTGTCAGACTATGCACACAGAAATCCCCCCACCAGTGAAATGAGTCTTCCTGCCTAGGGAACGATGAAGTTGTATGTTCAGCCGCCTTTGCGCGCGTCTTTCTGTGCGGCCTTGGCGCGCTGCTTGCGGCGCTGCTCCTGCCGTTTGGCGGCCTGTTGCTGCTCCTGTTTCATCCGGCCCTGCTCATCGGCCTCCTCCTTCTTTTTCTCCTGGTAGTAGGCGTAGTCACCCCGATAGAGCACCAGTTCGCCGTCGCGCACCTCCACGATCCGGTTGGCCACCCGGCCGATGAAGAAGCGGTCGTGGGAGACCAGCAGGGCGGCCCCCTCGTAGGCCATCAGGGCGTCCTCGAGCATCTGCTTGGCGGGGATGTCGAGGTGGTTGGTGGGCTCGTCCAGCACCAGCAGGTTGCAGGGCGTGAGCAGCATCAGGGCCAGGGCCAGCCGGGCCTTCTCGCCGCCGCTGAGTTTGGCCACCGGCTTGAACACCGTGTCGTTGCTGAAGCCGAAGCTGCCCAGCAGGGAGCGCACCTGGGTCTGGGTCCAGTCGGGCACGGCCTCGAACAGGGTGTCGATCACGGTCTTGGCCAGATCGAGGGCCTCGGCCTGGTTCTGTTCGAAATACCCCGCCACCACATGGTGCTCCCCCAGACCGGCCTGACCCTCGAGGGGGATCTCGTAGCCCATCACCAGCCGCAGCAGGGTGGATTTGCCCGCTCCGTTGGGGCCCACGAAGGCGATGCGGTCGCCCCGCTCCACCTCCAGGTTCGCCCCCAGAAACAGGATCTGGTCGTCGTAGCCGTGGGTGAGGTTCTCAATCGACGCCACCACCCGGCCCGAGCGGGGGGCGGGGGGGAAGGCGAAGCGCGGTCCGCCCAGCGATTCCAGCGGCGCTTCGATCCGCTCCACCTTGTCCAGCAGCTTCTCGCGGCTCTTGGCCTGGGTGCTGCGGGTGGCGCTGGCCCGGAAGCGGTCGATGTAGGCCTGCTGGCTGCTCAGTTCCTTCTGCTGGCGCTCGAAGGCGGCCTGGCCCGCTTCCCGTTCCAGGGCCTTCTGCTCCAGATGCTGGCTGTAGTTGCCCAGATAGGTGCGGGCCACACCCCGCTCGGTCTCCACGATCTGGTTGCAGACCCGGTCCAGGAAGGCCCGGTCGTGGCTGATCACCACCAGGGGGACGGTCTGGTCCACCAGGTAGGTCTCCAGCCACTGGATCGTCTCCACGTCCAGGTGGTTGGTGGGTTCGTCGAGGAGCAGCAGATCCGGTTCCTGCAGCAGGATCTTGCCCAGGGCGATGCGCATCTGCCAGCCGCCGGAGTAGTCCCCCACCGCCTTCTCGGCGGCCTCGGGGGTGAAGCCGATGCTGGGCAGCAGCTTGTCGATGCGGGCATCGAGCTCGTAGCCGTGGAGCGACTCGAAACGGCTCTGCAGCTGGCCGAGTTCGTCGATCAGGCGGTCCAGCAGGGCTGGATCGGCGGCGGCCTCCTCGGTGGCCATGGCGTCTTCCACCTGGCGCTGGCGGTTGAGCACCTGGGCGGCCTCGCCGAAGGCCTGGAAGAGTTCCTGGCGCACGCTGCGCGCCGGATCCACATCGAATTCCTGCTGCAGGTAGGCGATGCGTGGATCCCCCTGGCGCACCACCTGGCCGCTGGTGGGTTCCTCCAGGCCGGCGATGATCCGCATCTGGGTCGACTTGCCGGCCCCGTTCACCCCCACCAGACCGATGCGGTCGCCGGTCTTCACCTCCCAGGTGACGTCCTTCAGCACCTCACCGGTGGGATAGATCTTGCCGATGCGTTCGAGGCGCAGCACGGAGCGGAAGGCGGTCGCAGTGAGCGCATCATCCCTTGCCGGGGGTGTCCTGCAGACTGTGGGGCCGGCCCGCCCGTATCGTCAGGATGATCAAGCGTCTTGAGCAGATCGCCGCCCTGGTGGTGGCGGCCGGCCTGGCGCTGACGAGTTACTGGCTGTTTTTCAGCTGGGCCCAGGGAGGCGGCTCCCAGCGCCGGGAACCGCCCCGTCGCTCCCAGCTGGAGGGCCGTCGCCTCGCGCCGGGGCAGGGCCTGACCGGCTCAGAGACCGCCGCGGGCCTTGAGCAGCCACTGCTTGGTGGCGCCATCGTCGAGGCCGGCCAGGTGGGCCTTCACCTCTTCGCAGCTCACGGGCAGCCCCTGCTGCTCACCCAGGGCGACGATTCTGCTCAGGGCCCCGCTCGGGTCCTGCAGGGCCTGGCGGAACAGTGACTGGGTGAGCTCGGCATCGTTGCTGATGCGCCCGTAGAGCTCGGCGGCATTGCCAGTGGGGCTGCTGGCGGCGTTGCTGGTGGTCATCCTGGCCGGGATTCTCTCCTGACCTTATGGGCAACCGGGCCGCGGGCGCAGTCCCCCGCATCCGTTCGAAAGGGCGGCTGGAGCCTGTTCAGGCGGCGCGGGGGCTGCTGTCCTCCTCGGCTCCGCTGGCGGAGGCATCCTCCATCGTGCGGGCATCGAGGCAGAGCACCTTGCGGAGCTGGGCGTAATTGGCGGCGAGGGCCTGGCGCCCTTCCTGCTGGGCGCCGTACTCAGCGCGCTGCAGGACATGGTGCAGATGGGTGAGCAGGTAGGTGCTGATCACGGCCGAAA
Organism: Synechococcus sp. CCY 9618; assembly: GCF_019038415.1. Classification (GTDB taxonomy): domain Bacteria; phylum Cyanobacteriota; class Cyanobacteriia; order PCC-6307; family Cyanobiaceae; genus Cyanobium. The sequence continues at coordinate 33,641 of NZ_JAFKRG010000041.1, read as the reverse complement.
CCAGCACGTCGCTGCGTTCCGCCGTCTGACGCCGGCGGCTCTGGCGGCTGCCAGGTTCCCGGGCGGTGTCGGAGCCGGCGGGTCGGGACTGGGTGGATCGGGCCATGGCGGAAGCGGCCGGTGGGCCGTCGGAGGGGACGGAGGAGGGCAGAAGAAACGCGGTGGCGGAGAGGCTGACCTGGCGAGACCCCGGCCGGGGTGGCTGAGGGGTGACCTGGTTCCACAAGCTTGGTTGCACAACCTTACTCCTGGATACTACCCATGACAGTCACTGTACACTTTTTCGTATCCAGCCGGATCCCAGCGGCACCCTCCTCCAGCCCGTGCCCACCCGTCAGACCTCCTCCAGCGGCAAGCCCAAGTCGCCGCGGATTCAGGTCGTCCTGCCGGAGGAGCTCTGCGCCCGTCTCGCCGCCCTGGCGGAGAGCGAGTCGCGCACCGTCAGCAACATGGCCAAGGTGCTGATCCAGCAGGGGGTGGAACGGCTCGAGCGGCGGCGTCCCCCCGAGCCGGTTCAGGCGTCCTACCCAGCCGGCCCCGCCGCCGCCGCCGACCGCTTCCGCCAGGAGCTCGAGCAGCAGGAGCAGGGTGGAACGCGTCGCCTGCGCGGCGCCCCCCGCCGGCTGCGCCTGCGCCAGCCGCCCTCATCCACCTGAAGGGGGCGGTGAGGCGATCACCCCCAGCACCGCCGCCCGGCGGGCCCCGGTGACCGAAGGCAGGGAGCCTGGATAGCTTCGCTGCCGCCACCAGGCCAGCAGAGCGAAGGCCAGGGCTTCCCGGTGCTCATCGGCGATGCCGCAGCTGGCCAGGCGGCGCACCGCCATGCCCCTGCAGCGGCGCCGCAGCTGCTCCATCAGGAAGCCGTTGCGGGTGCCGCCGCCGGCCACCAGAAGCTCCAGGGGCCGGACTCCCCGGGCCAGGTCCTGGCCGACCACCGCTGCCGTGAAGGCCGTCAGGGTGGCCAGGGCGTCGGCCGGATCCACCTCCTCGCCCAGGTCGGCCAGCCGCCGCTCCAGGTCGGCGGATCCGTACAGCTCCCGGCCGGTGGATTTCGGCGGTGGCCGCTGTAGGTAAGGCTCCTGCAGCCAGTGCCGGATCCGTGCTTCGTCGATCCGGCCCTGGCGCGCCCAGGCCCCATCTGCATCGAACGGGCGGCTCCCCCCGCTGAAGCGGGCCACGGCCAGGTCCAGAAGGGTATTCGCGGGGCCGCAGTCCCAGCCCAGCACAGGGTTGCCCCGGTCAGGCCCCGTGGCGGGAGGGAGCAGGGTCAGGTTGGCGATGCCGCCCAGGTTGAGCAGGGCCCGCCAGCCGCCGATGGAGCCCAGCAGGGCGGCGTCCGCCGCCGGCACCAGGGGGGCGCCGTGGCCGCCCAGGGCCAGGTCGGCGCTGCGGAAGTCGAACACGACCGGTCGACCCAGCAGTTCCGCCAGCAACGGTCCCTGCAGCAACTGCCAGCTGGCACCGCGGCGCTCCCCCTGCGGCGGGCGGTGCCACAGGGTCTGGCCGTGACAGCCCACCAGCTCGGCCCTGCCCTCGGGATCGCAGGCCAGGGCGGCGAGGGCCTGCTGCTCGGTGAGATCCTCGGCCAGGGTCAGCAGGGCCTCGGCGTTCAGGGGCGTTCCCTGGCCCACGGCCACCAGTCGCTCGCGCAGGTCGGCCGGGTAGGGGGTGTGGGCCCCCGCCAGGATCCGCCAGCGGGGCCGGGCCGATCGTCCGCGCAGGTCGACCAGCACGGCGTCAACCCCGTCGGCGCTGGTGCCGCTCATCAGGCCCAGCACCCGCATGGCCTTCAGTGGGACGGCAGGGCTTCGAGGGCTTCGCTGCTGCCCATCACCACCAGCAGCTCGGCTTCGTTGAGCACATGGGACGCGGGCGGGTTCACGGTGAGCTGGTTGGCGGGCCCGGCGGCCAGCACGCTGACGTTGTAGTTCTTGCGCAGGTTCAGATCCCGCAGCGACTGGCCCACGAAGGACGCCGGCACCTTGATCTCCTCGATGCTGTTGCGGTCGTCGAGGCGGAGCCGCTCGAGCAGGTTGGGCCGGATCAGTTCCATGCCCAGGCGGGTCCCCTGCATCTTGGAGGGAAACACCACCTTGTCGGCGCCGACGCGCCGCAGCATCTTTTCGTGCAGGTCGCTGGTGGCCCTGGCGATCACCTGCTTCACCCGGCTGCCGCTGCCGTCCTTGACGATCAGGGTGGCGGTGATGCTGGCGCCGATCGGTTCACTGATCGCCACCACCACCGTGCCCACGTCAAGGGCGCCGGCGGCCCGCAGGGCCTCCTCGTCGGTGCAGTCCACCACCCGGGCCTCGATGGCCGTGTCCATCTGGCGCAGCTCATCGATGGCCCGCTGAGAGTTGTCGATGGCCAGCACCTCGGCGCCGTTGCGCACCAGCTCCTTGCAGACGGCACTGCCGAAACGGCCGACACCGATCACCGCGTAGCTGTTGGAGGTGTCCTCCTCGCTTCCCTGCCAATGCCACCACTGGTTCATGAGGCCGACGTCGGGAGAGGCATGGGGGAAAGGGGGTGGAGGGAAGAGGGCGCGGGCCTAGCTCAGATGTAGAGCTCTTCGCGCGGGTACCCCACCCGATTCTGGGGCCGGATGCCGTAGAAAGCGGAGAGCAGCAGCAGAATGCCGATCCGGCCCACGAACATACCCACCATCAGCACCAGCTGGCCCCAGTGGTTGAGCTGACTGGTGACACCCACGTCGAGACCGACGGTGGCGAAGGCGGAGATGCAGGTGAACAGCTTTTCGAGAAAGGTGAACGCCTCGCTGCCCGGGGTGCCGGCGGTGGTGTCGCCCAGCCCCAGCAGCAGGGCCATGGCGAGCACGAACAGGAGTGAGCCGAGGGTGACGCCCACGGCCTTGAGGATCACCTTGGCGGGGATCTCCCTGTTGCGGACCACCACCTCGTCGTGCCCGCGCAGGGTGGAGCGGGTGGCGGCGATCAGGGCCGCGAAGGTGGTGGTCTTGATGCCGCCGCCGGTGCCCCCGGGGCTGGCGCCGATGAACATCAGGGCGATCATCAGCAGCAGGCCGGAGTCGGAGATCGTCTCGGCACTGATGGGGATCGTGTTGAAGCCGGCGGTGCGGGTGGTGATCGACTGAAACAGGGTGACGGAAAGCTTGTGCGGCAGGCTCATCTGCTCCACCATCCCCTCGGTGGCGAAGTGTTCGGTGAACAGCAGCCCCACGGTACCGATCGCGATCAGGGCGAGGGTGCTGCGCAGCACCAGCCGGGTGTGGAGGCTGAGGCGGCGGAGGCGGCCCAGCCGGAAGCGGTTCACCCAGATGTCGTTGGTGACCCGCCAGCCGATGCCCCCCATCACGATCAGCAGACCGATCACGCCATTGACGACGGGCTGGTTCTGATAGCCCACCAGGCTGTCGCGCCAGAGGCCGAAGCCGGCGTTGTTGTAGGCGCTGATGCAGTGAAACAGGGAGGCCCAGAGCCGCTGGCCCCGATCCGGAATGTCGGTGAAACCGAAGTTGTACAGAATCATGGTTCCGATGCCGATCACCACCGCCGCGATCAGCAGGATCTGGTTCAGGGTGGGGCCGATGCCGCCGACGCCGAACTCATCGAGGGCCCGTCCCTTGTCGAGCCGGTGACGCAGACCAGAGCGTCCCTGCACGAATCCCTGCAGGAAGGTGGTGATCGCCATCAGCCCCAGGCCCCCGGTGAGGATCAGCCCGGCCAGGGCGATCTGGCCGGGAAGGGTGAGTTCGGTGCCTACGTCGATGATCGACAGGCCCGTGACGGTGATCGCCGAGGTGACGGTGAACAGGGCCTCCCAAAGGCCCACCTCATCCGTGGAGCAGAGAGGGCTGGCCATCACAAGGGTGCCGATGGCAATCACCAGCACACCGGTGACCACGGTGAACTGGGGCACCGTCAGACGGTGCCGCCAACTCTGCAGTCGCTTCACGTGTTGGGCTGGGGGGTCATCCGGAGGTAGGGACGAATTTCAGTGACCCCTTTGGGGAACTTCTTACGGGCCTCGTCGGTGGGGATCGAGGGAACCACAACGCAGTCCTCGCCTTCCTGCCAGTTCACCGGGGTGGCCACCTGGTGGTGGTCGGTGAGCTGAAGGGAGTCGATCACCCGCAGGATCTCAGCGAAATTCCGGCCCGTGCTGGCTGGATAGGTGATCTGCAGACGCAGTTTCTTGCTGGGATCGATGATGAACACCGAGCGCACGGTCAGGTTGCTGAGGGCATTGGGATGAATCATGCCGTAGAGGCTGCTCACCTTCTTGTCGCTGTCAGCAAGGATCGGGTAGTCGACGATGGTGCACTGGGTTTCGTTGATGTCGCCGATCCAGCCCTTGTGGCTTTCTGCCGAATCAACGCTCAGGGCGATGGTTTTGACGTTGCGTTTCTCCCATTCGGCCCGCAGCCTGGCGACTTCACCGAGCTCCGTGGTGCAGACGGGGGTGTAGTCGGCGGGGTGGGAGAAGAGCACCACCCAGCTGTCGCCGGCGAAGTCGTAGAGGTTGATCGGGCCGAGCTGGGACTCCTGGGTGAAATCGGGGACGGTGTCGCCCAGTTGCAGGGTCATAGGAGAAAAATTGAAGCTTCTCGATGCTGGCACAGGGCGGGGTGCGCCCGTCGGCGCCGCCGTGGGACGGGGGCCGGCCCTAGGGCCAGCGCTGCAGCTCCCGGCGCAGATGCTGGAGGCCCAGATCGGCCGTGGCCGAGACGAACAGCACGTCCGGATCCATGGCCCTGGCGCGCTCGAGTTCACCGCTGGGGCAGCGGTCGATCTGGTTGCCGATCACGCGTCTGGGCATGGTGGCCTCCAGGGAATCCAGGATCGACTGCACGGTGGTGAGCTGCTCGGGCCAGGCCGGGTCCGCCAGGTCGACGACAATCAGCAGGCCGTCCGCATCGAGGGCTTCCTCGAAGGTGGAGCGGAAGGCCTCCATCAGCTGGGGGGGCAGGTCGCGGATGAACCCCACCGTGTCGGTCACGAGCAGCGGCAGGTTGCCCGCCGGGGACCCTTCGGTCCGCTCGATGCGGCGGGTGGTGGGATCGAGGGTGGCGAACAGCTGATTCTCGGCCAGCACGGCTGCGCTGCCGCTGGCTCCTGTGAGGGCGTTGAGCAGTGAGCTCTTGCCCGCATTGGTGTAGCCCACCAGAGCCACCCGGGGGAGATCGCGACGGCCCTGGCGCAGCCGGGCCCGGTGCTCTCCCAGCCGCTGCACCTCACGCTGCAGCCGTTCGATGCGGCGGGCGATGGCGCGCCGGTCCTTTTCCAGCTGGGTTTCCCCCGGGCCCCGGGTGCCGATGCCCCCTCCCTGTCGCGACAGGCTCAGACCTCGGCCGGTGAGCCGCGGCAGCCGGTACCGCAGCTGGGCCAGCTCCACCTGCAGCCGGCCGGCGCCACTGGCAGCCCGCTGGGCAAAGATGTCGAGGATCAGTTCGCTGCGGTCGCTCACCGGCAGATCCAGCAGGCGTTCCAGGTCACGGGCCTGGGCCGGGGTCAGCTCCCGGTCGGCCACCACCAGGCTGGCGCCGAGGCGGCGGGCCTCCAGGGCCGCCTCCCGCAACTTGCCTTCTCCCCAGGGGCTCCGGGAGACGGGGCCATGGCGGCGCTGCTCCACCCGGCCCACCGGTACGGCGCCGGCGCTCCGCACCAGGCCTTCCAGTTCAGCGATGCGCCGGTCGCTCAGGGCCCGGTCGCCGCTGGTCTGGACCAGCAGGAGCACCTGCTCGGGCCCGTCCAGGGCCGGTGGGGGGGACGCGGCGGCTGGTGTCCGCACCGCAGCGACAACGGCGGGGTCACGGCCGCAGAGATCGGCCAGGTCTCCCTCCAGGGAGGGGTGCCAGGGGCTGTCGCCCGTGCTGGTCGGGGTGTGGATCGCCGCCGGCCAGCGTCCGCCGGCCTCGGATTGCGGGCCGAAGCGCAGCCAGAGCTCCGGCGCCAGGTCCATCCCCACCACAGCCTCCTGGGGGGAAGGGTTCAGCTGGGGCTGGCGTCCCGTCCCCGCACAGGTGAGCAGCCGCAGGTCGCCGCCCTGGCGCCGGGCCGGGCCGGGGAGCTTCTCCAGCAGACGTGCCGCCTGATCCAGCTCTCCCACCCAGAGCAGCCGGCAGAGCCCCCGACTGTCCACCACCAGCGTCAGGGGCAGCTCCAGGTTGCGGGCCTCGGCCGCCAGCCGCTGCAGGGTGAGCAGATCGGCCACCGCATCGCTGGGATGGCGCCGATGACAGAGGCTCTCCAGCCGTCGCCGCTCCGCGGGCCTCAGACCCGTTGTTCTGCCGGCCAGCACCCCTTGCCTCAAGGACGCCGCACCAGCAGGCAGCGGATGCCGGCCGCCCCGGCCCCCGCCCGATCCTCCGGACTGTCGCCCACATGCCAGACCTGGCTGGCCGTCAGCCCGAGGGAGTCCAGCGCCAGCTGAAAGGGCAGGGGCGAGGGTTTGGCGGCCCCGGCGCTGCTCGAGACCACCACCCGCTCGAACAAATCCCCCAGTCCCAGGCCCTCCAGCAGGGGCTGCAGGCGACGGTCGAAGTTGCTCACCACGGCAAGCCGCAGGCCCGCCCGGTGCCAGCGATGCAGCACGGCGGGCACCTCTGCATAGACGTGCCACAGGGAAGGGTCGGCGAAGCGATCGAACAGGGCGTGGTGCAGGGCCGTCGGGGCGGGCGACGCTCCAGCGCCCTCCGCCCCCGCCGCCTCGAGCACGGCGTCGATCCGTTCCCCCCACCAGCCCCGCTCCGCCTCCAGCAGCCGGTCGCCGTCGAGGCCGGGGAAGGCCAGGGGAGGTGCCTGGCGCAGCACATCGGGGAACGCCCGGTCGATGGCCCGGGCGTCCACGCTGATGCCGTGGTCGGCCGCCAGCGACGCATAGGTGTGACCGACCGTGACGCGCAGACCGATCAGGGTGCCCATGGCATCGAGCAGCAGTCCCCGGGGTCGCGGCCAGAGCTGCGCGGGACTGTCCGCCGGGATCATGGCGTCCAGTCGGCGAGCCAGCCTGCGGCCACCCGCAGCTGATGGGACCGGCCCGGCAGGCGGGTGAGGTAGGCCAGCCGACGCAGCTGGTAGGCGGCCGGACCGGCCAGGGTGACGCCTGCGGCGGTGAGGCTGGCTTCGCCGATGCCGAGGCTCATCATCTCGCCCAGGTCGTTCCAGCGGAAGGGCTGCAGCGGTTCTCCCCGCAGGGAGCGGATCAGGTTGTCGGCCAGCACAGGAGCCTGCTGGAAGGCCACCTGGGCCGTGGCCGGACTGGCGCTGCCGTCGGCCTCGCCCGGGACGGCGTCCGGGTCGAAAGGAGCGGCCAGATCCCCCGCCGCGAAGAGGTGAGGGTGGCTGTGCAGGCGCAGATCAGGACCACACAGCAGGCGTCCACGGCCGTCGCAGGCGGGAGCCGGATCGATCCGGGGCGGGCGAAAGCCCAGGCCTGCCGTCCACAGCACCGCCCGCACGGCCATGGTTTCGCTGTGGGGGGCCGTGTCGCCCTCCGGATGGCATCCCAGCGTGATGGTCTCGGCGCCCACCGCCTCCACCTGGGTGCGGGTGCGCAGCCGCACGTCGCGGCGTTGCAGGGCGAGGGCCGCCTGCTCCCGGTTGAAGGCCCGGGCCTGGGAGAGCAGCTGGGGCCCCTGCTCGATCAGTTCGATCACGGCACTGCCCGCGGCCATGTCGGCGAGCTTGCAGGCCAGTTCCACGCCCGTGGGACCGGCCCCGACAACGGCAATGCGCTGGAGCGGCCGGGGATGGGCCTTCAGGTCCGCCATCAGAGACTGAATCCGTTCGACATCGGCCAGGCTGCGGAAACCGAGGCTGTGGCGGTCGGCGCCCGGCACGGCGAAGGTGTTGCTCTCGGCGCCGGTGGCGACCACCAGCCGGCCGTAGGGCAGGCTGCGGCCTCCCGCTGTGTGCACCCGCTGGGCTTCGGCATCGATGCGGTCCACCCGGTCCTGAAGCCAGGCCACCCCCCGGCCTGCCAGCAGGCTGTCGTAGCGGGGGGCGATCTCCCAGCTGCGCAGTTCGCCGCTGAGCAGCTCGTAGAGCAGCGGCAGAAACAGGAACCGGTCGTTCGGCTCGATCAGCAGGACGGGGGGATGTTTCCTGTGTTCGGCAAGGGCAAGGGCGGTGTACAGGCCACCGAAACCACCACCGACGATGACGACGTTCTGGGCTGGTGCCGGGTCCCCTTGCATGGACGAACCCTAACCAAGGGTCACCCAAGGGCGATGATGGAGGACATGGTGTCCTTTCCCCTCACGGCTTCCCCCGGCCCCGAGGGCAGCGCAGTGGGCCTGGATCCGGCTCTGCGGCGACTGCCGAGGGACCGGCATGGAAGCCCCATCGACCTGGTCGCCGCCCGCAGCGGTCTGGCCCCCCTCGATGCCCTGGCCCGGATGCGCTGGGCCCATGAGACCTTCGCCGGCCACTTCGCCGTCACCACAAGCTTCGGCATCCAGTCGGCGGTGATGCTGCACATGGTGAGCCGACTGGGCGATGCCGGCTCCGGCCCCCCGATTCCGGTGCTGTGGGTCGACACCGGCTATCTGCCCCCCGAGACCTACCGCTACGCCGACGAGCTCGGCGACCGCCTCCGCCTCGACCTGCACGTGCTGCAGGCCGGCATGAGCCCTGCCCGCATGGAGGCCCTGCACGGCCGGCTGTGGGAATCCGGCCAGCTCGAGGACATGCGCACCTACAACCGGCTGCGCAAGGTGGAGCCCCTCGACCGGGCCCTGGAGCAGCTCGACGTGCACTGCTGGGCCAGCGGCGTGCGCTCGGGCCAGACCGAGCACCGGGGGGGGATGCACTGCCTCGATCCCGTGCGGGAGCGCTGGTCGTTGCGGCCGCTGCTCACCTGGACCCGGCGCGATGTCTATTACTACATGCAGGAGCATGACCTGCCCCAGCACCCCCTCTTCGAGCAGGGCTACTCCACCGTGGGCGACTGGCACAGCAGCGCCCCCGACGACGGCACCACCAGCGGCCGGGCCACCCGTTTCAACGGCCTGCAGCAGGAATGCGGCATCCACCTGCCTGGGCTGATGGGCGAGGGCATCTGAGGTGCCGGAAAGCCAGCTCCGCTGGCTGCTGATCGGCAACAGCCGCTGGCACTGGGCCGAGGCTTCCGGTGACCCCGGCCAACCCTGCCTGCGTTTCCTGCATCGGACGCCGGCGGCAGGGCCGGTGGCGGCGCCCCTGGCCTGGGCTGCGGTGGGACCGGTGCCAGCGGAGGCGAGGCTGCCGGCGGCGGCACGGCTGGGCCTGGAGGATGTGCCTCTGGCCGGGGCTCCCGCCTGGCTGGGCATCGACCGGGCCCTGGCAGGCTGGTGGGCCGCCCGGGAGGTCGGCGGAGCGGTGCTCGTGGCCGATGCCGGCACGGTGCTGAGCCTGACCCGTGTGGATTGCCGCGGTCGCTTCGCCGGCGGCCGGCTGATGGCGGGGGCCGGCCTGCAGCTGGCGGCCATGGGAGCGGGCACCGAGGCATTGCCATCCCTGGCCGGGCTGGCGGGGGCCGGGTTGTCGGGCGCCGGTGAGGGGGAGCCCTGGCCCCTGGACACCGCTGAGGCCATGGGCCGAGGGGTGGCCGAGGGGCTGGCGGCCACCGTGCTGGAGGCGGCGCGGCAGGTGCGGGCCTTGGAGCCCGGCTGCCGGATCGTGCTCACCGGGGGGGACGGGCCCGCCCTGCTTCCCCTGCTGCGGCGGTCCCCCGAGCTGGGGGGAGATGGCCTCCTGGACCGCCCCGACCTCTGCCTGGAGGCCCTCGTGGCCCTCAGGCCAGACCCAGGTCCTCAAGGATCTGATCGGCCATAGCCTCGGCCTTCACCTTGAGATAGATGCGCTCCAGCCTGCCTTCGGGATCGATCACGAAGGTGTGACGCATCATCCCCATGTATTCCTTGCCCATGAATTTCTTGAGGCCGTAGCTGCCATAGGCCTCAGCCACCGGACAGGGCTCGGCGTCGGTGAGCAGGGTGAAGGGGAGGTCGTACTTGGCGACGAACTTGCCGTGGCTGGCGGCCCCGTCCTTGCTGATCCCGAGCACCTTGATGCCGTGGGTCTCGTAGGCGCTCCAGCGATCGCGGAAGTTACAGGCCTCTTTGGTACAACCGGGCGTGTCATCCTTGGGGTAGAAATAAATGACGACCCGCTGCCCCTTCAGATCAGCAAGGGATACGACCTCTCCCTTCTGGTCGGGAAGGCTGAACTCGGGTGCGGGATCTCCCACCTGCAGGGTCATGGACAAAACCTTGACGACGACGTCGATCACACCCTAAGGGCTCAACGCTGGCTCCTGCCTTCGCTGCCGGCCGCGGCAGAGGTCTGTTTGGCTTGTGTGTGGGCTGGCGAAGAAACCAGAGCAGCGTTGTAGGCAACACAACCCCTGATGGCTAGGTTGATTGTGATGTCAATGCCGCCTGTCATGCTCAAGCACATTCTCGCCGGTCTCTTCCTGGGATCGACGGTTACGGCCACCGTGCTGCCCGCCTCGGCAGCCGTCGACAACGATCTTCCCGTCCGCTGGAACACCGGTGGTGCCGTGTGGTCCACCCCCCAGAGCGCCTTCGACACCTTCCTTGATTCCGGTGACATCACCGACAGGGGTCTGGAAGGAGGCCTCGCCCGTTCCGGCTGGACCTCCACCGAGATCAAGGACGGCATGAACAAGACCTACACCGTCAGCCTGGTGGGGGTGTCCCGCTTCCTCTACTCGGACGCCGGGGTCAAGTTCCTGAAGAACGCGACCAACAGCTACTTCCCCTACTGGAGCATGAACACCTACGCAGTGCAGGCGCTGCGCTCGGCGATCATCAGTGACGCAGCAGATGGCAGCATCTCCTCGGCGGGCATCATGAAGGCTCTGCCCACCGATTTCCGCCTGGCGGATTTCTGCAACACTTACACCGGGGCGCAGAACATCTGCTCCGAGGGCAGCTGCAAGCCCGGCACCGCCCAGTGCACCTCGCTGCTCTCCTGGTACGTCTTCCTGCCCGCCTGCATCCAGGCCAACCAGATGGCCGATCCCGTGGCCATGGTCAAAGAGACCATGGCACCGGCTCCGATGATGCAGGAACCTGTGCGCGGCCTCTGGTGAGCCCAGGCCCAGGGGAGCCAGCCCTCCCCATCAGGCGCTTCAGCCCCGGCCCAGCCGGGGTTTTTTCATGGTCTTTCGCCTGGGCCAACCGCCGGCCCGGGATGCCGGGCCAGCAGCAGGGTGTGGCGCAGCGGCTGGGGCAGGGAGGCTCCCCGACGCGCCCGGAACAGGGTTTCGAGGCGCCGCCGCTCGGGCGCCGGCAGCACCGCGGCCAGATGCCTCCGGTAGCTGGCACCCTTGCCGAACCAGCGCTCCAGCAGGGTCTCGCTGAGGGGCAGGTCCAGGGCCTCCTCCCAGACCCGCTGCTGCACGCTCCAGCCGAGTGCTTCCATCCCCGCCCTGACCTGCCCGGCCTGGTCCCCCTCCCCCGCCAGCCAGTCCTGCTCGCTGGCGGCAGCGGTTGTCAGCGCTCCAGGAGCAGCGCCTTCGTTCGCCGGTCCCAGCAGTTGCTGCAGGCTCCCCGCCGGCCCGAGCAGGGGATGGCTGAACAGCAGTCGGGCCCGGGCGCCGGGGACGGCCAGGGCCGTGAGGGCTTCCAGCCAGGCCAGCCTCTGGGCCGCCGTGCAGTGGCGCCAGGGCTGACGCGCTGCGATCCATTCGAAGCGCCCGCCGCCGCAAGGATCCGCCCCCAGGGCCTCCAGGCCCTCGGGAGCGTCCGGGGCCACCGCCAGCAGCCGGGGGCGCCGCAACTGATCCAGCAGCTGCAGCTGGGCCTGCAATCGCTCCAGCACGGCAGCCGTGGGGGTGGTCAGCACCACTTCCCCCTCGCTGGCGGCCTCGAGCGGATCGAGGGCCCAGAGCAGCGACTGGGCCTCGACCACCAGCACCCGGTCGAGGCGTCCGATGGCGGCCTCCTCCCAGAAGCGCTGCCGCAGCCGGTCGAGCCGTTCCCCCTCCGCCCCGGCCTGGCGCTGCAGCCAGCGGTGCAGCAGGGGGTCGTCCGGACTGCTGCTCAGCAGGTCGCCCCGCTCGTCGGCGGCCGTTTCGGCGGCGGCAGCCAGCTGGGCCGCCCGGCGCTGCTGCAGCCGGCGCCGCAGGCCCCCTTCCCAGCCCTGGGCCCCCGGCTGCCAGAACACCTCCCCCTGCAGGGCGGTGGGCAGATACTGCTGGGCCACCCAGTGGTCGGCATAGGCGTGGGGGTAGCGGTAGCCCACCCCGTCCCCGAAGGCCTGCCCGTCCCGGTTGGCGTCGCGCAGATGGGCCGGCACCTGCTGGCGGCGGCCCTCCCGCACCGCCTTCACGGCGTCGAAGAAGCCCAGGCTGCTGTTGCTCTTCTCGGTGCCGGCCAGGTAGAGGGTGGCGTGGGCCAGGGGGTAGAGCCCCTCCGGCAGGCCCACCCGATCGAAGGCCGCCGCGCAGGCCTCCACCACCACCATCGCCTGGGGGTCCGCCAGGCCGATGTCCTCACCGGCGGAGATCAGCAGTCGTCGCAGGATGAAGCGGGGGTTCTCGCCGGCCTCCACCATCCGGGCCAGCCAGAACAGGGCCGCATCTGGATCGGAGCCCCGGATCGACTTGATGAAGGCACTGATCGTGTCGAAGTGGGCGTCCCCCTGCTTGTCGTAGAGCACCGCCCGTTGCTGGATCGACTCCTCGGCGATGGACAGATCGATGCGGATCACACCGTCGTCGCCGGGTTCGGTGGTCTCGACCGCCAGCTCCAGGGCATTGAGCAGGCTGCGGGCGTCACCGCCGGCCACATCCAGCAGATGGGCGCTGGCCGTCTCGCTCAGTTCCACGGAGCGCTGGCCGAAACCCTGTTCCGGGTCTGCCAGGGCCCGTGTCAGCAGCGCCCGCAGATCTCCGGGCTCCAGGGGCTGGAGGCGGAACAGGCGCGAGCGGCTCACCAGCGCCTTGTTGACTTCGAAGTAGGGGTTCTCGGTGGTGGCGCCGATCAGGCTCACGGTGCCGTTCTCCACCCAGGGCAGCAGGGCGTCCTGCTGGGCGCTGTTGAAGCGGTGCACCTCGTCAATGAACAGGATCGTTCGCAGCCCGTGCTGCCCCAACCGGAGCCGGGCGGCCTCCACCTCGGCCCGCAGATCCTTCACCCCCGCCAGCACGGCGTTGAGACTGCTGAAGTGGGCCCGGGTGCTGCCGGCGATGATCCGCGCCAGGGTGGTCTTGCCGGTGCCGGGGGGGCCGTGAAGGATCAGATTGCCCACCCGGTCGGCGGCGATGGCGCGACGCAGCAGCCGGCCCGGGCCCAGGATCGCCTCCTGGCCCACGAAATCGTCGAGACGGCGCGGCCTCATGCGATCCGCCAGCGGCGCAATCCGGCGCAGGGTTTGTTCCCCCTGGTGGCTGAACAGATCACTCACCGCCCCATCATCCCGCCACGGTCGTCCCGGGAGCGGTACCGTCTATCGGACGCCAAGACCATCGCTGATCCCGTGAACGGCCATCTGAACAGGCCGCCTCGCTCCGGGGCAGCGTCCAGGCGCCGGCCTGGTTCCGGGCGCTGGCTTCCCCGCATTGCCGCCAGTCTGGCGGGCGCCGCTCTGCTGGCCGGCTGCCAGTCGGAACCACCGGCGCCGCGCCCACCCCTTTCGGTGAGCGCGGAGCCTGCCACGCTGGCGGCCTTCACCGACAACGTCGACACCGTCAGCACCCTGGAGGCGATCGAGGAGGTGCGGCTGGCGGCGCAGGCCGGGGGTCGCATCGAGCGGCTGATGGTGCGTCAGGGCGACAAGGTGGCCGCCGGGCAGATCCTGCTGGTGCTGGATCAGGCCCAGGCCCGCGCCGACGTGGCCCGGCTGCAGGCGGAGGTACAGACCAACAAGGTCAATTACGAACGCTATGAATATCTGGTGCGGCAGGGGGCAGCCAGTGCCTTCCAGCGCGACGAATTCCGCCAGCGCTACCTCTCCTCCCGCGAGGAGCTGGTGGCTCGCAGGGCCGACTTGGCCTTCCGGGATCTCAAGGCGCCGATCGCCGGGGTTGTGGGCGATGTCCAGGTGAAGCAGGGGGACGTGATCACGGCCGGTGCCCCATTCACCACGATCATTCGCAATGACCGCCTGATGGCCAGGGTCGACGTCCCGGCGGTATTCGCCGATCGTCTGCGGGTGGGGCAGGCCTTGATCCTGATGAATCCCTCGTCCAACCAGCCCATGGCCCTGGGGAGGGTGGGCTCCCTTGACCCCGGTGTGGTGGCAGGCACCCAGTCGCTGCTGGCCAAGGCGGAGTTCGACAATCCGGGAGGGCTGCTGCGCAACGGGTTGCGCACCCGCACCCGGCTGGTGCTCGACAGCCGTCAGGAGCTCTCGGTGCCTTTCGGGGCCGTCACCCAGATCTCCGGCCAGAGCTTCGTCTACGAGGTGGGCGGTCTGGCTGACCTGGAGCGTCGCCCGGGCCGGGCCGACCTTGCTGCGGCCCGCAAGCTGCCCGCCGGCACCACCTTCGCCCTGCAGACGCCGGTGCAGCTGGGTCCGCTGCAGGACAACCGCTACCCCGTGATCAAAGGGCTGCAGCCCGGTGCCCGCGTGATCACCACCAACCTGATCAATCTGCGCAACGGCGCCGCCGTCAAGGTGAAGTGAGTCCCGTGACGCTAAGCCCGGTTCACCTGAATCCTGCCTGATGTCGCCCTCCAACACGTTCATCCTGCGCCCGGTGCTCACCACGGTGTGCAGCCTGCTGATCGTGATTGCAGGACTGATCGCCATCCCCCTGCTGCCGATCGAGAACCTGCCGGACATCGCCCCGCCCTCCGTGAGGGTCAGCTCCCGCTACGTCGGAGCCGATGCGGTGAGCGTCGAGGAGGGGGTCACCAGTGTGCTCGAGCAGCAGATCAACGGGGTGGAGAACATGGAGTTCATCACCTCCACCAGCGCGGCCGACGGCTCCAGCTCCATCTCGGTCACCTTCGCCAGCGGCAGCGACGGCGACATCAACCAGGTGAACGTTCAGAACCGGGTGTCCCTGGCCCAGCCGAGCCTGCCGGAGGAGGTGCGCCAGTCGGGCATCACGGTGAACAAGGCCTCGAATTCGATCCTGCTCGTCTATAACTTCACCAGCGAAGATCCGAAGAATCCCTATAGTCTGGAAACCATCAGCGGGCTGCTCGATCAGAACCTTACCGATGCGGTCCGGAGGGTCCCCGGCGTGGGTGAGCTCACCTATTTCGGCAACCGGGAGCTCGCCTTCCGCCTCTGGCTGGATCCCGATCGTCTGTCCGCCAACAACCTGACCGCCGCCAATGTGGTCGAGGCCCTGCGCAGCCAGAACCGGCTTGTGCCCGTCGGCCAGATCGGCGGCGCCCCCTCCCCCGAGGGCCAGCAATACACCCTCACGGTCCAGCTCCAGGGACGGCTGCGCAGCACCGAGGAGTTCGGCGCCATGGTTCTGCGTTCCACCGCCGACGGCGGACTGGTGCGGCTGCGGGACGTGGGCCGGGTGAGCCTGGGGGGAGAATCCTTCGACATCGAGGCCACCGACCTGCGCGGGGTGCCCTCGGTGGGCATGGGGGTCTATCAGCTCACCGGCAGCAACGCCCTGGAAGTGTCCAGTGGGGTGGAGGCAGTGATCAAGGATTTCGCCACCACCATGCCGGTCGGCATGACGATTCAGAAGATCTACGACAACACCGACTTCGTCGAGGCCTCGATCGAGGGAGTCTCCTCGGCGCTGCGGGAAGCGGTGGTGCTGGTGGTGCTGATCCTGTTCCTGTTTCTGCAGAACTGGAAGGCCACCCTGGTGCCGGCGATCGCCATCCCCGTGGCCCTGGTGGGCACATTCATGTTCGTCAAGGCCTTTGGCTTCACCCTCAACCAGCTCACCCTGTTCGGCCTGGTGCTGGCCACCGGCCTGGTGGTGGATGACGCCATCACCGTGATCGAGGACACCTCCACCAAGAAGGGCTCCGGCCTGAGCGCCCTGGACAGTGCCAAATCCACCATGGATGAGCTATTCGGCGCGGTGATCGCCACCTCCCTGGTGCTCTTTGCCGTGTTCGTGCCGGTGCTGTTCTTTCCCGGGGCCACCGGGACGATCTACAAGCAGTTCGCGGCCACGATCATCTTCTCGATCCTGATCTCCACCTTCAACGCCCTCACCTTCTCGCCGATGCTCTCCGCCCTGCTGCTGGCCCGGGAAGGGGATCCCCCGGGCCGGCGCACCTACGCCCTGGCGGGCACTGCCATCGGTTTTGTCTACGGCCTGCTCGACAGCGGTGGCGGCACCCTGGTGGCCCTCGCCCTGTTCGCTTTTTCGTGGGGCCTCGGCTACGGCCTGCATCTGCTCACGGGCCGACCGCTGCGGTTGCCCTTTGCGGTGGGCGGTGCCGTTTCGGCCCTGTTGCTGGCAGGGGTGACCAGCCCGCTGGTGGTGGTGGGCTACACGCTGTTCGGGGCGTTCTTCGGCTGGGCCACCCCGGCCATCTTCCGTCGCTTCAACATCATCTACGGCAGCGTTGAGCGGCGGTACCGGGCCGGTCTGGCCTGGGTGCTGGGCAGACGGCGGCTGGTGATGGCGGTCCTGGCCGGAGGCATCGTGCTCACCGCCTTCGCCTTCAATGCCATCCCCACGGGCTTCGTACCGGTGGAGGACCAGGGCTATGCCATTGGGATCGTCCAGGCGCCCGATGGGGCCTCCCTGGAGAAGACCCGGCGCATCAACCAGCGGGTGGCCGAGATCCTGCGCAGCGAGAAGGACATCTCCACGGCGGCGGTGTTCAGCGGCGCCAGCCTCGACGGCAACGCCCCGAACCGCGGCCTCTTTTTCTTCGGCACCCGAAACTGGAGCGAGCGGACCTCCGAGCAGCAGACGGTGGCGGCCATCACCCAGCGGCTGAACACCAAGCTCGCGGCCATCGAGGAAGCCAGGATCATCGTGATCGAACCCCCCGCCATCCCCGGGTACGGCACCGGGGCGGGCTTCGAGATGCAGATGCTCAACCGCAGCGGTGGCTCCCTGTCCCCGGCGGATTTCTTCGCGGCGGCCACCCAGCTCGTGACCAAGGCCAATCAGAGTGGCCTGTTCGATCGGGTCTTCACCCAGTTCTCGCCGGAAGCTCCCCAGCTGCAGATTCTCGTCGACCGCGACCGCATGGCCGCCCTCGGGGTGGATTACGGAACGGCGATGCAGACCTTCAGCTTCAACATCGGTTCCTTCTACGTGAACGACACCTTCGATGCCGGCAAGGTGCGGCGCATCTTCGTCCAGGCGGACGACCGCTATCGCACCAACCCGGAGCAGCTGAAATCCCTGTACGTGACCAATGGCGAAGGCAGTCAGATCTCCCTGTCGGAGTTCATCACGGTGGAGCCGATCACCGGCCCTTCGGTGATCCCCCGGTTCAACCTGTTCCGGGCCATCAAGGTGGAGGGAGCGGCCCTGCCCGGTCGCAGCACCGGCCAGGCCATCAAGGACATCCAGGACATCTTCCAGAACCTTTCCACCACCGGTGTCGGCTACGACTGGACCGGCATCTCCCGGGAGGAGGTGAAGGCGGGGGCGCTGGCCATCGTGATCTTCGCCCTCGGCATCCTCACCGTCTATCTGGTGCTGGCCGCCCAGTACGAGAGCTACAGCGATCCCCTGATCATCCTGATGACCGTGCCGACCGCCATGCTCGGCGCCCTGGCCTTCCTGGCGGTGCGGGGTGAGGTGCTCAACATCTATGCCCAGGTGGGTCTGGTGATGCTGATCGGTCTGGCGGCCAAGAACGGCATCCTGATCGTCGATCTCGCCAACCAGCGCATGGAGGAGGGCAGCAGTGCCCTCGAGGCGGCGCGAGAGTCGGCCCAGTCGCGCTTCCGGCCGATCCTGATGACCGCCATCTCCTCCCTGTTCGGATTCCTGCCGCTGGTCCTCGCCACCGGGGCTGGGGCCCGCAGTCAGGCGTCCCTGGGTACGGTGGTGTTCGGCGGTCTGGCCGTGGCCACCGTGCTGTCCCTGTTCGTGGTGCCCGTGTTCTACGTCGTCATGAAGCAGCTCACCGGATCGACGACCGCTGGGTCCCAGGGGGCATCAGCCTCCGAAGCGGGCTGATGCCAGCCCCCTGCCCGCCGCCGCTGAGTGGCCGGCGGGTGCTCTGCGCAGGGATGCTCACCGGCCTGTTGGGGCTGGCGGTCGCCACCTTCCTGCGCTCCATCGTGGAGCACACCCCGCTTCGGTTGACCCCTGAGGCCCTGTTCTGGAGCACGGTGGTCCTGACCGCTTTCGGGGGCGTGGCGGGAATGGCGGTGGAGGCGGTGCGGCAGCTGCAGGAGAGCAACCCGGAACCGGAGTATCACCGCCGTCATGGCGGTCGGCCGGGGCCCGGTCCCCGGTCCTGAAAGCCTGCAAAAGATCCCGGCCCCCTGGGGAGCCTCTGGCTTTTCCGGTACGTTTCGGGGGCTTTGAAACCGAATGGTGCGCTGGCAGCTCCTTTCCCCTTCGCTTCCCCTGGTGCTGCTGCTGGCGTCCTGCGGCTCCGGCAAGCCGGTGGCCCGGGCGCCCCTGACCGTTCAGACCGTGACGGTGGGGGAGTTCCGGTTCGCTCCAGGCATCGACACGATCAGCACCATCGAGTCCACTTCGAACGTGGTGATGCGGCCCCAGTCGGATGGTCGGGTGGTGCGCATCCTGGCCACGGAGGGCCAGCGGGTGAAGGCGGGCCAGCCCATCCTGGTGCTCGACAACGTGCAGGAGTCGGCGACCCTGGATTCCAGCCGTGCTGAAGCGATCAAGGACCGGGTCAACGCCGAGCGCTACATCTTCCTCAACGAGCAGGGGGCCGTCTCCACCAAGGACCGGGACTTCTACGTCACCCAGGCGATCCAGAGCCGGGACCAGGCCCGTTCCAGCGCCGCCACCCTGGGATACAAGTTTGTCACCGCCCCGATCGACGGCGAACTCGGCAATCTCGACACTGTGAAGCTCGGCGATTACGTGCGCCAGGGCCAGGCGATCACGGGCATCGTCAACAACAGCACCCTCTGGACCCTGATGGATGTACCGGCCACCCAGGCCGGCCAGGTGAAGGTGGGTCTGCCGGTGCAGGTGGAGAGCCAGGGCAACCCACCGGTGAAAGGCATGGGACGGGTGGTGTTCGTGTCGCCTTACTTCGCCACGGGCTCCACGTCGCCCGGCACGCCCAATACCGTGCTGGTGAAGGCCGTGTTCCCCAATCTCACCGGAGCGCTGAAAACGGGCCAGTTCGTGCGAAACCGCATCATCACCGGTGTCAGCGACCAGCTGGCGGTGCCGGTTCAGGCGGTGATGATGCAGGCCCAGCAGCCGTTCGTCTATCGGGTGCTGCCGCTCTACACGATCCTTCCGAAGATCAAGGCCTCCGACCAGCTCCCCGCTGCGGAGAAGCAAAAGCTGGAGAAGCTTCCCGGCACCACTCCAGTGGTGGTTCAGACGGTGGTGAAACTGGGAAATCTGCAGAACAATGCCTATCCGGTGCTCTCCGGGCTGGCCAAGGGTGATCAGATCGTGGTGAGCAACACAGCCCTGCTTCGCTCGGGGATGCCTGTGAAGGTGGTTCCGGCCGCATCGGGGAGCTGAGCAGAGCGATGTCGTTCTCCGATAATTTCATCAAGCGGCCGGTTCTCACCACCGTCTGCAGCATCCTGATCGTGCTCGTGGGCCTGATCGCCATTCCCACGCTGTCGATCGAGAATCTTCCCAACATCGCCCCTCCGCTGATCCAGGTCACCGCCAACTACGGCGGCGCCAATTCCCTGGTCACCGAGCAGGCGGTGACCAATCCGATCGAGCAGCAGATCAACGGGGTTCCGGGGGCGAACTACATCTCGTCCACCAGCAACATGTCGGGGACGAGCACGATCCAGGTGTACTTCGAGGAAGGCACCGACATCAACATTGACCAGGTGAACGTTCAGAACCGGGTGTCGCTGGCGATGCCGCAGCTTCCCCAGCAGGTTCAGGCCACCGGGGTGTCGGTGATGCAGAGCACCCCGTCGATCCTGCTGGCCTATCAGGTCACCTCTTCGGAGGGCCAGTTCGATGCCCCCTATCTCAATGGCCTGATCTATCAGGATCTTTATTACCAGCTTGAGCGGGTCCCCGGCGTTGCCACCGTCAATCTTCTCGGGGGCAGCAATCCGGCCTTCTGGCTGTTTGTTGATGCCGACAAGCTCACCGCCAACAATCTCACTGCCGATGAGGTTGTCAATGCGGTTTCAAGTCAGAACAGCGTGGCCATCGGCGGTCTGATAGGAGGCCCACCGGCGGGGGGAGACCAGAAGTTCGCCTACCCGATCCTGGTGGAGAACAACGGCAACCTGGTTTCGGTCGAGGAACTCAACAATCTGATCGTGGGCCGCTCGTCCTCCGGGAATCTGCTGCGCCTGAAGGATGTGGGCCAGGCCACCTACGGCGCCAACACCTATGCCCAGCAGGCGGTGAGCATTGATGGCTATCCATCGATCACCGTCGCGGTGTTCCAGACCCCCGAGAGCAATGCTCTTGATGTCTCGAACCAGGTGGTGAAGGTGATGGATCAGTTCACCCAGAACGTGCCGCCCGGGGTGAAGGTGTTCGAGATCTACAACATCGGCCAGTTCATCGAATCGGCCGTGGAGGGGGTGGTGGATGCCCTTGGCCTGGCCATCGTGCTGGTGCTGATCATCCTCTTCATCTTTCTGCAGGACTGGCGGGCCACGGTGGTGCCCACCCTGGCGATCCCGATCTCCCTGATCGGCACCTTCGCCTTCGTCAAGATCTTCGGGTTCTCGATCAATCAGCTGACCCTGCTGGGCCTGGTGCTGGCCACGGGCCTGGTGGTGGATGACGCGATCGTGGTGATCGAGGCGGTGGAGAAGAACCTGGAGAAGGGCATGCGACCCCGCCAGGCGGCCATGGCCTGCATGGGCGAACTGATCGGGGCCCTGGTGGCCACCGCCCTGGTGCTGATGGCGGTGTTCGTGCCGGTGGCCTTCTACCCCGGCGGCATCGGCATCATCTACCGCCAGTTCGCCCTCACCATCGCCTTCTCGATCGCCATCTCGGCCTTCAATGCGCTCACCTTCTCCCCCATGCTCTCGGCCCTGCTGCTGAGAAGCCGCAAGTCACCCCCCCCGGGCCGGCTGGTGGGGATCATCGGCGGGGCGGTGGTGGGCCTGGCCTTCGGCCGCTTCAGTGCGGCCTCCTTCGGCAGCGTCACCTACGTGCTGGGGGTGGTGGTCGGTGTGCTCGCCGGAGCCAATCTGACCTGGATCTTCGAGCGGTTCAACAGATTCTTCGTTCGTCTTGAGCGGTCCTACGCCTCCCTGGTGACCTTCCTGATCGAGCGGCGCCGCTGGATTCTGGTGGGCCTGGGCGGTGGCATCGCCCTCACCCTGTTCGCCTTCAGCGCCCTGCCCTCGGCCTTCATTCCCGAGGAGGACCAGGGCTATGGCCTGGGGATCATCCAGCTTCAGAACGGCGCCTCCCTCAGCCAGACCCAGGCCACGGCCAAGGAGGTGGCCAAGGTGCTGAAGGAGGAGAAGGAGATCGTCGCCGGGTCGGTGGTGAGCGGCTACGGCTTCAACGGAGCCAGCCCGGACCAGGGGGTGTTCTTCTTCGGCCTCAAGCCCCTGGAGGAGCGCAGCGGGACCGACCAGAAGGCTCCGGCGATTGTGAAACGGCTGAACGCCAAGCTCGGTGCGATCAGCTCCGGCCTGGCGGTGGCTGCCCAGCCCCCGGCCATCCCCGGATTCTCGGCCCAAGGGGGCTTCTATTTCCAGTTCAACGACCTCAGCAACGGGGCCTACAGCTTCAACCAGCTGGATGAACTGGCCAAGAAGCAGATTCTGGCGGGAACCACCAGTGGTGATTTCTCCACTCTTTACACCCAGTTCATTCCCAGCTCTCCGGCCTTCGGTCTGAAGATCGACCGCTCGGTGATGGGGGCCCTGAACGTGAATTTCCAGCAGGCCATGCAGACCATCGCCGTGCTGGCGGGCAGCAACTATTCCGGGCTCACCTACGAGAGCGGCCAGGTGCGCAACATCTATGTCCAGGCGGCGGCTGAGAATCGCAGCTCACTGGAGGATGTGCTGAGTTACTACGTTCGCAGCAACGACAACAAGCTGGTGCAGGTGTCGGAATTCGCCACGGCGGATCTGACCAGCGCCCCGCCGGTGATCAGCCATTACAACCTCTACCGCACCATTCTGATCCAGGGGGCCGAGGCGATCGGCAAGAGTTCGGGCCAGGCGCTGACCAGGATTCAGCAGATCTTCAAGGCCCAGGACTTCAACAACATCGACTATGCCTTCACCGGCCTCGCCGCCCTGCAGCTCTCCGCCGGCAATGCCAGTGTGCTGGTCTTCGGCCTGGGCATTCTGGTGGTCTACCTGGTGCTCTCGGCCCAGTACGAGAGCTATGTGACCCCGGTGATCATCCTGATGACCGTGCCCCTGGCCATGCTCGGCGCCCTGGTGTTCCTGGCCCTGCGCTCCATCGATCTCAACATCTATGCCCAGGTGGGACTGGTGACCCTGATCGGGCTGGCGGCCAAGAACGGCATCCTGATCGTGGAGGTGGCCGAGCAGCACATGGAGGAGGGCATGACCGCCGCCGAGGCCGCCATCGCCTCGGCCGAGTCGCGGCTGCGCCCGATCCTGATGACGGCCATCGCCGCCCTGGCCGGCTTTCTGCCGCTGGTGGTGGCCACCACGGCGGGGGCCAACAGCCAGCAGTCGCTGGGCACGGTGATCTTCGGCGGCCTGCTGGTGGCGACGGTGCTCTCGCTGGGCGTGGTGCCGCCGTTCTATGTGGTGGTGAAAGCCCTCGAGGAGCGCTGGTTCGGCTCCTCAACGGAGGAGGACGGTGCCGAGCTTGAGCCCCATACCCCGTAGGAACGGCTTCGATGTGGTTGTCTCCAGCAGATTCCTGTCCATCAGGACACAGCAATCATGAGACTTGTGGTTTAGTTCTTCGAGTGGATCCTGGGCCTGAACCATTAGGGGCTGACTCGGCACACTGCCAGGAGCTCCGCTGATTGAATCGGAGTCTTCTGCCTTCATCCCAGCCACTTTCCCGCGAGGCTCCGCAGCTTCTGTGCCGTTGACAGACCCATGCAACGGTTTCAGGCAGGCATTCATGGCTGGTAGCTTGAAGAAGGGCATTCGGGAGGAAATCGTGGGACGGAAAGCAGCGACGCCGGCGGCAGCCATGGGTGGGCTTGCCTCTCTCTTCCTGACCTT
The DNA here is from genome assembly GCF_019038415.1 of Synechococcus sp. CCY 9618. Lineage (GTDB taxonomy): Bacteria > Cyanobacteriota > Cyanobacteriia > PCC-6307 > Cyanobiaceae > Cyanobium. The sequence goes on along the minus strand of NZ_JAFKRG010000041.1, from coordinate 10,422 downwards.
CACCGGCGTGGACCCCACTGCCGCCGCCTTGGCCCAGGCGGCTCCGCCGACCCGGAGCGTCCGGGTCGTCAAGGGCGACACGCTCGAGGCCATCGCCGCCCGTCAAGGGGTGAGCGTGGAGGACCTGATCCGCCTGAACAGGATCACCAGCCCCGAGGAGCTGCAGATCGGCCAGGAGCTGAAGCTGCCTGCCTCGAAGGCCATGGTGCAGGTGGGTGCCGGCGACACGTTCAAGGCGCTGGCGAGCCGTCATGGCACCACCGTGGCAGCCCTCACCAAGGCCAATCCCGGGGTCAAGCCCGACCAGCTCCAGGTCGGGACCTGGCTGCGGCTGCCTCCGGCGACGGCCAAGCCCAAGCCAAAGGCCCAGGCGCAGGCCAAGCCAGAAGCCAAGCCCCAGCCAGCTCCGCCCGCCAGGGCAGCGGCCCAGCCCCCGGCACCGGCACCGGCCAACCCACCGGTGGCTCAGCCCGCCGATCCGCCCCCCGCCCCCCAGGCGCCCCAGAAGGTCGAGCCGGTCCGATGGAAGTTCTACGGCAACACCCTCGTCGACTGGGGCGGCTGGAAGCTCCATGACGGGGGCGTCCGGGTCACCCTGGTGCAGCCCACGGCGGCGGAACTGGGTCCGGTCAGGTCGCGGGCGGCCGCGGTGGCGGTGCACTGCAACAGCCTGCGTCAGGGCTGGCTGGTCGATGGCGTCTGGGAGCCCTGGGGAGTGCCCGAGCCCCGTTCGGTCGCCCAGAAGATCGTCCTGGATCTCTGCGGCAACCTCACGGACCCCGCCGGTCCTGCCATTCCCCCACCGGCGGCCCCCTGAATCCCGGGGGGGCAGGTTCAGCCCGCCTGGTCGGCGTCCTGGCGGCGCATCACCTCGGCCACCTCCGGGAAATGGTGCTCGATGCAGGCCTGGCAGACCCCGTGGGTGAACGACACATCGGCGTGCTCCTTGAGGAAGGCCTCCACGCTCGACCAGTAGCCGGCGTCGTTGCGGATCGCCTTGCAGTAGGAGCAGATGGGGATCAGCCCTTCGATCAGGGCGATCTTCTCCAGGGCCTGGGCGAGCCGGGCCGACACCCTGCGCAGCTCCATCTGGGTCACCACCTGGCGGGCCAGGCCCTCCAGGGCACGGATCTGGCCTTCGCTCAGGTCCCTGGGCTCATGGTCGATCACGCAGAGAGTGCCCAGGGGCAGGGCGTCCGGTGACAGCAACGGGACGCCGGCATAGAAGCGGATGTTGGGTGCCCGGGTGACCAGAGGATTGGCGGCGAAACGCGAATCGGCGAGGGTGTCCTGGATCACCAGGATGTCTTCCTCGAGGATGGCGTGGGCGCAGAAGGAGACGTCCCGGTCGGTTTGGCAGGCTTCGAGGCCGACCTTCGATTTGAACCACTGCCGGTCGCTGTCGACCAGGCTGATCAGGGCAATGGGCACGTCACAGATGCAGGCCGCCAGGGCCGTCAGATCGTCGTAGGCCCGCTCCGGGGGGGTGTCGAGGATGCGGTAATCCCGCAGGGCCTCGAGCCGTTCCTGCTCTCGCTCGGTCAGTGGCGCCTTCATGGGCTGGAAACCGGAGGGGCCTCGACGCCACCGCCGATTCATTGTGGGTGACGCTCCCGAAGGGTCCCGCTGCCGTCATGTTTCCTCACCACCGCCGGGGTGTGGGAGGACTTCAGCGCCGCTGGTGCAGTTCCACCACGTTGCGGTCAGGATCCCGCAGGAACAGGCCCCGGGCCTGGCCGCCGAAGTCCACCGGTCCGGCGCTGGGCACCAGTCCTGCGGCCCGCAGCTCCTCGATGGCCGTCTCCAGGTCGGTGCAGAGCAGGGCGAAGTGGGTGATGCCGGCCGGTTTCTCCGGGCCGTCCATCAGCACGTTGGTCTCGGCCTGGGCGGGGGCATTGAGGATCAGGTTGATCTCCACTCCGCTGGGGTGGCTGAGGATCGCCACCGGTTCCGGACCGATCGGCCCGGCCACGAACCGGAAGCCGAGATGGGCATAGAAGGCGGCGGATCGCTCCATGTCGTGGACCCGGATGCCGATGTGGGCCAACCCGCCGATGCCGCTGAGTGCCTGCGTCAAGGGATGGGTCGCACGGGGTGGGCCTTCATCATCGGGCGTCCTTCCCCCCCGGCCGCCAGCGGTGCCAGTGGCAGAGGGGCCCCTGGCCGGCGCCGATGGCCAGGGCGTGGCGCAGGCCCCCCTCCACGAAGGCTTTGGCCGTGCTGATCGCCTCCGTCAGGGTCTCGCCCCGGCCGATGCAGGCGGTGATCGCTGCCGAGAGGGTGCAGCCGCTGCCGTGACTGTGGGGGGTGACCACTTCCGCTCCGCGGAACCAGCGGGCCTCCCCGTCGATCCAGGCCACGTCGCAGCCGCGCAGGCCCGCCAGTCCCCCTCCCTTCACCAGGGCGGCCGCTGCCCCCAGCTCGCAGAGCCTGGCGGCGGCCCGCTCCATGTCTGCTGCGCTGGCGATGGCCAGGCCCGTCAGCAGCCGCGCCTCGTGGAGGTTGGGGGTGACCAGATCCGCCAGGGGCAGCAGGCACCGGGCCATGGCCGTGATCGCCTCCGGGGCCAGCAGGCTGGCGCCGGAGCGCGACACCATCACCGGATCGATCACCCGGAACGCTTTCCGGGCCTCGATGGCGGCGGCGGTGGCCTCGATCAGGGCGGCGTCGAAGAGCATGCCGGTCTTGAGCGCCACCACGCCCAGATCGCTGCACACCGCCTCCACCTGGGCGGTGACGGCCTCCGGGGGCAGGGCATCCACCCGGCTGACGCCGCAGGTGTTCTGGGCGGTGACGCAGGTGATGGCGCTGCAGCCGTGCACCCCGAAGGCCAGGAAGGTCTTGAGGTCGGCCTGGATGCCGGCGCCGCCGCCGGAATCGCTGCCGCCGATGCTCAGGACCACCACCGGGGCGGATGGCGTCTCGGCCGACGGGCTGGCGGCGCTCGACATGGGGCAGGGGGAAAGCTGTGCCGGTACGCCCGACAGGAACGGCCTGGCTAGAACCTGAGGAACCTCAGGCGTTCCCGATGCAGATCACCGTATGGCAGACCACGACCCTCGGGGGGGCGCTGCAGCGGACCGAGGCCCAGCTGGTGGAGCCGGCCGCCGACGAGGCCACGATCGAGGTGCTGCACTGCGGCCTCTGCCACAGCGATGTGTCGATGATCGACAACGCCTGGGGGGTCACCAGCCTGCCCCTTGTGCCGGGCCATGAGGCCGTCGGGCGGGTGGTGGCCGTGGGCGAGGGGGTGGATCCGGCCTTGGTGGGCCAGCTGAGGGGCCTGGGCTGGATCGCCGGCAGCTGCCGCCACTGCAGCTGGTGCCTGGGCGGCGATGCCAACCTGTGCGCCTCGCTGGAGTCCACGATCGTGGGCCGCAGCGGCGGCTTTGCCAGCCACGTGAGCGCCCACCAGGACTGGCTGATCCCGATCCCCGAGGGGGTCTCCGCCGCGGATGCGGGCCCCCTGTTCTGCGGCGGCATCACCGTGTTCGCCCCCCTGATCGACGAAGAGGTCTCGCCCACCGCCCGGGTGGCGGTGATCGGCATCGGCGGCCTCGGCCACATGGCCCTGCAGTTCGCCCGGGCCTGGGGCTGCGAGGTGACCGCCCTCACCACCACCGCCGCCAAGGCAGAGGAGGCCCGCGGCTTCGGCGCCCACCGGGTGGAGATGCTCGCCGATCTGCCCCAGCAGGCCGGCCGCTATGACCTGATCATCAACACCAGCAACCACGACCTCGACTGGGACGCCGTGGTGGGGGCCCTCGCTCCCCGTGGCCGGCTGCATCAGCTGGGGGTGCCCACCAGTCCGATCCCCCTGCAGGCCTTCCCCTTCATCGCCGGCCGGCGCCAGTTCACCGGCAGCCCCACCTCCTCGCCGGCCAGCCTGCTGAAGATGGTGGACTTCTGTGCCCGCCACGGCATCGCCCCAAAGGTGGAGCACCTGCCGATGGCCGAGGTGAACACGGCGATCGAGCGGCTGCGCCGCGGCGATGTGCGTTACCGCTTCGTGCTGGACGGTCCGGCCTGAGGCCGGTGGGCGGCGATCAGGTGATCCGTTTCAGGTGATCACCGTGGGCCGCTCCATGCCGGTGCGGCTGCCGATCTCGGCCAGGGCGTCGATGGCGCTGATCAGATCGGCGAGGGCCACCTGGGGGTTCTGGCCCAGGTCGCCGGAAGCGGGTACGTAGCTCTCCAGGTAGACCCGCAGGGTGGCGCCCTTGGTGCCGGTGCCCGAGAGGCGCAGCACCACCCGGCTGCCGTCGTCGAGCAGCACCCGCAGCCCCTGGCCGCGGCTGATCGAGCCGTCCACCGGATCGGTGTAGCCGAAATCGTCGGCGGCGCGGACCGTGCGGCCGGCGAAGCCCTGGCCCGGCAGGGAGCCCAGCATCCCCTCGACCCGGTCGTAGAGACTATGGGCGGCGTCGCTGGCCACCGCTTCGTAGTCGTGGCGGGAGTAGTAATGGCGCCCGAAGCGTCCCCAGTGGCCGGCCATCACCTCGGCCACCGAACAGCCGCGCACCGCCAGGATCTGCAGCCAGAACAGCACGGCCCAGAGGCCGTCCTTCTCGCGGATGTGGTTGCTGCCGGTGCCGAAGCTCTCCTCGCCGCAGAGGGTGATGCGGCCGGCATCGAGCAGGTTGCCGAAGAACTTCCAGCCCGTGGGGGTCTCGAAGCAGGGGATGCCCAGCTCGGCGGCCACCACGTCGGCGGCGGCGCTGGTGGGCATGGAGCGGGCCACCCCGGCCAGGCCGTCGGCATAGCCCGGGGCGAGGGTGGCGTTGGCGGTGAGCACGGCCAGGCTGTCGCTGGGGTTCACGAAGCAGTGGCGCCCCAGGACCATGTTGCGGTCGCCGTCGCCGTCGCAGGCGGCGCCGAAGTCGTAGGTGTCGCCTTTCAGGAGCAGATCGGCCAGCTCGTGGGCATAGGTGAGGTTGGGATCGGGGTGGCCGCCGCCGAAATCCTCCAGGGGGATGCCGTTGCGCACGGTGCCGGCCGGCGCCCCCAGCAGCCCTTCGAACAGGCGGCTGGCGTAGGGGCCGGTGACGGCGTGCATCGCATCGAAGGCCAGCCGGAAATCGCTGCGCAGCAGGGCGGCGATGCGGTCGAAGTCGAACAGCTGCTGCATCAGGGCGACGTAGTCGTCGACCCCGTCGATCACCTCCACGGCCATGGCGCCGATGCTGGTGGTGCCCGGTGCCTCCAGGTTCAGCGGTTCGGCGTCGAGGATCCGGTAGCCGTCGAGGCTGAGGGTGGCGGTGTGGATGGCATCGGTGACCGATTCTGGCGCCGGCCCGCCGTTGGAGCCGTTGATCTTGACGCCGAAATCCCCCTCCGGGCCGCCGGGGTTGTGGCTGGCCGAGAGGATGATGCCGGCCACGGCGCCGCGGCTGCGGATCAGGTGGGAGGCGGCCGGGGTGGAGAGGATGCCGCCGGTGGTGGTGATCAGCCGGGCGACGCCGTGGGCCGCTGCCATGCGGGCGATCACATCGATGGCCGGGCGGTTGCCGAAGCGGCCGTCGCCGCCCACCACCAGGGTGCCGCCGGCGACGTCGGGCACCACCCGCAGGGAGGCCTCGATGAAGCTCTCCAGGTAGTGGGGGGTCTGGAACTGACGGCTGCTCTTGCGCAGGCCGGAGGTGCCGGGCTTCTGGTCGGTGAAGGGGGTCGCCAGCGCCACCTGACGCACGTCGGTCGTCTTCGCCATGGCCGGCGTCCCGGGGTCGTTGGAGCCCCAAGTTACCTCCGTCGATTCCTGCGGCCGGGCCCCTGGCTAGCCTGAGCGCAACCGAACGTTCACCCATGGCCCCGAGGATCACTCCCATCGCCTGGGCAGGCGTCGCCTGCGCTGTCTCCGCGGCCGCCACCCTGGTGGGAATGGCTGTGGTCGGGCCGGCCGCTGCCCGGGCGGCGGTCATGGGAGCTCCGAAGGCCCTTCCCTACGCCGAGGCGGTGGGCCGCACCCACGCCGCCGCCAAGGCGGTGCTGGCCGGGGCAGGCGCCGAGAGCTGTCTGCGGGGCAAGCTCACCAATGCCCTGCTGCTGATGTCCAGCAGCTGCGAAGCCAGCGGCGAGCGCAATCCCCTCTGTCAACTGGCCGACCGTGCCGCCGTGGTGACCCCCATGAGCCTGGCCTTCATGCGTGACACATCCACCCGGTTGCTGGCCCTGATCGACACCCCCGCCGGGGCCTCCGGTTCCGCCCGCCCCTGACGCGATGGACGTTCAGCATCCCGCGGATGACGCCCCCCTTTCCCCGGAACAGCAGCGCTTGCTCGAGCAGTTCCGTGAACGCGTCGACGCCAGGATCAGCAGCCACGGCCTCACCAGCGCTGATGTGGCGGAACTGGTGAAGGAGTTGCGCGGCCATCCCCGGATGAGCCGCCAGATGATGGCCCAACTGAGCCAGGAGATGGAACGGCTGCTGCCGGGCCAGCGGTTCAGTTTCGACTGGGACTGATCAGGTTCAGGCCGCCCTGGGGCCTGGGAGGGCCACCGGCCGTGGGTTGCGCCGCCGGCAGCTTCTGGCGGCACACGTCGGTGAGGATGCGGGCGGCGCGGTCGATTCCTTCCCTCCGGTCGTAGCTGTTGCTGGCGGCCACCTTCGCCAGCTGGCGGATGTCCCAGAGCACGTCCTTGCAGCTGGCGGGCAGCCGCGGATGGTCCATCAGGGGGTCCGCCAGGCTGCGGGCCCTGTCGCAGGGCTCTGTGCTGTTCTCACGGCTGCAGGCCAGGGTGATCAGCTGCAGGGAGCGGAATTCGGAGGACGGGGGAAAGGGCGGAAGCTCCGTTGCGGCCAGCAGGGGGGAGGTCCCGAGCAACGGCAGACCCGCCAGCAGCATCAGATGCCGCAGGCTGAGCCCGCGGCCGCGCCGGCCCGGGCGGGAGATGGGGAGGATCCGGGCCATGGCAGGCGCAACGCTGTGTCCATCATGACCGCCGTTCAGTCCGCCCCCGTGATCCGGCCCAGCCCATCCCGCAACTGACGCTGGCCGGCGCGCCAGCGGAGGGCCAGCAGCGGGCCGCTCCAGCGGGCGGTGCGGGCCAGCAGGGCCCGCAGCCCGTGACGTCGCCGCAGCAGATCGGCCCGGCGGGCCTCCTCCTCCTGAAGCTGCTGGATGCGGCGGATCTCCGGCAGCCGCTCGCTCGCGATGGTCGCGATGGCGGCATCGATGGCACCGCTGTCGCCATCAGCCAGGGCCGGCTCCAGGTGGCGGGCGGCCACCAGGGCATCGCGCAGGGCCATGTTGATGCCCTGGGCCCGCAGGGGGCTCATGGGATGGGCCGCATCACCGAGCAGCAGCAGCCCGGGCCGTTGCCAGCGGCGACAGAGGCCCACCCGCACCGGCAGCCGCACCGGACCCTGGACGGCCGTGTCCGGCAGGGTCCGCAGCAGCCGGGCCAGGGGTGCCGGGGCGTCACCGGCCCAGAGGTCTGACCAGGCATCGGGGGTCGGCGGAGCCGCCCCCGGTGCGAGCGCCCAGCCCAGCTGCACCCCGCCGCGGCTGGAGGGGAACAGGGCGTAGCTGCCGGCCGCCCCCACCACCGTCACGAAGCGCCCCTCCAGCCAGCCGACGATCCCCTCGGCCGCCGGACCCCGGAGCCGGAACCAGAGCACGTCGAGGGGGCTGGGGGCGACCTCCAGGTCCAGCTGTCCCTGCTGGCGCACCAGGGAGTCGCGGCCGTCGCAGCCCACCACCAGGGACGCCTCCAGGGGGGTGCCGTCCGCCAGCCGCACCCCGGTGATGCGGCCGTCCAGGTGCAGCAGGTCCCGCACGGCCCGCCCCTGGAACAGCCGGAATCCCGGCTGCCGACCGGCCTCCGCCAGCAGCTCCCGCAGCAGGGATCCCTGGTCGACCAGGGTGCAGGCCACGGGACTGCCCATCGGTTCGGCCACCTCGAACAGGGACTGGCGGTCGAGGAAGAAACTCCAGGCCTTCAGGGGCCGGTGGGGCACTGCGGCGGGCAGGGGCATCAGGCCCATGGCGGCCAGGGCCGCCAGGCCGCTCGGCATCAGCCCCTCGCCGCGGAACAGGCGGTTGCTGTTGAGGGCCGCCTCCACCAGATCGACGGGAAGGCCGGAGCGGGCGAGCAGCAGGGCCAGGCTGGCGCCCGCGGGGCCGGCGCCCACCACCACCACCCGGGCTGGGGTGGCGCCGGCGGTGGTGCTCAGGTGAACGAGTTGTAATTGAGCCCTTCCTCCGGCGTGACGTCGTCGACGCCCTGGAGGGAATGCTTCTTGCTGAGCAGATAATCCACCAGCTCCTGCTGCAGGGTCAGCAGCTCGCTGGTGCAGCCGCGGAAGGCGGCCCGGTGGCGGATCTCGTCGTGGCGGGTGTGCAGATCGCGCAGCATCAGGTTGATGGCATCCAGGCGAGGCGTGGCCTGGCGGGAGGCGGTGGCGGACGCGGCGTCCATGAATCCTGTGATCAGCGTTACGGAATCGTAGACGCCATCGCTGGTGCGCCTCCAGCGGCCCGGGGGGTGCCGCTGCCGCAGCTCTGTCGTTGCTGAGCCAGCTTGCGCTGCAACCGGCCGCTGATGCCCAGCTCGGCGCCGCGCCAGAGGCGATCCATTTCCGCCTCGAAGTGGCGGGCCAGCAGGGGCGAGTGGATCAGCAGCAGGGTCTCGTCGTTCTGGAAGGCGGCACTGGGGCTCCAGTTGAAGCTGCCCGAGATCACCGAGCGGCCGTCGAGCACGGCGAACTTGTGGTGCAGCTTGTCGCCGCCGGCCAGCCGGGGGGTGCCCACCCCTTCGAGGGCCTGGCTCCAGGCCCGGTTGCCGGCTTCGATGCGGCAGTCCTGGTCGGGCAGGGTGACCGCCAGCAGATCGAGCACCTCGCTGAAGGCGCGGACGGCGAAGCCCGGATCGGCCAGCAGGCGGATCTTCACCCCCCGGGCATGGAGCTCCTGGAGCCGGTCGGCCAGGTTCTGGCCGGAGAAGACGAACAGGGCCAGATCGAGACGCTGTCGCGCCCTGGCCAGCTGGGCTTCCAGCCAGGCCAGGCCCTGGTTCGGGTCGCTGCGTCGATGGGGGGCGAACAGCACCTCCACCGGCGTGCCGGCCACGTCCACCACCCGGGCGGGGCCGCCCCCCTTGGCGATGCCGAAGCGGCTGTCGGGGGCGCCGCCGGGGCCATCGCCCCAGAGCCGGGCGAATTCCTCCGCGAACAGCCCCGCCAGCGCCGGACTCTCGAAGCGGATCAGGTGGTTCACGTTGCCGCGGGTGGTCGGCGCGTCCGCGTCCCCGTGGATGCAGGAGGGACTGAAGTTGGCCGATCCGGTCACCACCACCTGGCCATCGACCACCAGAAACTTGTGGTGCATCAGGCCGCTGCCGCGGCTGCCGTCTGCCGTGTCGTCGATCAGAGGGATCCCGGCCCGCTGCAGCACGGCCACCGCATCCCCCTGGCCCAGGGCCGCCAGCTGCTGCTGGCGCAGGCGCTGGTGGGGGGGCAGATCCACCGGGTGCTGCTGGCTCCAGGGAGTGCTGTAGGTGTTCTCCAGCACCACCCGCACCCGTACGCCCCGGCGGTGCCGTTCCGCCAGGGCCTGGGCCACCGCCGGCAGGGAGAGCTCCTGCACCGCCACCAGGATCTCCCGTCGCGCCCCGCGGATGCTCTCCAGCAGCAGGGCCTCCAGGTCGTCGCCTTGGCGCCACTGGCCGCTGACGGGGCTGCGGTAGCGCCCCCCGCCGCGGTGGTTGAAGGCCACCCGGATGCCGGGGGGCAGGGGCAGGACGGCAGGGGGCCCGCCGCTCAGGGCTGCGGGGGAGGGGCCGCAACCTCCGAGCATCAGCGCGGTCGCCAGGACGAAGAGGCCCGTGACGCCCGGCGGCAAGGGACTGGGGCAGGAGGGGAAAGGAAACGCCACGACCGTTGACGGGGCGGTGCACGTCGCCCTGACGACAGCCTTCCCGCAGGGGGACGCCCCAGTGGAGGCTTGTCAGTGGTGGCCGGGCATCTCCGAGGTGCGCAGCATGGCGGCGAACCAGAGGGTGCCGATGACCACTGCGGCGATCACTCCTGAGGCGATGCTCACCCGCACCATCAGGATCGGCACCACCAGGGGGAAGAGGATCGAGCCGGCCACGGGTGTGATGGCCACGACCGCCTTCAGCAGGCCGCGGCTTGAGCTGTCGGTTGCCATCAGAACCACTCGGCCACAGCCTGGCTGGCGGGATTGCTGTTGTCTTCGGGGGTGGAGCGGCGGAACTCCATGGTGATGCTGCGCTTCTGTTCCCCGTCGGCGGCCACGGCCTCGATGGGATAGAGCTGCTGGCCGTCGCGGAAGGGCACCTGCACCCGGAAGGTGCCGTCGGCGGAGAGGGGCACCTCCTCGCCGCCGATGCTGAGCCGGGCGGCCGGATCGGTGGCGCCGTAGACGATCAGTTCGGCATCGGCCACCAGCCAGAAGGAGCGCT
>NZ_JAFKRG010000040.1 GCF_019038415.1 Synechococcus sp. CCY 9618 | reverse complement strand
TCGAGGCCGTGGCCGCCGACGGGGAACAGAAGCGCAGCATCACCATGGAGTTCCGCCGCACCACCCCGGAAGCCGATGTGAACACCCGGGAAGAGGCTGTTCCCGAATGGTTCTAGGTCTCTCCTGCAGCCCCCCCCGGCAGCCCCAGTCGTGCCTCGAGGCGGACGATCAGCTCCACGGCTGACGGATCCCCGACCAAAGAGAGGCACAGGGCCCGTTCGTCGGCGCCGAGAGGTTCCATCTCCCTGAGCTGGCTCTCGAGCACGGCTCCATCCGCATCGGAGGGGTCATGGCCCTGGCGCTGCCGTTCAGTGATGCGCCGATGGGCCAGGCCCGGGGAGCTGGGGCAGTCGAGCAGCAGAAACGGCACGCCCTGCTCGCAGGCCAGCTCCTGCATTCGCCGCCGCTGGCGGCGCAGCAGAAAGGTGGCATCCACCACCACCGATAACCCGGCCTGGAGGATCCGGCCGGCCTGGGCGGGAAGATGGTCGGCGTAGAGCCACTCGCTCACCTCCGGCCGGTAGGGATCGCCGCGCAGGGCCGGCCCATCCCCCTGGCCCCAGGCTCCGAACAGGCGCTTGCGCTCCACGTCGGAACTGAGCTGGATCCAGCCCGGGCGGCGGCAGAGCTGGCGCGCCCGGTGGCTCTTGCCACTGCCGGACACCCCATGGGTGATCACCAGGGCCGCCGGGGTCGTTGATGTGGTGGCCACGGCGCCCCGGAGGTAGCGCTCCAGTTCTCGGGCCATGGGGCCCGATGGGCCGGCGGCGGGATCCTGCTGACCCAGCCGCAGGGCGCAGACCTTGGCCCGCACCAGCGACCGGTAGACGCGGTACCAGCGCCAGGTGAGCAGTCCGGCGTAGTCACCGCAGCGGCCCAGCCAGCGGTTGAGCACGGTCGCGCCGAGGTCGGCCCGGCCCTGATGGTCGAGATCCATCACCAGGAAGGCCATGTCACTGATCACGTCGATCCAGCGGAGAGCAGGGCTGAATTCCAGACAGTCGAAGACCTGGATGCGGTCGCGTTCCAGGAGCATGTTGCCCAGGTGCAGATCCCCGTGGCACTCCCGGATGCGGCCCTGGCTGCGGCGTTGCTCGAAGGTGGATCGCAGCCGCTGGAACTCCGTGTCCATCCATGGCCGCAGGGGAGCGAGCTCCCGGGTCAGCGATCCACCGCAGGCTTCCAGCACCTCCAGGTTGGCCGCCGCCGGCTCCTGCACCGCGTCCGGAGTGCCGTAGGGGTCGTTCTCGCCGGCCACCGCCGCCGCGGCGTGGAACGCGGCCAGATCATCCGCCAGGGCCTCGAGCTGGCCGTGGCCGAGGCCATCGCGGTTCAGCACAGCGGGCAGCAGGGCGCTCTGGGGAAACTGGCGCATCCGGACGGCCGTGTCGATCACCGGTCCCGGCCCGGCCATGCTGGCTTGCTCCGCGGGGCCGTGCACCGGACTCAGCCCCAGATAGAGATCCGGGGCCAGCCGTCGGTTGAGCCTCAGCTCCTCCCGGCAGAACCCCAGGCGGCGCTCCGGGGTGGAGAAATTGACGAACCCCAGATTGACCGGCTTCTTGATCTTGTAGGCGACGGTGCCGGTGAGCAGGACCCAGGAGATATGGGTCTCCAGGCACTCGATCCGATCGACCGGATGGTCATAGGCGCCGGGATCGAGCAGGGCGGCGATCATCGGGTCCACGGTCGCTGCGGCTCTGCTTGCTGTTCAATCCAATCATCTGGTAAGTGATGACCGCCTCCACCGGGGTCCACAGCAGGGCCGGAAGCAGCAACAGGGAGGCGGTGGGGGCGATGGGGCGCACCAGCATGGCCAGGACCAGATTGGCGATCCAGCTGATCAGCCAGAAGAGCAGGCCGGAAGGCAGGCTGCGCATGCGACAGATCACATAGGGGTGGCTGCGCAGCAGGATCAGCAGAATCATGTAGGCAACCACCCAGCTCCAGTTCCTGCTCCTTTCCCAGCAGCGGAGCGCCGAAAGGTAGAAGGTGATGTTGATCACGAACCAGGCGGCTGGCAGCCAGATCTGCAGACTCAGCCACCCCGGCCGCTGCAAGGAGCGAAACCAGATGAAATCCCTTTCCGTGGGATTCATGGCCTGGGTCACCACGAGCATGGCGATCAGGATGAGTGACCAGGGAGGCACGGGCATCTGCAGACCCAGGCATTATTCAGCGCCGCAGGGATCGCGTCCATGGGGTCGGGATGTCCGGTGGGTGTCCGACCGTGCTGGACTCCGCACGTAGGTTTGAAGGGTCCCACGAGCTTGATGGAGGCTCCATGCACACCCACGACCTCGAGAATCACGACAACCTCTACGCCGATGAAGGCACGATGGTGATGGGAGAGACCAGGGCGGATGCCCAGAACCATGCCCTCTGGGCCGTTGGGGCCATTGCCCTGATGGTGGTCGGCCTGGGGGTCGCCCTGGTCATCTCCTGATCTCCGCGCCAGGTCCCCGACGACACCGGCTCGCGCCGTAAGGCGCCAGCCGGCTCGGGTCGTTGAGGGTCAGAAAGCGGTGCCGGAAGGATCCCAGGGGCCTGGGGCCGCAGGCGCGGACCCAGGCCCCTGGTTCCCCCTGCCGGCTCCAGGCGGAGATCCGCAGCGCATGGGCTGAACCCCAGCGGCAGACCAGCAGGTAGCGGTGGCCCCAGGCCAGGGGCCAGGCCTGGGGATCCGCACCCACCCACGGCACCGTGCCCGGTGGCAGGGGCTCCAGATCGCGATGTCGGCGCAGCAGGGCCGGCAGCAGCAGGCCGGCCGGCCGGCTCCCACCATCCGCCTCGTCATCGGCCTCGCAGTCACCGACCGCGGAGTCCAGCCGGCTGGCCAGGCCGGCCGGATCCGCCGGGCTGGGCACGATCAGGTGCAGTCCCCCCCAGCCGGGAAACCCGAGGCAGGAGAGCAGGGCGACAGATCCAGGCGCCGAAGCCCCGCCGGAAGGCATGCCGAACACCATGAAGCACCGCAGCGGCTGACATCCGTCTGGTGCCACCGACCGTCACGGGGCAGGCCCACTGGCAGGATCGGCAGGATGGATGCGACCTCCCTGCCGCCATGTTCGAAAACCGCGACCGTCCTGCCTGGCTCAACTGGTTGATCCTGGCCATCTTTCTGTTGTCGTCCTGGCAACTGGCCGGCTTCTGGTTTCAGCAGCTGCACCGCTGAGGCGGGCGGTGTTCACCGGGCGATGCCCCCGCTCAGGGGGGATGGCGGTGCCCGGAGCTGACGGCCCGCACCAGGCGCACGCTGCCCCCCACCAGAAGCAGCAGGGCCAGCAGGGCGAGCAGGGCCACCACGATCACGCTGCCCAGCTGCAGCACCCCCATCATCAGCCGGCTCAGCCCGCTGATCAGATTGGCGATGGCATTGCTGACCAGCAGCAGGGCATCGAGCCGTTCGGGCAGTTGCATCAGGCCGGTGAGGATCAGGGCCCCCGCCAGGATCAGCAGCAGACCAGCCCCCGTCTGACGCCAGCGGGAGCTCGGCCGTCGTCGTTTCCGCCGCAGCTGGAGACCCTTCCCCGGTGCCGGTCCCTTCGGCGTCGGCAGATGGAGCGGATGGGGGGTTTGGGGCATGGCCTGGGGGTCAGGGATCCAGCGCATAGCCGGCGCCCCGCATCCAACGCTCGAATTCCATCAGCACGAGTTCGTTGGGGCAATCGATCAGGGACAGGTCGTTGACCGTGCAGTCGCCCTGACCGCCGTGGTGGAGGGTGAGATGGAAATGGGAGCCGCTCAACCCGCAGACCTCGGGATCGCTGCGTACCACCACATCGAGGGCGGCCCCGAGTCGGGCCACCCGGCGGCGCAGTTCCGACCAGGTCAGGCCCATGGCATGGGAGCAAGCAGGGTGAATGAACGACCTCAGTGTGACCAGAGCGGCGCCGAAGTCAACTGGGCGGCGGATCCGGCGGGGCTCAGGGACGGGAGCCGGCGGGCGTGGCCTCGCTGGCGGGGGCGGCCGGCGGAGCCAGGGGGGGCTGGGGTGGTGGCGGCAGCAGCAGGACCAGGGCCGCCGAGACGGCCAGCACCGCTGCCCCACCCAGGGGGGCGGTCAGCCGCCGGCGAAGCGGGATGCGCTCCAGGAGTTCCCTGGGCCCGAGGGGCTCGGGCTCGGGCACGGCCAGGGGCAGCTGCAGCCGGGGATCAAGGCGCAGCTGATCCAGAACCCGCACCAGATCGGCCAGTTCCGCATCGTCGAGACGCATCTCCAGGGGAGGGGTGTCGGGCTGGCTGCTGCGCAGCAGCAGCCGGTGGCCGCCCTCGGCGTGGGGGCCGATGTCGACGGGCTCCCCCGCGACGCTGAAGTCGCGGCGCACGCCGCTGATCAGGTGCCTGGCGTAGGGAAACACCACCTGCATCAGGGCCTGGAGATGCTCGCGGCGGCCCTCAAGCAGCGGCCTGCCCACCCACTGGAGGCTCCAGCCGGTGATGATCCCCAGGGCCGTGCCGCTCTGACCAACGGACACGTCGGGCAGCCCGTCCACCTGCAGGCGGCAACTGAGCTGATCGAAGACGAGTCTCTGCTTCATCGCGGCACTCTGAACCATGGCGCTCTCATCGGCAGGGAGTCAGGCGACCGCGTCCATCAGGCTGGCCTTGATGCGATCGAAGCCCCCGTGGCCGGCGCAGAGGCTCAGGCCCCGGACCAGCTGCAGCCGCTGGGCGGCGCCGTCGCTGGGGTCGAGCAGCTTCTGGACGCCGCTGCGGCGGGGATTCATGCGCTCCTGCACCAGCTCTCCCAGCCGTTGCTGGAACAGGGCCCAGCGCTCGCGGGCCACCTCTTCCGGCTCGTTGCTGGAGAGCAGGGAGCGCAGCATCGGGTAGAGGCGGTCGGCCATGACGCAGAGGATGCGGATCAGGGCGTCGGTCTCGCTGGCGGGAACCTCGCCACGACGGCAGGTGCGCCGCAGCGGGTTGTGACAGCGGCGTTTCCACAGCTCCACCCGGTTGGGGAAGAGGCTGCCGTAACCCAGCTGCTCGCTCAGCCACACCATCGCCTCCCCGCCGTTGAGGTCGAGGGCCTCCATGCAGAGCAGCATCAGATCGAGTCGCTCCAGCCCCCGGCGGGGCAGGGCGCGCGAGGACGGCTCCTGAATCGCCGCGTCCGAAATGTCCTTGGCCATGACTGCGATGATGCCAGCGGCGCCGTCCATCCGTCACGTCGCCGGTACCGGTCCCCTCACCAGCACGATGCCCAGCAGCCCCCCGTCGATCGATCTGCGCGCCTGGGTCAGGGACATTCCCGATTTTCCCAAGCCGGGCATCCTCTTCCGCGACCTGACCCCGCTGATGCGCGATCCGGAAGGCTGGGCCGAGGCGATCCGCCTGCTGGGCCTGCTCTGCGAGCGGGTGCAGCCGGATCTGATCGTGGGCATCGAATCCCGCGGCTTCATCGTCGGCACCGCCCTGGCCACCGTCACCGGGCTGGGGTTCGTGCCCGTCCGCAAGCCCGGCAAGCTGCCGGGGGAGGTGATCGGCGTGGAGTACAGCCTCGAGTACGGCACTGATCGTCTGGAGATCCACAGCGATGCCCTGGGGAGCGGCCAGCGGGTGCTGATCGTGGACGACCTGCTGGCCACGGGCGGCACGGCGGCGGCCTGCACCGAACTGGTGCAGCGGGCCGGGGGGGAGCTGTGCGGCTTCGGCTTCGTCGCGGAGCTGGCGGCCCTGGAGGGGCGCCGCCGGCTGCCCGAGGAGCACCCGATCGAGTCGCTGATCATCTACAGCTGAGGGGGCCTGGGGCGTTGAGCGCAGCGGGGGCGCTCAGCCCTCCTGGTCCTGCCAGGTGATCACGGCGTCGAACTGCTCCAGGCTGATCAGGCCGAAGCGCCAGAGCACCGCCGGCAACGGCGCCTGCTCGAGCTGGGACTGCTTGATGCCCAGCTCGAGGGCGTTCTCACTCAGGCCCACCTGATGGCGCAGATAGCGCACCATGGCCGGGGAGGGCAGGGGCTGGGGCGAGCTGCTGATCACCATGACGCCATGGTGGGGGCGCCGGCAGCAGCCGGCAAGGTCCCAGGCTCATGGCCCGCAGGGCCAGGCCCCTGGCCAGGGAGACGCGACCCAGCACGGCCAGGGCCAGACGCCGCGGCGGCAGAAGCCAGGGGAGGCGGTTGGAGAACAGGCGCACCAGCAGGTCGGTGGCCAGCAGGGTGAGCAGCAGGTCGGGCCAGCGGCGCCGGCCGTAGACGGCACCGATGCGTTGCGGATGGAGCGTGCCCCGGGCCGCCCGCCGGGCCAGCCGGTGCAGTTCCGCCACGTCGCGCCAGCAGAGGTTGAGGCCCTGGCCGCCCACCGGGTGGCAGCGGTGGGCGCTCTCCCCCACTAACACCGTGCGGCCCCGGTGCAGCCGGCGGGCCAGCTGCAGGGCCACCGGGAAGCTGCGGGGGCTTTCCAGCAGGGCATCGGGCTGCAGCGCATCCGGCAGGGCCCCCGCCAGCCGGTCGAGGAAGGGGGCATCGCCGAGGGCCTCCAGCTGGCGGCAGCGGGCCGCCGGCGCGCTCCACACCAGCTGGAAGCGGCCGTCGCCCAGGGGCAGCACGGCGAAGGGGCCTTCGGGCCGCAGCAGTTCCCAGGCGTCGTCGTCGGCGCAGCCGCGCAGTTCCACCTGCACCGTGAGGCAGCGCTGCCGGTAGGTGTGCCGCCACTGGCCGATGCCCAGGGCCTCTCGGGTGGGGGACTCGGGGCCGTCGGCGGCCACGACCAGATCGGGACGCGTTCCGCCGGGGGCCGGATCGCCGGGAGCGGCATCGCCCAGGGCCAGCTGCACCGCTGGGTGGCGACCCAGGCGTTCCAGCAGCAGGGCCATCAGGGGCCCGTGGCTGCCGATCCAGCCCACCGCCTCGGCCCCGGGCAGGTCCGCCGGACCGAACACCGCGCTCCGCGCCGTGGCCATATCCCGCAGCCGCAGGCGGCGGAAGGGCACCAGGGCGGGCTGCAGCGCCTGCCAGAGATCGAGGCGCTGCAGCAGCTCCCGGCTGGAATGGGTGAAGGCGTAGGCCCGCTGGCGCTGTTGCAGGGCCTCCGGGGGCTGGGGGTCGTGCAGGGTCACCTGCCAGCCGGCCTCCGCCAGGGCCAGGGCCGTCAGGGCGCCGGTGGGGCCGGCGCCGTGGACCCGGGCATGGAGCGGAGGGGGCATGGCCATCAAAAAGCCGCAACAGAAAGTCTGCTGCGGCAATGGGGGCAGCCGTGATCGGATGCCCGCAGTGTTGGGTTCCCCCGTAGGAGGGGTGTGGAATCAGCCGATGCCGAGCAGACCGCGGGTGAAGGCTTCGCCGCCAAGGGCGAACTCGGTGGCGAGAAGGGCAATGAAGCCGAGCATCGCCATGCGGCCGTTGAGCTTCTCAGCGCGCTCGTGGAATCCCCAGCCGCTTTCGGGGCTCACCACTTCCATGCGGGGCTCGGTGGCGAAGGCATTGAGGCGGCCGCCGTCTTCGGTGGTGACGGTGGCGCCGCGGATGGTGCCGGGAGCGGTGGGGGCGGTGGTGGACATGGGTGACTCCGTTGCGTTGTGTTTCGTGAATTGTAACGCATTGTTTCGGATCTGTCCAGTTTCCCGTCCGTTCGGTATGGCGAGGAGGCACGCGCAGGGGGTCAGCCCAGGCGCCGCAGGCAGAGCTCCTCGAAGGCCGGCCGCAGCAGGTAGGGGTACTCGCCCACCCACTGCTTCAGCTGGGGCAGCCAGCCGTCGGAGAGGGTGCCGATGCGGGAGAAGTCCATGCGCTCGCTCAGCACCAGGCAGCGAATCACCATGCCGCGCCGGATCAGGTCGTGCTTCTTCTCGTAGGGGAAGCGGATCTGGCCCAGGTAGCCGTCCTCATCTTCGAGCTCCAGGCACACCCAGGTGCGGCGGTTCTCCACCAGCTCCAGCCGCCCCTGGCGGTTGGCCTGCTCGCGCCGGTTCTCCACCACCTCGCGGCGGAACACATCCGCCACCACCCCCTCGAAGATGGCCGCCGCCGGATAGCGGCGCAGGATCGCGTTGCGGCGGCCCGCCTCCAGGATCGGGCCCCAGAGCACATAGAGAAGGAAGACGAAGCCCACCACCAGGAACACCGGGCCCGCCTGGCTGCGGAACAGCAGCACCTGGCTGATCAGCAGGGAGATCACCCCGCCGATCACCGAGATCAGCACCCGCTGCAGCAGCTTGCGGGGGTTGCCGCTGCTGGCGGTGAACTGGGGGCCGGTGGCCACCGCGGGGATCAGGCGGAAGAGTTCGCCGGGTTTGAGGGGGATCAGCATCGGCCTAGCTGCGGGTGGGGCTCACAGCAGCCGCTCCAGGCCGTAGACCAGCCCGCCCAGGCTGCGCACCTTGCGCACGGTGAGCAGCACGCCGGGCATGTAGGCGCTGCGCTCGATCGTGTCGTGGCGCAGGGTGTAGGTCTCGCCGGGGGAGCCGAACATCACCTCCTGGTGGGCCACCAGCCCTGGCAACCGCACCGAATGGAGCCGCAGGCCGCTCTCCCTGAGCCCGCCGCGGCAGCCGGCCAGGCTCTCGTGCTCCTCCACCTGGGCGGGGTTGAAGGCCTTGCCCAGCTCCTCCATCAGTTCGGCGGTCTTGAGGCAGGTGCCGCTGGGGGCATCGGCCTTGCGGTTGTGGTGCAGCTCGGTGAGTTCGGCATAGTCGTAGTAGCGGGCCGCCGCCGCCGCCGCCTGCTGCAGCAGCACCATGCCCACGCAGAAGTTGGGCACCACGGCGCCGCCCATGGAGGCCTTGGTGGCGAAGGCGGCCAGATCGGCCAGCTGGGTGGGGCTCAGCCCGGTGGTGCCGATCACCGGATGGATGCCGTAGGCGATGGCGCCCCGGCAGTGCTCGTAAACGACGCTGGGGTGGGTGAAATCCACCAGCACGGCGCCGCCGCCGGGGCCGGCCTGGCGCACGGCCTGGCTCGCCTGGCAGAGGGTGCCCTCGAAATCGGCGCTGATCGCCACCTCCAGCTCCCCCAGCCCCAGGGCCAGGCCCACGTCCTCGCCTTCGTGGCCGGGGGTGGTGTCGATGGCGCCGGCCAGGGTGCAGTCCGGAGCGGCCAGCACCGCCCTGATCACCTCGGCGCCCATGCGGCCGAGGGCGCCGGCCACCACCACCGGGATCGGGGCCGCAGGGGCGGGGGGGGAGGCGGTCATGGGCGGCACGCGTTCCAGGGGAGCCTATGTGGCACGGGCCTGTAACGCTGCGCTGCAACAGATCGCCTGCCCGGCGGGGGCTCCGTAGGCTGCTTCACATTGCTCAACGCATCCCCCGCATGTTCACGCAGGTCCGTTCCGCCAGCCGCCGGGTCAGCCCTGCCCCCACCGATGGCGCCACAGACCGGGTGGTGATGAAGGCCGTCTACGTGGTGCTCGAACCCCAGTACCAGAACGCCCTCACCACCGCCGCCACCGGCCTCAACGACCAGAACGGCCCCCTGGCGGTGGAGCTGAGCGGCTACCTGATCGAGGAGCTGCGCGATCCGGCCAACTACGCCGATTTCTGCGCTGATGTGGCCGCCGCCGATGTGTTCATCGCCTCGCTGATCTTCCTCGAGGACCTGGCCCAGAAGGTGGTGGAGGCCGTGGCCCCCCACCGCGACCGGCTCAAGGCGGTGGTGGTGTTCCCCTCGATGCCGGAGGTGATGCGCCTCAACAAGCTGGGCAGCTTCTCGATGGCCCAGCTGGGCCAGAGCAAGAGCGCCATCGCCCAGTTCATGCGCAAGCGCAAGGAAGCCAATGGGGCCGGCTTCCAGGACGCCATGCTCAAGCTGCTGAACACCCTGCCGACGGTGCTCAAGTACCTGCCGGTGGAGAAGGCCCAGGACGCCCGCTCCTTCATGCTCAGCTTCCAGTACTGGCTGGGGGGAACGCCGGACAACCTGCGCAACTTCCTGCTGATGCTGGCCGACAAATATGTGTTCCCCCGCGGGGACACGGACCGGCCCCAGCTGACCGTGGCCGACCCGGTGGTGTTCCCGGATCTGGGCATCTGGCACCCTCTGGCGCCGGGGATGTTCGAAGACCTCAAGGAATACCTCAACTGGAGCGCCAGCCGGCCCGACCTGAGCGAGCAGGCCCGCCAGGGGCCGGTGATCGGGCTGGTGCTGCAGCGCAGCCACATCGTCACCGGCGACGACGCCCACTACGTGGCCGTGATCCAGGAGCTGGAGTACCGGGGCGCCACGGTGATCCCGGTGTTCTGCGGCGGTCTGGATTTCTCCCGGCCCGTGTCGACCTTCTTCTACGACCCCCTCAGGCCGGAGCAGCCCCTGGTGGATGGGGTGGTGAGCCTCACGGGCTTCGCCCTCGTGGGCGGCCCGGCCCGCCAGGACCACCCCAAGGCGATCGAGACCCTCAAGCGGCTCAACCGGCCCTACATGGTGGCCCTGCCCCTGGTGTTCCAGACCACCCAGGAATGGGAGGAGAGCGACCTGGGCCTGCACCCGGTGCAGGTGGCCCTGCAGATCGCCATCCCCGAACTGGATGGCGCCATTGAGCCGATCGTGCTCTCGGGTCGCGACGACGCCACCGGCAAGGCCCACACCCTGCAGGACCGGGTGGATGCCATCGCCGAGCGGGCGATCCGCTGGGCCTCGCTGCGGATCAAGCCCCGGGCCACCAAGAAGCTGGCCATCACCGTGTTCAGCTTCCCCCCCGACAAGGGCAACGTGGGCACCGCCGCCTACCTCGACGTGTTCGGTTCGATCTACCGGGTGCTGGAGGAGATGAAGGCGAAGGGGTACACGGTGGACGGCATGCCCCGCAACGCCAAGGAGCTGATGGAGGCGGTGCTGAGCGATCCGGAGGCCCTGGAGGGGGCTCCCGAGCTGGCCATCGCCCACCGCATGAGCGTGGCCGAGTACGAGCGGCTGACGCCCTACTCGGAGCGGCTGGAGGAGAACTGGGGCAAGCCCCCCGGCAACCTCAACTCCGACGGCACCAACCTGCTGATCTACGGCCGCCACTTCGGCAACGTGTTCGTGGGGGTGCAGCCCACCTTCGGCTACGAGGGCGATCCGATGCGGCTGCTCTATTCCCGCAGCGCCAGCCCCCACCACGGGTTCGCCGCCTACTACACCTACCTGGAGAAGGTGTGGGGCGCCGATGCGGTGCTGCACTTCGGCACCCACGGCTCCCTGGAGTTCATGCCGGGCAAGCAGATGGGCATGAGCGAAACCTGCTACCCCGATTCCCTGATCGGCGCCCTGCCGAACCTCTACTACTACGCCGCCAACAACCCGTCGGAGGCCACGATCGCCAAGCGGCGGGGCTATGCCTCCACCATCAGCTACCTCACCCCGCCGGCGGAGAACGCCGGGCTCTACAAGGGGCTCAAGGAGCTTGGTGAGCTGGTGGGTTCCTACCAGCAGCTGCGCGAGAGCTCCAGAGGCGTGCAGATCGTCAACGCGATCATCGAAACCGCCCGCCAGTGCAACCTCGACAAGGACGTGACCCTGCCCGAGCTGGATGCCTCGGAGCTGGAGATCGACGGCCGTGACGGGGTGGTGGGGGCGGTGTATCGCCAGCTGATGGAGATCGAGAGCCGGCTGCTTCCCTGCGGCCTGCACACCATCGGCAAGCCCCCCACCGCCGAGGAGGCGATCGCCACCCTGGTGAGCATCGCCGCCCTGGAGCGGGAGGAGGAGGGCATCCGCTCCCTGCCGGCCCTGCTGGCCGAGAGCCGGGGCCGCACCATCACCGATGTGTACCGCGGCAACGACGAAGGGGTGCTGGCCGACGTGGAGCTCAACAAGGTGATCACCGAGGCCTGCCGCTCGGCGGTGGGGGCCATGGTGCGCCAGGTGACCGGCAGCGACGGGCGGGTGAGCCTGCAGCGGCGCTTCTCCTGGTTCTTCGAACTGATCGAGCGCTTCGGCTACCGGCTGCCCAGCCCCTGGCTGAGCGCCTGCCGGGCCGCGGGCTTCCCGGATGTGGAGATCGGCGAGCTCGATCGCCAGTTCGCCTACCTGCGCTTCTGCCTGGAGCAGATCTGCGCCGACATGGAAATGGAGAGCCTGCTGCGGGCTCTCGATGGCGAGTATGTGCTGCCCGGCCCCGGCGGGGATCCGATCCGCAACCCCGGTGTGCTGCCGAGCGGCAAGAACATCCACGCCCTCGATCCCCAGTCGATCCCCACCCGGGCGGCGATTGCGGCGGCCAAGGTGGTGGTCGACCGGCTGATCGAACGCCAGAAGGCCGAGCAGGGCACCTGGCCGGAAACGATCGCCTGCGTGCTCTGGGGCACCGACAACATCAAGACCTACGGCGAATCCCTCGCCCAGATCCTCTGGTTCATCGGCGTGCGCCCCGTGGCTGATTCCCTCGGCCGGGTCAACAAACTGGAATTGCTGTCGCTGGAGGAGCTGGGCCGGCCCCGCATCGATGTGGTGGTGAACTGCTCGGGGGTGTTCCGGGATCTGTTCATCAACCAGATGGCCCTGATCGACCAGGGCGTGAAGATGGCCGCCGAGGCCGAGGAGCCCCTGGAGATGAACTTCGTGCGCAAGCACAGCCAGGAGCAGGCGGCCGAGCAGGGCATCTCCCTGCGGGAGGCGGCCACGCGGGTGTTCTCCAACGCCAGCGGCAGCTATTCCTCGAATGTGAACCTGGCGGTGGAGAACAGCACCTGGGAAGAGGAGGGCGAACTGCAGGAGATGTATCTCTCCCGCAAAACCTTCGCCTTCAACGCCGACAACCCGGGCGAGATGAACCAGAACCGGCAGGTGTTCGAATCGGCGATGAAGACCGCCGATGTCACCTTCCAGAACCTGGATTCGGCGGAGATCTCCCTCACCGATGTGAGCCACTACTTCGACTCCGACCCCACCAAGCTGATCGCCGGCCTGCGCGACGACGGCAAGGCGCCCACCAGCTACATCGCTGACACCACCACCGCCAACGCCCAGGTGCGTTCGCTGAGCGAAACGATCCGCCTGGATTCGCGCACCAAGCTGCTCAACCCCAAGTGGTATGAGGGCATGCTCAATTCCGGCTACGAGGGTGTGCGGGAGGTGGCCAAGCGGCTCAACTTCACCCTGGGCTGGAGCGCCACCAGCGGCGCGGTCGACAACTTCGTCTACGAGGAGGCCAACGACACCTTCATCAACGACCCGGAGATGCGCCAGCGGCTGATGGACCTCAACCCCCACAGCTTCCGCCGCATCGTGGGCACCCTGCTGGAAGTGAACGGCCGCGGATACTGGGAAACCTCCGACGAGAACATCGCCCAGCTCCAGGAGATCTACCAGGAGATCGAGGATCGGATCGAGGGGGTGACCGCACCAAGAGGGTGACGGGCCCTTGGGCCGTGAGTCAACCTCGATCAGGTCTCATCACGAAGGAGTCTGCGCCCTCGTAACTCCTCATTGTGGTCACCCCACTGAAGCCCTAACGGGAGTGGAAACGAATGGAACGAGTCTCCAGGCAGAAGGAAGGTGGTCCCTTCCCTCGATCAGGGTGGCCAGACGTTGTCTGGCTGTCAGGTTGTTGAGCCATCTCTACTGGTGCGATCGGGAGGGCAGGACTCCATAGCGACGGCAAGCGGAACCGGGCGGCCCAGGTAGTAGCCCTGTGCCTTGTTCACACCCAGCGCTCGTAAGACCCGCAGCTGGGAGGCTGTCTCAACGCCTTCGGCAACGATGTCGCTGCCCGTATCGCGGCCGAACGAGGCCAATGCCGCTGCCAGGGCCTGGCGCGCCGGATCCTTGTCGATATCACGCGTGAGATCAATGTCGAGCTTGATCAGGTTCGGCTTGAGATTGAGGATGTGCCGGAAACTGGCGTACCCCGCCCCTGCATCATCGACTGCAATACGAACACCTTGTTCCCGCAGAGGTGCTAACGCTTCCGCTAGCTTCAAATATTCTGCAATCACTGTGTGCTCCGTGAGTTCGATGACGACGCGGTTCAGCGGCATCCCCTGAAGACTCCGCTCGACATCGCCACGAATCACACTCTCGGGCGAGACGTTCAAAGACACGTAGACCTCCGATGGCAAACTCTGCAAACCCTCTAATGCCTTTCCGATGGCTTTCATTTCCAGTTCGATACGGCTGCCGACGACCGCAGCCTCTGCGAACCAGACATCAGGAGTGCGTAGAGGGGCGATGTTGAAGCGCGCGAGAGATTCAAAACCGGCCACCGCCCCACGGTTCAGATCGAAGATGGGCTGGTAAGCAATAGACAGGGAATCGGTGGCCAGTGCGACCCGTATCCGCTGCTGCATGTCCTGGCTCAGCTTGTTGGCAATGGCGTCCTGGTCAATCCGGTGGGCGACGGTGTCCGACAGGACGCGCATCAGTTTGATGTCACGATCATTGAGCGAATGATTCGGAGCGAAACTGAAACAGCAGAATGTTCCGTAAACGCGACCGTCCTTGAGGCGAATGGGAACGCTCATGTGAGCCCCCACGGGTAACGCCAGAGTCGCTGGAAACTTCAGTGTCTCTGGCACATCCGCAGTGTCGGGAATCAGCTCCGGCAGTCGGCCATTGACCACGCTGAGGCAATAGCTTTCGTTTAACGGGTGTCCCATCCCCACCCGAATCGGGGGTGTGTCATTGGAAGAGTCGATGGAACGGAACACCCTCTGGCCGCCCGTGAACTCGGAGACGAAGGCCACGTCCATCTCGAGATGATCCCGGATCGCGCGCAGCAGCCGTCGCAGATCGTCGGAGAGCGTGCCGGACGATTCGGCATCCAGGCCTACAAAATCAGAGAGGGAGTCGTTCACTTGCATCGTCGTCAATGGCGCTCTCGACCACTATCTGACGTTCCCGACTCTCTAAGGAAGGCCATTGCCAATCTGAGTCCTGACTCGGCTATCCACATGTCTGCTTATGGTCGAAAAGCCGTAAGACCGGCATCATTATCTTGCCATCTGATTTGTCATTCGTCAGTTCGTTAGCCATCCCTTAACTCATCGCCCGTTCTGTGGCCCTTCTGGAGGGGGCTGGTGAGATGGCCGGAAGGGTTCGATGCCCTGGTGGCGGTTGGATCGCACCACGCCGATCGTGCCGTTCCCGGCCATCACCAGGCCGGTGCGGCAGAGCCGGCGCTGGCCGCGGGCCCAGCTGTCGGTGTTGGAGGACGCGATGTGGCAGGGGCCGTGGCTTCGGGGATGGGGGTGTGGCCGTTGATCAGCCGGTCGTGGCCCGAGCGGCCCTTGAGGATGATCTCCAGGGCGAAGGCCAGGGAGACGCCGCCGGAGGAGCTCCGGCCCCGGGTCACCGGAATCGGCCATTCCCAGTGGCGGGCCAGCAGCTCCACGGCGCTCTGGAGAATCAGCTCGGCGCTGCGACCGCTGCTGTTGCCCCCTTGCCTGGGCCCATCCAGCCGGTTCAGCACCCCGTTCACCCAGCCCCTGCAGTGATCCTGCAGGTCCGCCGGGGCGCCGGCCAGATGGCGGTGCAGATCCCGCAGGCCGGTTCCGCTCCGGGTGGTCCTCGGGAGGCTGCAGCGCTGGTTCCTGAGCTTCACGGCCTGCTCCAGCGGCACCCTCCGTCACTCGGCCAGTGCCGTTTCCTCACCTAGAACAGAAGCGTGGCAGCCACTTCCATGCCTTGCCTTCACTGACTCTTTGCTCAGCGGCCAGTTGAGTAAAGCCTCTGCCTTGGTGGAGATGCTGCCAGAGCAGGCGGTTGAGACCGATCGGTGGTAGGCGGGCAGAGGGATGGGAGGTCCTTGGCTGCTGAGCCTCACCAAAACCTTGTCGGCCTCAGACCATATTGTCGGCTTGAACAACCTGTCAGCACGAAACACCCAGCCGATGCGCAACAGCTTCTTCGCCGACACCCTTGAGCAGGCCACCGTCAGGAACAGGATCCTGGACCTCGAGCAGGGCTTGGTGGGCTTCTACAGCATCGGCCTCTACCCGGCTTCCCTGGCCTACAACAGCGCCATGCATGGTGGCGGGGACCGTTTGCTGCTGGCGCCACGACCGGGTCGTTCCCTGCTCGGGGCCTTCTCTCCGACTGACCTGTCGGGCATGGATCCGACCCACGTCGCCACGTTGGAAAAGATGGCTCGCCACGAGCGTGATGGCCGCCTGCAGGAGTACACCCTGCGCGACCTGATCGAGCTCTGCGATCTGGTGGTGCTGACCGCGAACAGCAACCACATGGAGCAGGACCTGTTTGAAGCCTGTGAGCTCCGGCGTGAGCTGGACCGGGAGCAGGTGGTGCTGGCCTGCCTGGCGGGGTCGTTCAGTCACGACCCTCTCCGCAACGAATCCTATGTGCTCTGCGAGCGCCAGCCCAACCTGGCGTTCTTCTCAGGTTTCCATCGCCACGGCGCCCTGCGGGATCCCGTGGACAGCTTCACGGCCAACTTCTGCCATCCCAGTGCGATCACCGCCCTGCTTGGAGCCCGACTGCTCGACCGGCTGTCGCCGAACATCCAGGTGTCTCCGGGAGTTCACAACGTGGAGGCTCAGTACATCAAGGCCGCAAAAAACATCTCTTCAATCTTTGCGGGATTTGGCTATAGCTACCATGCTGAGAATACAGGTGTTCTGCCCACCCTGTTGACCCTGCTGCTGGACCAATGCCTGGATCAGGCCTCCACGGTTTCAATGCGCCGGGAAGATCGCCCACAGCTTTATGGCCGCCAGCCGTTTCCACTCACCGAGCTTGGCTACGGGGTGCAACGAATTGAAGCCACCCTGAACCGTGGTGGTGACATGGAGAAGGTGCGCGACCACACCTTCACCCAGCTCACCGCCATCGTGGCCGATGTACGCGGCAGCATGATGTTGCCAGTGTTCGGCAAACCCACACGCAACTTCCAGGCTGGGCAGATCCTGGCGGAGGGCATGCGAATGCTGGGACGCTGCCCCAATGATGTTGATGAATTCGAGCAGTGGTGTGAACAGGCGGGTGTGAAGAAAGGGGGGCTCGAAGGTCTTAAGGCCCTGCGCTACTGGCCACAGATTCTGATCAATTACAGCATCCAGGTGCATGACGCCTCAATGGTGAACCTCCTCTACATGGCGATCTTTGGCAAGAGCGACACCAAGGCGTTCGCCTTCCTGGTGATGACTGAGAGCCGTGAGCTGTCGAACTACTGTCAGGAATCGGTCCGTCCTTCCCACAGCCGTCGCTATTCCGAGGCTCTGCAGAATCTGGATCGCCCTGAGGCGTTGCAGCTGCTGGCCAATGCTGTCATCGCTGACACAGCCAGGCGGGCCATCCCCGACGACAGCGGCCAGGAGGATGGTGGTGACAGCAAAGAGGTGCCGGCCTACCTGAGAGTCATGAATGCGATAGAGAATGTCTGGTAAGTCGTCTTGTTTCAGCCATGATCCAGCATCTCTCAGAGGCTGGCATCCACGGCGATGTCCCCAGCCGTGTCGGTGCCGGTCGGTCCGATCTCGCCGAGGGAGCGCATCAGCGGAGTGATCGACAGCCCCTGCACGATCACTGAAAAGGCCACCACGGCAAAGGCCACCGTCACGACGGCGTCGCGGTAGGGGAGGCTGCTCGGCAGGCCCAGGGCAAGGGCCAGGGCCAGGGCGCCGCGCAAGCCTCCCCAGAAGAGAACGTGCTGGTGGCTGGCCTTCACCCGCAGGGGTGAGCCCCTGAACAGGCTGCAGCAGAGGTAGGTGGACAGGGCCCGTCCCACGGTCACCAGGGCGATGGCGATGCCGATCGGCAGCAGCACCCTGGTGAAGTTCTGGTGCGCCTCCAGCATCCCCATGAGCAGGAAGATCAGCGAATTCACCACGAAGGCGGCGTAATCCCAGAACGACTGCACAGCCTCCCGCCCCTTGGGGGAGATGGCGCCCAGGGGCCCGAGGTTGCCCAGCATGATGCCGGCGGTGAGGGTGGCCAGCACCCCCGACACCTCCAGGTGCTCCGCCAGCAGGAAGGAGCCGTAGGCGGCAATCGTGGTGAACGTGATCTCCACCAGGGGATCTTCGGTTCGGCCGGCCAGGACCAGCAAGGCCGCTGCCACAGCAGCACCGCAGGCCACGCCACCCACAATCGTGACCGCCAGGAACTGAACGGTGCCCAGCGGCGTGATCGTGGCGCCGGTGGCGAAGGCAATCGCGATTCCGAAGCCCACGGCGGCGGTGCTGTCATTGAGGAGGCTCTCCGCCTCGACAAGCTCCCGCAGCCGGCCGTGCACACCCGCCTCCTTGAAGGTGGCGATCACCGACACCGGATCGGTGGCCGAGATCAGCACACCGAACAGCAGTGCGGCCGGCCAGCTCCAGTGGGCCATGTAGTGCATGCCCGCCGTGGTGATGCCGGCGGAGAGCACCACCCCCACCGTGGCCAGGGTGAGCACCACCGGCAGGTCATTGCGCAGCGAGGGCCAGGCGATGTAGATCGCCGCCTCAAAGATCAACGGCGGCAGAAAGGCGTTGAAGATCAGTTCCCGCGTCAGCGGGATGTCAGGGGCGAAAGGCGTCCAGGCCAGCACGATGCCACCCAGCACCAGCCCCACGCTGTAGGGGAGCCTCAGTCTGCGGGCAACCATGGCCACCACCGCCGCCACCAGGAGCAGCAGTTCGATAGATTCAATGGAGAGCATGGGGGGCGCGTGCGTCGTCGGCTGCAGTTCCTCAAGTCTTGGTGCTGGTGGGCATGGCGGCCCTTGAGGCCAGAGATCAAATCTCGCTGGCTGAAGGAATGTCAGCAAAGATGCTGTTTCCCAGCCACGCTGGAATGTTACGCGTCAGCGCCCTGAGGCCGTCGACCTTGAGGTCACCGGAGGCGATAGCCTTTCGGTAGGTGGTATCCCCCATCCAGATCCCTGCCATGGTCCGGACACTGGTGGTGAGATAGACATCAACGTCCTTGCCTGGATCGCTGACACAGATCTCCACGTCTTCGTCCACCACCAGCAGCCACCAGTCGGACATGTCGGCAATGTCGGTGAACGTGAAGCGCACCACGGTCTGATGGCCGATCAGGTTTTCTGGCACCACGCTGCGCTGCAGATAAAGCATCAAAAGGTCCAGGTCCAGGTCCAGGTCAAGTCAGTGTCTGTGAGGTGTTGACGTGCCCACCTCACCCATGAACTCCGTGGCCTTCGCCACGGGACAGAACTGCCCATATTCCATGCGAAAGGGCTTCCGTAGCTCTACGTGCTGAACCGCATGTAGTGACTTCAGAAAGTGTTGTTGATTGCTGCACGCTGCAACGTTGTGGTGTTGTCAGTGAGCTTTTTAGGGTCCGGTTACCGGGCATAAGGGTCCGGTTCATGCCAACCATCTCCCAGAGCGGAATAGCGATGAAACTCTTCACGGTTCTTGCCGAGCACGACTGTGCGGTGCCGGCGGCCTCCAGACTCAGAGCGACACAGAGCACGCTGGGCTTCATCCCGACCCGGTTTGGTGAGCTGGCCGGCAACGCCATCGGAATCCCGTTGGACGAAGCATCCCTGCCATAGGCATGGCAACCCCCTGTGATTTCCATGCTTTCCTTGCAGCCCAAGACTGCCTAGAATGAGAAAACAATATTGAGGAATACTGAGGCTTGTGTTATCTCAAGCCTCCTTCATCTTCAGGCTTGGCCTCGGCCTCTTCTGTCTGACAACTGCTTTTTGCATGAACAGATTGTTTGGGATGGAGAGCACGGAACCGTCGCCTGCCTGCAACACGATGAAGAACAGTCCAATATCGACGATGGTACCTTCTACGGCAAATTCAACATCAAGAATCTTGACCTTGTCGCCGATGGCAGCAGGATGACTGAAGAAGATGATTATTGTTGATGTAACATTGGATAAAATGGACCATTGCGCAAAGAAGGCGATCCCAATGACTGTCAGCATTGACGACAGGAAGAAGATCAGATCAGACCGTTCCACGCCCCAGATCGAGAGGCAGCCGCCAACAGCTACAAAGAAGAGCAGAAAGTCCAGAATCTTTGTGATCACTGTTGCCCTGGGTTTCCCGTACGAGTATTTTCGCTGGGTAGCTTTGATTGCCGCAACGAAAATCAGTCGTGCCACTGCTGCAGCGAGCATGATGGCAAGGGTCTCAAGAATCTGGGTGGAATACTGTTCCATTGGATTGGAGTGGATCGGTAGCGGATCTTTGGGAGGTGAAGTCGCCAGCCTCTTGGTTCCTGCAAGGTCTGGTCGGCGATGGGGGGCCTGCTGCTGACACCGTGAAGGTCGACTGCACCGCAGCAGATCACCACAGCCTGCAGCTGGGGGCTAGCTCCCTCCTTGACTTAGGCCTGAATCGTCTGGGTCTTGGTATGAATGGATTCAGATCCGGGGACCTGCCCCCTGTTCCCCAGCCACTCAGGGGGCGGCCAGGGGCTCCAGAAGCAGCGCCTGGCTGTCTTCCAGGATGATCGGTTCTCCGAGCAGCTGGCCTGCCGAGATCTCCAGTCCAGGGGAGCCCAGCCGCAGTGACCACCCGGCTGTCTGATCCGGGAACAATTCCGGCAGCCGGATGGCCATCGCCTCCCCGCCCATATGGGCGACAAGGGCCACCGCTGAGCCTCCGCCGAAGCCGGGCGGGGGGACGGCCTCTTCGCCCTGCAGGGGTGGCCTCCGCAACCCATAGAAGATGGTGGTGGCGGGTGTGGTGAGCAGATCCAGCCGGTCGTCGCTGCCCGCCAGGTTCTCGCGCAGCCAGGGCCTGGCATGGCGGAACTGGCGCAGGGCGAGGTTGTAGGTCGCCTGCTCGGGCTTCACCCGATCTTCGTGCCGCCAGATGTTGCAGGCCCCGTGCATGTCCTCCATGAAGCGGAGGGCGAAGGCCTTCAGCCAGGCCACATCCACCACGGGGGCAGCGCCGTCGGCACCGACCGGCGCGACGCTCCGGCAGGCCGCAGCCATGCGTTCGAGGTCATAGTCGACGGCCGAGATCGCCTCACCGAGAGCGGCAAGGAACTGTCGCAGCGCTTCGAACTCCTTGAACCCCAGCTGCTTGAGCGTGGGAAACAGGCCAGGATCACTGAATTGCTCGGCGCTGATCTGCCAGTCGAGAAATCCCGGCCCTTCCTCCGCCACCACCTTCACGCCGTAGCGGTCATCGGTGTTGCGGAAGAATCCCCAGGGCGCTCGCATCAGACAGTGGATGAAGTCCATCGGCAACCCCGGGCCGAATCCGTAGGTGAGGGCCCCGATCGCCGGGTTGTCGTAGGCATTGGCAAGCACGTCAGGCAGCGTGTCGCCCAGGCGGGGGTTGATCGCCTCCGTCGTCGCCACCTGGGTGCCGCGGCGCAGGGTGTCGTGGTTGCCGCAGCCGGTGACCCAGCGCGAACCGAATTTCATTTTTTCACATACCCGCCGCCACTTCCGCGCCCAGAACCCCTGCAACGCCGGCGTGTTGTGGGCAAAGATCAGCGGTCCCCACTGGTAGGCCTCCGGGCGCAGCTCCACCAGATCGCGGTAGGTGGAGATCTCCTCCCAGCCCTCCGCCGGCCAGGGCCTCCCGTCTTCGTAGATCACGAAGGCCCGCCAGCGGGCCGGGCCGATGTCCTGCACCTGATCACCCATGGCCATCAGATAGGGATCGTCATACTCCATTCGCTCACTGAGTGGATTGAAATATTTGAAGTCCTGGCCGCCGTCAATTCGCACCCCATCGGCACCGGTGTTCACCTTGCGGCGCTGCATCTCCAGCAGAATCGCGCGCACCACAGGGTTCTGGTGGTTCAGATCCTGTCCATACATGTTGGGCCCCTTGAGGTAGCGTCCATTCAGCAGATCGACCGCCTGATTGTCCGCGTGGCCGAACACAAGGTCGTAAATCAGTCGGATCGGGCCGGTAGGGAAGTTGTGCAACGTGGCGATGAACTCCACCAGCTCATCGGGGCGCAGGGTCTCCAGCAGGGCCGGATTGGTGGCGGCACTGCCGAAGATCACCACGTCGTACCCCCAGTTCTGCAGTTCCGGGCGGCGCAGCCTGACCCTCACTTCTCCTGAGGTGCTCAGGATCATCTCGGTCTCGGGATCCAGGCTGGTCTCGTCCTCGGGCCGCAGGCTGAAGGCTTCATCTTCGACACCCGTGCCGGCCCTCAGCTCCACCGTGGGCTCGATGGGCAGCAGCTGAACGGCGTCGTACCCCACAAGATTGGTCTCGGCGGGGGTGAGAGACTCCCCGGCTTGCACTTTGCGGGCCAGCTCCTGAAACAGGGCGGTGAGACCGGAGACGTACCCGTTCGGGGAGGCGGTGCGCACATGCAGCTGCAGGATGTTTCCTGGCGCGGGAATCCCATGCACCGACGGGACGCTGCCATGATCCTCGACCGGTTGGGCTGCCAGCTCGGCGGCCATGGCTTCGTAGTAGGAACGGTCGGCCCGGCGCCGCTGCAGCCCCTCAAGGTCGTAGACCTCTGCTGGTGCGTAAACCCCGAAGGGGTAGGACGCCGCCAGGGGATCACCCACCACGCGCACGGTGTTGGTGTCGGGGGAGAGGTAGCGCAGCCAGTAGAGCGAGCCGATCGTGTCGGCGTCGCCGGCCTGCAGGCCGCTCACCACTCCCCAGCGGTAGTCACCCTGCTTCTCCAGCTGCACGGCGTGGCGATGGAAGCGCACCATCTGCTCAGGGCGCCTGGGATCGATCGATTCCAGCGGGGTGAACACTTCCAGCAGGATGTTGCGCGGCTGAACCACGTCCCCGGCGAGCTCCGGAGTCCAGAAGCCGATTGTGGTGAGCCCGCCAGGCTGCCAGTGGGCGCCGAGGCGGGTGGCGAAATGACGGGCTTTCTCGAGGGTGGTGGCGTCGCTGCTCTCGATCGCCGCGGCCCAGGCCAGCAGCTCGGCCGTGGGCCCGGCCTCGAGTGTGACCGGAGCCAGGGAAACGGGAGCACAGGAGCCTTCGGACACGGTGTCTGCGGAGCGGGATCACATCGCAGGCAGGCCGCCAGCCGCCCCACCTGCAGCCTCAGGGTGACACGGTTGGGTTGAGGGTTGCCGATGGAACCGGCAGCCCCTTGGGCGGCGAGTTTGCGCTACAGCCTTCCAGACACGCGTTTCGCTCCCATGACGGGGCTCATTGTTCCAGTTCGCTGATCGAGCCCTGTGAGGACATCAGTTGGCCTGAGTTCCATGGTTTCGGGCCGGATTGGGCCCCGTGATCGTCCCCGTTTGTCATACCTCAGTGCCAACGGCTGTACACGCCATTGCCTCCACGGTCTTATGGCCAGCTGCACAGCTGAATCAGGTTGCAGGCCATTCGACGAAAACCGAAAATGGCCGTTGTCATTATACATAGAATCCCCTATCCGTTCTGAGTACGTGCTGACTGCAAGGGCATACATGTGAATATTGTCTATTTCTCTTGGGAAGGATCTGGCTCGGCCAGCTGGAGCATGCGGGGTCCGTGATCCACCCGGCCCCAGTCGAATCAGACCCCCCATTAACCCCCCTCCAGATCCACCACCCCCTGCCCGCATCCAGGGCAGGGCCGCATCGGATAGGTGTTGAACGGAAAGCGTGGCGGCTGGAAGGGTTCGATGCCCTGGCGGCGATCGAAGCGCACCATGCCGATGGTGCCGTTCTCGGCCACCACCAGGCCGGTGCGGCCGAGGCGGCGCTGGCTGCGCGCCCAGCTGCCGGTGTTGTAGTAACTGATGTGGCAGGGGCCCTGGTTTCCGTTACCGCCTGTTGGAGTCGGCAGGGCCAGGGCCGTGGCTTCGGGGATGTGGGTGTGGCCGTTGATCAGTCCGTCGAGGGCGGGGGCTGCCGGCCCCTCCCGCTGCAGATGGCGCACGATCCGCCGTTTGATCAGCCGATCGTGGCCCGTGCGGCCCTTGAGCGCGCTCTCCAGGGCGAAGGCCAGGGAGAAGCCGCCTGAAGAACTCAGCCCCCGGCTCACAGGAATCGGCCATTCCCGATGGCGGGCCAGCAGGTCCACGGCGCTCTGGAGAATCAGCTCGGCGCTGCGGCCGGCGTCGTCGCCAACGTGTCGACGTCCATCCAGCAGGCCCAGCACGCCGTTCACCCAGCCGCTGTAGTGCTCCTGAAGGTGCGCCAGGGCGCCGGCGAGATGTCCGTGCAGATGCACCAGGCCGTCATATTCGTCCCCATGGCGCACCAGCAACCGTTGCCCGGTGGCCGTGGTGTAGACGGCTTCCCTGCGGATCGCCAGGCCGCCGGTGTCGTATCCGGCGTAGCGCCGGAGGTAGGCGTCGTGGTTGCCGGGGATGTAGGTGATCCGGGTGCCGGCGCGGAGCAGATCCCGCAGACCATTCAGCACCTCCCGGTGGGAGGTTCGCAGCAGGTTCTGGCGCTTCAGTCGCCTGTCGTCGAGCAGCCCTTCACCCTTCCCCGTCATCAGGTCGTCGATCAGCCCCGTCAGGAAGCTCTCGTCCACATGGGCGTTGAATCGGATCGCCTGCAGGTCGATGATGTCGCCCACCAGAAACAGCTCCCGGGGCCGGATGCAGCCCAGGAAGGCTGCCAGGTGGCCGGCCTCGCACTGATTGGAGCCCAGGTGCAGATCGGAGATGAACAGGGCGTCGCAGCGGAGCACGTCGGTGCGGCCAATCGCCGCCATAGTGACACGGTTCTGATCTGCAAAGTTCTCTCCTGCGGAGAACACCACAGTGAGAATATTGACTCCAGATGGATAGGCCTTGCCGCCGGGAATAGGGCACTTCTGTCCATAGCGCTTCGCACCTGCTCCGGTGATCGCCGACACCACATGCTGGCCCCAGGCCCATCTCAGCCGGCCTGTTGCCAGAAGCGCAGCAGCTCTTCCCGCTCCTGCGGCGTGGGCGGCGGCAGACGCCGCACCCCCTGCGCTGCGGGGCTGCCCCCCCGGCCATCGGCGCCGCGGAAGCCCTGGCGGGCCAGCACCGCCTGGCCTTCGCTCGAGCGCAGGAAGGCCACGAAGCGCTCGCCGTCGTCCGGGCGGCCCGCCGCCTGTCCCCGCAGCACCGCCGCCGCCAGAACCGTCTCGACGGTGGGGTCGGGGAAGAGCAGCACATAGCCCCCCGGCCGCTGTCGGCTGGCCTCCTGCCGGCGGGCCAGAGCCGAGGCTTCGTACACCATCGCCAAGTCGCCCTCGTTCGGCCCGCCGCTGATGAACTCCTGCAGCAGGATGTCGGTGGAGCGGGCCGGGCGGTAGACGGCCCGGCGCAGGCCGGCGGCACAGGCCCGGGGGTCCTGGCCCCGGCACCAGAGGGCCAGGGTCAGCTGGCCGGAGTTGGAGCGCATCGGATCGGTGCTGCGCAGATCGACGCTGCCCCACCCGGCCGGGGCGCCCAGGTCGCCCCATTGCCCCGCTTGCGTGGCCCGGCGCAGCAGGGTCCAGGAGAAGCGGTCATCGGCGAACAGCTTCCGGGCCCGCTCCGGCCAGGCCACCGCCACCAGCAGGGTGCGGGCGATCGGCTCCGGCGTTTGCAGAAACGGGCTCGGCTCACCGCGTCCTGTCACGGCGGCGGCGAGCAGCTCGAGCAGTTCGTTGCTGGCGGGGATCAGCACCCGCGGCCGCTCCGGGTTCTCTTCCTGTGCCCTGTTGACCATGTCCTGGGAGCCCTGCACCCGCCAGACCAGATCGACGCCTCCCTGCCGGCGCTCGAACAGGGGTTCGATCTCGGCCATGGCGGCGGCCAGCTCCGATCCCACGGCCACCACCAGGGGCCGCCGCAGGCCCGGCAGGGGAGCGGCGGCCAGGATCAGGGACCCGGCGCCGATCAGCACCGACAGCAGGCGACGGCGGGTGAGGGTCGCGCTCAAGACCGGCCATCCATGGGTCCGCCAGTCTGCTCGGCCGGTCGGCCGGCGCCACCGGCTCGGTGAGCCGCGCCGGCGGTTCGCCGCAGAATGGGCCCACCCCCTCGATCCGCCCCATGGCACGGCCCCTGCGGCTGGCCCCTGTCGCCGCCGCCCTCCTCGGCCTGCCGATCAGCGGTTGCCAGCTGCTGGCGCCGCCGCCGCTGGAGCTGGAGATGCTGGTGGGCAGCGCCCTCAAAGGCTTCTGCAATGAGGCGGCCAAGGCGATCGCCCTGGACCCGCCGCGACTGGCCGACCGCACCCCCGTGCAGCTGCGCTGCCGCGCCGCCGGCAGCGGCGATGTGGTGAGCGAGATGGAAACCCATGCCCGGGGGGTGCTGCAGGGCGGTCAGGCGGCCGACGACCCCCGCATTCCCAGCCTGCTGTCGGTGGATGGCGAGATCTATCTCGATCTGCTGCGCCATCGCCTGCAGCGGCTGGCGCCCACCCGGGAGCTGATTCCCGCCGCGGCGGATGCGCCCGCCCTGGCCTCCAGCCCCATGGTGTTCATGACCACCCCGGCGCTGGCGAAGGGCCTGGATCGCCCCGACCCCTTCGCTGCCCTGGCCCGCAGCACCGACCATCGCCAGCTGGATCCGGCCGGTCCCTCCCAGCCGATCCGCTATGTCCATACCGCCCCAACCCGCTCCAATTCAGGCCTCCAGACCCTGGTGGCGATGGTGGCGGAGGTTGCCGGGAAACGCCCCGAGGCCCTCACCCTCGCCGATGTGCGCACCCACGGCGAGCAGGTCACGGCGATCGAGCGCCATGTGACCCGCTACGGCAGCTCCACCGACGAGCTGGCCCGGGCGATGCAGCGCAACGGGCCCTTCTGGGCCTCGGTGGGATCGGTCTACGAGTCGTCGGTGGTGGCGGTGAACGCCGCTCGCAGTGCCGATCAGGAGCCGATGCAGGCGGTGTATCCCCGCGCCACCTACTCCAGCACCATGCGGGCGATCCTGCCCGATGCCCCCTGGGTGTCCCCCACCGAGAAACAGGCGGCCCTGCAGCTCATCGAGCGCCTGCAGCGCGACGACATCCAGCGGCTCGCGGCGGAGCAGGGCCTGCGGCCCGCCAACCCGGCGGTGCCGGCCAGCCGTGTCACGTCGGCCTACGGTGCCGATCCCCGTGCCGTCTACGACTCCCTGCGTGCGCCCAGACCGGAGGTGGTGGAGGCGATCATCACCCTGTGGCGCAACCAGGCCAAGAAACCGTCGCGGGTGGCCCTGGTGGTGGACAGTTCCGGGTCGATGAAGGGAGAGAAGCTGCCGGCGGCCCAGCGCAGCCTGCAGGCCTACCTGGCCCAGATCGGCCCCCGCGACACCGTGGGCCTGTTCGATTTCGACAACCGCCTGCGCCCGCCGGTGGTGGTGACAGGGAACGGCGCCGATGCGGAGCGCAGCTCACGCTTCATCGCCGATCTGCAGGCGGAGGGTGGCACGGTGCTCTATGACGCCATCCGCCAGGGTCGCGACTGGCTGCGCAGCACCCGGCGCCCCGGCGAGATCCTGGCGGTCGTGGTGCTCACCGACGGCCAGGACAACGGTTCGCGCCTGAGCCTCGACGGGCTGGGCAGT
Organism: Synechococcus sp. CCY 9618; assembly: GCF_019038415.1. Taxonomy (GTDB): domain Bacteria; phylum Cyanobacteriota; class Cyanobacteriia; order PCC-6307; family Cyanobiaceae; genus Cyanobium. The sequence goes on along the minus strand of NZ_JAFKRG010000040.1, from coordinate 93,697 downwards.
GAGCTCAGGAGCAGTGGCTTCGCCACCGATGAACGCATCGGTGTGTTCACCATGGGATACGGCAACGAGGGGGATTTCGACGCCGAGGTGCTGCGCCGCATCGCCGAGAGCAACGGTGGCGATTTCGCCAGCGGCACCCCCGACAGCATCCGTCGCCGCATGGAAGATCTCCAGATGGCCTTCTGATGGCGGCAGCACCCGGCTGGTCCAACCCCCTCGACCATCCCCTGGCGGTGGCAGGTGGTGGCCTCTGCCTGGTGCTGCTGGTGCGGGGTGCCGGGCTGGGCCTGCCGCTGGCGATCCCGCTCGCCCTGGCCGTGGGCTTCGGCCTCAGCCTGCTGCTGGGCCGGCGGGGGGCGGCCGGCCGCCGCAGCCGCAGCCGAAGCCAGCGCCTCCATGACCAGCGGCTCGATGCGGCCCTCGATGGGGCCCTGGCCCGCGCCGCTGACCTGGGGGCGGTGGCCGTGGGCCTGCAGGAGGAGGCCATCGCCCGTTTCACCGATCCGGGCCATCTGGAGGCCCTGGGCAGCGTCCAGCTGTGCTGCGAGCGGTTGCAGCAGCTTCCCCAACGGCTGCAGCAGCGCCGACCCCTGCTGGAATCCGGCGGGGGGGTGCGCCTGGATCCCGATGCTCTGGCCCGGCGCCTGGCCCGGGAGGAGAAGGCTCTCAGGAAGGAGACCGAGGGCCCCCTGCGGCAGGAACGACGCCGGCTCAGCGATCAGCTGCGCCGCAATCTGGATGCGGCCCGCCGCGGAATGGACGAACGGGAGGCCCGTCTGCTGGCCCTGGCCACCCGTCTGGAGGCCATCGACGGCGGCCTGCAGCAGCTGCGCCGGCTGATCGATCGCCAGTGGCCCAGCACCGAGGCCAGCGATGCCGCCATGGCGACGGCGATCGAACCCCTCGATGACGCTCTTGATCAGATCGAGCGGCTGCTGGATGCCGGGGCGGTCTGAGCCCGATCCGTCCTTGCTCAGCCATCCAGCAGCGGCCCGCCCGCCAGGCGCCGGATCGCCACCACCCCTGGGCGGGGCGTGCGGCCGGGCACGCCGGAGGGCCAGTTGGAGCCCAGGGGCACCCAGCGCAGCTGCTCGAAGGGTCGCCCCGAGCGGTCCACCAGCCGGTGGGACTGGGCTTCGCGGGCCTCGAGGGAGGGCCGACTGCCGTGGTCGTCGCCCGGGTGCTGCACGGCGAGGAACAGGGTGGATTCGCTCGCATCGAAGCAGGGGCCGGTGAGTTCGCACTCCATCGGCCCGGTGGCGAAACAGAAGGCCTCGCCGGCGGACGGTCCGCGGCTGGGCAGCACCCAGCAGCTGTTGTTGCCGAACAGGTCCAGATCGGCGGATCTGGTGGAGCGGTCGGTGGTCATCCACAGATGCCCCCGCCGGTCGACGGCCAGGTTGTCGGGATTGCTGAAGCCCAGACCCCCCTGCCAGGGCGCCCCGCCGGTGGCCACCATCCGCCAGCGGAAGCTCCCGCCCCGGGCCGGCCCGCCATCCGCCAGGCGCATGATCCAGCCGTAGGGCCAGGTCGGCTGGCCCTGGGGCCCGCGGAAGATGGCGGGGTCGGCCCGGCCGTCGTCGCTGCCGCCGCCGGCGGTGAAGGCGATCAGCAGATCGCCGCTGGTCGGATCGATCACCGTGTCCTCCGGCCGGGCGCCGGGGGTGGCCCCCGCCGCGCAGGCGGCCAGGTGGGCATCGATCAGGATCGCCCCCATCTGCTCCTCCCCTTCGCCGGGATACAGCTCGGCCAGGGAGGGGAACCGGCGCCGGTAGGCCGCCACTGCCGCCTCGCTGGCGAAGGCCTCGGCTCCCGGCTGGCGGCGGTCGCTGTGGGGCAGCAGCACCGCCTGCTCCAGGCCGAAGCGGGCGAAATGGGCGGGCGTCAGCGGGTCCACCGGCGTGGAGGGCTCCAGGGGCAGCCAGCGGCCCCGGCCCTCACCGCCGGTACCGGCGGCCGGCGGATCGAAGCGGGCCACCTCCAGGCGTCCTTGGGCGAACAGGCCTGAATTGGCCGGGTCGGCCGGATCAATGATCGTTCCGCTGCTCACGAAGCGGTAGAGGTGGCCGCCGTGGCGGTCGCAGCCGGAATAGACGATCAGGGGCTGGCCGGCCTCGGCCTTCACGGCCACCGCCTCGTGGCGGAAGCGGCCCAGCCAGCTGTGCTTCAGCGCCGCTGCCCTGGGGCGGCGCGGGTCGATCTCCACCATCCAGCCGTATTTGTTGCCCGCCAGGCCGAAGGGATTGCCCAGGCCGTCCAGCCGTTGGCCGTCCCAGGCGAAGGGCCGGGCGGCGGGGGCCACCGAGGAGCCGTCGGCGTGCACGGCCTCCGGCACCTGGCTCTGCACATTCTCCTCGGCACTGAGCACCGTGCCCCAGGGGGTCTCGCCGCCGGCGCAGTTGGCGAAGCTGCCGATGATCGCCTCCCCCAGGCCGTCGTCGTAGCCGAGCCGCGCGCACCTGCGGAACACGGCCGCCGCCGGCCCCGTCACCCCCAGCCGCCCGGCGGGATCGCGCCAGCCGCTCAGGCCCGTGATCCGGCGATCGAAGATGCCCGGCCGTCGCCGCCAGGGGCCCTCCGGTTCCCGCTCCAGCTCGATCACGCCGACGCCCAGATCGGCCATGGCCGCCGCCGCCACCCGGCGGATCTGGCCCAGCAGGGGGTCATCCTCGGCAAGGGAGCTGGCGTCCACCCGGCCGCCGGCGGGCGACAGGGCCTCGATCAGCGCCTCGAAGGGCAGATCCCCGCCCCCCGCTTCGCCCACCGCTTCGGTGTAGCCCTCGCGCCAGGTCCTGGGGCTGATGTACTCGAAGTTCACCGTCAGCAGGGCCTGATCCGGCCCCAGGGCCAGGAAGGAGAGGTGGTCGTTGTTGAAGCCGAAGCGGCCGTCGGCCACCGGATCCCCCCACACCGCCAGCACCTCGGCCCGGTAGCCCTCCGGCAGCACCAGCCGGTCCTCCAGTTCGACGCGGGCGTAGCGGCGTCGCTGGCCGGCCGCATCCAGCCCGTCGCTGGGCACGGGCAGGGGGGTGGGCACCGGCGGGAAGGGGGCGCGGCCGGCCGGGGCGCCGGTCGACGGCCTGGCCGTGGCGGCCAGAGAGGCGGCGCCGAGGCCGAGCAGGGAGAGCAGGTCGCGGCGGTTCATGGCATCGCAGGGCAGGGGGTGCTGCGGCGGGGCACCAGCAGGGCCAGATGGTTGTCCTGGAACGGGTTGAAGTTGTCGTCGGCGGCCAGCAGCAGGCTCGGCCGCCCATCCGCCTGGAGGGGCCCTGGGCTCAGGGCTTCCCAGTTGTCGGGCGGCAGCCCGGCCTCCAGCAGATCCCAGCGACTGAGGGGCTCCAGCACCGCCTCCGGATCGGCCCGGCCCTCGGGAAGCAAATAGTGGGCCAGCAGCGCCTGCCAGCGATCGGGCGCCTGGAAGCGGCGCAGCAGGGCCAGCAACCCCGGCGGCGAGTCGGAGCCGCCGCTCACCAGCAGATCGGTGAGTCCCCAGCCCTCAGCGGCGGGAATGGCCAGGCGGGCCAGGGGGCGGGCCGCCGGTCCGGTGGGCCCCAGGCGCCAGGCCAGCAGCCTCACCTGCCCGGGCGGATCCTGCAGCAGGGGCGATTCGGCAGCCATCAGCAGCGCGTCCGGCTGCCCGGGCCGGCGCAGCAGGGCCAGGGATTCCGGGCCCCGGTTGGCGGCGAGCCCCCGCCCCGGGGCCGGCTGCCAATCCGCCGGCAGGGGGTAGGCCGCCACCAGCTCGCCGCTTGCCGCCTCGAAGGCCAGCAGCTGGGCCTCCCTGGCGGCGCTGCGCCGCCCTTCGCTCGCCACCCAGAGGCGGCCTGCGCGCACCACCAGCCCCTCGCCGTCGATCTCCGCCGGCAACGCGGCTTCCGCTGATCCCTTCAGCTCCAGCCGGAACAGGGGCCTCAGGGGAAGGCGGTCCATGGTCCGCAGGCCGCTCCAGGCGCTCACGCTGCCCCCGGGTGCATCGCTGAGCAGCAGCAGCGCATCCTGCTCGGGGGCGTAGCTGGCGGCGGAGAAGCCACCGGAAGGCTGGCCCTGACGGTCCGTTCGCGGCAGCCGGGTGCGGGCCACCAGCTCCCAGCCCGCCGCCGCAGGACAGGGCAGCAGGGGTGGCGGTGCGGCGGCGAGCGGCAGAACCATCCCACAGATTCTCCGTGGCCCCCGGGGCGACGGCGGCATCGGGGAACACGCGGCCCTGCGGGTAGGGTCGAAAGCCCTTGGGGGCAGAGGGATGACATCCCCATCCGGTGCCATGACGGCGGGAGGCGGCGGCGGTGAGGACATCGGCAAGCGCCTGGCGGTGCTGATCGATGCCGACAACGCCCGCGCCGCGGTGATCGAGGCGGTGCTGGAGGAGGTGGCCCGTTTCGGGGAGGCGATCGTTCGCCGCATCTATGGCGATTTCACCTCGCCGGAGAGCGCCTCCTGGAAGAAGTTGCTCAACAAGTTCTCGATCAAGCCGATGCAGCAGTTCGCCTACACCGTGGGCAAGAACGCCACCGACAGCACAATGATAATCGACGCGATGGATCTGCTGTACACCCGGCGCTTCGATGGCTTCTGCCTGGTGACCAGCGACAGCGATTTCACCGGCCTGGCGGTGCGGCTGCGGGAGGAGGGGCTGCTGGTCTATGGCTTCGGCGAGGAGAAGACACCGGCCGCCTTCCGCAACGCCTGTCATAAGTTCCTGTTCACCGAGGTGCTGCGCACCGCCGCCCGCCGGGAGGAGAGCGCCGCCGAAGCCGAGGAACCCCGGCAGCAGCGAGAGGCCGAGCGGCCCGAGGCGGGCCATCCGCTGATTCCCGCCGATTTCCTCATGGAGGCCCTGGATCGCTCGGTGGATGAATCGGGCTGGACCCAGCTGGGAACCTTCGGCAGCTACCTGCAGAAGATCCAGCCCGATTTCGACACCCGCCTCTACGGCTACAAGAAGCTCTCCGATCTGGTCCGGGGCTGCCCCTCCCTGTTCGACGTGGACGAGCGGGAGGCCCCCAGCGGCAACCGCACCGTGGTGTACGTCCGCGCCCGGGAGGACGACTGAGGCCGCCCCGTGCTCGACACCCTCCACCAGCCGATCAGCAGCATCGCCCGCCGGGCCGTGGCCTGCCTGGAGTCCCGCCAGACCGTGGCGGAGGCGCTGGCCAGCCTGCGCCGCCGCGACATCGCCGATCGGATCGTCTACTTCTACGTGCTCGACGAGGAGCGGCGCCTGATCGGTGTGTTGCCCCTGCGGCGCCTGCTCTCGGCCCCAGAGGACACGCTGGTGGCCGCCCTGATGGTGCGCCGGCCGGTGACCATCGCGGAGGACGCCACAATCCTGGAGGCCCACGAGGCCTTCGCGGACCACCGCTTCCTGGCCCTGCCGGTGGTGAACGCCCAGCAGCACGTGGTGGGCGTGGTCGATGTGACCATGTTCAGCGAGGAGGACTTCCTGCCCGACCAGCCCGCCCAGGCGGCGGCCCTGTTCGAGACCCTGGGCTTCCGCGTCTCCCAGGTGCGCGGCGCCTCGCCCCTGCGGGCCTTCCGCTTCCGCTTTCCCTGGCTGCTGGCCACCATCGCCAGCGGCCTGGCCTGTGCCCTGCTGGTGAGTGTCTTCCGGCTCACCCTGGCCAGCAGCATCGCCCTGGCCTTCTTCCTCACCCTGGTGCTGGCCCTGGGCGAGAGCGTCAGCATCCAGAGCATGACGGTCTCGATCCAGTCGCTGCAGCTCTCGCCGCCCACCTGGCGCTGGTACCGCAGCTCCCTGCGGCGGGAGCTCACCACCGCCCTGCTGCTGGGGTTCTCCTGCGCCGCCCTGGTGGCCCTGGTGCTGATGCTGTGGCTGGGCATGGGACCGGCGGCCCTGATCGTGGCCGCCACGATCGTGCTCAGCGTGGCGGCCGCCTGCTTCTACGGCCTCACCATCCCCGCCCTCTTCCACGCCCTGCGCATCGACCCGAAGATCGCCTCCGGCCCCCTCACCCTGGCGGTGGCCGACATCACCTCGATCGCCCTCTACTTCGGCCTGGCCAGCAGACTGCTCTGAGTACCCCCGCGGCCATGAACGTCCAGCGCCTGGCGGCCTTCAGTGACGGCGACCGGGGCGGCAATCCCGCCGGGGTGGTGATCGGCGAGCACCTGCCCGAAGCGGCGGAAATGCAGCGCATCGCCGCCGCGGTGGGGGATTCGGAAACCGTGTTCGCCGCCCCGCAGGGGGAGGGCTGGCGGGTGCGTTACTTCTCCCCCGCTGCCGAGGTGCCCTTCTGCGGCCACGCCACCGTCGCCCTGGGGGCGGCCCTGGCCGAGCGCCTGGGCGACGGCATCTTTCCCCTCATGCTCAACGACGCCGCCATCACCGTGGAAGGCCGGCGCGAGGGAGCGCGCTGGAGCGCCGCCCTCCAGTCGCCCCCCACCCGCAGCCGCCCCCTGGAGCCGGAGCCGCTGGCGGAGGCCCTGGCCCTGTTCGGCTATGGCACAGGCGATCTGGATCCCGCCCTGCCGCCGGCGATCGTCCATGGCGGCGCCGACCACCTGCTGCTGCCCCTGGGCAGCCGCCGCGCCCTGGCGGCCATGCACTACGAGATGACGGCGGGACTCGCCTTGATGCGGGAGGCGGGGGTGCTGACGATCCTGCTGGTGTGGGCGGAAGATCCACGCAGGTTTCACAGCCGCAACCCCTTCGCCATCGGCGGGGTCTACGAGGACCCGGCCACCGGTGCGGCCACCGCCGCCCTGGCCGGCTATCTGCAGCAGCGGGGCTGGCCCCATGGCGGCCGGATCACGGTGGTGCAGGGGGAGGACATGGGTTGCCGCTCCCTGCTGGAGGCCGGCATCCCGGCAGAACCCGGCGGCTCGATCCGGGTGGCGGGCCAGGTCCGCCCCCTCGACGGGTGACGGCCTCCTCCGATCCCCTGCAGGGGGAAGCCTGCCGCCTGCGCCGGGGGATGACGCTCCAGGTGGCCCACGGCCCGGGTGGCCCCCCGGCCCTGGTGTTCCTTCACGGCGCCCTCGGCAACCGTTTCAACTGGCGACCCCAGGTGGAGCTCTGCCGGGAGCGGCGCTGGCAGTGGCTGGCCTGCGACCTGGCCGGCCACGGCCAGTCGAGCCCCAGCCGCCGCTATTCGATCGGCCGCCACGGGCGCGATCTGGCCCGGCTGCTGGAACGGTTCGGCATCGACGCTCCCCTTCTTTGTGCCCATAGCTATGGAGTGCCGCTCGCCCTGGAGTGGGCCCGGCGCCGGCCGGTGCGGGGCCTTGTGCTGATCGCCGGCGGCACCCACGAGCTGGATCCCTGGTGGGAGCGGCCCCTGGTGCGCGCCATGGGGTCGGCGGGACGGCACCTGTTCCGGCTGCCCGCGTTCCAGGCTCTCCATCGCCGCGGCATGGGCAACCCGGGCAATCCCCGGCTGGATCGCTTCTGCGCCGAATCGCCGATCCCGGTGACCGCCGAGCCCTACCGCTCCATGGAGATCTTCTGGGGCTACGACTTCCACCGCCGCCCCGACCCGGGCCCCTGGAGCGACGTTCCGGCCCTGGTGCTCAGCGGCGGTCGCGATCCCATGTTCAGCCAGGCCATGGGGGACGACCTGGCGGCCCGCTTCGTGCGGGGCCGTCACCTGCATCGTCCGGACGCCGGCCATGTGCTGATGGTGGAGCAGGCCGAGGTGGTCAACAGCGCCATCGTCGACTGGATTGCCGCCGAGGGGCTAGATCAGCCCAGACGCAGGTAATCCAGCAGCCGGTCCCCTGCATCCAGCCGCACCAGCGCCAGCACCACAGAAGCGGTCGAGGTGATCCGCCAGCCCGGCCATCGCCTTCTCCAGCCGCGGGGATTCCTGGCTGTCGCCGAGGCCGGAGAGGGCCGAGAGCCCCAGGTTGAAGCGGCTGAAGCCGGCCTCCTGGTCGTGCTGCAGCAGGGAGATGAACAGCACGTCCATCGTGCCGGGCTCCAGGTCGGTGCGGCTGCGCATCAGGTCGATCGCCACCTCGCCCGGGCGCACCCCCACCAGCAGGCTGGCGAAGGCGCTGATCGCCCCCGCCGGGGTGCGGACCAGGGCGATCTCCGTGCCGCGCAAGTAGTCGGGATCGAACCAGCCCAGGGAGAACATCTTCTCCGCCCCCTTCATCCGCTGCAGCCACTCCCTGCTGATCGGCCGCAGCTCCTCGATCAGTGGATCGCCCAGCGGCGCCCCATGGACCTCCACGCTGTGGCCGAGCTTGCGCAGCTTGTTGAGGGGGGTGCGCAGGGGGCCGGCCGCCTTTCCCTTGAGGCTGAAGGCCGCCAGATCGACGATCCCCTCCTCACCGATCTTCAGGGTCCGGAACCCCAGCTCCCGGTAGAGATCCAGGTGGTCCGGCAGGGTCTGGTAGAAGGCGGGCTGCCAGTCGTTGCCAAAGCAGTGGTCGCGGAAGGCGGCGATCGTTTCGCGTCGCTCCTCGGCGGGCCCCACCGGATTCCCCAGGGCGATCGCTCCCCGGCCTCGGGCTCCGTAGGCCACCAGGCTGCGGCGGGACGGGCTGAAGAACAGGGTCTTGTCCGGCAGCTGGGTGAAGGCCGCCAGCGACGCCTGGGCATGGGCCTCCACGATGGCGGCCGCCTCCCGGTGCTCCGCCTCGCTCGCGCCGGCCGGCTGGAGCACCGGCCGCAGCACCATCACCAGGGCCTAGCCGATGGTGGCCACCCCGATCAGCTGGATCGAGCCGGCGAAGTGGCGTCCATGGGGGGTGAGCGGCACCAGGCCGGTGGCGTCGTCTCCGAAAAACATCGCCAGGGTCTGGCCGATGGCTTCCACCCCGTTGAAGTTGACCGCGTCGTGACGGTCGAGGAGGTAGAAGCCGAGACTGCCGTAGGCCAGGGTGAACAGCACCGCCAGCACCAGCACCCGCACCCCCTGCACCACCGAGGGCCGGTCGGATCCGGCGGTGAACAACGGCCGCATCCACAGCAGCAACAGCAGCAGGCCGCCGCTGGCCAGGCTCTCCTCCACGTCCAGGCCCGTCAGCAGGTGGGACACGATCGAGGCGCTCAGCAGCAGGCAGGTGAGCTGCCAGGCCTGGCGTTTGCGGCGCAGCAGGTGGAAGGCGAGGCTGAACAGCAGGAAGCTGGCAAAGGCCCCGAACAGCCGCGCCCCCACCCGCACCTCCAGCGGGAACAGCTCCTCCAGCAGGGCCATCCGCTCGGGCAGGGCGGGAGTCATCGCCGCCAGCAGATCGATCAGCCCCACCATGGCCGTGAGCAGACTCACCAGCCGCAGGGCCAGCCGGCCCCGCCGGCCCTGCAGGGCCCGGGGGAGGTGGTTCACGCAGTATCCCCCGGGGGAGAGCTACCGCATCAGGAGGCCTTTTCCAGGCGCTTGACGATCCAGCCCATCAACACCAGCGAGCCCAGCAGCGCCACGAGAAGGGCGATGGTCATGGAAAGTCGGGCAAAGCGAGTTCATTATGGCGACCGGTTCCCCCTTCCCTGGCCCCACCCGTGAACCGGAACCCGGAGCTGGTCTTCGTCTACGGAACCCTCAAGCGCGGCTTCTGCAACCACCACTGGCTGGCTGGCTGCAGCTTCGAGGGGGAAGCGGCGATCGAGGGGCTGGTGCTCCATGACCTGGGCCCCTTCCCCATGGCGATCCCGGGCGGTGGCGCGGTGTGGGGGGAGGTCTTTCGCCTCATGGGGGAGGCCCTGGCGCGGCTGGACCGGCTGGAGGGCTACCCCCGGCTTTACGACCGCCTCCCCATGGCCCTTGCCGACGGCCGCTGGGCCTGGGTCTACGTGGGCCGCCCGCGCCAGGTGCGCTTCGTGCCGGCCCTCCTAGATGGCCGCTGGCCCGCGCTCAGGCCACCAGCCAGCGGCCCGCCGTGGCCAGGCCGATCACCAGGCCCGTCAGGGCCAGGGTCGGGCCGCTCCAGAGGCTGAGCTGGAACAGACGCTTCAGCATCAGCAGCGATCCGGCTGCCCCCACCAGCACCGCCAGGCTCTGGCAGAAGGCGATCACGTGGGGATCGGCGCGCCAGGCGGGCAGCCCGGCGGCCAGTTCCGGCCACAACGTCCGGGTGCTCACCGGCAGCAGCAGCCCCGCCTCCGCCATGCCAGTGGCCAGATGCTGGGCCAGCAGCAGGGACCACAGCAGGGGCAGCAGGCCGTAGAGCAGCAGCCAGCTGGAGCTTGCCGGCCGCAGGCGGCTCACCAGGGGCCGCAGGACCAGCCACAGGCTGGCGGGCAGGGCCAGGGCCAGGGCGGCGAACGCCAGCCTGGGCAGCAGGGCGCCCTCGGCCAGGGAGGCCGGCGCCAGGGACAGCCTCCCCAGCAGCTGCTGCCAGTAGTGCAGGCTGAAGCCCCCGGCCAGCACCAGGATCAGACCCGCTTCCCCGGTCGGCGGGGCCATGTCCCTCTGCAGGTCCGCGGCGGGGGGCCGCAGGCGCACCTGCACCGACCGGTGCGGGCAGGCCTGGGCGCAGGTGAGGCACAGCACGCAGTTGCGGTTGTCGTCGAGGTGGGCCGGGTGCGTGCCCAGGGGGCAGCCGGCTGTCGCCAGCCCCTCCCCTTCCGCTGGACCGCCCTTGAAGCAGGCATAGCTGCTGCAACTGCCGCTGCAGGTGCCCGCCTCTGCCCGCAGTTCGCTGATGGCCAGCTTGGCGAACAGGCCGTTCATGCCCCCCACAGGGCAGAGGTAACGGCACCAGAAGCGCTTCTCGAAGCGCAGCGAACCGACCACGGCGCCGGCGGTGATCAGCAGCAGCAGGGTGCTGCTCTGCCAGGCGCTGTTGCGCAGGTCGCCCAGTTCCTCCCACAACAGGATCGCCGCGAAACCTGCCGCCAGCACCGGCGCCCCCCAGCGGTCCGTGTCGCCCCGCGGCCAGCGGGCGGGCTGCAGGCCCAGGTGCCGGCCCAGCCGCTGGCTGATCTCCCCCCAGACCATGAACGGACAGAAGGAGCACCACAGTCGGCCCACCAGGGGGAAGCTCAGCAGGATCAGGGGCCACCACCAGGCCCAGAAGAGGTTGAGGCCGCCGTTGTGGGCCCGGTCCTGGGGACCCCACCAGAGCCACAGGTTCACCAGCACGAACACCCAGCTCACCAGGCCGAACAGCAGGGCGTTCCAGAACCGGGGTGAGCGCATCGACTCCCGCAGCTGGGGCTTCCAGCGCCAGAGGTCGAAGCGGGCCCGCTGGGGCCGCCGCTCGGTCCAGAACACGTCCTCAGGCAGTTCCTCGGGATGGGCACCGCTGCACTGGCGCAGGGCCCGGTCGATCAGCACCAGCAGCTCCCGCACGTTTCCGGGGAAGTCGTAGCCCTGCAGCCGCTTCACCATCCCCTCGCCCACGCTGGGTGGCCGGCTCCAGCCCAGGCTGAGGGCTTTCTGGCGCACGCCGTAGCGCAGCCACTCGCCCAGGTCCTGGCGCCGCACCCGCAGGGGGGGCACCCGGATGTGGCAGCAGATCGCATCGAAGTCGGGCTCGCTCTTCTCGGCGGTGAGGAACACCCGGCCGGCGAAGACGTGTTCGGCCCGGCCCCCCTCCGGCGACCGCCAGCGGCCGCTGCGGGCCAGCTCCAGCAGGGCCGGCCGCAGAGCAGGGGCGGCGCGATCGATCTGATCCAGCAGCAGGCCGCCGTTGCCGATGCAGTCGAGCAGGGCCACCCCATCGCCGGCGGCGGCGAACAGTTCGGCGCCGTCGGGACGCAGCAGGGCGCAGTTGATCCGTACCAGCAGCTGCTTGCGGGCCGCCGAGCCGAAGTGGATCAGGGCGGCGAGGTTGTCCTTCTCCAGGCCCGGTTCGCCGCTGATCAGCACCGGCCGGGCCGTGCCATCGGCGGCGGCGGTGCGGATCGCGTCCCGCAGTTTCTGGGCGTAGCGGCTGCTGCCGACGACGCCCCGTCGGGCCCGGCCCAGCAGATAGGGCGCCAGCCGCAGCAGGCAGGCCCGGGCGTCCGTGGCGGCATCGCTCTGGCTGGATGTCATCGGCGACCCCGTGCTGCGCTGATTCTCGTCGGAGAAGATGGACGCGCCTCCATTCCCTTCCCCCGCTCCATGCCCCTCCCCCGCCGGCCGCCGGTGCAGCCATGAGCGGCGCGGCCTGCGCCGAGTTCCTGTGGCGGGGCCATCGGCTGCAGCTGCTGGCCGGACGAGCCGCGTGGGATCCGCAGCAGGGTCTGCTGCTGGTGGCGGATCTGCACCTGGGCAAGGCGGAAACCTTCCAGAGCCAGGGCATCCCCCTGCCCAGCGACGGGGATGGGGCCACCCTCAACGCCCTTCTGGCCCTGGCCCATCACCATCAGCCCAGGGAGGTGGTGGTGCTCGGCGACCTGATCCACAGCCGCCTGGGCCTCACCCGGGAGCTGCGCCAGAAGCTGCTCGCCCTGCCCGCATTGATGGGCTGCCCCCTGCGCCTGATCGGCGGCAACCACGAGCGGGGCTGCTGGCTGGAGGGGTTGGTGCAGGAGCCCTCAACGGCCACCGGCCCCCTCTGGCTCAGCCACGCCCCCGAGCCCCGGCCAGGTCAGCTGAATGTCTGCGGCCACTGCCATCCGGTGGCCCTGGTGGGCGACGGCGCCGACCGCCTGCGCCTGCCCTGCTTCGCCTACGACCGGACGGCGGAGCAGCTGGTCCTGCCGGCTTTCGGCCTCTTGACTGGAGGCCATCCCTGTTCACAAGGTGAGGCGCTCTGGCTCGTGGCCGACGGTGCCATCGTTCCCTGGAACCCTTCCCCACGCCCCCGGAATCGTCCCCGCCCCAGCCTGAGGCCCCGCGGCGTCAATCCCGCGGCGTGAGGCCGCGGCTCAGGGGGTGCAAACGCTGGCTTGCCGGAAGCCTGCCCGTGCTGGGTTTCGCCGGCCTGGTGGCCATCGCCCCGCCCCTGAGCGAACCCCTCCCTCTCCATCGTTCCGCGGCTGCAGCCCCCTCCGGCGAGGGCTTCCGCTACCTCCCGGATGGGGAGGTCTACGCCCTCGATTTCGATCCCCGCCAGGTGAGCATCGATCTGTTCACGGGCTGGGACCGGGAGCAGGAGGCCTATGCCGATCGTTCGGCCCTCGCCTTTGTTTCGGGGCCGATGTACGAGCGCTACGCCGCCGCGGACGGCGGTGCAACGGCGCCAGGAGCGGGATCTGAGCCGCAGCCAACCCCTGCCGGCGGAAGCGGCACTGCTGCCGCGCCGCTGGCGCTGCCCTGACGGGCCTCAGCCCTGGGACGCCAGGGCCCGCACCACATCCCCGCGGGTGAGCACCCCGGCCAGCTTCTGCTGGTCGTCGAGCACGAACAGCCGCTGGGTGCCCCGTTCGTGCAGCAGGCGGGCCGCTGCCGGCAGGCTGGTGTCGGCCGGACAGCTGTGGGGTTGGGAGCCCATCACGTCCGCCACCGTGTTGCCCAGCACCTGGTGCACCTGGCGGTCCCAGTCGAGGGGGTTGCGCAGGTAGATCACCGCATCGAGGAGCATCACGTAGGGGCCGGCATCGAAGCCGCTCTCCCGCACCATCAGGTCCTGTTCGCTGAGTTCCCCTGCCAGGGCGCCGTCTGCATCAAGCACCGGCAGGCCGCTGATGTGGTGCTCGCTCATCAGTTTCACCGCGTCCTGCAGGGGCGTGGTGGTGGTCACGCTCAGCACCGGTGTGCTCATCACCTCGGCCACGCTGCGCTCGACGACCATGGGACTCTCACGGATGGCTGCATTCTGCTGGTGCGCCGGACCGACCCCCCATGCGACGCCTCGCCGATCTGCTCACCGTCGCCCGGGCCCTGCTGGGACTGCCCCTGCTGCTGGCCCTGGCCGGCGGTCGGCCCGGCCTGGCCTGGGGCCTGCTGCTGCTGGGGGGCCTGAGCGACTGGGCCGACGGCGTCCTGGCCCGTCGGGCCGGCGGCGGCTCGGTGTGGGGCGCCCGCCTGGACCCGCTCACCGACAAGATCCTGATCAGCGCCCCCCTGCTTTGGCTGGCCCACACCGGCGGGCTGCCTGTGTGGGCGGTGTGGCTGCTGCTGGCCCGGGAGCTGCTGATCTCCGGCTGGCGGGCCTCTCAGGGCTCCGGCGGCCCCGCCTCGGCGGCGGGCAAGGCCAAGACGATCCTGCAGTTCATTTCCCTGTTGCTGCTGCTCTGGCCTGATCGCTGGGGGCTGGGCAGCGGCCTGGCGCTGGCGCCGCGGCTGCATGGCATCGGCTGGTGGCTGTTCTGGCCGTCCCTGCTGCTGGCTCTGAGCTCGGCGCTGGGGTATCTGCTGGCCACCGATCGAGACTGATCAAGAACGCTCCAACAGCCAGCGGCACTCCCGCTGCATCGTCATCGCCATCCGGCCGGGAAGGCCATCAGCGGGGGCCAAGAGGGTCGGACCAACGGCAAGGCAGAGCGATTCATCAAAATCCTGCTGGAGGAAAGGGCCTACGTGATGCATTACGGCACCTCAGCGGCTCGCAATGAGCTGCTGCAGGCCTACCTGCGGATTTATAACGGCCGCAGGGGCCCCATGGCGCTGGGTGGCCTCACCCCCCAGCAGTGGCTCGCTCAGCTGCAGGCATGAACAACCTGGTGGGAAAGCACAGCTAGCGGCCCGGATCCGTCCAATGGAGAACTCCAGGGCCCTCGTCGTATTCCTGGGCCGGTAGGGGGTCTGCGGGGCGGGCTGCTCGAGCGAGACGGCCCGCAAGTCGCGTCTGCGTCCCTACTTCGATGGCAACGATGTGCGCCGGGCCGGGAAGCTGGAGGGTGACGCCTGCAGGGGGGAAGCGCCCCTGCCCTTCGCAGGGCTCCAAGGTGAACAGAAACTCATCGGTCAGATGCTACGGGGGCATCCGGGAGACTCCTGCTGGGAGCCGGTTCAGTCCGATCGGGGCAGTACCCAGGGCGTCCTGACCGCCGATGCCAGGGAGTCGCCTGGACGGTATGAACGGAGAAACTGGGCCACGGAGGTTGACAGACAGAAGGGAGCAGGCTCCAAACGAGCCGGGCCGCAGCCAATGGAACGTTCGGTTGGGCTCCACAAGCAGGAGGGCATGCTTCCATAGCCATAGCCATAGGCATACACAACAGCTAGTAATTCGTGAAACGTTTGCTCTCGCTGTTCTCATCCGAACCTGTTGACCTGAGGACGTTCCTCTGGCTGTGCGCACCCGCTCTGCTGGTTGGCTTCGCTCTACGTAGCCACTTCCTCTGGGTCACTCCACAGGGCTACTTCGGTGCCGACAGTGGTTCCTATTACGAATTTGCCCATCAACTCTTTACCAAAGGCGAATTCGATCTCTCGCCAAAGCGACGCTGGCTGTATCCGATCTTTCTGGCCCTCGTCACCGCCATACCGGCACCCTGCTGGTACGTTCTGCCGTTACTTCAACATCTGATCGGGCTCGCCACCATCGTGGGGATCGGCTGGATCGCCCGCTACCTCAGCCTGCGACCGCGGTTCAGCGTTCCCCTCGTGACGCTGATCTGTGCCGTCTGGCCAAGAATGCTCTGGTATGAGCATGAGTTCATCGCCGAGACTCTTCTGCTTGCGGCCTTCGTGTTCACGGTCGCGGTGGCTCTCACTCCCGGTGTGTTCACCAGTCGCCAGGGGCTGTTCCTGCTCACCATTGCCACCATTCTGCTCGCCGGGATGAAGGGAGCCGGTCGCTTCCTGTGGCTGGGCGCGATCATCGGCTTTGTGATCCATGCCGGCGACCCTCGCCGGTGGGCCTGGACCTGGCGCAGTGGCCTGGCTGGCTTGACGGCGCTGCTCCTGGCGATCACCGTTGGCAAGAGTTCACAGGGGTACTGGCTTCTGCTCAACTCCGTCCTGCCGATGGTGCGGGAGTCGGGGGAGCCCCATCGGCGTTACCGAGAAGCGCTGCGGCCTGTAGTTCTGGAAGCGCGTGCCGCGGGTAACAGCTATCCATGGGTGGCGCAGAACTTCAAAAAACGATTCAACTCGAAGGATTCCAGCGCAATCCATCCCATCTGGGCCGAATTGAACAAGGATGAGCTGAGGTTTTCCCAGGTGGCACGGAGCTTATCGATGGATGCGATTCGCGATCATCCCCTGAAGTTTCTGCAATTCACTGTCACTACCACGGGGATTGCGATGTCAGGAAGCCTCGTCAATCACCGCTTTGATCCACCGGAGTTCTGGAGGGAGCAGCTGCTGAACACCCGCAATCGTTGGATCAAGAAACCATCCTATTTTTCCTTGCCTTTCCGCGTTGACGCAGGGGAGTTTCAGCGGCTGGCCCGTGCGGGCGATCTGAGGAACTATCGCTTCACAGGTTTTCTCCATGCCGTCGACAAACACTTCCGATGGGTGGAGCCTGCTGGGCCGGCTGGGGCGCATGAAAGCGGACTCGCCTCCTTGCGGCTCAGGCCATTCGGGATTCTGATGGTGCTGGGTGTGCTGATCAGCCTGCGGCCCTCTTTGCTCCGGCGTGCCGCACTGCTGTTGCTGCCGGCAGGCCTCTACATCCTGGGGGTCTTTGCCGTCGGCGATGCCGTTTCCCGCTATCTCCACCCTGTGGAGTGGGTCGGCATCCTCCTGGCCATTCTTGCCCTTGAGATCCTGCTCCGTCTTCTCATGCACGCTCTCGGCCGGCTGTGGCGGGCCGTGGGGGCCGGGCCGCCTGCCCATGAGACTCCCCCCTGACGACAGTTCCATCGGCGTGTCCAGCCTCGGCAAAGCCGGACCAGGCTCAGCAATGGCGATGGTGAGCCGGCCTTGACAAGATGCACTGCCACAACGGCCGCGAGGGAGCCCGCCACCTTCTCCCTTCATCCGACGGGGCCTCGATGGCGCCATGGTGACCGTGAGTCCCGGGACATCATCGGCGTGTCGCTTCGCCGATAACGGCATCAGATGCGGTGTGCCGGGGCCACGGGCCCGCCCACCTGCCCGATGGCGGATTCCTTCCTCCACGCCGTGATCCTCACCACCGTCGTGAGCGGGCTTTCCTTGCCGCCCCCTTGGGGCGTTGTTGTCGCGAAACCTGACGCGGCTTCAGCCGATGCTCCGGAGCAACGATTTCGAGGCTTTGCCGTGAACTCGCTCCTGCCGTTGCTGTTGGGATGGTTGCAGATGCCCCTGCTGCTGGCCCGGGAACTGCTGATCTCCGGCTGCCGGGCCTCTCAGGGCTCGGGCGGCCCCGCCTCGGTGGCGGGCAAGACCAAGACGATCCTGCAGTTCCTTTCCCTGTTGCACAGCTAACCGGCGACCTGCATGCCGTGCCGTTGCTCGTAGATGGTCACGTCATGAACCTGATGGTTGACCATCGTGCTGACCTGAATGTAAGGGGCGTCCAGCGGAATCTGCACGAAATCAACGTGCTGGGCTGGCCACTGCCCATCGGCCAGGAGTTCGGCGATCAACCGGTTCTCCACCACCCGGAAACGCAGGGAGATGGGAACGGGGTGGGGATTGTGCAGCCTCAGATCCTTGAATCCCCAGACCACCGTGGCATCGGCGCCCAGAGGTGTGAATCGCTGATGGTCCAAGTAGAGATCCAGGCTGTGGGCATGGCGCTCGAGGATGGTCAGCCCCCCGAGCAGGGCGAGGTGGTACGTGATGGAAGCAAGCTGGCAGAGCCCCCCACCGCTCAGGGCCACGAGCTTGCCGTTGACGAGGTTTCGCCCTTCGACGAAGCCATTGGCAGCCTTGGGATGCCGGATGCGATGCCAGAACGACCAGTTCTGCCGCACGCCGATGATGTTGCCATCGAGCAGCGCGGCGCCACGGGTCAGATTGATGATCTTGTTCTCGAAAAACGTGCTAGGCGGGATCGGCTGAACGAGGCTGATCAGGGGGCAGCTTCCCAGGGCGCCGACGCTGCCGTCAAAGCTGATCCCCTTGAGGCCGTCGTGGAGTTGGCGCAGGGAATGTTTGATGTCCTGGCGCAGGGCCAGGGGGATCAGACGCCGCAGGCGTTTCACAGGTGACCCCTGGATGGTGGGCATGGATCAGGCCCTGCGGGAAACCTCACCATCCTCAGGCCACCGGACATAGCGTCACCCCAGCAGCGCCGCATCGCCACTGAAATCAGGGGTTGTGGGCATCCGCTTGGCGTAGTCGTTGGCGTAGCTGTCCGCCAGGGTGGCCTCCAGGTCGTAGGCCGGCTCCCAGGCCAGCTCCCTGCGCACCCGGTGGGTGTCGGTGAGGAAGTGGGCCAGGCGCAGCGGAAAGGCCTTGCGTGCCTTCTTGTCGAGGCCGGCCGGGTCGAAGCGGCGGATCTCCACCGAGGTGGGATCCTTGCCGCAGGCCCGGGCCGCCGCCTGCACCAGGCCCAGAAAGGTGACGCCCTGGGAGCCGGTGCAGTTGTAGATCCGGTTGGCGGCCGGATCCACTTCGATGCAGCGGGCCATGGCGGCGGCCAGGTCGCTCACATGGCCCAGCTGGGTGATGGTGCTGCCGTCGCCGGGCAGGGGCACCGGTTGCCCGTGCACGATCCGATCGAAGAACCAGCTCTCCACCGGGTTGTAGTTGCCCGGCCCGACGATGTAGGTGGGCCGGAAGCTGGTGAAGGGGATGCCCTCCTGGCGCAGCCAGGTCTCGGTCTCGGCCTTGCCGGCATGGCGGCTGGCCGGGTCGATGGGGGCGTCCTCATCCAGGGGCCAGAGCTCGCTGTCGGCGTAGACCCCCGCCGAACTCACGTACACCAGCCGGTGGGACGGCGCACCGGTCCGCTCCAGCACCCGGCGGGTGTCGTCCAGGCTGCGGCCGGAGCTGTCGATGATCACCTCGAAGGGGCGGTCCTGCAGCGCGGCGAGGCCCTCGGCGCTGCTGCGGTCGCCCTGCAGGTGCTCCACCCCCTCCGGCAGCGGGTTGCGGCCGCGGGTGAAGAGGGTGAGTTCATGGCCCGCGGCCAGCAGCCGGCTGACCAGGGGCCGGCCCACGAAGCGGGTGCCGCCCATCACCAGGATCCTCATCGCCATGCCGCGTCGGTGCGTGCCATTCAAGCGGCCGGCAGGGGTCAGGAGCCGCAGGGCAGCGGCTGGCCCAGCTGTTCGAAGGGCAGGGGCAGCAGCTCCAGCACCACCGTTCCGGGTGGCGTGGCTGCGGCGTACCGGGCCGCCCCACCCGCCAGCGGCCGGTAGGTGTGGCCGTTGAAGACCAGCTCCATCAGCCCCTCGGGCGCCCCGTGCAGGCTGGCGGGCATGGTCAGATCCAGCCAGCCGCGATGGCGCTGGCTGATCACCCTGAGGGGTGACTGGAACAGGCCGTTCTCCGCCACCAGCTCCAGGCCCCCGGCCCCGTCACGGAACACCATCAGGGTGCAGCCGTCGCTGGAGCAGGCGTAGGAGCCCACCACCAGCGCCACGGTCTCCAGCCGGCCGTCGCCGTCCAGATCGATCCGGTTGTGCATGTAGCGCAGCGGCCCCACCTCGTTGCACGACGGATGCTGGCCCGTGGCCCGGGCCTGTTCCCATTCGGTCTGATCCGGATCGCCGGCCGCCGTCGGCGTCGCCGCAACCGGGCCGGCGAACAGCCGGGCCTGCAGCGCCGCCTCCAGCTGGGGATCGGCACGGCTGATCGGCGGGATCACCGGCCCGGGGGGCACCGGGGCTTTCAGGGGTGGGGGAGTGAGGGGCTGGGCCGCGGCCGGGCGGCAGCAGCCGATCAGCAGCAGAACACCGGAGAGCCGCAGCAGCGACATCGAGGGAGGTTGGGTGCCTGGCGAGGGTCGTCGCCGGCGAACAGCCAGAAGCTAGGCCCGTTCCCGTCACCGGGCACGACCCCGTCGCCGCTCAGCCGTCGGCATCCGCCAGATGCCGCTCGATGCGATCGGCCAGGGCCAGGCACCGATCCATCTCCTCCCAGAGCAGTTCGCGGCGGCGGGCGTCCACCGCATAGGAGCGATGGTGCAGATCGCGGCCCTGATAGCGGAGGGCATCCCTGAGGCGGCGCCAGTCGTCGCTGCTGAGCACAGGAGGGGGCAGGCTCATGGGTGGCGGGCAGGGTGCTGGCGGAAGATGGAACCCCTGGCCGGCATTCTCTCTCTCCCCATGCAAGTCATTCCCGCCATCGATCTGCTCGACGGGCATTGCGTGCGTCTGCATCAGGGCGACTACGACCGGGTCACCCGCTTCAGCGACGATCCTGTGGCCCAGGCCCTGGAATGGCAGCGCCAGGGGGCTCCGCGGTTGCACCTGGTGGATCTGGACGGGGCCCGGCGCGGTGTGCCCTGCAACGACGCTGCGGTACGGGCGATCGTCACGGCCCTCTCGATCCCGGTGCAGCTGGGAGGCGGCGTGCGTTCGACCGAGCGGGCGGAGGAGCTGCTGGCCTGGGGCCTGGACCGGGTGATCCTGGGCACGGTGGCCGTTGAGCAGCCTGAGCTGGTGCGCCGCCTGGCCGCCCGCCATCCCGGCCGGATCGTGGTGGGGATCGACGCCAACGACGGCAGGGTGGCCACCCGCGGCTGGATCGAGCAGAGCACGGTGGCGGCCACCGACCTGGCGGCCGGCCTGGAAGGCACCGGGGTGGCGGCGATCATCAGCACCGACATCGCTACCGACGGCACCCTGGAGGGTCCCAACCTGACGGCTCTGAGGACCATGGCCCTGGCCTCCTCGATCCCGGTGATCGCTTCCGGGGGTGTGGGCTGCCTGACCGACCTGCTCAGCCTGCTGAGCCTGGAGCCCCTCGGCGTGCAGGGGGTGATCGTGGGCCGCGCGCTTTACGACGGCCGGGTGGACCTGGCCGAAGCCCTTCAGGCCATCGGTGATCAGCGGCTGCAGGATCCGCTCCGGTTGCCGATCGCCTGAAGGATCAGGGGGAGTGCTTGGCCATACCGTTGCCGGGTCAACTGCCCTATAACAGAGAGAATGTGCATACCGGCACCGTTTGCTCCCCGTTCTGACCACCGATCCATCGCCGGTTCCCCAGGCGCCGGTTCTGGCCGGGGTGGACGAGGTCTACCTGCGCTGCCGCGAACTGGGGATGCGTCTGAGTCGCCAGCGGCGCATGGTGCTCGATCTGCTGTGGGCCGAGAAGAGCCATCTCAGTGCCCGGGACATCTTCGAGAAGCTCAATGATCAGGGCCGCAACATCGGCCACACCTCCGTCTACCAGAACCTGGAGGCGCTGCAATCGGCAGGAGTGATCGAATGCCTGGACCGAGCCAATGGCCGCCTCTACGGCTACCGCTCCGATCCCCACAGCCACCTGACCTGCATCGAGTCCGGTGAGATCCTGGACCTGGATGTGCTTCTGCCCGACGACCTGCTGCGCCGGATCGAACAGCACACGGGCTTCGCCATCGAGTCCTACACCCTGCATCTGTCCGGGCGCCGTCGGAGCAGCTGAGGCGTCGGTCCGGCAGACGGGAGGCGAGCCATCGGCACTGGAGAAAAGTCTCCGGCTTCGGTACCGTCGGGTCACCACCATCCAGGCAACGTGAGTCCTCGACCGGCACAGCCCCTCCCCCAGCTGCTGCTGTTCGCCGACCCCCTTCAGCGCGCCGGGATCGTCAGCTGGCTGCAGATGGATCCCCCCTGCGGCCAGGTGGTGGCCAGTGAGGATCCCCAGCTGTCCCCCCAGCTGATTGTCTGGTGTCTGGGCAGCCCCCCGGAGCCCCAGGCCCTCGATGCCGAGGTGCGCCGTCTGCTGGAGCGCTGGCATCCCGCGCCACTGCTGCTGCTGCTCCCTCCTGGGCATCGCTACGCCCCCGACGTCCTGCTGCAACTCCCGGCCCAGGGGCTGCTCGAGCAGATGGATGCCGAGGGCCTGCGGGAGGCCGTGACCACGGTGCTGGCCGGAGGCAGGGTTCTGGCCATCAGCCCGGCGTCCCAGGCGGAGACGCCTTCGGCCGCCGCTCCGCTGGGCTTGGGCCAGTGGCTGCTGCTGAGCGGTCTGCAGCAGATCGACGCCGAACTGCGCCTCTGCCTGGCCCTGCTCGACCCTCGCCCCACCCAGCTGCTGCCCCTGCTGCTGCTTGAGGGTCGGGTACGGGAGCTGAGGATGGCCCGCCGCCTGCTGCTCTGGCTCTGGGGGCCGATCGCCCTGGCCTGGGGGACTCTCCACGATGAGCAGCCGCTGGCTGCGGTCTTCCCTGCTCCACAGGCCACCGCTGCCCGGCCTGGGGTGGCCATCACCCTGCGGCAGCGGACCGCCGATGGATTATGGGAGGCCCTGCGAGGTCGGCTCACCGAGGCTGCCGCCGCCGGACCCAGCAACCAGAGCGGCCAGCTGCTCGCTCTCGACGGTCTCCATCCCTCCCGGCGCAGTGATCTGCTGCTCGGGCTGCTGGAGCAGTTCGAACGGCTGCGCAGCCGCCTGCTCCAGGACGATCCCCGCGGGGAACGGCTGGAGCGGCTCTGGCGGGAACTCCAGCCGGAGCTGCGCCAGCAGGCCCTGCGCCAGATGGCCGGTTCCTACGTGCAGCTGCCGATGGAGGGGAAGCTCTGCCCGGTGGCCGAGACCCTGCTGCGGCGCAGCCTGCTGGATGGGGACGACCAGGAGCTCCCCGACCCCTTGGCCATGCTGACCCCCCTGCTGCAGGCCCGGCCCCTGCTGGTGGAAGGCCAGCTGCTGGCCCCGGATGAACCCCAGGCCGTGCTCTACCTGGAACTGCTGCTCAGCAACTGGCTGGTGCGCAGCGCCGAACTGATCAGTGCCGAGGTGCTGGCGGCCTGTGCCGAATGGCCCGAGCTGCGCCGCTACCTGCTGCGTCCCGACCTGCTGGCCACCCGCAACCTGGAACGGATGCGCAACCAGCTCAATGCCCAGCAGCGCTGGAGCAGCTGGTTCGACCGGCCGATCCACCTCTACGAAAGCCGTCGTCCGCTGTTCCGCCTCGGCGTCGCCGCCATCGACTGCGTCGATCTCACCGAACCCCGCGACGCCGAACTGCGGCAGCTGGGCTGGGTGCAGCAGGTCGTCACCCTCGCTCTGGAGGCGCGGGACGCCCTGGCGCCCCAGCTGCAGGGTCTGCTCAGGCGCCTGGGGGATCTGCTGGTGGTGCTGCTCACCCAGGTGGTGGGCAAGGCCATCGGCCTGGTGGGCCGCGGCATCGTTCAGGGGATGGGCCGCAGCCTCAACCGCGGCTGAAGCGGTCTGGCCCCACGGCACAATGACCCCAGCTGCCGCCTCCCCCTTGCCCCCTTCGCTGACCCGGTGCTGCGCCGGCCTCTGGGCCCTGATGCTGATCCTGGCGATGGGGCTGGTGTGGGCGCCGGGACCTGCCCAGGCCAGCCTCGACAACGACCGCTACGACGGCAACATCTTCGCGCTCTATGCCGGGAACGGGTCCCTGGTGCCGCCGCGCAGCACCCTGGCCCAGGCCCTGGCGGCCCATCGGGTGGCGGTGGTGGTCTACTACCTCGACGACAGCGGCGTCAGCAAGCAGTTCGCCCCGGTGGTGTCCGAGCTGCAGCGCCTCTGGGGCAACGCCATCGACCTGATCCCCCTGGTCACCGATCCGCTTCAGAACCGGCCCGAGGGGGGGCCGGCCGATCCGGCCCATTACTGGGATGGTCTGATTCCCCAGGTCGTCGTGATCGACGCCGACGGCCGGGTCGTCTTCGATCGTCATGGTCAGGTGAGCGTCGATGCGATCAACACCGCCGTGAGCAAAGCCACCGGGATCCCCATGGCGCCCGGCTCCGGCAGCAGTGCCACCCTGAGCTTCAACGAGCTCAACAGCGAAGTGGTGGCCTCGCGCTGATGCCGGCCACCCGCACCGAAACCGACAGCCTCGGCCCGGTGGAGGTTCCTTCCGACCATCTCTGGGGCGCCCAGACCCAGCGGTCGCTCCGCAACTTTCCCTTCGGGGCCTTGATGCCGATCGCCGTGGTCCATGCCTTCGGCCAGCTCAAGGCCGCCTGCGCCGAGGTGAATGCCACCCGGGGTGTGCTGAGCGAGCCCCTGGCGGCCCTGATCGTGGCGGCGGCCGAGGAGGTGGCCGCGGGCCGCCTCGACGGGGAGTTTCCCCTGCGGGTCTGGCAGACCGGCTCGGGCACCCAGACGAATATGAACGTCAACGAGGTGATCGCCAACCGGGCCATCGCGGCCGCCGGCGGGGTGCTGGGCAGCAAGACGCCGGTCCATCCGAACGACCACGTCAACCTGAGCCAGTCGAGCAACGACACCTTCCCCGCGGCCATGCACATGGCGGTGGCGATCGAACTGCACCGGCGCCTGATCCCGAGCCTGGAGGCCCTCGTCAAGGCCCTGCGCCTCAAGGCGGAGGCCTACGCCGGGCTGATCAAGATCGGTCGCACCCATCTGCAGGATGCGGTGCCCCTCAGCCTGGGTCAGGAGTTCGGCGGCTACGCGGCCCAGCTGGAGCTGGGGCTGGCCGGCCTGCGAGCCACCCTGCCCCTGGTGTTTGAGCTGGCCATCGGCGGCACGGCGGTGGGCACAGGGCTGAATGCACCCGCCGGCTTCGGCGAGGCGGTGGCCGACCGGCTGGCCGAGCGCGTCGGCCTGCCCTTCACCAGTGCCCCCAATAAGTTCCAGGCGCTGGCCGGGCAGGAGGGACTGGCGGCGGCCCATGGGGCGCTGACGGTGCTGGCCGGCAGCCTGATGAAGATCGCCAACGACATCCGCTGGCTGGCGAGCGGCCCCCGCTGCGGCCTCGGTGAACTGGTGCTGCCGGAGAACGAACCGGGCTCCAGCATCATGCCCGGCAAGGTGAATCCCACCCAGTGCGAAAGCCTCACCATGGTGGCTGTCCAGGTGATGGGCCACAACACCGCCGTGCAGATGGCGGCGAGCCAGGGGAACTTCGAACTCAACGTGTTCAAGCCCCTGATCGCCCACAACCTGCTGGAGAGCATCGGCCTGCTGGCAGGCAGCGCCTCCAGCTTCCGGGAGCTCTGCATCGATGGGCTACGGGCCGACGTGGAGCACATCGAGTCCCAGCGCGACCGCAGTCTGATGCTGGTGACGGCTCTCACCCCGGCCATCGGCTACGACCGGGCCTGTGCGATCGCCCGCCACGCCCACCGGCACCGGCTCAGCCTGAGGGAAGCGGCCCTGGTGCTCGGGGAGATCAGCGGCGAGGAGTTTGACCGCTGGGTGAGGCCGGAACGGATGGTGTGAGTGGGAGCCCGGCCGGAGGGGGTCGGGGGTTGATCTGAAGTCTCGGATTCGCTTGAATGGTTCTGACAATACGCATTACACCGCTGCAAGCATGTTCCGGAGCTGTCAGCGACGGGGAAAATAAGCCTTGATTTGTTATGGTGTGAGAGTAGTACCACTCTTTCGGGTTTCCGGCTCCAATCCTTCTCTAAGGCTTGCTTCCGGATCCTTTCCCCTATACGCCCCGACTTCATTCACCCTTGCGGATCCATTCATCCATTCCCCTTCGCCGCCGAAGGTCAGGGCGCAACGGCTTCACCTTGATCGAGCTGATGGTGGTCGTCGCCATCGTCGGAATCATTTCAGCTGTAGCTGTCCCCAACTATCTGCGGGCCCGATCGGTCAGTGAGGCGTCGGCGAATGTCGGCGAAATGATGGCCCTGGCCAAGCAATGCGCCGTCGGCATGCGCAGCGGCATCACCATGACGATTGAAAACCCTTACAACGGAAGCGAGATCCGCTGTGACGGCACCCAACTGCGTAACATCTTAAGCCGCCCCTGGACCGGCGATGCGACAGGCGTGGTCTGCCAGGGCGACACTGCGGATCGCAACAACGCCTTTGCCAGAGCCAGTGTCTCCCGATCAGGAGACGTTGTCTGCAGATTCATTTAGGTCCGCCTGTGGATACTGATCCTGGCCATCCATCTCCTAAGCATGAAGGCGTCAGAGGTTTCACGCTGGTTGAGGTGATGATCGCGGTCGCGATTGTCGGAATCCTCAGTGCCGTTGTGTTTCCCCAGTACCGCCGGGCCAGAACCCAGGCGGAAGCCGTCAGCAGCATTGCCGAAACCCTCGCTTTCGCCGAGCAGTGCGCCCTCGCGAACCGCACCGGCCTTCCCGTGACTGTGCAGCAACCCTTCAACGGGGCCAACAGGGTCTGCAACGGCAGGGCCGTCCGGCAGATCAACAGCCGCACCTGGTCGGGGGATGCGGCGGGAATCATGTGCCTCGGAGTGACGGCCGGCGCCTCCCACCGCAGGGCGAGGATCCGCGTGGCCGCCGATGGCAGCATGCGCTGCATCTTTCGCTGATCACCGGGTTCAGAGCAGATTGGCGGCCAGTTCGGCCAGTTCGGACCGCTCGCCGCGCATCAGGGTGATGTGGCCGGACAGCAGCTGACCCTTGAAGCGTTCCACCAGCCAGGTGAGTCCGTTGCTCTCCGCATCCACGTAGGGATTGTCGATCTGGTAAGGGTCGCCGGTGAGCACGATCTTGGTGCCCTCCCCCACCCTGGTCACGATGGTCTTCACTTCGTGGGGGGTGAGGTTCTGGGCCTCATCCACGACCATGAACTGGCGGGGAATCGAGCGGCCACGGATGTAGCTGATCGCCTCCACTTCCAGCAGGCCCATGCCTTTGAGATCGCTCCAGTTGCTGCGCGGGGTCCGATGGCCCCCCCGGATGACCGGCTGGGCCTCCTCGCCGCCCAGCAGGAAGTCGAGGTTGTCCACGATGGGCTGCATCCAGGGGGCCATTTTCTCCTCCAGATCCCCGGGCAGGTAGCCCATCTCCTTGCCCAGGGAGATCACGGGCCGGGTCACCAGCAGGCGCTCGTAAAGGTGCTCATCGGCCACCTGATGCAGGCCCGCCGCCAGGGCCAGCAGGGTCTTGCCGGTGCCGGCCTTGCCCACCAGGGTCACCAGCGCCACCGACGGGTCCAGCAACAGGTCGAGGGCGAAGGTCTGCTCCCGGTTGCGGGGCTGGATCCGGCCCATCTTGGCCTTGGGGGATTTCAGCAGCGGCTGCAGGCTGGTGGTGCGGCCGTTGTAGCGGGCCAGCAGGGTATGGGCAGGCTGGGCGAGGTCCACCAGGGTCACGCCTTCATTCGCCTGAAGCGCCGAAACGGGTCCCGGCTGCTCGGGGATCGCGGCCGTCGGCAGGCCGTCGCCGGTCTTCACCTGGTCCATCTGCTCGGCGCTCACCCAGCGCTCGCAGAAGCCCGGGTAGAGGTCGGCCATGTCCACCTTGTCGGTGGTGTAGTCCTGGGCGATCAGACCCACCGCATCGGCCTTGATGCGAAGGTTGGTGTCCTTGGTGACCAGCACCACCGGGGGCTCGCTGCCCACCACCTCCTGAAGTCGCTGCTCCAGGGCCACGGCCAGGATGTTGTTGTCGCCGTTGCCCGCCTTCAGTTCCGGTGGCAGCTGGCGCAGGGTCTCGCTGCGGCAGAACACCACCTTCAAGGTGCCGCCGCCCTGAGCGTCGATCGGCACCCCGTCGGCCAGATTGCCCTTTTCGCGCAGCTGATCCAGCAGACGTGACACCTGGCGGGCGTTGCGCCCCTTCTCGGAGGGGTCCCGCTTGAAGCGGTCGATCTCCTCGACCACCTCGATCGGGATCACCACCTGGTTGTCCTCGAACCGGGTCAGGGCCTGGGGATCATGCAGCAACACGTTGGTGTCGAGCACGAAGGTCTTGCGCATGCCAGTGGCCCTGCCGGATCCATCCGGCCGAAGCTAGGTCCACGGCTGCACCTACGCTCCGGCCGGACATTCCCTGACGTATCGGCTTGCCGTTCCTCCTCTCTCTGCTGCTGGTCCTGCTGCTCCTCTTCGGTCTGGGGCTGCTGGTGCTGGAACTGCGCCACCGGCTGCGGCCGGCTTCGCCCCTGCAGTTGCGGCCGGGTGCCTTCCAGGTGCGGCGCCTGGCCAAGGGGCTGGAGATCAACGGTGAGATCCATATCCGCAACCCCCATCCCCGCATGGAGGTGATGGTGCCGGAGATCACCGTGGTGCCCACCCTGCTGGGTCGCGGCGATGTGAGCCAGGCGCGCCACGAGCTGCGCATCACGCCTCTGCACCCGGATCAGGAGGCCAGGCCCGATGGCTACTGGGCGGCCACCATCGTCAAAGGCCGCAAGACCACGGCGGCCCACATCCAGCTCCGTCTGGTCGGACCGGCGGGCCTGGATCTGGAGTCCGTGCTCGACACCCTCTGGATGGACATCCACTGGGTGAACTATGGGCCCTTCGGCAGGCTGCAGCGGCGTCAGGGCATCCTGCTGCCCCTGCAGCGGCCCGAACCAGCCGACCCGGCGGCGCCGGGCTGGCGGGAGGGTGAGGTCTGCCGGGTGCTGCCGGTTCGCACCCACCTGCTCGGGGTGCTCGACGATTCCCTCGAGGTGCTGAAGCGCTACACCGACGGGCTGCTGCAGCCCGGGGATGTGCTCACCATCGGTGAGACCCCCCTGGCGGTGATCCAGGGGAGGTATCACCATCCCTCCACCGTGGAGCCCTCCTTCCTGGCCCGTCTGCTCTGCCGGGTGTTCCATCCCACCAGCAGTCTGGCCACGGCCTGCGGGCTCCAGTCCCTGATCAATGTGTCCGGGCCGGCGCGGGTGCTCTGTGCCTGGCTGATGGGTACCGCCCTCAAGCTGGTGGGCAGCAAGGGCTGGTTCTACCGGCTGGCCGGTGAGCAGGCCCGCCTGATCGATGACATCACCGGCACCACCCCCCCCTACGACCAGACCATCGTGCTTGGCCCGGATCGTCCTGGCGCCTGGTGCGAGCGGATGGCGGCGGCCCTGGGGGTGGCCGTGGCGGTGGTGGATGTGAACGATCTGGGACGGGTGAAGGTGCTGGCCGCCAGCGCCGGCACCGACGAGGGGCTGCTGCTGCGTGCTCTGCGCCCGAACCCGGCAGGCAACGCCGATGAGCGCACACCGCTCGTGCTGGTGCGTCCCGCGTAGAATCATCAAATGACGGCGTCAAAATAGGCAGCCGTCGTTCATGTTCCGTTCGTCACCAACGTCTCCTGCCGTGCCAGTGCCTGCAGTGCCAGTGCCTGCCAAGGGCAGAACCTCCCCCAGCTGGACGGTCGAGCCCCTCCAGGGCTGGCACCTGCCCCTCCTGGATGACCCGTCCTTCCTGCCCCTCCAGCCCCTGCTGCAGCGCTCCCTGCTGCTCGCCCTGCCGGAGAAGCTGCTGGCGGCGGTGACGAGCCGGCGGCCCCTGGCACCCCAGGTGCTGGTGGCGCTGCAGCGCCAGGGCCTCACCCGCCAGCAGGTGCTGGGCCTGATCGTCAGCCGTCGGCTCAACCGCAGCGGCACCTGCTGGCAGGTGCAGCACCTGCGGCTGGCCCTGGCCGCCGCCGACGACGCTTCCGCTCCCGGCCGGGCGGCTCTGGGCGGAGATCTGCTGCGCCAGGCCATCGGCCGGGTCAAGGGCGCTGCCAGCTGGATCGCCACCGCTTCCAGCCTTGACACCCCCCGGCTGGCCACCCTGCGGGAGCAGGGCTTCCAGCCCCAGCGCACCGACCGGCTGTGGCGTTGGCAGTCGGCGGCCGACCGGGTCGCCCCTGCCGCTTCTCCCGCCGAGCTGCAGCTGCGGCCGCTCAACCGGCGCACCGCCTCCCTGCTCTGGCATCTGGAGCAGGCCACCTGCCCGGCCCATCTGCGCCAGTTGCTGGATCGGCGCATCGAGGATCTGCTCGACCAGAGCCGGGGCCATGGCTGGATGCTGGTCGACGCCGTGCGCAACGAGGCCGTGGCCGGCGTGCGCTGGCTGGATGAGCATCCCGGGGGTGGTCGGATGGTGGAGCTCAGCGTCCATCCCGGCTGGGGGCATCTGCTGGGGACCGCAGCGGAGTCCCTGCTGCATCGCATCGGCAGGGACGGCACCTGCCTCTGGCTGCGCTGCGAAGTGAGTGACGGGGCCCGGCAGGCCTGGCTCCAGGCCCTGGGGGCAGAGGCCCACGGCGAGGAGGTGCTCATGGCCCGCAGCGTCTGGCGGCGCCAGGAGGGCCAGCCGGCCCAGCGGGCCGCCCGTCGCATCGGGGCGGTGCTGGAGCAGCTCCAGCCCCGTCGCCGGCCCATGCCCACCCCCAGCGGTCCCCTGGGGAATCTGCCCCTGGCGCCCCGCTGAATGGCAGTGCCGCGGCCCCGCTCGGTGCTCGCCCTGGATGTGGGCCGCCGTCGCATCGGCCTGGCCGGCTGCGACCCTCTGGGGCTCACGGTCTCGCCCCTGCCGGCCCTGGCCCGGGGCGATTTCGCCGCCGACCTGCCCCGTCTGCTGACCCTGGTGCGCCAGCGGCGGGTGGAGGCCCTGGTGGTGGGTCTGCCTCTGGATGCCGGCCAGCGGCCCACTCCCCAGGCGGTTCACTGCCGCCGCTATGGCCTCAGGCTCAGCCGCGCCCTTGCGGCCATGGGTCACGGTCTGCCCCTGGCCTGGGTGGACGAGCACGCCAGCAGCTGGGAGGCGGGCGAACGCTGCGGGCTGCACGGGGACCGCAGCGGCCGCCTCGACAGCGCGGCGGCGGCCCTGCTGCTGGAGCAGTGGCTGCGGGAAGGCCCCGAACCCCTTGCGCCAGGCGCGATCACAGGCGATCCGGTCGCCCCGGCGGCCATCGGCGTGGGCGCAGCGGCAGGCGCTGATCCATTCTGAGAACACCCGCACCTCCCCGATGCCCTCCGACCCCCCTGCCATGACGGGCTCCGGCGACGTGCCCACCGTGCTGGTGAGGGACGGCAGCGGCCGCCAGTTGCTGTGCTTCCTGGAACAGCTGATCCCCCTCGACGGGCACGACTACGCCCTGCTGACGCCGGTGGATACCCCGGTGTGCCTGTTCCGGCTGCAGGAGGATGACGACCCGGAACTGATCGAGACCCTTGCGGCCACTGAGCCGGTGCTGTCGGTGGCGGATGTGGTGCTTCAGGAGCACGACCTCACCCTGGTGCGTTCCGCCGTCACCCTCACCGTCAGCGGTGAACTGGAGGAGCCCGACCCTGATGAGCTGGAGGATGAGGAGGGGGACGACGACAGCGAGACCTACGAACTGCTGGTGAGCTTCATGGCCGGCGAGGAGGAATACGGCCTCTACATCCCCCTGGATCCCTTCTTCGTGGTGGCCCGCATGGAGGGGGCCGATGCGGTGATGGTGGAAGGGGAGGAATTCGAGCGGGTTCAGCCCCGCATCGAGGCGGAGCTCGACGATCGGGAGAGCGACGACTGATGCTGCGGGATCTGCTCACCCCCGACTGGCTCCCGGGGACGACCCTGGCCCACCTGCCCCTGCAGGATCTGCTCGACCGTGACATCCGAGCCCTGGTGCTGGATGTGGACCGCACCCTGCTTCCCAGTCGCCAGGCCACCCTGCCCCCCCAGGCTGAACTCTGGCTGCGCCACGCCCGCGAGCGGCTCCCCCTGCATCTGCTGAGCAACAATCCCTCACGGCGCCGCATCGGCGCCGTGGCCGACAGCCTCGGCCTGCCTTACACCACCTCCGCGAGCAAGCCGCGGCGGTCGGCCCTGCGGCGGGTGCTGCAGGAGCTCGATCTTCCCCCGGCCCGGGTGGCCCTGGTGGGCGACCGGCTGTTCACCGATGTGCTGGTGGGCAACCGCATGGGCCTGTTCACCGTGCTGGTGAAGCCGATCGACGCGGATGGCGAACCCTGCCGCCAGGACCGCCTGCAGAACCTGGAGCTGCGCATGGCCCGCTGGGTGGGTTCGGTTCCGGGCTGATGGTGCCTACTCCTGCGGCCGGTGGTGCCGGCCTGCGGCGTGTGATCAAGGTGGGCACCAGCCTGCTGCGGGGCACCCCAGAGCGGCCCACGGCGGCGGTGATCGCCGATCTGGCGGCCAGCTTCGGCCGGCAGCAGCGCAGGGGCGACCAGCTGGCCCTGGTCACCAGCGGTGCCGTGGGCCTGGGCTGTGAGGCCCTGCGGTTCACGAAGCGCCCCACCGAGGTGGTGGCCCTGCAGGCGGCCGCCGCCGTGGGCCAGGGCCGGCTGATGGGGCTCTACCAGGACGCCTTCGCCGTGCGCGGGCTGGCGGTGGCCCAGGTGCTGCTCACCCGCAGCGATCTGGCGTCCCGGCGCCGCTACCGAAACGCCTGCCGCACCCTGGAGCAGTTGCTCACCTGGGGGGTGCTGCCGGTGGTGAACGAGAACGACACCCTGGCCACCGACGAACTGCGCTTCGGCGACAACGACACCCTTTCGGCCCTGGTAGCGGTGGCCATCGGCGCCGACGAGCTGGTGCTGCTCACTGACGTGGACCGGCTCTATTCGGGCAATCCCCGCACCGATGCTCAGGCGCTGCCGATCGAGGAGGTGCGTGATCTGGTCGAACTGGAGCGCCTCAGCCACGTGGCCGAGGGCGGCGGCCAGTGGGGCACCGGAGGCATGACCACCAAGCTGGCGGCGGCCCGCATCGCCACGTCCAGTGGCATCCGGGTGCGGCTTGCCGATGGTCGCGACCCGGCGGTGCTCGATGCCCTGTTCGCCGGAGACAAGGTGGGCACCGTGTTCCAGCCCAGCACCACTCCCCTGGCCGACCGCAAGAGCTGGCTGGCCCATGCCCTGCTGGTGAAGGGCAGCGTGCGGGTGGATGCGGGCGCTGAGCGGGCCCTGCTGCAGCAGGGGGCCTCCCTGCTGGCGGTGGGCATCCGGCAGGTGGAGGGCCACTTCTCCAGGCGTGATGCGGTGCGGGTGCTGGCCAGCGACGGCCGGGAACTGGGCCGGGGCCTGAGCACCCTCAGCAGCGAGGAGCTGCGCCAGATCATGGGGCTGAGCAGCGAGGAGGTGCGCCGCCGCCTGGGGACGGTGGGCGATGCGGTGGTGCACCGCAATCAGCTGGTGCTCACCTGCCGGCCGAGCTGAGAGGCCCCCATGACAAAGCCCTCCGGCCAGGGCCGGAGGGCTGAGGGGGAGCGATGGTGTCCAGCCCTCGCTCTGCGGGAAGGGCCACGTGGCTGGTTTCAGGCGGAGAGAAACTCCTGCACCGCCTCACGACTGGGCTGGGGCTCAATCGCCCCTTCAACACGGCCCACGATGGCACCACAGGCGGAGGCGAAGCGCAGCAATTCTTCGATCGGCCCGGGGCCGGCCACGCCCTCACCCCCTGGGGCTGGTGCCTCAAGCAGGTCCGGCTGGCGGCAGAGCCCGTCGAGTACGGCTGCAGTGAATGCCTCCCCGACACCGAGGGGATGGCTGGGGGAATGCTGGTCGACGGCCGCCAGGGTGCCTGTGCGGCCCCCCAGACACCAGTTCACCGTTCCGTCGGGATCGAGAACCAGCACGGCGGGCCGCTTGGGCAGGCCAGCGTGGATGGCCGCCGGATCGGCGCTGCCGAAAAAGCCTTCCGCCTCCGAGGCGGAGCAGCGAATCAGGGTGGCCGCCTCGGCGAGGGGGCGGAAGCGACGTCGCACCTCCGCCGAAGGAGCGGCATCGGCGGCCAGCCCCCAGAAGCCCGGGCGCCAGTCGATTTCGAGGGCGATGCCGACCCCCTGGGCCGTGGCTCGCTTGAGCAGCAGATCAAGGGCCATGGCACTGGATCCGCTGGTGAGGGTGTTGGTGCTGACGAGCAACCATTTGGCTTCCTCAAGCAGGGGCTTCACGGATTCGGCCAGGGTGGCGGGCACCACTGCTGTGTCGGCGAAGCCCAGGCCCCGATCGCCCAGGAATTCCTCGAAACTCAGATCACCGCCGTCCTCCCGGGACAGCCGGGCCACCCGGGTGGGGCGCTCCGGATCCCGTTGGAGGGCCGGGGTGGCCACCTGCCGCTGCTCGAAGAGATCGATCAGCTGGGCACCGATCGGATCGGCTCCGATGCGGCCCAGGAACGTGGCGGGTGTGCCGAGGCGGGCCACGCCGCAGGCGACGCTGGCCGGGGCCCCACCTGGGATATCCATGCTGCCTGCCTCGCTGGCGGCTTCAGGTCCGTTGATGCGGTTCATCAGCGCTTCGCCGAAGCAGAGCACCTGGGGTTGGTTGCGGGTGTCGGAAGGGATGGGTTTGGTTGTGGTGGCGTTGGACATAGGCAGGGGAAGGAAAGGGTTGGTGGCTGCAAGATCGAGAGGACTGAGGAAAGCGACGATCAGGCCTGATTGTTGACGAAGGAGTGAAAACGATCGGACATCGACTGGAACGCCTCGTCTGTCTGCTCGAGCAGGCTGGACCAGGTCTCCTGGGTACCTTGCTTCAGCTCCTCCAGCCGGGCGGTCGCCGCATCACGGGCGGCCTTCAGGTCGTCGATCTTGCTCTGGGTTTCGCTGCGGACATCGTCAGCCACTTGTCGGGCCTGGTTCTGCAGCCGATCGATTTTTTCGGACAATTCCTGGATCTGGGCCTGGCGCTTGTCGAGAATGGCCTGGCGCAGGCGCTCGTCGACATTGTCCATATTCCCGGAGGAACGGGTGCTGGTCTGTTGTTGGGTGCTGGTCATGGTGTGAATCTCCAATGAAACGACATCTGGAACGGGCCACCTCCTGCGACAACATCCGGATGGACCGAAGCCCTTGTACGACGGATATCGGTCGTCAGGATGGACGCGCTTGGCTACTGCATCAGGGCAGGGAAGTGCTGTTTCCCTGCATCACTGAACCGAGCCCACAGACTCAGCTTGCAAGCCGAGCGTGAGGAAATGCTCGAGGTAGAGCGGTTGCCCGTTTCCAGTGAACTTACTATATCATGAACCTGCCGATGGATTGCACCTGATTCGGAGATCTACGGGCAGTCCTGATACATTCAACCGTTGAGAACGCAGGGCTTCAGCTGGATCTGAGCAATCCTGGATGCACTGTTAAGCACATCTTATGAGCGGCTGTTGTCGAATCCGTTTCGGCTCGTCCTGATCGTCGACTTTCCTGTGGCCCGCTGGGATCCGAGGCCCAAAACCCTGTTCCGCTCGGTCACAGGAAGGAATGGGCAGGATCAGGGTCGCCTGGGACACCCCGATCCGCTGGGGCCCTGCCTTCTCATCCGATTCAACCAACAGCTCGGTCGCCACCCAAGGGCCGGCTCACCAGCGGCGTGTTCCGCCCGGCGAGGTCCAGCCGCTGTCGGCCTCGCCCGGCGTAGCAGAGCCCCCATGGCCTGATGGCGAGCAGAAGCGCAGGGGTCAGACCTGGACCATGGCGGTCCATCGCTGCATGCTTCAGGTCTCCAGCAGCATCTTCGAGAGATTGGGCAGGCCTGCCCCCTGGTGATAGCGGTCGCGCTCCAGGTCGGTGCAGTGGGCCAGCAGGATCCGCTTCACCCGGTCGGGATAGCCGATGAACTCGCTGCGCACCGAGAGAAAGGCCGCCAGCAGGCCGGAGATGTGGGGCGCCGCCATGCTCGTTCCCGAGAGGGCGATGTAGAGCTCCTCGACGCTTTTCTCTCGGTCGCGGTCGGGGCTGCGGTTGGGGTCACTGCTGCTGCGGCAGGAGCGGATCTGCTCGCCCGGGCCCACCAGGTCGGGTTTCAGGCGCCCGTCGGCGGTGGGGCCCCGCGAGGAGAAGTAGGAGGTGCCGTAGCGGTGGGGCAGGGTGGGATGCACCGACCCCACGGCGATGGCCTCCTCCAGGTTGGCGGGGTCGCCGATGGAGAGGTCAAAGGAGCGGGTGGAGGTGAAGCCGTCGACGATGATGTCGCCGCTGCCTTCGTTGCCCGCCGCCAGCACCACCAGCACGCCCTGGCGCACCAGCCGCAGCAGGGAGGCGCACAGGGGCGAATCGCCGCAGCCGAAGCTGGCCGGATCGAAGGGCCCCCCCAGGCTCAGGTTCACCCCCTGGATGGCCAGGCGGCGGCTGTTCTGGTTCTGCTGCCAGATGTGGTCGATCGCCTTGATGATCCAGGCGTCGTAGCCGCTGCCGTTGTCAGCCAGCACCTTGTACGACACCAGCCGCGCTTTCGGAGCCATCGCCAGCATGGCCGGCCCGTTCGGGCCTCCCACCTCCTGCAGTCCCCCGGCGATCACGCCCGCCACATGGGTGCCGTGGCCGTTGGCATCGTCGTCGCTGCCGGCGAGCACAGGACCTCGGGTGGTGCAGTCCCACTCGGCGGCGATCGTGCCGCCAGGGGCGAAGGCCGGGTTGTGGAAGTGGGGATGGCGGCTGTCGATGCCCGTGTCCAGCACGGCCCAGGTGATCCCCTGGCCGTAGGCGTTGTATCCCAGCTGGGCGGTGCGGGCCTGCACGGCGTGGATGGAGTCCCTGATCAGGGCCTTCTTCCTGCTGTTGCTGAACATCCGGTACACCGACGGGGATGCAGCGCCGTAGTGCTGGCTCATCGCGCTGGCCAGGGTTTCCACCTCGGCCCGGGTCAGGTTCACCGCCACGTAGCGGTCCAGCTGGTCCTCCAGGTAGACCGTGTCGGCCGTGATCGGAGCGGTCAGCACCTTGTCCTGGATCCAGGCCAGCACCTTCTCCCTGGCGTCCTGGAGGGAATCCCCCGCCAGTCCCGGCTGCGCCGCGGGGTTGCGGTCCATCAGTTCGATCAGCACAGGCACCCGCGCCGTCGCATCCTCGTCGAGGGACTCCGCCAGGTTGCGGGCCACCGTCACCGGGCTCACCGGCTGGAAGCGGGAGCGGTCCACGGCCCCCATCACGGTCTCCTGGGTGGACTGGCGCGAGAGGTAGCGGCTGGCGGAGTGGGCCTTGCTGGGCGGCCAGACGACGCCCGCCACCCGTTCATCCCGGATCGGCGGCTTGCCGGTGGCGCTGTAGTCATCGGCCAGGGTCTGATCCAGGCAGACGATGTCGCCGTCCTGGGCGATGTTCACCCAGCGCTTCACTCCCGCGGGGATCGGCAGCCTCTTCCCGTGCCATTTGCGCAGCACGTCGGTCACCTGGGGCAGGCCCAGGGGGGAGCCGATCGTGACGTACAGATCCACCTCCAGCTGGTCGCCCAGTTCCATCAGCGCCTGATAGGTGACCATGCTCCCCTGGCTGTGGCCGATCACCACGAAGGGACCACCGCCCGTGGTCACCCGGTCCTTCACGGTCTGGACCATCCGCTCCCGCTTGCTCCTGTTGAACAGGAAGTCGTTCACATCGGCCATGAAGGCCTTGGTGAACAGGGCCGTCACCGGGCTCCACAACCCCTTGGCCTCCACCGATTGCGCCGCCGGACCGCCCATCACCGCCCCCCGCTGGGCGGCGGTCTGGGCGGCCCCTTCCAGCTGTTGCGTCATGGCGGCCACGAAGGCCGACGATGCCTCCCGGTCGTCGCTGTCCCGGATCGACGCCGCCAGCAGGGCCTCCGCCGCCGGTTGCAGGCTGGCCCGGTCCTGGCCGATGGCCCGGGTGGAGATTCCTGCCGCCTCCGGGTAGCGCTCCCGGTCGACCCAGTAGGCCATGCGGGTGCGTTCCCCCTGGTCGGCGCCGAACAGGGCCCGGTCCCACTCCGAGCGCAGCACCCCCTCGGGGGGCATGTTGGAGATGCCGTGGCAGTAGATCACGGTCCGGGCGGTGGGGATCCCCGTGGCCATGGCGGTCCTGGCGGCCGTCGAGGCGCGGCTTCGGCTGGACGGCTTCTTGGGGGCGGTCATGGAGGTTCCGTCGGGGGGTGGATGGCCGCGGGCGCCGTTTCAGCCATAGCCAGCCCGGCAGGATGGGGGCCACGGCCCTCTGGTGGGGACATCTTTCTTCAGCCTGTTCATGACGTTTCCCCCGTACGACTTGCGCCGGGTGTCCTGTGCCCTGCCCTGGGTCCAGATGCAGCAGAAGCGCAGCGAATCCGGCCTCGAAACAGGCTGTTGCCCAGACCGGCCCTGCCGGTTCCTGCCATGAGCCTGCCGCTGGCCCTAGGGGCGTTCATCCTGGTGCCACCAGCGCTTGTGGTGCTGCTGCCCTCCCTGCTGGTCCGCGGCCTGCTCGCCCCCCTCAACCCCGGAGTGATCTTCTGTGTACCGGGCGGAGAGAAGCGGCTGGCTCTCACCATCGACGACGGCCCCAGCGGCCCCGGCTCCGAAGCCCTGCTCACCCTGCTGCGGCAGCTGGAGGTGCCGGCCACCTTCTTCCTGATCGGCTCCCACCTGGGGCTGGATCACCGCTTCGCCCGCCGGGCCCTGCAGCAGGGCCACACCCTGGGCAACCACCTCTGGCGCGATGAGCCCGCCGCCGCCCTCTGCCGTTCGGAGTTCGTGGAGCAGCTGGGAGGAACCGCCCGAGCGATCGAGGCGTCGGCTGCCCCGCAGGCGGTGGCCTGGCGCTGGTTCCGGCCCGGTGGCGGCTGGTTCCACCGGCCCATGCTGGCCTGGCTCGCCGGCGGCCCCTACCGCCTGGTGCTGGGCTCCATCTTTCCCTGGGACACCCTGCGGCCGCCCCTGTGGTTCGTGACCCTGTTCGTGCGACTCAACGCCCACCCCGGGGGCATCCTGGTGCTGCACGACACCCCCGCTCTCAGCGGCCGCACCGACCGGATCCTGCGCCGCATCGTTCCCGACCTGCGCCGTCGTGGTTACCGCTTCGTGCCGCTGGCCGAGCTGCTCGATCCCGGCGCCTGAGCCTGTGCCCACCAGCGTCACCTTCCCGGTGGGCTAGTCCCGCGCCAGCTCGGCCACCGCGGCAGCCACCCGGGCTTGCCCACCGGCACCAGCCGCACCGGCTGCCCGGTCTGCTTCCCCAGCCGGGCCGCCATGGGGGCATGGGCCTCCGGGCCGATCAGGAAGCCGCCCAGGATCACGATCGGTTGCGGGGGAAGGGGCATCGCCTGGGGCCGCCGCAGGAACGCTCCCACCATGGCCGGCACGACCTACGATCCGGGCCGTCCGCCCCCTGGGGAATGCGCTTCAGCAGCCTGCTCGATCGGATCAGCGCCGTGCAGGTGGACAGCCCCCGCCACCTCGGAGCCGACCCGGAGATCAGCGGCGCCGAAGCCCTCGACCGCGCCGGTGCCGGCCAGCTGGCCTTTCTGGAAGCCGGCAACGCCCTGGCCGCCGCCCTGGCCGCCAGCGGCGCCGCCGCCCTGCTGCTGCCCCTCGACGAAGAGCTGCAGCAGCTGGCCAGCGAGCGCGGACTGGCCTGGGTGGCCGTGAAGAATCCCCGCCTGGGCTTCGCCGAGGCCCTGGCGGCGCTCCACCCCCCCACGCCCAGGCCCCCGGGGATCCATCCCAGCGCCGTGGTGGATGCCAGCGCTGCGGTGGCGGCTGAGGCGCATGTCGGCGCCCACAGCGTGATCGGCGCCGCCTGCGTCGTGCCCCGGGGCTGCACCCTCCATCCCGGTGTGGTGCTCTACGACGACGTGCACCTGGGCGAGGGCTGCGAGATCCACGCCAACGCCGTGCTCCACCCCGGCAGCCGCCTCGGGGCGGGCTGCGTGGTCCAGTCGAACGCGGTGATCGGCGCCGAGGGCTTCGGCTTCGTGCCCACCGCCACCGGTTGGGTGAAGATGCCCCAGACCGGCCGGGTGGTGCTGGAGGACGGGGTGGAGGTGGGCTGCGGCTCCACCATCGATCGGCCCTCGGTGGGTGAGACCCGCATCGGCGCCGGCACCAAGATCGACAACCTGGTGCACGTGGGCCATGGGGTGGTCACAGGGAAAGGCTGCGCCCTTGCCGCCCAGGTGGGCATCGCCGGCGGCGCCGTGCTCGGCAATGGCGTCATCCTGGCGGGCCAGGTGGGGGTGGCCAACCGGGCCGTGATCGGTGATCGGGCCATCGCCTCCTCCAAGTCCGGCATCCACGGCGAAGTGGCGGCCGGTGAGGTGGTCAGCGGCTATCCGGCCATTCCCAACCGGCTCTGGCTGCGCTGCTCGGCGGTGTTCAACAAGCTGCCCGAGATGGCCCGCACCCTGCGACAGCTGCAGAAGTAGCCTCGCCTGCTGCCCGGCCCCACCCAGCGATGACCAGCTACAGGATCACCCTGCTCGCGGGGGACGGCATCGGTCCGGAGATCACCGCCGTGGCCCGTGCCCTGCTGGAGACGGTCAGCGCCAGCCATGGCTTCACGCTCAGCTTCGACGAGCAGCCCGTGGGCGGCGCGGCCATCGATACCACCGGCGTTCCCCTGCCCGAGAGCACCCTGGCCGCCTGCCGGGCTGCCGATGCGGTGCTGCTGGCGGCCATCGGTTCGCCCCGCTTCGATGGCCTGCCCCGGGAGCAGAGGCCCGAGAGCGGCCTGCTGGCCCTGCGTTCCGGCCTGGGGCTGTTCGCCAACCTGCGGCCGGTGAAGATCATCCCCGCCCTGGCCGCCGCCAGCAGCCTGCGGCCCGAGGTGATCGAAGGGGTCGACCTGCTGGTGGTGCGTGAGCTGATCGGCGGTATCTACTTCGGCACCCCCAAGGGGCGCGTGCAGATCGACGGGCGCGAGCGGGCCTTCAACACGATGGTCTACAGCGATGAGGAGGTGGATCGGATCGCTCGGGTGGGCTTCCGGCTGGCGGCCGAGCGCCGCGGCCGCCTCTGCTCGGTGGACAAGGCCAACGTGCTGGATGTCAGCCAGCTGTGGCGCGATCGGGTGGAGGCGATCCACAGCGAATTCCCCGCCGTTGAACTGAGTCACATGTACGTCGACAACGCCGCCATGCAGCTGGTGCGGGAGCCCCGCCAGTTCGATGTGCTGCTCACGGGCAACCTGTTCGGCGACATCCTCTCCGATGAGGCCGCCATGCTCACCGGCTCGATCGGCATGCTCCCCTCGGCTTCGCTGGGGTCCCAGGGCCCGGGCCTGTTCGAGCCGGTGCACGGGTCGGCCCCCGACATCGCCGGACAGGATCTGGCCAATCCGATCGCCATGGTGCTCTCCGCCGCCATGCTGCTGCGGGTGGGCCTGCAGCAGGAGTCTGCCGCCACCGCTCTGGAGACGGCGGTGGACCGGGTGCTGGCGGCGGGCTGCCGCACCGGCGATCTGCTCATGGGCGAGGGCTGCACCCGGGTGGGTTGCCGGGCCATGGGCGACCACCTGCTGGAAGCTCTGGGCGCCTGAGGGCAGGCTCCAGACTGCTTCCACGGGTAACGCTCCAGGTGGGTGCGGACCGGCGACCTGCCAAACTCACACCCTCCCAACCCCCCTGCGTCGATGTCGAAGCGTCACCCGGTCGTGGCTGTCACCGGTTCCTCGGGAGCGGGAACCAGCACCGTGAAGCGGGCCT
This sequence comes from Synechococcus sp. CCY 9618, assembly GCF_019038415.1. GTDB lineage: Bacteria > Cyanobacteriota > Cyanobacteriia > PCC-6307 > Cyanobiaceae > Cyanobium. The sequence continues at coordinate 52,898 of NZ_JAFKRG010000040.1, read as the reverse complement.
TCGAGCACATCTTCTCCCGGGAGGGCATCATCCCGGCGGTGGTGGAGGGCGACAGCTTCCACCGCTTCGAGCGGGGCCCGATGAAGCAGGCCATGGCCGAGGCCCAGGCCCGCGGCGATAACTTCTCCCACTTCGGCCCCGAAGCCAACATCTTCGACAAGCTCGAGGAACTGTTCCGCACCTACAGCGCAACCGGCGGCGGCGACCGGCGCTACTACCTCCACTCGGTGGAAGAGGCGGCCGAACACAACGCCCGCCTCGGCACCAGCCTGGAACCGGGCCAGTTCACCCCATGGGAGCCGATTCCCGAGGACACCCACCTCCTCTTCTATGAGGGGCTGCACGGCGGCGTGAAGGGCGAGGGCTACAACGTGGCCGCCCTGGTGGACCTGCTGATCGGTGTGGTGCCGATCGCCAACCTGGAGTGGATCCAGAAGATCTCACGCGACAACGCCGAGCGGGGCTATTCGGCCGAAGCGATCGTGGACACGATCCTGCGCCGCATGCCCGACTACATCAACCATATCTGCCCCCAGTTCAGCCGCACCGACATCAACTTCCAGCGGGTGCCGACGGTGGACACCTCCAACCCCTTCATCTGCCGCAACATCCCCAGCCCCGACGAGAGCTTCGTCATCATTCACTTCCGCAAAGGGGCTCGCGAGAAGTGGGGGATCGACTTCTCCTACCTGCTTCGCATGATCCACGATTCCTTCATGTCGAGCCCCACCAGCATCGTGGTGAACGGCGGCAAGATGGGCTTCGCGATGGAGATCATCCTCACGCCGATCATCCACAGGTTGATCCAGGAACAGAAGAAACTCAGCTGAAGATCGACCTCTTGATCTTCCGTTCGGCCCTAAGATCGGACGAACGGAATCGGTGAATCCCATCACCGCCCAACCCCCCAACGTCCATCCGCCCGGCGTCCAACCCACAGACGCCAATTCACCGGCATCCAGCGGTCCTTCGTTCCGGATCCGGGGTGGAGAGTCCTCCTCGGCACTCCAGCAGGGAGCCCATCCGTCGGCATCTCTGCGCCTCGACCGGATCAACAGCGCCGACCTGCTGCGACGCTCAAGGCGCATCTATTTCCGCTTCCTCGAATCCTGTCCCACCGCTCCCGACCCGATGGGCGTTGTGCTGGGTGATGGCCCCCAGGGGCGGGTGGTGTTCGAGGCCCCGATCCTGCTGCCTGAAGAACACTTCGTGCCGATGGAGCTGCTGCGCCCCCGTCCGGCCCGGAACCGGGGCAATCGGGTGCCGGCCAGCCGCCCCCTGCCATGAGCACCGACCTCATTTTCACCATGGTGCTCCCGCCCGACCTGCTGGCGCCCCTGGTGGCCCTGGTCGGGGCCTGTATCGGCAGCTTCCTCAATGTCGTCGTCTGGCGGTTTCCCCGGGAGGAGTCGCTCGTCTTCCCAGGCAGTCACTGCCCCCGCTGCGGGGCCTCCCTGGCCTGGTTCGAGAACCTGCCGCTGCTGAGCTGGCTGCTGCTGCGGGGCCGCTGTCGCCACTGCCACGCCCCCATCCCCGTGCGCTACCCCCTGGTGGAGCTCCTCTGCGCCGGGCTCTGGGTGGCCATGCTCTTCGCCCGCCCGCAGGCCATGGGCCCCGATCCCAGCCCCTGGCTGCTGCTCGCTGCCGGCTGGCTGCTGGCCAGCTGGCTGCTGCCCCTGGCCCTGATCGATCTCGACAGCCTCTGGCTGCCCGAACCCCTCTGCCGCTGGGGGGTGCTGCTGGGGCTGGCGGTCACCGCCACCCTGGGCTTCCCCCAGGGGGCGGCGGTGGGCCGGGAGCTGCTGTTCTCCCACCTGCTCGCCGTGGCCGCCGGGCTGCTGGGCTTCGAGGCCCTCAGCGCCCTGGCCCAGAAGGCGATGGGCCGGCCGGCCCTGGGGCTCGGCGACGCCAAGCTGGCCGCCCTGATGGGGGCCTGGCTGGGGCCCCTGGGTCTGGGGCTGGCGGTGAGCCTGGCCGTGCTCGGCGGCGCCGTGGTGGGGGGGATCGGTCGCCTCACCGGCCGCCTGGGCCGCCAGCAGCCCTTCCCCTTCGGTCCCTTCCTCGCCGCCGGTGCCCTGGCGGTGTGGATCGGCGGCCACCGGCCCTGGCTGGCCCTGTGGGGCCTGGGTCTTTAATGGCCTCAGGCCTGCGCCCCCCCTTGCTTCCGACGCCCCATGTCCCTGTTCGACTGGTTCGCCGATCGCCGCAAGAACGCTCCGGCCGTGAAGGCCAGCAAAGGTCCGGAGGCCGATGAGGGCGACGGGCTCTGGAGCAAGTGCGCCGAATGCGGCCTGGTGGTGTACCGCAAGGATCTGGTGGCCAACGCCAGCGTCTGCAAGGGCTGTGGCCATCACCACCGCATCGACAGCGCCGAGCGCATCCGCCTGATCGCCGACGAGGGCAGCTTCGAGCCCATCGATGTTGATCTCGCCCCCACCGATCCCCTCGCTTTCAAGGACCGGCGCAGCTACGCCGACCGCCTGCGGGACAGCCAGCGGGCCACGGGCCTGCGGGATGCGGTGGTCACCGGCCTCTGCCGCCTGGAGGGCATGCCCCTGGCCCTGGGGGTGATGGACTTCCGGTTCATGGGAGGCTCCATGGGCTCGGTGGTGGGCGAGAAGCTCACCCGTCTGGTGGAACTGGCCACCGCCCGCCGCTACCCGCTGCTGATCGTCTGCGCCTCGGGTGGGGCCCGCATGCAGGAGGGGATGCTCAGCCTGATGCAGATGGCCAAGGTGTCCGGCGCCCTGGAACGCCACCGCAGCGCCGAACTGCTCTACCTGCCCCTGCTCACCCATCCCACCACCGGCGGCGTCACCGCCAGCTTCGCCATGCTGGGGGATCTCATCCTGGCCGAACCGAAGGCCCTGATCGGCTTCGCCGGCCGGAGAGTGATCGAGCAGACCCTGGGCGAGAAGCTGCCTGAAGGCTTCCAGACCGCCGAATACCTGCAGGACCACGGTTTCGTCGACACGATCGTGCCCCGGCCCCAGCTGCGCAGCACCCTGGCCACCCTGCTGCGGCTGCACGGCACCGTGCGCGCTGCGGCCGCCGCATCCTCGTGAGGGCCATGGGATCCCGGCGCTTTTCTCTCCCTCTGCTCGCGGCCCTGCTGAGCCTCGTCCTCTGGCTGACCGGCCCTGCCGCCGTCTGGGCCGGCCCGGTCGACTGGCAGGAGGTGGAGGCGAGCGCCGACGGCCGCCAGTGGTGGGACTCGGGCAGCCTGCGCTTCGATCGGGAGGGCCGGCTTTCGGTGCTGAGCCGCTTCCAGCCGGCCGCCGATGCCGCCGACGACGAACGGCCGCCGGTGGGCCAGCTCTACGTGATGCAGCTGGACTGCGACGAGGCGCTCTACCGCGACACCGCCGTCAACGGCCTGCCCCGCTGGGGCGCGAGCTGGCAGGCGGCCGCCGCAGACGATCTCACCACCCGGGTGCTGCAGGCCGCCTGCGCCGCCGCCCGTTCCGAAGCGAATCCCGATGGGGCCACCGATGCAACGGGCTGACCCTCCCCTGCGGGTGGCTGTCGCGGGCCTCGGTTTCGGCGAGAAGGTGATCCTGCCCGCCCTGCGGGATTGCCCTGCCACCGAACCGGTGGCCCTCTGGCACCCCCGGCCGGAGCGCGCCGAGCAGGCCGGCCGATCAGCGGAGCTCCCCAGCCACCACGAGTTCGACGCCCTGCTGGCCGACCCCGCCGTGGAGGCCGTGGTGATCGCCACGCCCCCCGAGCCCCGCTTCGGCCTGGCCCGGGCCGCCCTGGAGGCGGGCAAGCACCTGTTGCTGGAAAAGCCCGTGGCGCTCAACGCCGGCCAGGTGGAGGACCTGCAGCGCCTGGCCCTCCACCGGGACCTGACCGTGGCGGTGGATTTCGAATACCGGGCCGTGCCCCACCTCCAGCAGCTGGCCGCTCTGCTGGAGGCGGGGGTGCTGGGGGATCCCTGGCTGGTGACGTTCGACTGGCTGATGGGCAGCCGCGCCGATCCCAGCCGGCCCTGGAGCTGGTATTCCCAGGCCGCCGCCGGAGGCGGCGTTCTCGGCGCCTTCGGCACCCATGCCTTTGACACCCTGCACTGGCTGATCGGTCCCAGCCAAAGCCTCAGCGCCAGGCTCAGCACCGCCATCAGCGAGAGGCCCCTTCCCGGCTCCACAGCCACCGCGCCGGTGGACGCGCCGGACAGCGCTCTGGTCCAGCTGGAGCTGGAGGACCGAGGCGGCCGGCCCGTGCCCGCCCAGCTCACCCTCTCTTCGGTGGCCCGCGGGGGCCGGGGCTACTGGATCGAGCTCTACGGCAGCGACGCCACCCTGGTGCTGGGCTCCAGCAACCAGGCTGATTACGTCCACGGCATGCAGCTGTGGATGGCCCGCCCCGGCGAAGCCCTTCGCCCCCTGCCGGCCGATCCCGCCCTGGCCTTCGCTCGCACCTGGGAAGACGGCCGCATCGCGCCGGTGCGCCGGCTGCTGGGCTGGTGGTCGGAGGCGGTGCGGCAGCGTCGTCCGATGGTGCCCGGCCTGGCCGAGGCGGTCACCAGCCAGCGTTGCTGCGACTGGGCCCTCTCCGGAGCAGGAACCCTGGGGGGCATCCCCTAGACTCCCCCCCAGACCCGGCGGGACGACCCCGTCCGCCGTCCCTCGAACACGGTTCACCGCAACCGTCTCCACCCCCATACCGCGAGATTTCCCATGGCGCTCGTACCGCTTCGGCTGCTGCTCGACCATGCCGCTGAGAACGGCTATGGCATCCCTGCCTTCAACGTCAACAACCTGGAGCAGGTGCAGTCGATCATGGAGGCTGCCTACGAGACCGACAGCCCGGTGATCCTGCAGGCCTCCCGTGGGGCCCGCCAGTACGCCGGCGAAAGCTTCCTGCGCCACCTGATCCTGGCCGCGGTCGAGACCTATCCCGATATCCCGGTGGTCATGCACCAGGACCACGGCAACAGCCCCGCCACCTGCTACGGCGCCGCGGCCAACGGCTTCACCTCCGTGATGATGGACGGCTCCCTGGAGGCCGACGCCAAGACCCCCGCCAGCTACGACTACAACGTGGCGGTCACCAAGGAAGTGGTTGACGTGGCCCATGCCATCGGCGTGAGTGTGGAAGGGGAACTGGGCTGCCTGGGCTCCCTGGAGACCGGCAAGGGGGAGGCGGAGGACGGCCACGGTTTCGAGGGCGCCCTCGACCACTCCCAACTGCTCACCGACCCCGCCGAGGCGGCTGACTTCGTCGCCAAGACCAAGGTCGACGCCCTGGCCATTGCCATCGGCACCAGCCACGGCGCCTACAAGTTCACCCGCAAGCCCACCGGTGAGGTGCTGGCCATCTCCCGGATCGCCGAGATCCACAAGGCCATCCCCAACACTCACCTGGTGATGCACGGCTCCAGCTCCGTTCCTCAGGAATGGCTGGACATGATCAACAAGTACGGCGGTGCCATCCCCGAGACCTACGGCGTCCCCGTCGAGGAGATTCAGGAAGGCATCCGCAACGGCGTGCGCAAGGTGAACATCGACACCGACAACCGCCTGGCCTTCACCGCCGCCGTGCGGGAAGCCGCCGCCAAGGATCCCGCCAACTTCGATCCCCGCCACTTCAACAAGCCCGCCAGGGCCTACATGAAGAAGGTCTGCCTCGACCGCTACCAGCAGTTCTGGGCCGCCGGCAACGCCAGCAAGATCAAGCAGCGCGACATCAACTACTACGCCACCCTCTACGCCAAGGGCGCCCTTGATCCCAAGACCGCCGTGGCCGCCTGATCGGCCCGGAGAGCCGCTTCGGCTTCCATCCCTCAGGGCCCCACGGGGCCCTTTTTCATGGACCCCAGGGTCAGAGGCCGTTCAGGGGACGACCGCCGGGGCAGTGGCCGGCAGGGGCAGGGGTGGAGCCCCGGAGCTGCCTGTGGGAGTGGCTTCCACCAGTCGCTGCAGGGCCTGCCGCAGGTCCCTCTCCATCGCGAATCGCCTGCCGTCGGTCACCACCACCCGCACCAGGGTGGGCAGGTCGTTGCTCTTCGACTGCAGGTAGATCGGTTCCACATAGAGCAGCCCCTCGCCCACCGGCAGCACCAGCAGGTTGCCGCGGAACAGGCGCGAACCCAGTCGGTTCCACAGACCGAACTGGAAGCTGATCGTCGGGTCCTGGTCGATCAGGGCGGTGATCTGCTGGGGGCCCAGCAGCAGCCGCTGCTGGGGGAAGCGCACCAGCAGCAGCTCCCCGTAATGGGGGGGATCGTTGCGGGCCGCCAACCAGCCCACCAGGTTCGAGCGCCGCAGGGGCGTGAACGGCAGCAGCAGCACGAACTCGGAGCGCTGCTCGCCGGGCAGTTGCAGGGTGAGGTGGTACGGCGACACCGGCACGCTCTTGTCGCCGTAGGTCTCCAGTGGCACCGACCAGACGTCGTCGCCGTTGTAGAAGGTGCGCACGTCGGTGACGTGATAGCGCAGCAGCCGTTCTGACTGGATGTCGAACTGGCTCTTCGGCACCCTGATGTGGCTGAGCAGGGAGCGGGGCATGGCCGAGAGGGGCCGGAACAGTTCGGGGAAGGCCCGGATCCAGGTGCGCAGCACCGGATCGCTCGCATCGTTGACGTAGAGCCAGAGCCGGCCGTCGTGGGCATCCACCACCGCCTTGACGGGGTTGCGGAAATAACGCAGACCTGCCGGGTTGGGATCGCTGTAGGGATAGGAGCGGCTGGTGGTGAACCCATCCAGAAGCCAGTACTGGTATTGCTCCGCCCGGTATCCGGGCGTGCCGGCCACCTCCGCGGTGACCAGGTAGGGCTGGCTCTCGAAGCGCAGGAACGGGGCCAGGGCCGCCAGCCGCTGGTTCACCTGGCGCCGCAGCAGCAGCAGTGACTGGTCGGTGAGGGAGCCGGTGAACAGGACCCGCGGCTCCTTCAGGTAGATCGCCGCGCCCAGGCGCTGCCAGGCGCTGGCCAGGGAGATGCCCCGGGTGCCGTTGTAGTGGGTGTAGACGTTGAGCTCTCCCTCCGGATACGAGAACTCCTGGACCTTGGTGGGGGCGATGGCGTAGGGGGAAGGGCCGGAGCCGAAGTAGAGACTCGGGCTGCCCACCGGCAGGGCCTCGCGGGCCTCCCGGTCGCTGATGCTCAGCTGGGGGATGCCCTGCACGCGACCGCTGCGGCCCAGGTCCTTCACAAAGAACAGGGGCAGTCCGTCGGCACCGAAGGCGTTCACCGGCGAAACCGTGAAACCGTGGCCGTTGGTGAACACCAGATGCCGGTTCAGCCAGGTGCGTGAGCCAGGCGGCAGGGCGCCGGTGTCCAGTTCCCGGGCCGCGATCAGCACCTGCTGGGAGCCGTCGCGGCTGGTCTTGCCCTGCAGGGGGTAGCGATCCACCGCCGCCGAGGGAAAGGTGTAGTAAAGGCGCAGCTGCTGCAGCTGGCGGTTGGCGGCGAGCAGGGGCTGGCTGTCCCAGAGACGGATGTTGTCCAGGGTGCCGGGGGCCTTGGCCAGATCCGCGGTCGTGATCCGCTGGCGTGGCTCCAGGGTGAGGGTGCGCACCCGCTCGAGGCCGAAGGCGCGACGGGTGGCCCGGATGCTGCGGGCCAGGTAGGGGGTTTCCACCACCAGCTCCCGCGGCTGCACCCAGAAGCGCTGGGCCAGGGGCGAAAACACCCACTCGCTGATCGGCACCAGCAGGGCCGTGCCGGCCAGGGGCAGCAGGGCGCCGCGGCGCAGCCAGCCCCGGGGCAGGGGCACCAGCAGCGCCAGGGCGGTGAGCAGCAGCAGCACGGCGAACAGCAGCCGCAACGGCAGGCGCACGTGCAGATCCACGAAGCCCGCCCCCGCTGCCACACCGCTGCCCTGCACCATCAGATCAAAGGGAGCCAGGGCGTTGCTGAGGGCCATCACCACCGCCAGGGCGGCCACCTGGGGCTGCAGCACCCGCTGCTGGGCCCGGCTGAGGCCGTCGAAACGCAGATCGGAGAGACTGCGGCCCTTGCCGATGGTGAGCAGCAGACAGGCCGCCAGTCCCACCACCCCCTGGGCGAAAAGCACGCTCAGCAGCAGCCTCAGGGCCGGCAGGCGCAGCACCGTGAAGGACAGATCAATGCCGGTGAGCGGGTCCCCTTCACCAAAGGGGGTGGCGAGCAGGGCCGGCAGCCACAGGCTCCACCCCCTTGCCACCGCCGTGGCCGATCCCGCCAGGGCCGCTGCCAGGGTGAAGCGCAGGCTGGTCAGGGGCCACAGCAGCAGGGGCAGCAGCAGGCTCCCCGCCAGCGCCGCCACCAGCAGGGGCGGCAGATCCCTCAGCACGGAGAAGCCGGTGATCACATCGCCGCTGAAGGGGTTCTCGATCAGCCCCCGGGCCTGCACCATCAGGTAGCTGAGCCCTCCCACCAGCACCAGCACCAGTCCGATCAGCACCGCCACCAGGGCGGCGTTGCCCATCCGCAGCAGGGGTTCCTTGGGCCGGGGAGCCTCGGCGCCCTGCTCCCGCAGCCGCCAGCAGCGCTGCAGCTGGGCCAGCTGCAGCGCCGAACCCAGCCCGAAGACCAGGGCGAAGGCGACGATCTGCAGCATCCAGCGACGCAACAGGACGCCCTGGAAGTCGAACTGGGCGAACCAGAGCCACTCGATCGAGAGCCGGGCCGCCGCCCACAGCGCCAGCAGCACTCCGGTGGCGATCGCCAGGCCGATGGCCAGGCGCGGCATCCGACGGGACGGCGGAGGGAAGGGGAGGGGCACGACAGGAGCGTAGGCAGATCCCTGCCGGCGACAAGGGGGGCGTCGGTGGGCGGGCCGGGCGCCGCGACCGGGGCCGCCATTGGATGGTGCAATACCCGACCTGCGAGATCGGCATTCAGGGCAGGCTCCAGTCGCCGCTGTTAGCTTGACGACCCAGCGACCGGGACCTTCTTGACCGCCACCCTTTCCCGCTCCACCTTCACGGGCCTGCGTTGCAAGGAATGCGGTCACCCCTACGAAGCCGGAGCCCGTCACGTCTGTGAGGACGTCTGCTTCGGCCCCCTCGAGGTCGTCTATGACTACGACGCCATCCGCAGTCGGGTCAGCCGCGCCACCATCGAGGCCGGTCCCACCTCCATCTGGCGCTACCGCGAATTCCTGCCTATCGAGGGGGATCCGATCGATGTGGGCACCGGCTTCACGCCCCTGCTCAGAGCCGACCGCCTGGCCAAGCGCCTGGGGCTGTCCTCCCTGTACATCAAGAACGACGGGGTCAACATGCCCACCCTGTCCTTCAAGGACCGGGTGGTGTCGGTGGCCCTCACCCGCGCCCGGGAGCTCGGCTTCACCACCGTCAGCTGTGCCTCCACCGGCAACCTGGCCAACTCCACCGCCGCCATCGCCGCCCACGCCGGCCTGGAGTGCTGTGTCTTCATCCCCAGCGACCTGGAGCTGGGCAAGGTGCTGGGCACCCTCGTCTACAACCCCACCCTGATGGCGGTGAAGGGCAACTACGACCAGGTCAACCGGCTCTGCTCAGAGGTGGCCAACACCTACGGCTGGGGCTTCGTCAACATCAACCTGCGCCCCTACTACTCCGAAGGTTCCAAGACCCTGGGCTACGAGGTGATCGAGCAGCTCGGCTGGCAGCTGCCCGACCACATTGTGGCGCCCCTGGCCTCCGGCTCCCTGTTCACCAAGATCCGCAAGGGCTTCGACGAGTTCATCAAGGTGGGTCTGGTGGAGGAGAAGCCCGTGCGCTTCAGCGGCGCCCAGGCCGAGGGCTGCTCCCCCATCGCCCAGGCCTTCGCCGCCGGCCGCGACTTCATCACGCCGGTGAAGCCGAACACCATCGCCAAGTCGATCGCCATCGGCAACCCGGCCGACGGCCCCTACGCCATCGACATCGCCAACCGCACCGGTGGCAGCATCGCCTCCGTCACCGACGAGGAGATCATCGAGGGCATCAAGCTGCTCGCCGAAATGGAGGGGGTGTTCACCGAAACCGCCGGCGGGACCACCATCGCCGTGCTCAAGAAGCTGGTGGAGCAGGGCAAGATCGATCCCTCCGAAACCACTGTCGCCTACATCACCGGCAACGGCCTCAAGACCACCGAGGCCATCGCCTCCTCCATCGGCGCACCGCTCACCATCGAGCCCCAGCTGGCCAGCTTCAATGCCGCCTGGCAGCAGGCCCAGGCCGCCCACGGCGCTGCCGCCGTCCCGGCCTGAACCCTTCCCCCTTCTGCCTTTTCGCCGTCCCACCGTTCGTCTCCATGGCCATCCAGGTTCTGATCCCCACCCCCCTGCAGAAGTTCACCAACGACGAGGCCAGCGTCAGCCTCGAGGCCACCAGCATCGACAGCCTGCTGCAGGCCCTGGAAGGCCGTTTCCCGGGTATCCAGGCCCGCCTCTGCGATGAGAACGGCAAGCTGCGCCGATTCCTGAATCTCTATGTGAACAGCGAGGACATCCGTTTCCTCGACAACCAGTCCACCGCCCTCAGCGACGGCGACGAGGTGAGCATCGTGCCGGCGGTGGCAGGCGGCTGAGCCCCTCGGGCAGCTGCGGTCCGTCGCCACGCACACGCTGCCGGTGCTGCGGATTCCATAGGCTCTCCACCCCTACCCTTATCTCCATGGAACCGATCCAGGCCGTCCGCCCCCCGGTTCCCGCCGGCGTCGATGCACACCCGGCACCTGCCGGGGCTGGCCTATCCCACGACTGGCGGGCGGCCACCCAGCTCTTCGATTACCGCCAGGCCGCCAATCCGATCCGTCCAGGCCTCACCGAGCCGATTCCGGAAGGTCGCTGGGGCCCCGCTCTGCACGCCACCGGCCCGACGGCGATCCTGCCGCTCGACCTCAGTGCCCGGCTCGGCTGTGCGTCACCGGCCACCAGCCCCGCCCTCTCTGCCAATTTCGTACGGATTCTCGAGGGGGACTCCATCGGGGTGGCCGCCAACGCCACCAGCTCGCTGTTCTACGTGCTTCGGGGGGACGGCCGCTGTTTCTGCCCGGCCAGCCCTGGGGGTGAGCCCCTTCCTCTGAACTGGAGCGCGGGCGATCTGTTTGTTCTGCCGGCCGGCCTCGCCCCACGGCTCGAAGCTTCGGCGGAAAGCGTTCTCTACTGGGTCCATGACGGCCCCCTGCTCACCTTTCTCGGGGTGCGGGCCGAAACCGCCCGTTTCGCCCCGAGCCACTACCCGGCGGCCTGGCTGGATGGGGAGCTCGCCGCCCTGGCGTCGGATCCCACCAGCGCCCGCAGCAACCGGCTCAGCCTGCTGCTGGCCAACAGGGAGCTGCCGGCGAGCCGCACCGTGACCCACACCCTCTGGGCCATGTACGGGCTGGTGCCGGCCGGGGCTGTCCAGCCGCCCCATCGCCATCAGTCGGTGGCGCTCGATCTGGTGATCGACTGCCAACCGGGGTGCGCCACCCTTTCGGGGCCCGACCTCAACCCGGACGGCACGATCCGCAACCCCGTGCGGATGGAGTGGGAGCCCGGCGCCGCCTTCGTGACACCCCCGGGCCACTGGCATTCCCACGTCAACGAAAGCGGCCACCCGGCCCGGCTGCTGCCGATTCAGGACGCCGGCCTACACACCTACCTGCGCAGCCTCGACATCCGCTTTGCCTCCGGTCTGGGCGGCGACAGCTGAACCACGCTCTTCGTAGGTCTCGACCAGGGAGCGGAAACTGTCGCCATCGATGGTTTCCAGCTCGATCAGCCGATTGACCAGTTCGTCGATCAGTTCGCGGCGGGGGGTGAGCACGGCCACGGCTTTCTCCAGAGCCTCGACGGCCAGCTTGCGCACCTGTTCGTCGATGCGGTTTCCGGTGCGCACCGAGGTGTGGGGACTGGAGCGGATCCAGTCGCGGCCCAGGAACACCTCCTCCCCTTCCTCCTCCAGGGCAAGGGGTCCGAGGCTGGAGAAGCCGTAGCGCAGCACCATGTCGCGGCAGATGCGACGCACCAGCTGCAGGTCGCTGCTGGCTCCCTGGGTCACCTCACTGGGGCCGAACACCACGATTTCGGCGGCGCGCCCCCCCAGGGCCACCACCAGCCGAGCCCGCAGGTAGGCCTTGCTGATCAGGCCGGAATCGAGGATGTCCTCGTCGGGCATGGTGCGGGCGAAGCCGCCCACCCCCCCGGCCCGGGGCAGCAGGGTCACCTTGTCGAGCTTGTCGGCATGGGGCACCAGGGTGGTGAGCAGGGCGTGGCCGATCTCGTGGTACGCGATCAGCCGTTTCTTGGCGCTGTCCTGCAGCGGCGCTGCGGCCAGCCCCATGGTGATGCGCTCGAGAGCGTCGCCGATCGCCTGGTCGTCAACCTGGCTCTTCTGACGCCGGGCGGTGAGGATGGCCGCCTCGTTGAGCAGGTTGGCCAGATCGGCGCCGGAAAAGCCGGGGGTGCGGCGGGCCCAGTCAGCGAGGGAGACCTCCGCCGCCAGGGGCCGGGTGCGGGCGTGGACCGAGAGGATTTCCTCCCGACCGGCGCGATCGGGCAGGTCGACGCTGATGCGGCGGTCGAACCGGCCCGGCCGCAGCAGGGCCGTGTCGAGCACGTCCAGTCGGTTGGTGGCCGCCAGCAGGATCACCCCCGAGTTGTCCTCGAAGCCGTCCATTTCAGTGAGCAGCTGGTTGAGGGTCTGCTCCCGTTCGTCGTTGCCGCCGCCGATGCCGGCGCCCCGCTGGCGTCCCACGGCATCGATCTCGTCGATGAAGATGATGCAGGGGGCCTTGGCCTTCGCCTTGCGGAACAGATCCCGCACCCGGCTGGCGCCCACCCCCACGAACATCTCCACGAACTCCGTGGCCGCCATCGAGAAGAAAGGAACGCCGGCCTCGCCGGCGATCGCCCGGGCCAGCAGGGTCTTGCCGGTGCCCGGGGGGCCCACCAGCAGCACCCCCTTGGGGATCCTGGCGCCGATGGAGGTGAAGCGTTCGGGGGTCCTGAGGAAGGTCACCACCTCCTGGAGCTCCTCCTTGGCTTCCGTGATGCCGGCCACATCCTCGAAGCGCACGGCGATCGCCCCCTCCTCCTGCAGCCGGGGCTGGCTGCGGCCGAAGCCCAGAGCCTTGTTCGCCACCTGGGCGGAACGACGCACCAGCAGGGTCAGGCCTGCGATCAGCAGGATCACCAGCAGACCATTGGTGACCAGGCCGGCCATGGCATCGTCGCGACGCTCGTCGCGCACCGACAGGGGCACCTTGGCCTGCTCCGCCGTGCGCAGCAACTGCTGGTTGTCGCTGAAGATCGGCACCTGGCGGGTCTTGCCGTCCTTGAAGGTGGCGGTGACCAGCCGTTGGCCGGGAGACAGCTCCAGACTCTCGACGCGGCCGGTCTTGATGTCCTGCAGCAACTGGCTGTAGGAGGGCGTGCCCTGTTGGCCTCCCAAACTGAAGGCCGGGCGCACCTCCGGCGCCGGAGCGCTGGAGGATGGGCCGGTGTTGCCGGCACCGGGAGCGGTCGTGGCGGCCGGGTCCGGAGGAGAACTGCTGCTCACAGGCGTCCCTTGCAGAAAAAGACTGTAGCGATTTGACGAAAGTCGAGTCGGCGGCGGAGGATCGTGGTTTGGCAGTGAGATAGCGGGATGGCTGTTCCCAAGAAGAAGACCTCCAAAGGCAAGCGCAACCAGCGCCACGCCCACTGGAAGGCCAAGGCCGGGGACGCGGCCCGCAAGGCGATGTCGCTTGGAAAGGCGGTGCTGAGCGGGCGAGCCCAGGGCTTCGTCTACCCGATCGCCGAGGAGGCCGAGGCCGACGCCGAGACCTGAACCGGCAGGGGGTGGCAGCGTCGCTGTCCGTCCAGAATTCCCCCACCCTCCAGTTGCTCTTGCCGCTCCATCAGTGGGTCCTGGTAGAGAGCGGGCGGTAGGGAGTGGAGGCTGGAGCGCACCAGGGCCTCCAGTTGCTTCGCTCCCAGCCAGCCCCCTCCACGGCGGCGTTGCCGGGCTTCGGCCTGAAAGCGCCAGCGCCTGGGCAGGCTCCAGCGTTCCGGCCGCAGCAGCCACAGGCCGTCGCAGGCGCCCCAGACCGCCTCGTAGGCCTGCAGGTTCCGGTCCCAGCGAGGCAGCCACTCCAGCTCCAGGGGCGTGAGCTCCTCCAGCCCAACGCCGCTGCGCAGCCGCTCCTGCAGGGCCAACGGACCCAGGGACCGGCAGCCCATCAGCCAACCTTCCAGCACCAAGGCGTCCGCGGGGGCCTCGCTCCAGCCGGTCCGGTCCCCCTCCCCCCCGGCCAGGGTCTTGTCGAAATGGGGCAGTCGCAGCGGCCCCCCGGCCCGCCAGTCCTCCAGTGCCGTCAGCAGCAGGGGCAGGTCGTGGCTGCCGGGCGGCACCCGGCTGACCCCGAAGGGATTGCCGGCCAGGACCGCGTGCCGCTGGGCGGCCGGCAGATAGACATCGTCGATCGAGGCCACCGTTATCCTCAGGCCCCCCAGGGCGGCCAGCCTCTCCAGGACACGGCCCAGGCTGGTCTTGCCGGCTCCGACCGGCCCGTTCAGGGCCAGCAGGGGAGGCCTCGGGGTTGCAGGGTCCCGCAGGGCTCGCTCCAGGCGTCGCAGCATCGGCAACGCCACCGTCTGCAGCAGGCTGGGATGGAGCGGGGGAAGGTCCGTGGCATGCGCCAGCCGCTGTTCCCAGAGATCCCCCGCCGGTTCAGGTCCCAAGCTTGAAGGCCTCCAGCACGACGGAGTAGGTCGCGCCGATGCGCAGGTTGTCGAGGATCACCCAGGCCAGGGAGGGGTCGCCGACCACCAGCCGGCTGCGCAGCCGCACCATCACCTCCACCAGAAGCAGGAAGGCCAGCACCACGGCCGGCCGGCCGCCCGGTGCGGTGAACAGCAGCAGGCTGGTGAGGTTCTGGCCGGCGAAGAATCCGATCAGCAGGGCCAGGACCGACAGGCTGCCGGCCCGCCAGCTGCGCCGCACCTGGCCCGCCAGGGCGGAGCCCAGCCGGTTCAGCAGGCCCTGGAAGCGGGTGCGCTGCACGGGAAGGCGGGTCATGGTGAGTCCAGCAGGCGCTCCAGCCACGACAGCGTCACCTGGGGGCCGGGGCAAGGTGGTCCCCGGTGAACGACGATCTCGCCCCGCCGCTCCTCCAGGTTGTCGATCACGGCCCGGGCGGCAGCGAAGGCGGCAGCCGGATCGCTGCGGGTGGCGTCGCTGAGGCAGACAAGGCAGGGCAGCGAGGCCCCGCTGGCGGCCGCCAGGCCGGCCCGGGAATCCTCCAGCACCAGCACGGTCCGGGGAGCGAGGTCCAGCTGCTGCAGCGCCAGTCGGTAGGCCTCGGGGTTGGGTTTCTTGCGCTTCACGTCGTCGCCGCAGATCCGGAAGCCGAAGGCCCGGGTCACCGACTGCGGCGCACCCTCCAGCAGGGCCTCCACCGCACTGCGGCCGCTGGTGGTGACGATCCCCTGGCGCAGGCCCGCCGCCGCCGCCTCCCTCACCAGCCGCTCCACCCCCGGCCGCAGGGCCAGGCCGCCCTGCCGCACCAGCTCCCCATAGATCGCCTGCTTGTGCTCCTGCAGTTCCTCCACCCGCCGAGGATCAGGCTCCCGGCCTTCCATGCGGCGCAGGAAGGCGGTGATCCGTTCCCGCCCGCCGCTCACGGCCAGCAGGCGGCCATAGGTGGAGCGGTCCCATCGCCAGGGCAGACCGGCAGCCGCGAAGCAGCGGTTGAAGGCCACCCGGTGCCCTTCGAACTCCGTTTCGGCCAGGGTGCCGTCCACATCCCAGAGCAGGGCCGACAGGGCCACGGCCATCGGTCATCTCCTCGCTCCCGGGCGCAGGCTAGAGGGGTGCACGCCGCAGTCCCGCCCCCCACAATGCGAGGGCCCTGCCGACCACCCGTTGCTCCCTGCCCACGACGAGCGACGCTGGCTGCTGCCCTCCCCTCTGGGCACGGAATCCCCCGCCCCTTCAGAGGCTCCCGGCGTTGACCTGCCGGAGGAACTGCTGGCGCTGCTGCACCGCCGCGGCCAGGGGACGCCCGATGCCATCCGTGAGCTGCTCGACCCACCCGCCGCCCCGGATCCGGGGCCCCATTTCCCCGACCTGAGCGCCGCGGTCGAGCGGCTGGTGCAGGCCTGCGAGGGCCAGGAGACGGTCGCCATCTGCGGCGACTACGACGCCGACGGCATGACCAGCACCGCCCTGCTGGTGGGTGTGCTGCAGCGCCTCGGCGCCCGGCCCAGGGCCGCCATTCCGAGCCGCATGGAGGACGGCTACGGCCTCAACGCCGCCATGGTGGAGCGGCTGGCAGGCGATGGGGTCCGCCTGCTGATCACCGTGGACAACGGTGTGGCCGCCATCGAGGCGCTGGAGCGGGCGGAGGCCCTCGCCGTGGAGGTGATCCTCACCGACCACCACACCCTGCCGCCCCGGCTGCCGGCGCACCTGGCCCTGCTGCACCCTTCGGTCACCCCCGAGGGCTCTCCCTACCGCGGCCTGGCCGGGGTGGGGCTGGCCCACGTGCTGGCCACGGCCCTCTGCCGGCGGCTTCGGCACCGCCACGGGCTGGAGATTGCCCTGAACCTGTTCTGCATCGGCACCATCGCCGACATGGCGCCCCTTGCGGGGGTGAACCGGCGCTGGCTGCTCGATGGCCTGCCCCTGCTGGGCCACAGCCCCTTGCCCGGTCTGCAGGCTCTGCAGCAGCTGGCCGGACTGGAGAAGCAGCGGGTGGACGCCGAGGCTGTGGGGTTCCAGCTGGCCCCCCGGATCAATGCCGTGGGCCGTCTGGGGGATCCCCAGCTGGTGGTGGATCTGCTCACCACCGAGGATCCTGAGCGGGCCCTGGAGCTGGCCCGCTCCTGCGAAGCGCTCAACCGCCAGCGCCGCGAACTGTGCAGTGCCATCGAAGCGGAGGCCCTGGCCCTGCTGGAGGCCGACGGTCCCCAGCGGCCCGCCTTTCTGTTGCTGGCCCAGGGCCACTGGCACCACGGGGTGATCGGCATTGTCGCCTCCCGGCTTGTGGAGCGTTTCGGTCGTCCCGTGGCCCTGCTGGCTGGTGAAGGCGGCGGCCGGCTGCGGGCCTCGGTGCGGGCTCCGAAGGGGTTTGCTGTGGACGAAGCCCTGACGGCCTGTGCCGATCTGCTGGAGCGCCACGGCGGCCACCCAGCCGCCGGCGGCTTCACCGTCCGGGCCGAGAACGTCAGCGCCCTGCAGGAGCGGCTCGACGCCCGGGCCCGCGGCTGGCTGGAGGGGACGGGCGACGGCCTGGCGGTGGAGCCCGAGGCCCTGCTGCGGCTGGAGCGCATCGACCGGGCCTTCTGGCAGCAGCTGCAGCGGCTGGCGCCCTTCGGCATCGGCCATCCCACGCCCCTGTTCTGGAGCAGCCGCTGCCGGGTGGTGGAGCAGAAACTGCTGCGGGGCGGCCACCTGCAGCTGCTGCTTGCCCAGGGGGAGGCCCGGCTGCGGGCGATCGCCTGGCGCTGGCAGGGGCCCAGCCACTGGATCGGTGAGGTGGATGTGGCCTACCGGCTGCGCCGCGACGAATGGCAGGGGGTGGAGCGTCTCCAGCTGGAACTGGAGGCGATCCGCAGCAGCGGCGGCGATGGGGTGGTGCTGCAGCGGCGGGATCGCACCTACTGGTGCCGTCGTCAGGGCGACACCCTGGTGATCCGCAACGCCGCCGGCGAGGAGCTGCGTTCCGTCATCTCCGGCTCCCGGGGGGATCCCGATGGGGTGGATGGGGATGGCGTTGATCCTGGGGCGTCCCATCCCTACGTCCAGTCCCTGCTGCGGGATGCCGCCATGGCCCTGGGCATGGAGGGCCGATGAGTCTCCATCTCACCGGCTCGCGCCGCTCCCTGATCCTGCTGGTCCTGCTGGGGGGCCTGGTGGGCGCCGCCTGCTGGCCCCTCAACCGCATCGACCTGCTGCAGGACCGGCTGCTGTCGCTGCTTCCCGCGTTCCACGGCGGATCCTGGACGGGCGCCGGCCTGGTGCTGATCCTGGCGCCGACCCTGTTCATGCCGTTGCTGCTCTGGTTTCAGCACGGCCCCCTGCGCCGCGGCGTCGGCTCGGGCATCCCCCAGGTGATGCTCTGCCTGGAGAACCCGCATCGGGCCTCCAGACTGCTCACCGCCCCGCCCACCCTGGAGCGGGTGGGTCTCTGGGGGGCGGCGAGTCTGGCCCTCCTGCCCCTGGGCCGGGAGGGTCCGGTGGTCGAGCTGGGGGCGGCGGTCGGTCAGGCCGTGCTGCGTCGCTGGCCCGCCGTGCTGCGCCACACCAGCCATCGTCACCTGCTGGCGGGGGCGGCCGGGGCCGGCCTGGCCGGTGGCTTCAACACGCCATTGATGGGCATGCTGTTCGTGGTGGAGGAACTCACCCGCAGCTTCCAGGAACGGCTGGTGTGGCCCGCCCTGCTGATGGCCAGCGGTGCCGCCCTGGTGAGCAACCTGGGTGGCCAGCCGATGTTTGCCCTGGGGATCAACATCAGCCCCGTGTCGGAGACCGAACAGCTCCTCTGGGCCATCCCGATCGGCCTGGGCGGCGGTCTGCTGGGAGCCAGCTTCGCCCGGCTGCTGGTGCTGGCCACCCGCTGGCTGACCCCTCTGGCCCGCCTCCGGCCCCTGCAGGTGGGGCTGGCGGCAGGCCTCGGGCTGTCCCTGCTGGCCCTGATCACCGGCGGCGCCAGCGGCGGGGACGGGGAGCGGCTGATGGAAATGATCCTCAGGCAGGACGCAGACACAGCGATCAACTGGACCTGGCTCGGCGTGGTGGGCTCAAGGCTGATCGGGCCGGTGCTCGCCCTGTCGGCCGGGGTGCCCGGGGGGTTGATCGATCCGTCCTTCGCCCTTGGCGGGGTCTTCGGGGCCGGTGTGGTCCGGGCCTTGGCGGGCGATCCCCACCTGGGTCTGACCCTGGGAATGGCCGCCGGTCTGGCCGGGGCAACCCAGCTCCCGGTGATGACGATCGCCTTCGCCGTCCGCATGGCCGGGGACCAGCAGATGATGGCGGGGCTGGTGGCGACAGCGGCGATCGCCACCTATGTGGGCCAGAAGGTGCAGCAGCGGCCCGTGTACCACGCCCTGGCCGACCTCCTGGCGGCGGATCAGTCAGAGGGCGCCGCGGCGGTAGAAGAGGATGAAGATCACCGCCGGTCCGGCCAGGGTGATCAGGGCCAGGGCGCCGAAGTTGGAGATGAGATGGAAGTCGATACCCATGATGCGGCTGCCGGGGAAAGGGACGATCGGGATGGAGTGTAGGTCCGCTGTGGGGGGGTCGGCCCAGCTCCTGTGATCGGTTGTGATGGCGGGGGGTGTGAGTGAATGGAGAGGAACGCCGTCCCCCCCTTGCCCCGTTCCGAGCACTGGCAGTGCATCAGCGGCTGCGGTTCGTGCTGCCGCCTCGATCCGGCCCTGCGCGGCGACGCGATCGAGGCTCTCGATGCCGACCAGCGGCAGCGCTACCTCGCCATGGTGGGAGCTGACGGCTGGTGCATCCACTTCGACACGGGCTCCCGCCGTTGCCGCGTTTATGACGACCGGCCCGACTTCTGCCGGGTCGACCAGCTGGTGAACCTGTTCGGCCATCCCGGCGACGATCCCGATGTGCTGGCGATCGCCTCCTGCAAGCAGCAGATCCGTGCCGAGCTGGGCGGTCGTGACAAGGTGATGCACCGTTTCCTGCGCACGATCCGTCTTCAGCCATGAGCAGTGCGCCTGAGGCCCTGGAACCGTCGCCCCCCCAGCCGGCCCCCAGCGGCTGGGTCAGCGTCTTTCTCACCACGGCCACCACCGTCTTCCTGGCCGAACTGGGGGACAAGACCCAGCTGGCCGCCCTGCTGCTCTCGGCCCAGTCCGGTCAACCCGTGACCGTGTTCCTCGGGGCGTCCCTCGCCCTGATCTGCTCCAGCCTGGTGGGCGTGCTGCTGGGCCGCTGGCTCTCCACCGTCATGCCCGCCCATCAGCTGGAGCGGGCGGCTGGCCTGCTGATGGTCGCCCTGGGCCTGTGGCTCGGTCGCCAGGCCGTGCTGCATCTGGCGCCCCTCTCCCTGCCCAACCCCTGACCTCCATGCAGCTCGCCCTGCTCGCCTCCACCTTCGCCACCGTCTTCCTGGCGGAACTGGGCGACAAGACCCAGCTGGCCATCGTCAGCATCAGCGGCACCACCAGCCGCCCCGGGGCAGTGTTCGCCGGCAGTGCCTTCGCCCTGGTGCTGGCCAGCCTGGTGGGAGCGGCAGCGGGGGGATCGCTTTCGAGCGTGGTTCCCACCGACGCCCTCCAGCTGGCCGCCGCCGGCGGCTTTCTGATCATCGGCACCCGTCTGATCCTGCGCTCCCGGCAGGAGCCGGCGGTGGCCGAGGCAGGGGCATCGGGCGGTTCCCCCACCGTTGCCGGGGAGGCCGGCGAGACCACCGCTCCTTAGAGTCGCCGGGTTCCGTCCGTCGCGACGGTGTCCGCCCCACCCCCGCCACCGCGCTGCCCGTCCAGCGCCATCCTCTGCGCCACCCCCACCTGATGAAGTTCACGGTCGCCGATCTGCTCGATCACCTCTCCACGACCGACACGGTGGCCCTCGCCAAGCTGGAGAAGTCCCTGGGGCTCACCACCAAGGCCTGCAAGCAGCAACTGCGCATCGGCCTCGACGCCCTCGCGAGGCTCGGGTTGGTGGAGGAAGAAGGCGAGGGTCTCCGCTCGCTGGACTCCTCCGACCGGATCGCCGCCCGGCTGCGGTGCTCCAGCAAGGGCTTCTGCTTCGCTCTGCGGGAAGACGGCGGCGAGGACATCTACATCCGTGACCACCAGCTCAATCACGCCTGGAACGGCGACCGGGTCCTGGTCAAGATCACCCGGGAAGGGGGCCGTCGCCGGTCACCTGAGGGTGGTGTCCAGTGCATCCTGGAGCGCCACACCCCCAGCCTGCTGGCCCAGGTGGAACGCCAGGACGGACAGCTCGTGGCCGTTCCCCTCGATGACCGGCTGCTGACCACCGTGGCCCTGCCCGAATCGGATGCGACCCACCTGGAGCCGTCGGAAGAGGCGGTGGTGGAGGTGACGATCGACCGCTTCCCCGTCGCCCAGTTCGGTCCGACCGGCCATGTGGTCCGCAGTCTGCCGGTGCACGGCGGTGAGACCGCCGACACCGACCTGCTCCAGGCCAAGCATCGGTTGCATGAACGCCCCGCCTCCCCCCGGGCCACCCTGAAACAGCCGGTCGCCAAGGGCCGTGCGGATCTGACGGCCCTGCCGACCCTGATCTTCGACATCTGGGAGACCGCCGAAGCCCCGGTGCTGCCGGCCCTGTCCCTGGAGGAGCGGGAGGGGGGCTGGCGGCTGTGGGTGCACAGCCCCGCAGTGGCGGAGCGCATCGGCATGGGCAACAGCCTGGACACCTGGCTGCGGGAGCAGGGGGAGGCGATCTGTCTGGGTCGTCGCTGGCTGCCCCTGCTGCCGGCGGCTCTCACCAAGGCCTGCGGTCTGCGTGCCGGTGAATCCCAGAGCGCCCTGTCCGTCTGCCTCGACCTGGACGCCGCGGGGAGCCTGGAGCACTTTCGCTTCACGCTCAGCCAGATCACCCCTGACGCCAGGGTGGACCAGGCGGCGATGGCGGCCCTGGCCGAACGCAAGCCCAAGGCCCGCACCGTTCCTGCGGCCCTCAAACCGCTCAAGGCGCACCTGCCCCTGGTGGAGCAGCTGGTCCAGCTGAGCGGTCTGTTGCGCCAGCAACGGCTGGCGGCAGGGTCCATCGATCTCGACCTGCCGATGCCCGCCATCGACAGCCTGGGCGACCTGCGGATTCCCTCGCCGGATGCCGCCCACCAGGGCTGGCTGGTGGAACGGCCCACAGGCGATCCGGTGGCGATCCTGCGGGAGGCCGTGCTGGTGGCCCAGCGGGCCCTGGGACGCCATCTGCTGGCCCTGGAACTGCCGGCCCTCTACGCCGTGAATCCGGCGCCCGAGGCGAGTGAGATCAACGATGTGGCCAAGGCCGCACTGGCGCTGGAGATTCCCATGGAGCTCAGTGCCGACGGCAATGCCAGCGCCGCCGAACTGGCCGCCGCCTTCGCCGCCACCGACAGGGGCCGGCCCCTCCAGCAGCAGCTGCGGGAGGCCCTGTGCCCGGTCCAGCTCACCGCGACCGCCGGATCCAATGCCGTGGCGGGTGAGCCGACCGCCGTCGCCCCTTGGTGCTGTCCCGGCCTCCACTACGCCGACCTCTGGAACCAGCACCTGCTGGTGAGCCTGCTGGTCGATGGCAAGGACCGTCCCAGCGTGCGCCACAAGATCGGCGCCGACCTGGCCAGCGACACCTGCCACGGCACCACCGACTGGCCCCTGCTGACACCGGGTCAGCTGGCGCCCTACCAGCAGGCCCTGGAGCACGGTCTGGCCCAGCGCCTCAATGGCCGCAGCCGTTTCCTGCAGGAGTTCAAGGCCGACGCCCTGGCCCTGGCCCAGGCCCGGCACACCGAGCCCCTGGTGGGCCGCACCCTGCCCGGGGTGATCAGCGGCGTGCAGAGCTACGGTTTCTTCGTCGAGGTTCCCCCCTCCCAGGTGGAGGGTCTGGTGCACGTCAGTTCGCTCAAGGACGACTGGTACGAGTACCGCTCGAGGCAGAACCGGCTGGTGGGACGCAAGTTCCGTCGCACCTACATGGTGGGGGACAGGGTCGACGTGGAGATCCAGAAGGTGGATGCCCTGCGTCACCAGATCGACCTGGTGGTGCTCCAGCCAGAGAATTTTGACCAGGCCGGCGAGGATGACGGCTCCGGCGACGATGCTCCAGACAGCAGTGAAAGCCCGGCCCTGTCGGCGGCCGAGGGCTGAGCGAAAGGATGCCGTCACCGTCGCTTCCCGTGGTCCTGGCGGTGTCCGGTGCCTCCGCCCAGCCCCTGGCGGAACGGGCCCTGCAGCTGCTCCTGGAGGCCGATCTGCCGGTGGAGATGGTCACCAGCCGGGGAGCCATCGGTGTCTGGCAGGCGGAGATGGGGCTGCGGGTGCCCTCCGATCCCGAGGCCCAGGCGAGCTTCTGGCGCCAGCGCACCGGCTGCGCTTCCGGCCGGCTGATCTGTCACCGCTGGAACGATCAGGCCGCCGCGATCGCCAGCGGCAGCCATCTCACCCGCGGCATGGTCATCCTGCCGGCGAGCATGGGCACGGTCGGTCGTATCGCCTCCGGCGTGGCCCTCGATCTGATCGAACGGGCCGCGGACGTGCATCTCAAGGAGGGCCGGCCCTTGGTCATCGCCCCTCGGGAACTGCCCTGGAATCTGGTGCACCTGCGCAATCTCACCCGTCTGGCCGAAGCGGGGGCCCGCATCGCGCCGCCGGTGCCCGCCTGGTACCACCAGCCCAGCACGATCGGTGAGATGGTGGACTTCCTGGTGATCCGCGTCTTCGACACCCTCGGGCTCCAGCTGGGGTCCCTCAACCGCTGGCAGGGTCCCCCGGCCCGGTCCGCTTCGGACGGGGCCGCCATCCCCTGACCTCCCGGACCGTGCTGCACCGCCTGCTGCTGCTCCCCCTGCTCTCGCCGCTGCTGGTGACGCTGCTGGTGGCGGCCATCAATCTCCGTCCGTCCGTCAGGCTGCGCCTGCTCACCTGGCAGACCTCCCCGCTGCCGATCGGCCTGTGGATGGCGTTGGCGGCCGGCGGTGGCGCGGCCCTGAGCGGTGCTGCCACTGCCCTCGCCCTGCGCCAGGGGGCCCGGCTGCCGCGGCGCCGCACCGTCCGTCGCAGCGAGGTGTGGGACCCGCAGGCCTGGGAGCCCCCCCGGAGCGCTCGCGCCGAACCGGACCCCCCCCCCGTGAGCCCCGCCACGGCGGGTCCGAGCCGCGCCCCGGGGGATCCGACCCCCACCGTGTCGGTGCCGTTCCGGGTGCTGCATCGCCCTGCCCCGCAGGAGACGGTCCAGTCCCGTTCCTCTCCCCCACCGCCGCCAGCGTCCGTCAGCGGGCCGGGACAGGCCGTGGCCCACGAGGAAGGGGACTGGGGTGAGCCGGAGAGCGAGGAGTGGTGAGGGCCGTTTCCGTGAACACCTGCGCTCCACCGGCCCTGATTAAAGTTCCCCCACCATCGCGCCCCAGGGATCGCACCGGTGACCGAGACCCCCAGCAACGCTCCCGCCCCTGCCTCCGGCGCCAAACCTGCCGCCGCCAAGGCGAAG
This sequence comes from Synechococcus sp. CCY 9618, assembly GCF_019038415.1. Lineage (GTDB taxonomy): Bacteria > Cyanobacteriota > Cyanobacteriia > PCC-6307 > Cyanobiaceae > Cyanobium. The sequence continues at coordinate 28,850 of NZ_JAFKRG010000040.1, read as the reverse complement.
CCTCCGGCCCCGGAGGACAAGCCTTTCGCGGCCTTCATTCCGGAGGAGCTGTTGCCGGCTCTCAGCCGGGAGATCGAGACCTATGGAGGCCCCGCCCCCGAACTGGCCTTCGAGCAGGGCCCCATGCCCGTGGTGGGGGCCGACTGCTGGATGGTGCGCGGCAGCCTTCCCGGTGAGCGGCGCTTCTGGCTCTGCTTCACCGAGGCCGACATCAGCTCCGCCAAGACCATCGCCATCACTGAAGGGCGAGGAACGCCGAGCCTGCTGGAGTCGTTCATGATCGACGAGAGGAAGACGACGCTGCCCCTGCTGGTGTCACGGGTGGTGCAGCGGCTGAACGGCCAGAAGTGGCTGGGCCCCAACTGACCCAGACGGGCCGGCTCCTGCTGTTCAAACCCTTCGCTGGCTTCACATCCCGGCCCGGCGTTCGGATCGGTGCCTACGATGACTGCCGAGTTCTCTGAACGCCCGCGCGATGGTGCCTCCCGCCACCCAAGTCCCCACCGCCCCCCGGGTGGGCACCCCCGATGCCCCCGTCACCAAGGATCCGGTCAGGGACACGATCCTGACGCCGCGCTTCTACACCACGGATTTCGACGCCATGGCGGCGATGGATCTGCGGCCCAACGAGGCGGAGCTGGAGGCGATCTGCGAGGAGTTCCGCAAGGACTACAACCGCCACCACTTCGTCCGCGATGCCCAGTTCGAGGGTGCCGCCGACAAGCTTGATCCCGAGACCCGCCGGGTGTTCGTGGAGTTCCTGGAGCAGAGCTGCACGTCGGAATTCTCCGGTTTCCTGCTCTACAAGGAGCTCAGCCGCCGCATCAAGCAGCGCAACCCCCTGCTGGCCGAGTGCTTTGCCCACATGGCCCGCGACGAGGCCCGCCATGCCGGTTTCCTCAACAAGTCCATGGCCGATTTCGGGCTGCAGCTGGACCTGGGCTTCCTGACCGCCACCAAGGCCTATACCCACTTCCAGCCCAAATTCATCTTCTACGCCACCTACCTCTCCGAGAAGATCGGCTACTGGCGCTACATCGCCATTTATCGCCATCTGCAGAAGCACCCCGAGAGCAAGATCTTCCCGATCTTCAACTTCTTCGAGAACTGGTGCCAGGACGAAAACCGCCACGGCGATTTCTTTGATGCCCTCATGAAGGCCCAGCCGGACACGGTGCGCGGCTTCACGGCGCGTCTCTGGTGCCGTTTCTTCCTGCTGGCCGTGTTCGCCACCATGTACGTGCGAGATGTGGCCCGCAAGGAGTTCTACGAGGCCCTCGGCCTCGATGCCCGCGAGTACGACAAGTACGTGATCGCCAAGACCAACGAAACCTCGGCCCGGGTCTTCCCGGTCGTGCTCAACGTCGATCATCCCGAGTTCTACGAGCGGCTGGAGAAGCTGGTGCGGAACAACGCCGCCCTGGATCGGGCCGAGCGCTCCGGCGCTCCGGCACCGGTGCGGGCCCTGCGCAAGCTGCCCCACTGGATCGGCAACGGTGTCCAGATGGCCCGTCTCTTCCTGATGGCACCCATCCGCAGCGAGCGCTTCCAGCCCGCCGTGCGCTGAGCGGAACCGTCAGAATCCTGTCAGTTCTCCCGTTCACCACTTGGTCGTCTCCCCTCCCGCCGCCTCCGGCGCCGCGGATGCCGTGACAAAGTCCGCCTCCCCCGCCGCCCTGGGGGATCCGGCCTGGCGTTCCGTTCTCGAACCCCTGCTGGCCGGTGGCCGCTCGGCCGGGGCCGATCTTGTGGAGGTGTTCCTGGAACGCTCCGACCACCTCGGTCTCCTGGCCGAGCAGGACGCCATCACCAGCGTCAGCCCCTCCTTCGGGGCCGGGGCCGGCATCCGGGTGTTCCTGGGAGAGCGGGATGGTTTCGTCTCCACCAACGATCTGAGCCCTTCCGGGTTGCGCCTGGCCCTGGAGCAGGCCCTCGGCATGCTCGGGCTGCTGCTGCCGGCGCGGGCCGGCGGCTTTGATGGTCTGCCGAACCTGCGCGATTTCGCTGCCGCCAAGGATGGCTGGCTCCGGGCCTGTCCATCCCTCGGAGAGGCCACCGGCCGGCTGCTGGAAGGCACCGACCGGCTGCAGCGCCACGGCCAGCATCTGCAGGTGCGCCGCGGCAGCTATGCCCGCGACTGGCAGGAGGTGCTGGTGGCTGCCAGCGATGGCACCTTCGCCCGCGACGTGCGGTTGCACCAGTCGGTGGGCCTCAACGTCCTGGCGGCCGACGGTGACCACCGGGCCAGCCTCGGCCGGCGCTACGGCACCTCCGACAGCCCCGACGACCTGCGTCGCTGGGATGCGGAGGCCTCCGCCGCCGACGTCTGCGCCAGTGCGGCCACGATGCTGTACGCCGACTACGTGGAAGCGGGCCAGTTGCCGGTGGTGCTGGCCAACCGCTTCGGCGGCGTGATCTTCCATGAAGCCTGCGGCCACCTGCTGGAAACCACCCAGGTGGAGCGGGGCACCACCCCCTTCGCCGCGATGGTGGGCGAGCCCATTGCCCATGAGGCGCTCACCGCCGTCGATGAGGGCCTCACCGACGGGGCCTTCGGCTCCCTCTCCATGGATGACGAGGGCATGGAGCCCCAGCGCACGGTGCTGATCGAGAACGGCATCCTGCAGCGCTTCCTCAGCGACCGGGCCGGCGAGCGCCGCACCGGCCATGCCCGCACCGGCAGCGGCCGGCGCCAGAGCCACGCCTTCGCTGCCGCCAGCCGCATGCGCAACACCTACATCGCCGCCGGCCCCCACAGCCCCGAGGACTTGATCGCCTCGGTCGACAAGGGCCTCTACTGCAAATCGATGGGCGGCGGCAGCGTCGGACCCACCGGCCAGTTCAATTTCGCCGTCGAAGAGGGCTATCTGATCGAGAACGGAGCCCTCACCAGGCCCGTCAAGGGCGCCACCCTGATCGGCGATGCCAAGGAAGTGATGCCCCGCATCTCCATGTGCGCCAACGACCTGGAGCTGGCGGCGGGCTTCTGCGGCTCCGTCAGCGGCAGCATCTTCGTGACGGTGGGCCAGCCCCACATCAAGGTCGACAGCATCACCGTGGGGGGCCGTTGAGCATGGACACCACAACCACCGCCGCGGCCCCCTCCACTGGCGAAGCCGTGCTCGACGCAGAGGTCCTTCGCGGCCGCCTGGAGGCCCTCGCCGCCAGCGAAGGCGTGCGCCGCTGGGATCTGGGCGCCTCCTGCAGCACCGACACCTCCGTCCAGGTGGACCGGGGTGAAGCGAAGCAGATGAAAGGCGCCCAGCGCAGCGCCATCACCCTGCGGGTCTGGAACGAGGACGGCCTGGTGGGCATCACCAGCACCTCCGATCTCTCCGATGACGGCCTGGCCCGGGCCCTGGCCGGCGCCCGGGATGCCAGCGCCTACGGCAACGTCGATGAGGTTCCCGATTTCTCGCCCCTGGCCACCGCCCCTCTGCCGCAGCTGGACCAGCCCCTGAGCGCCCCACTCAGCATCCTCACCCTGCTCGACACCCTCAAGCAGGCTGAGCGCGATCTGCTGGGCCGCCATCCCGCCATCGGCACGGTCCCCTACAACGGCCTGGCCCAGCGCAGCAGCGACCGGCTTTACATCAACAGCAACGGGGCCTGCCGCCAGCAACGCCTCAGCACCGCTTCCCTCTACCTCTACGCCCGGGCCGAGGAGGCGGGCCGCAAGCCTCGCAGCGCCGGCGCCGTGCGCCTGGCCTACGGCGCCGCCGGCCTGGATGTGGCCGGCTGCGTGCAGGAGGCGGCCGAGCGCACCATCTCCCACCTCGACTACGCCCCCATCGTCACGGGCCGCTACACCTGCGTCTTCAGTCCCGAGGCCTTCCTCGACCTGATCGGCGCCTTCAGCAGCATGTTCAACGCCCGGGCCGTTCTCGATGGGGTCAGCCTCAGCCGCCGTGACTCCCTGGGCGAACAGCTGGCGGTTCCTTTTCTCTCCCTTGCGGACAACGGTCTCCATCCCGCCAATGTGGGGGCCTCGGCCTTCGACGGCGAAGGTACACCCACCCGCCGGCTCAGCCTGCTGGAGGGTGGCGTGCTGCGCCACTTCCTGCATTCGGAGGCCACCGCCCGGGCCTTCGGCGTCCCCCCCACCGGCCATGCGGGCATGGGGGCCAAGGTGTCGGTGGGTCCGGACTGGTTTGAAATCGGGCCCACCCCCGGCAGCGATGCTGGCGCCACCGGGCTCGACCGCTTCGGCAGCGGAACCCGGGGTGAGGATCGCGGCCTGGTGGTGATCGATTCCCTTTCGGCCCTCCACGCCGGCGTCAAGGCGAGCCAGGGCTCCTTCTCCCTGCCCTTTGACGGCTGGCTGGTGGAGGACGGCAGCCCCCGCTCCATCGAGGCGGCCACGGTGGCGGGCGACATCCGCACCGTCCTCAAGGGCATCGTCGGCTTCGAGGGTCCGGCCAAGGTCACCCCCGACGGGCTCTGCCCCCACGTGTGGGTGGAGGGCCTCTCGATCACCGGCGACGCTTGAGGATCCTCTTCTGGGGAACCCCCACCTACGCGGTGGCCAGCCTGGATGCCCTGGTGGAGGCGGGTCATGAGCTGGTGGGGGTGGTCAGCCAGCCGGACCGGCGCCGGGGCCGGGGTAAGGCCCTGGTGCCCTCGGCGGTGAAACAGCGGGCCCTGGAGCTGGGCCTGCCGGTGTTCACCCCCGAACGCATCCGACGGGACCCGGCCTGTCAGCAGGTCCTGGCCGCCCTGGGGGCAGAGCTGTATGCAGTGGTGGCCTTCGGCCAGATCCTGCCGCCGGAGGTGCTTGCCCAGCCCCCCCTGGGCTGCTGGAACGGCCATGGCTCCCTGCTGCCCCGCTGGCGCGGAGCGGCGCCGATTCAGTGGGCTCTGCTGGAAGGGGACACGGAGACCGGGGTGGGCATCATGGCGATGGAGGAGGGACTGGATACCGGGCCTGTGCTGCTGGAGCGAGCGCTCCCCATCCCCCTGCTGCAGAACGCCGTCCAGCTGGGCGAACGGCTGGCCCGACTCACCGGCGAACTGCTGGTGGAGGCCATGCCGAGGATCGCGGCGGCGGGCCCCGGCCCGGAGCCGGAACGGTTGACCCGCCTCGGGGTGCGGCCCCAGCCGGAGGCCGGCGCCACCTATGCCCGTCTGCTCACCAAGGCGGATACCCAGGTGACCTGGGACGCCCCTGCCCTTGCCATCCATCGCCGGGTGATGGGTCTCCACCCGGCGGCCGCCTGCGATTGGCGGGGGGAGCGGCTCAAATTACTGGCCACCGAACCCCTGGTGCACCGCCTGGCCGGGCAGCTCACGCCGGCGGGTGCCGCCCTGGCTGCCCGCTGGGCAGGCACCCAGGAGGCTGAACGGCCCCGGGAGGAGCCCGGCACGGTGCTCGAGGTGCTGGAGGGGGTGGGCCTGGTGATCGCCACAGGGGGGTGCCCGGTGCTGCTGCGCCAGGCCCAGTTGCCGGGTCGGCGTGGGAGCGAGGGCCAGGCCCTGATTCAGCAGCTGGGCCTGACCCCGGGCGATCAGATCAGCCTTAATACCTCCTGAGTGCCGCCCCCGACAAGAGGACTTAACGTTTTGTGTTATTGCTCCAATCTCAGGCCTGGATGTCTGGTCCAGGTATTAGACAGCATCCAGTGATCGGGGCGAATGTCATGGGGAGCGATCTTTCCTTTGTCAACAGCACGGGGTCCGGTTGTGAGATCTTCCGGGACACGTCCGGCTGTTATGTGGTGAGCCATCAACGGTCCCCTGGGCAGCGGGCCATGACTCCCACCCTGGCCGGCGCCTACGCGGCCTGCCACGGGTGGGAGCAGCGTGCCCAGGGCAGCGCCGCAACGGGCATCAAATGAATCCCAGCGCCTGAACCCCGGGGCGGATGCCGGCTCAGCCTGTGGCACCGCTGCCGGAGGTGAGGCCTTCGGGATGGCTCCGGTGGAGCTCGTGCAGCCCCTCGAGCTGGTTGTGCACCGCCACCAGCTGATCACGGATGTGGCGGCTGTTCTCAATGCGCTCCAGGGACAGGAGCATGCCCTCGATCTGGGCTTTGCAGTCGATCAGCACGCGGCACTGGGTGGATCCGGGTTCGTAGGGCATGACGGAAGGAAGCTGATCCTCAGTTCACCGTAGGGCGGCGCAGGAGGCTGTCACAACCACTGCTGTTCACCCCGCGCCACCCCGGCTTGCCGGGTTCAGCGTCCTCCCCGTCGCCGGCCCCGCTCGTGCCCCTGGCCCTGGCGGGGGCCCTGGCTGCGGCGGCCCCTGCCGCCGCTCAGGTCCAGGGGAGGAGCGGAGAGCACGGTGGGTTCGAAGCCCGGCACCTCCTGGCGGGGCAGGGGCGAGCCGATCACCCGCTCGATCGCCCGCAGCAGTTCGTGTTCCTCGGCGGCCACCAGGGAGATGGCATGGCCGTTCTGCCCCGCCCGCCCGGTGCGGCCGATGCGGTGCACGTAGTCCTCGGCCACGTTGGGCAGATCCAGGTTGACCACGTGGGGCAACTGGTGGATGTCGATGCCCCGGGCGGCGATGTCGGTGGCCACCAGCACCCGCACCTCGCCGCTCTTGAACTCCGCCAGCGCCCGGGTGCGGGCCCCCTGGCTCTTGTTGCCATGAATCGCGGCGGCTCCCAGACCTTCCCTGTGCAGACGCTCCGCCAGGCGGTTGGCTCCGTGCTTGGTGCGGGAGAACACCAGCACCTGGCGCCAGTCGTTGCTGCGGATCAGGTGACTGAGCAGGTCCCCCTTGCGGTCCATGTCGCAGGGATGGATCACCTGCTCCACCAGCGGAGCGGCCTGGTTCTCCGGGCTGGCCTGCAGCTGCACCGGCTGGTGCAGCAGGCCGGTGGCCAGGCGGCGGATCTCGGTGGAGAAGGTGGCCGAGAACAGCAGGTTCTGGCGCTTCGGCGGCAGCAGGGTGAGGATCCGGCGGATGTCGCGGATGAAGCCCATGTCCAACATCCGGTCGGCCTCGTCGAGCACCAGGATCTCCACCCGGTCGAGGCGCAGGGCGTTCTGCTGATGCAGGTCCATCAGCCGTCCGGGGGTGGCCACCAGGATGTCGGTGCCCCGTCGCAGGCGCTGCATCTGGGGGTTGGCGCTGACGCCGCCGAACACCACGTCGGAGCGCAGGTCAAGGTAGCGGCCGTAGGCGGTGACGCTTTCGGCCACTTGGGCGGCCAATTCCCTGGTGGGGGTGAGCACCAGGGCTCGCACCACCCCCGCGCGGGCATGGGGGCCGTGGCGCAGCCGTTCGAGCATCGGCAGGGTGAAGCCCGCCGTCTTGCCGGTGCCTGTCTGGGCGGCCGCCATCACGTCGTGGCCCTCCAGCACCGCTGGAATGCATTGCCGCTGAATCGGGGAAGGCGAGCTGTACCCCTTGGCGGCCACGGCCTTGAGGATCGGCTCCGACAGGCCCAGAAGGGCAAAATCCGTGGCCAGCCCGGCCACCGGAGGGTTCAGGCCCGTGGCGCTGCGGCTGGGGGTGAGCTGCGCACTGTCAGGAACGGCGGTGCCGTTGCCGCTGGTTCGGCGTCGGCTCGGGGTGGCCGGAGGCCTGGAGGAAGGAACGGCGATCGGGCGCGAGCTCAGTTGGACCCAACCTAGGGCCGGCCTCAGCGTGGATGGCGATGGCTGCAGCGGTCGCAGGGGCCTTCCGGCAGCACGGCGCAGCGCAGCAGGGGACTGCGGGCGTTGAAGCGGCACTGGGGGTCGCCGATCACCCAGCCTCCCTCCCACCAGAGGGCATCGGCAGGCTGCCGCTGCGGTTTCACCTGCAGCGCCACGGTCACCAGTTCGTAGCGTCCCTGCCGGAGCTGATAGCGATGGCGCCGCTGCAGCACCAGGTAGCTGTGCTCTCCCAGGGTGAGCCAGCGGCCGGGATGGGGAACATCGCCGGGTTCTTCGATGGCGATCGTGGTGATCAGCCGGTCGGAGTCGATCTGGCGCAGTTCGATCCGCATCGCCCGGGCCGCCTCAGGCTTCACCGCCGCTGCCCTGATCGCCCAGGGCGGCGGGTTGGGCCCGCAGGGAGAACCCCCAGGCGAACAGGGCGGCCACCACCAGCAGCAGTCCCCATTCGGGAACATCCAGGGCCGGCAGCACCAGCCGCAGCAGCAGCCTCAGGCCCACCAGACCCACGGCCAGATAGCCGGCGGTTTCCAGATGGGAGAACATCTCCAGCCAGCGAAGGAACAGCTCGGCCGTGAGGCGCAGGGCGATGATGCCGATCACGCCGCCTGCCATCACCAGCGGCAATCGGTCGGTGACCGCCACGGCCGCCGAGACACTGTCGAGGGAGAAGGCCAGGTCGGTGAGGGCCAGGGTGGCCACGATCGACGCCAGCGAGGCGCCCTGGTTGTGATCGTCATGGTGGCCGTGGGACCCCGGCGACTGACCCTGGGCCCCGGTCCCCAGGCCCTTCGCCTCGCTGGCTTCCTCTGCGTCGTCGGCCTCGTCCTGACCCAGCAGGTGCCGGCCGCAGAGCCACAGCAGATAGGCCGAGGCCAGCAGCTGCAGGGGCCAGAAATTGAGCACCCAGCTGGCCAGGGCGATCAGGCAGAGCCGGAAGATCAGGGCCAGCACCAGGCCGAGGTTGAGGGCCTGGCGCTGGCGCACCGGATCGTGCAGGCGGCGGGAGATCGCCGCCAGGGCGATGGCGTTGTCCGCCGACAGCACCGCCTCCAGCCCCACCAAAAGGGGCAACAGCAGCACCACCTCCCCCCACTGGTCCGCCTGCTGCAGCAGGGGCGTGAGGCTCTGCACCGATTCCACTTCCATCCCTTGGATTCGCCCGGCAGTGGTGCTGCCAAAGGGCCACTCTAGGAAGAGCGCCTGCCCGTCCAGCTTTTCCCATGCAACTTCAGGTCCGTCTCCTCGACTGCGATGGTGGCCGCCGGGTGGTGCTGGTCACGGCCCGGGAGGGGGAGCGCTTCCTGGGCAGTGCCCTGGGGGAAGCGGACAACGCCGAGGAGGCGGAGGACCGTGCCAGGGCCCGTCTTCTGGCCCGTCTGGGCCCGGCGGTTCCAGTCCCTGTGGGAACGCAGCCACCAGCCCCATTGCCGCCGCCGCCGGCACCTTCAGCGCCTCAGTCTCCTGGTGCGCTTCAGGCACCTTCGCAGGCTCCTGCCCCTGCTCCTGCTCCTGTTCCGGCCCCAGCCACCTCACCGCCGCCGGAGGAGGAACCCCAGGACTGGAGTGCGGAACTGACCCGGCTCGATCTGCAGGTCCGTCGGCTCGGCTGGGACCGGGAACGGGAGGCCCTCTATCTGCAGCGCTGCTTCGGCCACCCCAGCCGTGACCGCATCACCGCCTACGGGGATCTGATGGCCTATCTCCAGTTGCTCGAGGGATTCGAGGCGGGATGCGATCCCGCCACCGCACCGGTGCCCCTGCGCCGCAGCGACCTGCTGCGCCAGTGCGATCTGCTGCTCCAGCAGCTGGGCTGGGATGGCAGCCGTGGGCGCCGCTTCCTGGAGCAGCATCTGGGAGTGAGCAGCAGACAGCAGCTCAGGGATACGGACCTGCTGCGCTTCAACATGCTGCTGGAGGAGGAAACCCTGCAGGTGTCGCCCGGCGGGGCAGAGACCTGAAGCCGACCAAGGGGGTCCGGATCAATCCTTTCGCTCTTCTTCTTCCACGCTCAGCTGGTGGAAATAGTCGATGTCTGCGGGAAGACCCCGCGGGGGAGGCACCCTGAGACCGGGGCCCTCCTCCGCCTCCGCGCTGTCCTGCCGCATCGCCTGGGCGCGGGCCTCCATCTCCTCCTGCTCCTGAAGCTCCCGGTGCCGCCGCCTGCTCTCGAGCCGCTCCCGGCGGCGTTCGCCTCGCTGGGCCCAGTGGACGTCCCAGCGCATCTGATTTTCCCTCAACAGGGAGAGATCGGAGTTCCGGCGCTGGCTGCCGGCGGCGAAGGCCAGGCCGTAGATCACCGTGAGGATGAAGATGCGAAGGGTGCGCTGGACGATGGCCCAGAGGTTGGGATTCCAGGGGGAGGTGATGATCGCCGTGGAGCTCCTCACCGACTCATCCAGGCGCTCGACCAGCACCTTCTTGAGCTCGGGCAGCGACTGCGAGGTGCTTTCCGTCAGCCGGAGTCCCGGGCCCTGCAGGCTGGCGATCCTTTCCTGAAGGTCTGCCACGGAGCTGGCACCGTCGATGGCCCGGCGGAACTCCTCGGCCCGTTCGGTGGCCACCTTCAGGGCGCTGCTCTGGCTGCGGGCCACCAGATCGAAGCCCTGGACGGCGGAAGCGGTCTGCAGGGGCAGCAGCAGCACAAAACCGACCACGGCCGCGATGGCCCAGCGGGCCACGGCATCACGGCGCTCCTGAACCTGGACGTCGTCCGGCTCCAGATAGGCCACCAGATGGACCAGTCCAAGGCCCAGCAGGGCCAGAGGAGAACTGTCGAGGAGGGCGCTGATCAGGGTGACCAGCCAGGCCGGCTGCAGGATCGCCAGCGGCAGGATCGTGTTCAGCACCGTCACCCCATAGGTGACGAACAGGGCCAGGGCGATCAGGGAGAGGAAATCGGCGGTGTTGACCCGGCGCAGGCCGGGCTCCGGCTCATGCAGGTTCATAGGGGAGGCTTGGCAGGGAGGGACGACCTTCGCTGGGTCAGTCTGTTGCCGTGGGGCAGGGGCCGCTTGAGCAAGCAGGCGATCCGTGCTCCGGCCAGGATCCGGCTGGATGACCTGAAAGGAGCTGGGGAGAAAGTTGAAAAAAAGCTGAATGCAGCTTAATGCCTGCATGAACTGCGCTGATGAAGCAGAGAAGTCGTCGGAGCTCTCTCCTGCCCTCTGTCCTTCCCCGGGCCTTGGAAGCCCTTGTCCCTGGGGCGCGTCCGCACTGAGGCTTGCCGGCGCCCGGGCCCTCAGGGCAGATCAGTCCGCGAACCTCACTCTGTACTGGATCTCCACTGGCCGCCGCCGTGCTGGCCAACTCCAGCGTCAGCAATCCGGTGGCGGCTCTGCCTGGCAACGGAGGTGTGCTGGTGGTGGGGAAATGTCTCGTTCGCCTTGGATGTGGGCAACAGGGGCTGGCAACCCTGTGTTCCATAGGGATCTAAGCGTTCAGCAAGCCATCAGCAACAGTGCGCCGATTTTGGCTGTCATCAATAATCAATGGACCACCCAGGCCGCCTGGAGGCCATCAGACTTGCCAGCTAAACAAGTCGATCCATGGCAGTGCCGGCACCGCCGCCAACAACTGCAATGCGTCCAAAAGCCGCTGCTGCAACACCATCGGCACCCTGAGAAGCCAGAGGATCACGGGCCAGGGAGGGCTGAATGTCTTTCAGGTCGCAGTTGTTCAGAACAATCTTGCCATGACCATCAATGGCAGCGCCTATGACGACCTCGTCGTCAACCTGACCAGTGGTCGCTCGAGGAACCAATCCTGGACCCGTTAGGCGAACGTGCATCCTTCCCACATCCTCTTCACTAACAGCGCGACTGCCGGCATCGGCAATGTGTTTGAGGCCTTCGGAGGTTCCTGCACCTACGGCAGGGTTCTCGTCACCCATGGCGCGGCCGCGGCCTGAGCAACCTTGACAACCCCGGCCCCCTGATCGTGATTGAGAACGGCAAACCTCTCCAGTCCGTTCAAGGATCCAGGACTGCCGGGGCCCCGTTGAACCTCTCCTTGCTCAGGAAGGTCCGGGGCCGCTGCCCGCGGCAACAGCGCAATGGTCTCCGGCGGCTTTTGCCATCTGATTGCCCGGGGTGAGGGTGGCTTCAGGCCATTCCGGAGTTGGCCATCAGCCGTCAAAGGAATGCAGGAACCCCGCCGGGGGCTCCGGGGAAGGAACCATGAGCGTCTGCTGACAACCTGGCGAACTTGTCTTTCTGCAGCAATTCTGCTCCTGCCAGGCCCCAGAACCCCTCCGCTGCAGGGACTTTCTGGGACGGACCGGGGAGGTGGCTGAAGGGTGGAGGGACAACAGCCGTCGAGGCTGGTAAGATTCTGGGAAATGAGTGAGTTTTTGTGGTGAGCGCAGGGTCGAGCGCAATCCAGGTTCCGACCTCTCAAGAAGGTCAGGCCTGTGGCAGGTCCCATGACATCAGGCCCAGCTTGTCGTCTGATCGCTGGAGCACTTCTTTCGCTCTTGCTTGCGGCCTTGGTGGTTCCTTGATGATGGCACTGGCCACGACCCTCCCGGCAAGGGCGAATGAAGCGCAAGCCAATGGATTGAATCTGGGCTGCGCCGCGGGATTTGGATTGGTGAACATCACATCCTCATCCGTTGTATCCAGCTTGGGCACCAGCCCAAATTCACCAAACCAGATCAATGGCGGGAGTACGGCTTCCGTTCCACAAAGCTGCAGTGTGAGCACTCCTACGGTTGCCCAGCCGGGGAATGGAAATGTTCTTGTCGGGGGAAGTTCAAACATTAACGCTGGTTCTGTCACGGCGAACCAGATCTACAGGTCTGATTCAGCAACTGTCACGAATGGACCTGGAACGACCCAGATCGACAATGCTTGGACGACCAAAGCTCAAGCCGATGCCTTAAGCGTAGCTAGCTATATATCAGGAATTAATGCGACCAATTGTACTGCTCTTACTTCTTGCAGTTACAAAACTATCAATCTGACTGGCGCGCTTAATATTGGTGGAGCCCTACCGCTAACTGGTGGAATCAATTTTTACAATGTTTCCAGTGTAAGCAATAATGTTGATCTTAACTTTCAAGGTTCAGCAAGAGAATATTATGTCTTTAACATGCCCTCGACTCTGAACCTTTCTAATACGGACTGGAGTATACAAGGAGATGTGGATCCATCCAAGATCATTTTCAATTTCGCCCAACCAGGGTCAAATCTCGCCCTGTCCGGATCTGATGTTTTTGGTACTTTTCTCTTGACGGGTGGGGGTACGGCAACACTTAATCGAAGCGCGAATGATAATCCTTCCAGAATCACGGGGTCGCTGATCGTTATCAACAACGGGTCTGCCATTACTTTTGGAAGCAGCAACGGTAAAAATCAAGTTAATGCTGTTATCAATGGCAAGCCCCTCAATCCCACACTCCTTCGCAGAGTTCCGGTTCCTGGCCCTGTTCCCTTACTTGGTGGAGCGGCCGCTTTTGGATGGAGCCGGCGACTGCGCAGACGCTTGAAGCAGTCGAAGCAATCGCTTCTTGCTTGACACATGCGAATAGAAACCCCTTCCTGATCTAACGTTATAGTTTTATTTCCCTGGACTGTCTTTTTTATTTTTTTAGTCTATCGCATCATTTCTATTTTTCGGTTTGATTTCAGCAGCCTTGTCTACTGATTCACTACCAGTTCATTTCAGGTGAACACAACGGTTTGGTGGCCACTTTCGCCCAAGGAGTGGTGGCGGTGGCCACCGGGATTGGCATCTAGGGCCTCTGCCCCGTCGGCCTCTCGGTCCTGTGCATCTCCTATGGGAGCGAGCTTATTGAAGTGGTGGGCAACAGCGATCTCATCAATGGCGCTTGCCTCGCTACCTGGCTTCGCCGCGAATCCACCTATGGTGTCGCGACCGTGAGGTGACAGTGCGCAGGCAAGGTGGTGCTTCCGGCCTTTGAGGTGACGACACACAATTGGTGGCGATGGGCCTTGAGGCCCTCCCCGATTCCAGTAAAACCATGACTCCCCCAGCCGCAGCCCCGATCTAACCGAGGGCCTGCACCCTCAGCCGCACGGAGGGTGCGGTGGTGTCCTTGCATCACAACGGTTGGGACGATTCCCGCCCGTGCCTCGACCGAAAGGGTCTCGCCCAGGCAATAGGCCTTTGACGGGCCTGATCAGTGCTGGCTCAAGGTGTCCTTTAGAAGGTTGATCCAACCCTCTTGTAGACAACCGCAGACTGGTCTTAAAAACTTTTCGGTGAACAGTGGAAACATATTCGATCTATCGGCAACCTGGTGGCACTACACAACTAACGACCGCCGGAAGCCTTGTTTCCCACTGAGTTAAGTGTGCCTGGCTACTTTGCTGTTCTGGCCGTTGCCAGGCTGAAGTGAGAGAGAAGTATGGTTGATACGCCTGCCTTGAAACTCCCTGACATTGCATCTTCTTGCCTGCTGTCTGCACTGCTGCTGAAAAGGGTCAGTATCCTTTCCGTGCTCATGCTCAGGGGTTGATTCAGGTGTTTACAAGCACTGTGAGTCGCAGCTCCGGGGGATGGATGCGTCGCTTCCGCCGGCTTCAGTTTTCGAGGGTTCTGCCTGCTCTCTCGGCGGAACCCTGCTCCTGGCCGTGGAGAACTCCCTCCCGACCCTTGCCGCTGCTGAACATCTGGCGGGTTTTATCTGGGTTGTGCTGGCGGGTGTGTCATGGTCAACGTTCGGCCTTCCTGCGGTGGCAACCCGGCCACGAATCTCCTCTGTCTGACGATCAATGGTGCGAGTTCCCAGTCGGTGACCGCTTGCTGTCCACCACCTTCGTCCGGGAGCACTCCTGCAAGGCTTGGTGATGGGAATGTGCTGCTGGGGGGCGATGCCCACTTTTATCGAAGCACTGGCAACGACACGGTTCCTGGTGGTCCGTAGAGTCCTGCTTTCTTTATCACTATTGGTACCCGCACGTCCTACGGTCTGGACAACACCACGCAGGTTGCCGATGCATGGGCAACCGAGGCTCTCCCGGATGCTGTTGCGCGCAGCGTGTATATCAGCACGTTCGCGGCTGAGGGTGGCTGCGCTGAAATCACTCTGGTCTCCTGCAGATTAAGTGTCCTTTCCTTCGCCAGCAGTTCCCTTCAGAACCTCGTCGGCATGGGTGGTCTGAACTCCTACGCGATCGCTTCCTTCGGAGACGACATGACCCTTCATTTCAACGGTATGGCCAACGATTTCTTTGTCTTCAATATCTCGAATACATACGTTGCCACCAATATAGGTTGGAATTTCACAGGCAGTGGCCAAGGGGTGACGTTCAACAGTGGAGTCAATGTGCTGGCAACTTTTCTCGTGAACAGCAACACCGCGCCGGAATGTGATGACAGGGGCAATCAACAGGGGCAGTCAATTCAGCCGCGGCACCGTCGCAATGGCCAATGACGCCGATCTGTATGGATCATTGACCGTCATCAATAACAACGACACCTCCCCCATCACCTTCGGCACCAGTGCCTCCAGCAGGCCTGCGATCAACGGTAAACCTTTCAACCCCACCCGCCTCGGGCGTTTCTCCTGGCCCCTGCCTGTGCTCGTGGGGGTGCTTCCTTTGGCTGGACACCCTGGTTGCGTCGCCGGCTGAAGGCATCGGCAGCACCAAAGGCGGCTTTAGGGCGTTCCCTATGGCTGTCACTGGAGCGCATGGTCTGCCCATGCCCTGTGGCAACCTGGGTTTTCTCTCCCTCAGGAGTCGCGGCGGTGACCATCAGAATCGGCATCAATGGGTTCGGTCGTATCGGCCGCCTGGTCTTCCGCATCGCCTGCGGGCGTGAGGACATTGAGGTGGTGGGCATCAACGACCTGATCGATGTCGACTACATCGCCTACATGCTCCGCTACGACTCCACCCATGGCCGCTTCAGCGGTGAGGTGGAGGTCCAGGATGGCGCCCTGGTGGTGAACGGCCGCTCCATCCGCATCAGTGCCGAACGTGACCCATCGAACCTGCGCTGGGGGGATGTGGGCGCTGATGTGGTGCTGGAAGCCACCGGCCTGTTCCTCACCGACGAACGGGCTCGTGCGCACATCACTGCCGGCGCCGGCAAGGTGGTGCTGTCGGCTCCTTCCAAGGACGACACGCCCATGTTCGTGATGGGGGTGAACCACAGCACCTATGCCGGTCAGGACATCGTCTCCAACGCCTCCTGCACCACCAACTGCCTGGCGCCGTTGGCCAAGGTGCTCCACGACAATTTCGGCATCCGCGACGGTCTGATGACCACCGTCCACGCCACCACTGCCACCCAGAAGACGGTGGATGGCCCTTCAGTGAAGGACTGGCGCGGCGGTCGCGGCGCCGGCCAGAACATCATTCCCTCCTCCACCGGCGCCGCCAAGGCCGTGGGCAAGGTGATCCCCGCCCTCAGCGGCAAGCTCACCGGCATGGCCTTCCGCGTCCCCACCCCCAACGTGTCGGTGGTGGATCTCACGGTGAACCTGGAGCGGGGCGCCAGCTACGACGCCATCAAGGCGGCCATGCGGGCCGCCGCCGCCGGTCCGATGGCCGGCATCCTCGGCTACACCGAAGACGCGGTCGTATCGACAGATTTCCTGGGTGAAACCTGCACCTCCGTCTTCGATGCCTCCGCCGGCATCGCCCTCACCGACACCTTCGTCAAGGTGGTGGCCTGGTACGACAACGAATGGGGCTACTCCAGCAAGTGCCTCGACCTGATCCGCCACATCTCCGTCTGAGCCGCGCCGCCCACGTCCCCGGGTCGCCGCTGATTCAGCCCTGGCTGCGCAGCCGGCAGTGGGCCCGCACCAGGGAAGCGCCGATCTCGAGCTGCTGCTGGTTGGCATAGGCCTCCCGTTCCAGCGTCTTCTCCGTCGCGGAGGCTCCGGCGTAGAGGGGGTCATCCAGGTGCATCCGCAGCTCGGGGGCCACCGCCTGGCTCAGCCCCAGCTCTCTGGGAACGGCGCGCAGGCCACCGGCCGCGCAGCTCTGGGCCACGTGAATCGCCTCATGGTTGAGCACCTGGGCGAAGTCCACCGAGCCCTTCGCCACCACCGCCGGCTTGATCCGCAGGGTGCGGGCTCCGTGGTCCCATTCCCCGGCCGCGCCGGTTTTTCTGGGTTCCACCATCTGAACCTGGACCCCGGCCTGCTCCAAGGTGCGCAGCAGGTCGCTGATGGCCCGACGCTCCCTGTCGTGATCCGGCGGGTTCTGGATCAGGGCCTGCAGCTGGGGCACCGTGAGCTCGGGATCCCCGGCCCGGCGCCGATAGAGAAAACGGATGCCGCCTCCCGGCAGAGGTTCAGTGGTGGGAATCCACTGACGGTCGGCCTCCTGGAGGCTCTCGATCAGCCCCCCCTCCAGCAGGGCCATCGGCCGCAGCCGGGGATCGGGTGGCGCTTCGAAGTGATCCAGGATCCGGCTGGTGACCAGCGGCGCCTGGCGGGGCAGGGAACCTGCCCGATCCAGCAGCCCCGGGAAGGCCGCCAGGCCCAGCACCAGGGCGGAAACGCCGGCGGCCAGGCCCCAGGGGGTGCGCCGGCGGCGCTCGCTGTCCAGCAGGCCCCCGCAGCGCCCGCAGCGGGGCAGACCCGTGAAGGGCTGGTGCAGCCGCAGGGGCAGACCTCGGCAGGTGGTGCAGCGGAAGCGGGCCATCGACGAACGAACCTGACCCCAGCATGAAGGCTTCCGTCGGCCGATGGACAGCCGGGGGTCCCGCAGGCGGCTCGAATCGTCGGCGGATCCGCAACCGGCTCCGGCGGTTGCGAGGATCGCTTCCCGTTCATTCCTGCGTCCCGATGCCCCTCCACGCCCTGGTGCGCCAGCTGCAGGCCGCCACCCTCACCGCAGAGGTGAGGGCGCGCTGCTTGCGGCCCGAGCGTCTGCGGCTGAGCGGAGCGGGGCGGCCCGCCAGGGCACTGGTGGCCAGTGCCCTGGCGGGCGTCGACGAGGCCCCTCTGCTGGTGATCGTGCCCAGCCTGGAGGAAGCGGGACGCTGGGCTTCCCTGCTGGAGCTGATGGGCTGGCCCCTCTGCCAGCTCTACCCCACCAGCGAGGGCTCCCCCTACGAGCCCTTCGACCCCACCACGGAGATCACCTGGGGCCAGCTTCAGGTGCTCGCTGAGCTGGTGGAGGGAGCCGGAGATGGCGCGATTGGATCCCCTGGCCGCTTCGCCGTGGTGGCCACCGAACGGGCCCTGCAGCCCCACCTGCCACCGCCCCCTGTGCTGGCCGAACGCTGCCTCACCCTCCGCAAGGGGGATCGGATCGACCTCGAGGATCTGGCCCTCACCCTGGCGGGACTGGGCTACGAGCGGGTGCCGACGATCGAGCAGGAGGGCACCTGGAGTCGCCGGGGCGACATCGTCGATGTCTTCCCGGTCAGCGCCGAACTGCCGGTGCGGCTGGAGCTGTTCGGCGAGGATCTGGAGAAGCTGCGGGAGTTCGATCCCGCCAGCCAGCGCTCCCTCGACGTGGTGGAGAAGGTGCGCCTCACCCCCACCAGCTATGGGCCGCTGGTGGCCGAGGCCCTGCGGCAGCGGATACCCGATGGGCTGGAGCGGCTGCTGGAGCCTGACGCCCTTGACCTCCTGCTGGAGGGCGGCACCCCCGAGGGCATGCGGCGGCTGATGGGCCTGGCCTGGGAACGGCCGGCCTCCCTGCTCGATTACCTGCCCGGCGGCACCCTGGTGGCGGTCGACGGGCGGCGCCAGTGCCTCGCCCATGGCCAGCAGTGGTTCGACCATGCGGCTGAGCATCACCGCGACGTGGTGAATGCCCCTGCCGAGGGCGCTGCTGCGCCTCTTCCCCTGCCGGGGCTGCTGCACCGGCCCATCGCCAAGGCCCTGGCGGAGGTGGAAGCCTTCACCGGCTTCGATCTGGAGGAGCTGCACGAGAGCGACAGCCATCCCAACGCCCTCGACCTGGCCAGCCGGCCGGTGCCGGCCCATCCCAACCAGTTCGGCCGCCTGGCCGATCAGATCAAGGGGCATCTGCGCGAGAAGGCCAAGCTCTGGATCGTGTCCGCCCAGCCCTCGCGGGCGGTGGCGTTGCTGGAGGAGCACGACTGCGTCACCCGTTTCGTGCCCAATGCCCGCGATTTTCCGGCCATTGAGCGGCTGGTGGAGCAGGCCACCCCGGTGGCCCTGAAGTTGCGCGGCACCGCCGAGCTGGAGGGGTTCCAGCTGCCGGCCTGGAAGCTGGTGCTGTTCACCGACCGGGAGATCTTCGGTCAGCACAGCCTGGCGTCCAGCGGCTACGTCCGCCGTCGCCGCAAGGCGGCCAGCCGCACGGTGGATCCGGGCAAGATGCTGCCCGGTGATTTCGTGGTGCACCGCAACCACGGCATCGGCCGCTTCCTGAAACTGGAGAAGCTGGCCCTCGGCGGTGAGTCCCGCGATTACCTGGTGGTGCAGTACGCCGATGGCCTGCTGCGGGTGGCCGCCGACCAGCTGGGCAGCCTGGGCCGTTACCGGGCCAGCAGCGACAGCCCGCCGGAGCTCAACCGCATGGGCGGCACGGCCTGGACCAAGGCCAAGGAGCGGGCCCGCAAGGCGGTGGCGAAGGTAGCCACCGATCTGGTCAAGCTCTACGCCGAGCGCCACCAGGCCCCGGGCTTTGCCTTTCCCCCAGATGGCCCCTGGCAGAGCGAACTGGAGGATTCCTTCCCCTACGACCCCACCCCCGACCAGCTCAAGGCGATCGTGGAGGTGAAGCGTGATATGGAGCGGTCCCAGCCCATGGACCGGCTGGTCTGCGGCGACGTGGGCTTCGGCAAGACCGAGGTGGCGATCCGGGCCATCTTCAAGGCCGTCACGGCCGGCCGCCAATGTGCCCTGCTGGCCCCCACCACCGTGCTGGCCCAGCAGCACTGGCGCACCCTCAGCGAGCGCTTCGCCCCCTATCCGCTCAAGGTGGCCCTGCTCAACCGCTTCCGCACCGCCAGTGAGCGCAGGGCGATCCTTGAGGGGCTGGCCAGCGGTGCCACCGACGTGGTGGTGGGCACCCACCAGCTGCTGGGCAAGGGCACCGGCTTCCGCGACCTTGGGCTGCTGGTGGTGGACGAGGAACAGCGTTTCGGGGTGAATCAGAAGGAGAAGATCAAGGCGCTCAGGAAGGATGTGGACGTCCTGACCCTCTCGGCAACGCCCATCCCCCGCACCCTGTACATGAGCCTCTCGGGGGTGCGGGAGATGAGCCTGATCACCACACCGCCGCCGCTGCGGCGGCCGATCAAGACCCACCTGGCCAGCCTCGATGAGGAGGCGGTGCGCAGCGCCATCCGCCAGGAGCTCGACCGCGGCGGCCAGGTGTTCTACGTGGTGCCGCGGGTGGAGGGGATCGAGGAAGTGGCGGGCCAGCTGCGGGCCATGCTGCCGGGGCTGAAGCTGCAGGTGGCCCACGGCCAGATGCCGGAGGGGGAGCTGGAGAGCGCCATGGTGGCCTTCAACGCCGGTGAGGCCGACGTGATGCTCTGCACCACCATCATCGAATCGGGCCTCGACATCCCACGGGTGAACACGATCCTGGTGGAGGATGCCCACCGCTTCGGCCTGGCCCAGCTCTACCAGCTGCGGGGTCGGGTGGGCCGCAGCGGCATCCAGGCCCACGCCTGGCTCTTCTATCCCGGCGATGCCTCCCTGAGCGAGGCGGCCCGCCAGCGGCTGCGGGCGATCCAGGAGTTCGCCCAGCTGGGCTCCGGCTACCAGCTGGCCATGCGCGACATGGAGATCCGCGGTGTGGGCAACCTGCTGGGGGTGGAGCAGAGCGGCCAGATGGAGGCCATCGGCTTCGACCTCTACATGGAGATGCTGCAGGAGTGCCTGGCGGAGATCCAGGGCCAGGACATCCCGGCGGTGGACGAGACCCAGATCGATCTGCCGGTCACGGCCTTCATTCCTGCCGACTGGATCACCGAGGCCGACGAGAAGATGGCCGCCTACCGGGCCGCCGCCGACTGCGACGGCAAGGGTGCCCTGGTGGAGCTGGCCGCCGGTTGGACCGATCGCTACGGCCCCATCCCCGCCCCGGTGCAGAGTCTGCTGCAGCTGATGGAACTGAAGCTGCTGGCGCGCCGCTGCGGCTTCTCGCGCATCAAGCCGGAGAAGCCCAACATCGCCCTGGAGACGCCCATGGAGGAGCCCGCCTTCCGGCGCCTGCGCCAGGGCCTGCCCCAGCACCTGCACGGCAGGCTGGTGTATCAGGGCGGCTCAGGCAGCACGGCGAAGGTGCTGGCACGGGGGCTGGGGGCCCTCAGCCCTGCCCAGCAGGTGGAGCAGCTGAGCGAATGGCTGACGGCCATGGCCGCCCAGCTGCCGGAGGCCGACGGGCGGAGCGCCGGCGAACGGGAGGCTGAGCAGCGGAACCGCGACGCCGCCGTGCTCGCGGTCTGAGCTGTCCGGATCCTGCTAGGAGATGGTTTCACCCCTTCCTCCCATGGCCGTCGATCTCTCCAGCTACCGGCCGAAGGGCGACAAGCGCAACAGCGCCTTCTTCGAGGAGTTCCTGCCTCGCATCTACGAACGGCGGGTCCGCTCGGGGCTCGAGCAGGTGGTGGGTCCGATGGCGGCCATCGTGATCCAGGTGGACCACGGCAACGCCCTGCCCTACCTGGCCGAGCTCTGCCTCACCACCCCCTACCGCTACCAGGAGTGCTGGCTCAACGCCACCCATCGGATCTATCTGCTCAAGGGTGCCGAGGCCTTCCCGCGGCTGATCGTGCTGGAACCGCTCTCGCTCGATTTCGAGGATGAGATCACCCGCTGGAACGCGATGTATCCCCTCTCCATCGACAAGCCCAATGCCCGTTACATCGGTGAGGTTTACCAGGTGAGCTCCTGTGCCGATCTGCGGGCGATCCTCGAACCCCAGAACATCCGCTTCGCCTACCCGGGCGAAACCGTCAATCCTTTCTATGCCTCGGAGCACCTCTGCTTCACCTTCCTCTCCGACTACACCTACAACCGGGTCGGATATGTCGAGCGGCCGCTGGACGGCCTGGCGACGCTCGACCTGGGCGACCGGATTCTCCTGGATGAGGAGGCCCTCCAGCCCCTTCACGACGCTGCCCAGCGCTACCGCGACCACGGGCTGGAGGGCAGGATCCTCGGCATCGACCATCTGGCCACCCGTGTGCTGGCCGGGGAGCGGGAGGACGCGATTCTCGAGTATCTGACGATGGTTCCTTACTACTACTGGGGCTCCTACGACATTGTCGAGATGAATTCCTCGACCAACGTCACCCGCCATCCCACGGTGAGCGATGACAAGCTCTCACCGGCCCGGGTGTTCACTGCCAACAACACCCCGTCCTACCTGAATTCCCTCTTCAATCTGCCCATGCCCACCGAAGACTTCGTGCGCAACTTCGGGCGGCGCATGCATCACATCGCCTACGAGGTGGCCGACGGTGACGTGAACGGCGAAAAGAATGTGGATGTGGTGGTGAAGACGCTCCGTCAGCTGGGGGTTTCCTTCCTGGCGGACATCGTGGGGGAGTGCGGTGACCAGCCGAACCTGCGTCAGATCTTCTCGAAGAGTTCTCCTTACTCCCTGCTGATCACCGAATACGTGGAGCGCTGCATGGGCTACGACGGCTTCTTCACGCGACAGAACGTGGCCGCCCTCACCGAAGCTGCGGGCCTTGAGGAGCGCTACGAGCACGGCCACGTTTTTGACTGAGTCGGAGCGCCCTTCATGGGACCGGGCCCCAACCATGAGAATTTTCGTTAAGGTAGCTACATCTTTCGTAACGAGACGCCATGGGTGAGCTGATCGAGGTGTCGGGTGCCGTACAGAACCCCATGCTGCTCCCAGCCCTGCTCAGCGTCCTCGGCATCGGCTGCTTCGCCCTGCTTCAGGGGGATGCAGGCAACAACGACGATGACGACTCCTCTCCCGGCGGTGGGCTGATGCAACCGGTGGCCTGAAGCGACGCCTCCGGTCCAGTCAGTGCAGTGCCCTTTGATCAGCAGCTTGCTGGGCCTGCCAGGCCGCCGGCATCAGCACCAGGAACAGCAGCCACCAGGCGGTGATCACCACGGTGACACCAGCGCTGATCCACCAGAGGTGGAACATCCACCAACTTGTTCCGATGACGCCCAGACCGGTGAGCAGGATGCTCCATGGCTGGCACCACCAGGGCTTCTGATTCCAGACTGAACCCGTTCCCGGAGCGCCGGCATCCTCTCCGCTGGCTTCAGGGCTTGGCAAGGGCTGCCGGCAGGTTGGTGGTGGCGGGTTGGAAGGCTTTCTGCACAACGGCCGCAGCCTGGAGCTGCTTGCGCAGGGTGGATTCGGCCACCCGGTACTGGCTGTCCCGGTTGGTGCCGATGTCCTCGAGCTTGAGCCGCTGAACCTCCAGCTCGGTCATCTTCACCGGCACGTCCGGATCGATGCCGTGCTTGTGGATGTCCCGGTTGCGGGGAGTGAGGTACTTGGCAATGGTGACCGTCATGCCGGACCCGTCGGACAGGCCGCGCACGGACTGCACCAGCCCCTTGCCGAAGGTCTTCTGGCCCACCAGCACAGCCCGGTTGTTGTCCTGAAGGGCACCGGAAAGAATCTCGCTGGCGCTCGCCGAACCTTCATTGACCAGCACCACCATGGGCTTGGTGGTGAGGGCCTGGCCCGTGGCCCGCTTCACGTCCTGGATGCCGTCGCGGGTCTTGGTGGAGACGATGATCCCCTCGTTGATCCACTGACGGGCAATCTCCACGCTCGCCACCAGCAATCCACCGGGATTGCTGCGCAGGTCGAGCACGTAGCCCTTGACCCCCTGGGCCTCCAGATCCTTCACCGCGGCCCGCATGTCCTTGGTGGCGGTGGCGCTGAACTGCTTGAGGCGGATATAGCCGACCTTGGTTCCGTCGGGGGCGGTGTTGACCTGATGGTTGACCGCGTGGATCTCGATCAGCTCCCGGGTGAGGGGGGTGTCGATGTTCTGGTCCTTGCGTCGCAGCACCAGGGTCACGGTGGTGCCGGCCTTGCCGCGGATCAGCTTGACCGCATCCTCCGTGCTCATCCCCTTGGTGCTCTTGCCGTCGATCGAAAGGATCACGTCCTTCGGCTGCACCCCGGCCCGGGAGGCGGGTGAGCCTTCGATCGGCGAGACGACCACCAGCTCCTTGGTCTCCTTGTCGACGCTCAGCTGGATGCCCACCCCGGAGAGCTCCCCGGAGGTGTCGATCTGCATCTCCTTGAATTCCCGCGGATCCAGGAAGCGGGTGTAGGGGTCGTCGAGGGTGCCCAGCATGCCCCGGATGCCCTCGTAGGCATCCTTGGGGGTGGAGTAGCTCTTGGCCAGCACGCTGCGTCGCAGCTTGCGCCACTGGTCCGGGGTGTACTTGCCGGTGGTGTCCAGATAGTCCCGGAAGACGATCTGCCAGGCCTGGTCCATCACCTCCTTGGGGCTGTCGCTGATCGTCACGCTTCCGGTGGGGGACAGCGCCATTTCCCGGGCCATGACCGCCGTGGCGGCACAGGCACCAAGACCAACAAGCACCACGATGGTGGCGCGACCTCTTCCCATGGACGGGGATCCTCGAGGAGTCAGGAACGTCGTTCCAACGTAGCGCCCATGGATCGGTTCGGTTCCCCGTTCAGGGGTCGACCCAGCGACCGTCCTCCTTGATCAGGGCGATCAGCGCCTCCACCCCTTCGGCCTCAGGCACCCGACGGATCTCCTCCCGGCCCCGGTAGAGGGAGATGGTGCCCGGGGTCTTGCCCACGTAGCCGTAGTCGGCGTCGGCCATCTCGCCGGGGCCGTTGACGATGCAGCCCATCACGGCGATGTCCAGGCCGGTGAGGTGGGCGGTGGCGTCGCGCACCGTGTGCAGCACCTCCTCCAGGTTGAACAGGGTGCGGCCGCAGCTCGGGCAGGCCACGTACTCCACCATCGTCTTGCGCAGCCCCATGGCCTGCAGGATCGAGTAGCAGACCGGGATCTCCTTCTCCGGCGCCTCGGTGAGCGACACCCGGATCGTGTCACCCAGTCCTTCGGCCAGCAGGGTGGCGATGCCGGCGGTGCTCTTGATGCGGCCGTAGTCGCCGTCGCCCGCTTCGGTCACCCCCAGGTGCAGGGGGTAGGGGAAGCCCTCGGCATCCATCCGGAAAGCCATCATCCGGTAGGCCGCCAGCATCACCGGGGCCCGCGAGGCCTTCATCGACACGACGATGTTGTGGAAGTCGAGACGGTCGCAGATGCGGATGAATTCCATCGCCGACTCCACCATCCCCAGGGGGGTGTCGCCGTAGGTGAACAGCATCCGCTCCGCCAGGGAGCCGTGGTTGACGCCGATACGCAGCCCCTTGTCCTGCTCCCGCAACAGGCTCACCAGCGGTTCGAGGGTGGCCTGGATGCGCTCGCCGATCGCCGCCACCTCCTCCTCGCTGAAGCCGGTGCGGTTCGGGTCCGGCTTGTCGAAGACATAGAGGCCGGGGTTGATCCGCACCTTGTCGACGTGCTGGGCCACCTCCAGGGCGATCTTCATGCCGTTGTGGTGCACGTCGGCCACCAGGGGCACCGGCCGGTAGCTGTCCTCCAGCCGCTGGCGGATCTCCTTGACCGCCTTGGCGTGGGCCAGGCTCGGCACCGTGAGCCGCACGATCTCGCAGCCCGCCTCATGCAGGCGGCGGATGCCGGCGGTGGCCCCCTCCACGTCGAGGGTGTCCTCGTTGATCATGGACTGCACCACCACCGGGTGCTCGCTGCCCACCCACACTTCGCCGACGCGGACGCTGCGGGTCGGGCGGCGTCGGATCACCGTGTCGAAGCGGGGATCGCTGGCCCAGTCCGGGGGGAGAACCTGGCCGGCGCCGGGGGCCAAAGGGGCACTGGGGGCCTGGGCGGCGGTCATCGCGGCGGCACTGCTGATCTGGCCAAACCTTGGCACACCCGCCCTCCGGGCCGCCGGACGCCCGCTCAGCCGGGCAGCGCTTCCGCCCCCGTGGCGATGGCCTCGAGTCTGCGGTGCACCTCCTGGAGGTCCTGCCAGGTGAGCCATTTGGGGCTTCCCTGCTGCCGGGAGGGATTGCGCAGCAGGTAAGAGGGATGGAACACCGGCATCATCCAGCGGCCCTCCCAGGGATGCCACTGGCCCCGCAGCCTGGAGATGCCGCCCCGGATGCCCAGCACCCCCTCCAGGGCCGTCGCCCCCGCCAGCAGCACGACGGCGGGATTCACCGCCGCGATCTGGGTGGCCAGCCAGGGTGCGCAGGCCTGCATCTCCTGGGCCGTCGGCTTGCGGTTGTCCGGCGGCCGGCACTTCACCACATTGCAGATGTAGGCATCGGCATTGCTGTCCAGCCCCACGCTGGCGAGCATCTGGTCGAGCAGCTGG
Organism: Synechococcus sp. CCY 9618; assembly: GCF_019038415.1. GTDB lineage: Bacteria > Cyanobacteriota > Cyanobacteriia > PCC-6307 > Cyanobiaceae > Cyanobium. The sequence continues at coordinate 2,933 of NZ_JAFKRG010000040.1, read as the reverse complement.
CCGGCCCGGCCCACGAAGGGCAGGCCCGTGGCGTCCTCCTGGGCGCCGGGCCCTTCGCCGATCACCATCAGGCGGGCCTTCGGGTCGCCGCGGCTGATCACCACCTGCTGGCGAGCGGCCGCCAGACCGCAGCGGCGACAGGCCTCGCACTGCTGCCGCAGGCCGACCAGGTCGGCGGTCGGCTCCGGCGTGGCGAACAGGGACGCTTGCGGGGAATCACCGGCCATCCCCCCATCCTCGGCCATGCGGATGGCGGCTCCGCCGACAGCAGTGCATCAACCGGTGCCGATGGCCCCCGGGTGCACCGAAGCTGCAGGGGCATGGGGCAAGATGTCGGAATTGCCCAAGGCCCCTCCCGCTGGTGCCCGCCCCCCCCATGCCGGCCCTGTTGACGCTCTCCGCCCGGGCGCAGGCGCTGCAGCCATCGCTCACGCTCGCCATCACCGCCCAGGCCCGCGAGCTGCGCCGCCAGGGCAGGGACATCTGCAGCCTGAGCGCCGGAGAGCCCGATTTCGATACGCCGGCCTTCATCCGGGAGGCGGCCACCCGGGCCCTGGAGGAGGGCCACACCCGCTACGGGCCGGTGGCCGGTGAACCGGAGCTGCGTGAGGCGATCGCCGCCAAGCTGGGCCAGGAGAACGGCGTCGCCACCAGGGCCGATCAGGTGCTGGTCACCAACGGCGGCAAGCAGGCTCTCTACAACCTGTTTCAGGTTCTGCTCGATCCGGGTGATGAGGTGCTGCTGCCGGCGCCCTACTGGCTGAGCTATCCGGAAATGGCCCATCTGGCCGGTGCGGTTGTGCGCCGTCTCCCCACCGACGCCAGCGGTGGCTTCCGCTTCAGCCCTGAGCAGCTGGAGGCGGCGATCACGCCGGCCAGCCGACTGCTGGTGCTCAACAGCCCCTCCAATCCCACCGGCATGGTGCTCAGCCGCACCGAGCTGGAGGCGATCGCCACCGTGCTGCGCCGCCATCCCGACCTGTCGGTGGTGTGCGACGAGATCTACGAGATGCTGCTCTCCCCGGGCCATGTCCACCACAGCCTGGCGGCGGTGGCGCCGGACCTGGCGGAGAGGATCTTTATCGTCAATGGGTTCGCCAAGGGCTGGGCGATGACGGGTTGGCGCATCGGCTGGCTGGCGGGGGCCCGGCACGTGGTGGCCGCCGCCAGCGCCCTGCAGAGCCAGAGCACCAGCAATGTCTGCAGCTTCGCCCAGTACGGCGCCCTGGCGGCCGTCAGCGGCCCGCGGGACTGCGTGCGGGAGATGGCGGCGGAGTTCAGCCGCCGCCGTGCGCGTCTCACCGACGGGTTGATGGCCGTTCCCGGGCTCGAACTGCTGGCTCCGGAGGGGGCTTTCTACGCCTTCCCGGACGTGAGTGCCTGGGGACTGGATTCGATGACCCTCTGCCACCGCCTGCTGGAGGAGGTGGGTCTGGCGGTGGTGCCCGGGGTCGCCTTCGGTGACGACCGCTGCATCCGCCTCTCCTGTGCCGCTTCCCCTGCCACGATCGATGACGGGCTGGCTCGGCTGCGGCGTTTCGGCCAGAGCCTCTGATTCCCCGGCCCTGGTGCCACATTCGGCCGGTGGGGGAAGATCGCTGCATCCCGATCCCGCCCATGCAGGTTGCCAAGAAGCTGGTCGTGCTGGGCGACAGCGGGGTCTACGGCTCGGGAGATCCGGACCAGGGGGGCTGGTGCGAGCGGCTGCGACGCCACTGGATGGCCCTGCCCCAGGGGCCTGTGCTCTATGGCCTCGGGGTGCGGGGCGACGGCCTGGAGCGGCTGGCGGCCCGCTGCGAAGCGGAAGTGGTCTGCCGCGGGGAACTGCGCCGCGCCAGACCCCAGGGGATTCTCCTGTCGATCGGTCTCAACGACACAGCCCGGGTGGGTCGCCCCGACGGACGCCACCAGCTGGCCCCTGAGGCCTTCCTGTTCGGTCTGCAGCAGCTGCTGCCACGGCTTCAGGCCATCGCCCCGGTGCTGGTGCTGGGCCTCACGCCGGTGGATGAGGCCGTGATGCCCTTCGCCGACATGCTCTGGTACGACCTGGCCACCGTGCGCCGCTACGAGGGCCTGCTGGAGGAGGCCTGCATGGAGGCCGATCTGCCCTTTCTGCCGCTGCTCGATGATCTGCTGGCCGACACCCACTGGCTGCACTGGCTCTGCAGCGATGGCCTGCATCTCAACGGCGACGGCCACGGCCAGGTTTATGGGCGCCTGCGCCAGTGGCCGGCGCTGCTCCACTGGGCTGAACTCGAGCCCCATGCCGCCGTATCCCTGGCCCCCTGAAGCGGTCGCTGCCACGTCAGAGCGTCGATCGGATCACCCGATGGGGTGAAGCTCTCTCCTTCGAAGGAGTGATCCCCCTGGGGCTGGATGGGTCGAGCCTGAAAGAACGCACCCCACAGGAATGGATGCCGTGGATCGCCCTCCGCCCCCTCCCCCCGCACCCCCGCCCCTGGTGACCCACCGGAGCCCTGCTCTGCCGGAACGTTGCCAGGACTGCGAAACGAATCCGGAGGCGGTGGTCGATCGGCGCCTGCGCAACCGGCGCCGGCTGCGGGCCTATGCCGATGCCCCCGATCCCGAGACCCGGCTGCGCTGGCGCAATCTCCTGGTGGAGGACAACCTGCCGCTGGTCTTCGCCATCGCCGGCCGCCAGAGCCGCGAGGCCGGCCTGGGCTTCGAGGATCTGGCCCAGGTGGGCAGCCTTGGACTGATCCGGGCCGTGGAGGCCTTCGACACCGCCCGCAACGTCAGTCTCAGCAGTTTTGCGGTGCCGTACATCCAGGGCGCCATGCGGCGGGAACGGCGGGACCGCCAGCCGATGGTGCGCATTCCCCGTCCCCTCTGGGACCTGCACCAGCAGGTGCTGGCGCTGCAGGAGAAGCGCCGCCGCCAGGGGCTCCAGCCCCTGGAGGCGGCTGCTCTGG
>NZ_JAFKRG010000039.1 GCF_019038415.1 Synechococcus sp. CCY 9618 | reverse complement strand
GGGTGATCAACACCTGGGCCGACGTGCTCAACCGTGCCGGCCTCGGCATGGAAGTGATGCACGAGCGCAATGCGCACAACTTCCCGCTCGACCTGGCCGCTGCCAGCGCCACCCCCGTGGCCCTGACCGCTCCGGCGATCGGCTGATCCGGTCTACACCGACCATCCCTCTCAACCCCCTGCTCCGGCAGGGGGTTTTTTTGTACGGGCCTGTTGACGCACAGGCTGTGTCCTCCATTTCCCTCAATCCCGGGCCGGCAGCCCGATCAGGAAAAGAGCTTGAGCAGGGATTTCGGGGAGAGGCTGCCGTCGATGAAGGACAGACCCGCGTAGGTGTTGAAGCCGGTGTTCCTCAGCCAGCGCACCCTGGAACGCAAGGTGATCGTCGAGCCGGTGTCGTAGTTGCGGGCTTCGAAGACCACGGAGTCATCCTCCTTGATGTCCAGCGACCCCTGACGCACCACACAGGCCCCCGCTGTGCTGACGTCCCGGAGATTGACGAAGACCGACTGCTTCGAGGCCAAAACAAGGCTGACGGAGACGCCGAGGGGAACGGGGTGTCTGGACTCCCCTCGGCGGCTTTCTGACGTCTGATCTTGAGACATGGAATCTGGATCAGCCCATCCCGGGAACGGGATCAGGCTCTGCACCAGCAATCTAGATGAGGCTTCCCGCCCCGCCCAGCGCGGCGAACCGGGGTGGCCGAAGCGCATATCCGCTAAGCTGGCGAAGTCCGGCAGAAGCCGGCGGATATGACATCCGCCTTCGCCGGACGCAGCACCGAGCCGCCCCGCGCTTCCTGGGGTCGGTCCACCAGGTTCCACAGCGACTGCCGCGTGTGATTCCCCGACGGGGAACGGCAGCCCCCCGGTGCGAGATCCATATCCACTTGTTCCCTGTCCCATGTCCAGACACTCCAGTCGCCCGGCGTCCAAAACCCTTGCGAGCGTCCCCTCTGCCGCACCCTCGCGGGGTTTCCATGCCTATCCCAGCTGCCTGTTACCGGTCCGGCCGCCGCGTCGGGGCACGGCTCCTGTGGCACTCACCTGGGAGGACCTGCTCGGCCGCCGCTGAATCCCCGTTGCCGGGGCGATGAAAAAAACCGCCGTTGCGCTTTCGCTGCGGCGGGCCTCAGGTCGGGCCTGACACCTTGGTGCAGGCCAACCTCAATCCCAGTCCCCTCGCCGGCTGGAACGCCAGCGATCACGGCCATCCCGGCGGGCGTCGGCCCGCACCCGGGGGGCGTAGACGTTCCGGTACCACTCGTCGCGCACGAAGTAGACCGGCCGGTTGCAGGCCTGGTAGGAGCCGCAGTAGCGGCGCCAGTCCCGGACCTGGTTCCGGGGCACCCGCACATACACAGGCTGGAAAGAGGCCTGGTTCCAGCGGTTGCGGGAGTTGGGGGGGCTGATGCTCAGCGGCCTGCGGTAATAGACCGGGGGCGGGGCCAGGTTGCCGAGATTGATCTGGCCGTAGTAGCCGGGCTGGCCTAATTGAAGGGTCAGGGCTGACTGCGCCTGAACAGGGTTGTAGACGATGCCTGCGCCGCAGGCTGTCACCAGGGCAGCGTGGATCAGGCGGGAGGAACGGTTGATCATGGCTGAGGCTCCGTTGCCCCTCAAGCAAAGCCCTGCCGCATGACTCACCCCTTACCGGCTAAGGAGCCATCTGTGACCGGACATGACCGGGGCTGGTCTCACAGGCCGTGGATGCGGGCGAGTTCATGGGCGGCGCGCACCACCAGGGTGTGCCGCTCCACCAGGGCGGCGAGGCCGTCGTAGCCGCCACCGATCACTGTCGCCACCGGAATCCGGCGTCGCAGCACGGCCTCCAGTACCATCCAGTCCCGTCGGTAGAGCCCGTCATCGCTCAGCTGGAGTCGACCGAGGCGGTCGTTTCGATGGGGGTCCACACCCGCGTTGTAGAGCACCAGATCGGGCCGCACCTGGCTCAGCAGATCCGGCAGCGCCCGTCCGAGCGCAGCCAGGTAGGGGGCGTCCTCCACACCGTCCTCCAGGGCCAGGTCGAGGTCGCTTGTCTGTTTGCGCAGAGGGAAGTTGCTGGCCCCATGCATCGAGAAGGTGAACACCTGGGGATCGCCGGCGAAGATCGCTGCGGTGCCGTCCCCCTGGTGCACGTCCAGATCGATCACCAGCACCTGGCGCACCCGACCCTCGGCCAGCAGCACCCTGGCGGCCACGGCGCAGTCGTTGAAGATGCAGAAGCCGCTGCCATGGAGCGGGAAGGCGTGATGGGTGCCACCCGCCAGATGGCAGGCCAGCCCTCTGGACAGGGCCAGCCGTGCTGTCAGCACCGTGCCCCCCACCGCCAGCCAGCTGCGCCGCACCAGGGGGGTGGAGGCGGGCAGGCCGATGCGGCGCACCTCCTGCGTACTCAGAAGGCCCCGGGCGAAGGCCTGGTGGTAGTCGCGCCCATGCACCAGCTCCAGCCAGCGGCGTGGTGACGGCAGGGGCTGGTGGATCCGCTCGCTGCTGGCCAGCTCCAGTTGCTCCAGACGATCGCGCAGGAGACGGAACTTCTGCATCGGGAAGCGGTGGCCGCTGGGCAGCGGCGCCGCGTAGGCCGGGTGATACACCAGCGGCGGGCCCATCAGGCCTGAGGCTGGGGCTCGAGCAGGCCGGAGGCGGCATAGCGTCGCTCGATCCGGCAGGTGTGGTCGGGTTCGGGCCACCAGGCGAGGCTCACCCGCACAGACCCCTGACCAGAGGTGGTGATGGCAACCTCCACGTCGGGCTCCGGAATCCAGCGGCTGGTGATTTCATGGCCGGCATCCAGCCTCTGCCGGGTGGCGACCAGTGGCGGGGCGGGGCTGACCTCGTCGATGCCGGGTCGCCATTCCCGGGCATAGGTGAGGCTCTCCAGTGCGCTCACCCCATGGCGCAGCACCACCCGGCGGCGGCGCTCACCATGAACCACGCAGAGCTCTGCGATCCAGGGCCAGGGACCCATCCGGTCGATGCCCAGACTCCAGTGCCCCTCGGGGGTGATCTGCATGGCCGGCGGCGGCTGGTCGAAGCGCATCGGTACGGTGCGCCCGGTGGAGAGGTAGGTGAGGGCCGCTTCGACCGTTCCGTTCGCGTCGGTCACCCGAAGCAGGGTCGGAAAGCGCTCGATTTCCCTGCCATCGGTGCCGAGGCGGATGAACAGCCCTTCCCAGATTCCGCCGTTCGCTGCCAGCAGCCGCTGGCGGGGTGGAGCGGTCACGGTCATGACGATCCCTCAATGATGTCCACCTTGGCGGAAGCGACGGGTCAGGCGAGGGGGCAGACCGTCAGCCGATGAGCGGAGCCCGCCAACAGTCAGAAGAGATAGATCAGGACCAGCACCAGGATCAGAAACGCCATGATCTCCGCAGAGGTCACCCTGTGGAACAGATTGCTGACCCCGGACAGCCGCGAGAGCCTGTAGCGATGCTTCCGGACGCGTTTGCGGACCTTCGGGAGGGATCGCAGAGTCTCCATGGTGGGCCTCCAGGTCAGGTCTTCAGGCAAGTCCCGCGCCCCTGTCTATCTGCCCAGTGCCGCCGCAAGCTGCGGAGCGGGCGTTTCTTCACCCCCATCTCGGTGAGGTCTGCCCGCCATGCCGCGATTGCGACGCACCCTGCCGAGTTCCTGCGTCCGATCAGACGCTGCCGTCGCACCTGCCTCGTCTCTGCCAACGCCCCCTGATGGATTCGAACCATCGACCGGCTGCTTAGAAGGCAGCTGCTCTATCCAGCTGAGCTAAGGGAGCTCGTTGGGGCATTGTGCCAGCGTTCCGCCGAGCGGCTACTGCGGTAGCCACCCCTACAGTGAGCGACCGCCCTTGCCCCGTTCCATGGCCGCCACCCGGCTCAGCGACAGCCAGAAAACCGAGCTGTTGGAGCGTTTCCGAGCGGGTGGCAGCAGCCAGGAACTGGCGGCAGCCCTCGGCTGCAGCCCCAACACCGTGACCCGCGTGGTGCGGATGGCCCTGGGTGACGAGGAGTACGAGCGCCTCAAGCGCCAGCGCCAGCGCCGGCGCGGTCAGCCACAGGCCGACGACGCCCCTCAGCCCCAGGAGCTCCAGACGGCCCTGGCCATCGCCGGACCCGTGGCGGTGACCGAGCCAGAACCTGGCCCCGACCCTGCGGAGGCCCCCGACCCCGACCGCAACATCCGGCGGCTGCCCGATCCCCCCAGGCGCAGGACCGCTGCCGCCCCTGCCCGGGATGCTGACGGGGACGAGGAGGAGGACGGTCCGGCGGTTCTGGCGATCGAGGATGCCGACGACTTCGGTGACGACGACGATGATGACCTGCTGACGGACGACGACGGCAGCGATGACGCCGCCGACGCTGAGATCGATCCGTTCCAGCCGATTGCCGTGGTCCCGGTCGAGGAAGGAGACGGAGCGGGCAGCGAAGCACGGCTCCAGACCCTGATGGCCGCCTCTCTGCCCGCCAGCGCCTACATGCTTGTGGACAAGACGGTGGAGCTGCAGGCCAGGCCCCTGAGCGAATTCCCGGAGCTGGGCCGTCTTCCCCCTGAGGAACTGGAGCGCCAGGCCCTGGTGGTGTTCCTCAATCCCCGCCAGGCCAAACGCCAGTGCGGGCGCACCCAGCGGGTCATCAAGCTGCCCGATCTCAAGGTGTTCGAGCGCACCGCCCCTTACCTGCTGGCCCAGGGCATCAGCCGGGTGGTGATCGAAGGGGCCCTGTACGCCCTCCCTGGGAGCTGAGGGTCAGCCTCAGCTTTCATCGATGGCCGGGCCGCCGGGCAGCAGCAGGGCCGTGCTGGCACCTCCGCTGATCACCCCCAGCACCAGAGCCACACCCACGATGAAACCGCTCGGCAGCGGGGCGCTGCGGCCGAAGCCGAAGGACAGCTGGGGTCGCTCCTCCAGGTTCTGGGCCCCCAGGCAGAGCAGGGTGAGCAGCAGGGTGCCGCCCAGCAGGCTGCCGATCAGCAGGCGCAGGCGCAGAAGCATGGCGGCAGCAGGGAGGTCGACGCCCAGTCTGCCTCGGCTTCAGAGCGGTTCGGCCGGATCCGGATCCGAGGGCTCCCGATGCAGCAGGGCGTAGAGCTCCCGGCGGCTGTGGCCGCTGCGCTCGGCCAGGGTGCGGGCCGCCTCGCGGTTGCTGAGGCCGCTGGTCACAAGGGCGTCCAGTTCCTGGCGCAGGGCGCCGTCATCCCAGGTCGGTCCAGCCGCCGCGGGGGCTCCACCCAGCACCAGGGTGCACTCCCCCTGGGGCGGGGTGCGGCGGAAGTGCTCCAGGGCTGCGGTCACCGTGGGCCCCACCTGTTCTTCGTGGCGCTTGGTGAGCTCACGGGCCACCTGCAGGGGGCGGTCGCCGAGCACGGCCTGAAGATCCTCCAGCAGGGCCAGCAGCCGGTGGGGGGCTTCGAACAGGACGATCGTGCGTTCCTCGTCGGCCAGTCCCGCCAGCCGCTGGCGGCGGGAGGATCCCTTCGGGGGCAGGAAGCCCTCGAAGCAGAAGCGCCCGCTGGGCAGGCCGCTGCTCACCAGGGCGGTGGTGACGGCGCTGGGGCCGGGGACGCAGATCACCTGGCGGCCGGCCGCGCGGGCGGCGGCGACCAGCTCCTGGCCGGGGTCGGACACGCCCGGCAGGCCGGCATCGCTGATCAGGGCCACCGCTTCGCCCGCCTCCAGAGCCGCCAGCAGCTGGGGGATCCGGGCGGTCTGATTGTGCCGGTGGAAACTCATCAGCGGCGCGCGGATGCCGAGATGGTGCAGCAGCAGGCCGCTGCGACGGGTGTCCTCGCAGGCGACCCGATCGGCGCCGGCCAGCACCCGGCGGGCCCGGGGGGAGAGGTCGTCCAGGTTGCCGATGGGTGTTCCCACCAGGTACAGAACGCCGGCGGCGGGTTCGTTCTCCTGCACCGGTTCCTGCACAATGCCTTTTTCAGCCACCATGATGCCGTCCTGCTTCGCTCTGCCTGACGGCGTCGGGCGTGAGGTCCTGCTGGCGGAGCTGCGCCGGCTGGCCTGGGGTGCCGCCGACATCCTGCGGGCCTATGCCCGCGGCGAACAGCCCCCCTTCGGCTTTGCGCCGGCCATGAGCGTGGACCACGGGGGCGAAGGGCCGGTCTCGGCGGCGGACCTGGCGGTGAACCGCTGGCTGCTCGATGGCCTGGCCCTGGCCTTCCCTGAGGCCGGCTGGACGCTGTTGAGCGAGGAGACCGCCGCCGAGGTGCTGGTGCCGGGCCAGCCCCTGGCGGCCGAGTGGCTGTGGATCCTCGATCCCCTCGATGGCACCAAGGACTTCCTGCAGGGCACCGGCGAGTACGCCGTGCACCTGGCCCTGGTGCGCGGTCGGCGGCCGGTGCTGGGGGTGGTGCTGCTGCCGGAGCCGGAGGAGCTCTGGTTCGGACTCCTCAACGCCGACTCCGACGCCCAGGGGGGCGCCTGGCGCGAGAACCGCGCCGGAGACCGGTTCCCCCCTGCCCTGAGTACGCGCAGGGAGGAGCTGGTGCTGGTGGCCAGTCGCAACCACCGGGACGACCGGCTGGAGCAGCTGCTGGCCGAGCTGAAACCGGCCTGCAGCCTGGCGATCGGCAGCGTGGGCGGCAAGGTGGCCACGATCCTGCGGGGCGAGGCGGATCTCTACATCTCCCTGTCGGGAAGGAGCGCGCCCAAGGACTGGGACATGGCCGCACCGGAGGCGGTGCTGCGGGCCGCCGGAGGTGGTTTTGATCACGCCGACGGCCGCCCCCTGGCTTACAACACCGGTGATGTGCGCCAGGCGGGCTGTCTGATCGCCAGCCACGGGCCCCGCCATGCCGAGATCTGCCGTCGGGCGGCGGCGGCCATGGCCGTCATCGACCCCGGCTTTCCGGTCTGAGAGTCAGTCGAGGCTGGACAAGGAAAAGCCAGGCCCCATGGCCTGGCCACCGTGAACCTCAGGCCGCCGAACCTCAGACCGGCGCCGGCTCCTGCTGCTCCACACCCCGCAGGGTGAGGTTGATGCGGCCGCGGTTGTCGATCTCCCGCACCCGCACCGTCACCTGGTCGCCCACGTTGACCACGTCTTCCACCTTCTCGACCCGCGATTCGGAGAGTTGGGAGATGTGGATCATCCCCTCCTTGCCGGGGAGGATCTCCACGAAGGCGCCGATCGGGATCACCCGGGTGACCGAACCGTTGAAGACCTCCCCTTCGCTGACCCGGCGGGTGAGCCCCTCGATGATGCGCTGGGCCTCCTCGGCGGCGGCGCCGTCATGGCTGGCGATCGTGACGATGCCGCCGTCCTCGATGTCGATCTTGGTGTTGGTGCGCTCGGTGATCCCCTTGATGGTGCGGCCGCCGGGGCCGATCACCGTGCCGATCAGCTCCGGATCGATGCGGAAGCTGAGCAGCCGCGGGGCGTGGGGAGAGAGGGTGTCGCGGGGCTTGTCGATGGCCTCGAGCATCTTGCCGAGGATGTGCAGACGGGCCGGGCGGGCCTGGTTGATGGCTTCGGCGACGGTCTTCACCGCCAGTCCGGAGATCTTCATGTCCATCTGCAGGGCGGTGATGCCCTTCTCGGTGCCGGCCACCTTGAAGTCCATGTCGCCGAGGAAGTCCTCGATGCCCTGGATGTCGGTGAGGATGCGCACCTCCTCGCCTTCCTTGATCAGGCCCATGGCGGCACCGCTCACCGGTGCCTTCAGCGGCACGCCGGCATCCATCAGGGCCAGGGTGCTGCCGCACACCGAGCCCATGGAGGTGGAGCCGTTGGAGCTGAGGCACTCCGACACCACCCGCAGCACGTAGGGGAAGCTCTCCTTGGAGGGCAGCACGGGGATCAGGGCCCGCTCGGCCAGGGCGCCGTGGCCGATCTCCCGGCGACCGGGGGAGCGCATCGGGCGCGTCTCACCCACCGAGTAGGGGGGGAAGTTGTAGTGGTGGAGGTAGGTCTTCTCGCTGATGGGGTTGAGATCGTCCATCTCCTGGGCGTCGCTGGGGGTGCCGAGGGTGGCGCAGGAGAGCACCTGGGTGAGGCCCCGCTGGAACAGGCCCGTGCCGTGCACCCGCTTGGGCAGCACGCTGACGGTCGCCTGGATGGGGCGCACCTCGTCGAGGTTGCGGCCATCCACCCGCTTGCCCTCGGCGACGATCTGCTGCCGCATCAGCTTCTTGGTGAGGCCCTTGTAGGTGTTGCCCAGCAGCTTGCTGTTGCTGCCCACGGCCACCTTGATGGGGTCGTCGCTGCCAAGGGCGGCGATCTTCTCGGCCACTTCGGCCTTGATGGCGTCGAGCTTCCCGTCGCGCTCGGCCTTGGTCTGCTCGAACTGCTTGAGCACCTCACCGATGCCCTTCGCGCACTCCTGCTCCAGGAAGGTAGGCAGGGCCGGGTCTTCACTGCGTTCTTCGGGCAGCACCTGCTCGATGCCCAGCTCCTTGAGCAGGGCCTGCTGGGCGCGGATCAGTTCGCCCACGGCCTCGTAGCCGAAGTCGATCGCCTCGATCACGTCCTGCTCGGGCAGCTGGTTGGCGCCCGCCTCCACCATCACCACCCCGGAAGGGGTGCCGGCCACCACCAGGTCGAGTTCGCTGCGCTCGATCTCCCGGAAGCTGGGGTTGAGCACGAAGTCGTCGCCGAGCAGGCCGACGCGCACGGCGGCCATGGGGCCCATGAAGGGGATCTTCGCCAGCAGGGTGGCCATGGAGGCCCCGGTGACGGCGAGCACGTCGGGCGGCACCCGCTCATCGAGTGACATGCAGGTGGCGACGATCTGCAGGTCGTCGCGCAGCCAGCCAGGGAACAGGGGGCGCATGGGCCTGTCGATCAGGCGGCAGGTGAGGATGGCCCTCTCGGGGGGCCGTGCTTCCCTGCGGAAGAAACTGCCCGGGATGCGCCCGGCGGCGTAGAGGCGTTCTTCGTAGTCGCAGATCAGGGGCAGGAAATCAATGCCTTCTCTGCCTTTGGAGCGGGTGGCGGTGACGAGTATTGCTGTATCGCCGCACTCCACCATCACCGAGCCCCCGGCCTGGGGCGCAAATCGGCCGCTGGTCAGCCGGATCTCCCGACCATCGAAGGAGATCGACTGAGTGTGTCCTTGCACTGGGCGTTATGTCCGTTTTGTTGTCACGCAGCATTCTCGCATCCGCCCCCTCCCGCCATGAAGAAGGCGCCCCGTCGGGGCGCCTGATGGGGCTCGAAGCCGCTGAGGGACAGGGGATCCCGGGCTCAGCTCACCAGCTGGACTTGACCACGCCGGGCAGCTCGCCCTTGTGGGCCCGTTCGCGCAGCTGGTTGCGGCAGAGGCCGAAATCGCGGTAATAGCCGCGGGGTTTGCCGGTGGCCCAGCAGCGGTTGCGGATGCGGCTGGGGGCGCTGTTGCGGGGCAGCGACTGCAGCTTGCGGTGGATCTCCAGCCGCTCCATCGGATCGGCCGCCGAATCAAAGGCCTCCTTGAGGGCGGCACGGCGCGTCGCGAAACGCTCCACGATCTTGCGGCGCTTGACGTCGCGCGCGATCATCGATTTCTTCGCCATGCAGCCGGAGAGGGGGAAACACTGAGCGTTTCACCTTAGCTCTCCAGGTGACTCGGGCAGAGATCGGCCAGGCCGCAGCCCTGGCAGCGGGGCTTGCGGGCCACGCACACGGCCCGCCCGTGGAAGATCAGCCGGATCGAGAGGTTCTCCCACTCGGGCCGGGGCACCAGCTTCATCAGATCGGGTTCGATCTTTTTCGGGTCGGCGTGGCGGGTGAGGCCAAGCCGGTTGGCCAGTCGCTTCACGTGGGTGTCCACCGTGACGCCGGCGTTGATGCCGAAGGCATGGGCCAGCACCACGTTGGCGGTCTTGCGGGCCACCCCCGGCAGGGGCAGCAGCTCCTCCATCGAGGCGGGCACCACGCCCCCGTGGTGTTCCATCAGCAGCCGCGAGGTAGCCACAATATTTTTCGCCTTGTTGCGGAAGAAGCCCGTCGACTGCACATAGGGCTCCACAGCCGTGCTTTCGACGGCGGCGGCGGCGGCGGCATCGGGGAAGCGCTCGAACAGGGCCGGGGTCACCTTGTTGACCCGTTCGTCGGTGCACTGGGCGGAGAGCATGGTGGCCACCAGCAGCTCGTAGGGAGTGCGCCAGTCGAGGGAGCAGGTGGCGTGGGGATAGAGCGCCCCCAGCCGTTCGAGGATCTGCGGGGCCCGGGTCCGGGCGCTGGGGAAGCGGGGCACCTCAGCGGCTGAGCAGCTGCTGGATGACCGGCAGCTGGCTGGTGTCCTTGACGATCAGCACCAGGGACAGGCCCACCAGAAACACGAAGCCCGACTGCATGAAGGCCATCTGGAAGCGGTCGGGCAGGGGCCGGCCCCGGACGCCCTCAAGCAGCAGCAGCAGGAACTGGCCGCCATCGAGCAGGGGCAGGGGCAGGGCGTTGAGCACGGCCAGATTGATCGAGATCAGGGCCGTGTAGAGGAACAGGCTGCTGCCCCCCTGGCTGGCCAGGGACGCCCCCATCTCGACGATCTTCACCGGCCCCGACACCTGGGAGGCGGTTTCGCCGAAGTGGGTGAGCAGGGTGCCGAAGCCCTCCACCGTGCGGACGGTGAGCAGGGCGAAATCATGGTTGGCCTGGCGGATGGGCTCCAGCGGGCCCTTCGGGGCACGGTAGGCCTCGTTGCCGTTGGGCTGGAGCTGGGCGCCGATGCGGCCGATGCCGCCGCTGGCGGCGGGGGTGAGCGGCAGGGTCACTGTGGCGCCGTTGCGGTCGGCCTGCAGGCGCAGGGTGCGGCCGGGAGCGTCCTTGATGCGTTCCACCAGGGCCATGACCGCATCCTGGCCGCCGGCCAGCGGGGCTCCGTCGACCGCCACGATGCGATCCCCCGGACGCAGGCCCGAGGCGGCAGCCGCCTGGCCCGCCTGCACGGCCGCCACCACCACACCCGGCGTGGTGCTGAAGCCGGAGGGGATGCCCAGCACCAGGCCCTGGGCGAGCAGCACGCTCCAGGCCAGCAGCAGGTTGGCGATCACGCCGGCGGCGATCACCAGGGCCCGCTGGGCCAGGGGGCGGTTGCCCATCAGATCGGGATCGTCGGCGGGGATGGCGCTCTCCTCGTCGTCGTCGGGGAAGGCCACGAACCCACCCAGGGGGATGGCACGCAGGGCGAACAGCACCCCGCGACGGCGCCGCTCGATCAGGGCCGGACCGAACCCGATCGAGAAGCCGCTGACCCGGATGCCCTGCCAGGTGGCCGCGAAGAAGTGGCCCGCTTCGTGGACAAGGATCAGCCCCGCCAGGATCGCCAGTGCCGTGAGAACGCCCATTCAGCCTCGTGGATCCTTTGCGTCATTCTGAGGGAGACGTCCCGTCACCGGGGCGGCACCGCCGGCGGCGTGATGACAGGGCGGGTGGGCACCGATAAGCTCCGGCCTGATCCGGTGACCTGTTGCGTGCCAGAGGCTGTGCCTGAAGACGTCCCCGCACCGGAGTCGAACGCCGAAGACAGGAGGGCTTCCGTCCGCCATGTGCTGCCGGCGGGCGTTTCAGCCAGCATGCGAACCCTTTCCGGTCGCATCGTCCATGTCAGCGTGACCGACATCAGCCGCGCGGGAGTCTGCGTGATCCGCCGCGGCGGCATCGATGTTGCTGCGGCGGAGGAGGTGACCGTGGAGTTCAGCGATGCTGAACGTCAGCAGAAGCTGTCCCTTCCATCCCGCGTGGAGTGGGTGAAGCCAACCGCCTACAACTCCCAGATCGGTCTGCGCTTCCTGCAGGGGCCGCTGCTGCCGGGAACCATGCTCGATGAGTATCTGGATCAGTCCCTGACGATCCGATCAGCGCCGAAATAGGGCACCAGGGCCTCAGGCAACACCACGCTGCCGTCGTCCTGCTGGCCGCTCTCCAGCAGGGCGGCCATGGTGCGCCCGACGGCCAGCCCGCTGCCGTTGAGCGTGTGCAGCAGCCGCGTCTTCCCCCCGTCCCGGAAGCGGATACCCGCCCGTCGTGCCTGGAAATCGCCGCAGGTGCTGCAGCTGGAGATCTCCCGATAGGTGGCGGCTCCGGCCAGCCAGACCTCCAGGTCGTAGGTGCGGCTGGCGGAGAACCCCAGGTCAGCGGTGCACAGTTCGATGCGCCGGTAGGGAAGGTCCAGCGCTTCCAGCACCCCCTCGGCATCGGTGGTCAGCTGTTCATGGGCCTGCTCCGATTCCTGGGGATGGCAGAACCAGTAGAGCTCCACCTTGTTGAACTGGTGCAGTCGGATCAGGCCGCGGGTGTCCCGCCCGTAGGAGCCCGCTTCCCGCCGGAAGCACGGGGTGTAGGCGACGTATTTCAGGGGAAGCGTCCCTTCCGCCAGCACCTCGCCGCGGTGCAGGGAGGTGATCGGCACCTCGGCGGTGGGGGTCAGCCAGAGGTCGTCGTCGGCGCAGCGGAAGCTCTCCTCGGCGAATTTCGGCAGCTGGCCTGAGCCGGTGAGGCTGGCGCTGTTCACCAGGATCGGCGGCAGCACCTCGGTGTAGCCCCGGGCGGTGTGGCGATCGAGCATGAAGCTGATCAGGGCGCGCTCCAGCCGGGCCCCCTGCCCGAGCAGGGTCACGAAGCGGCTCTGGGCGATCCGCACGGAGCGCTCCGTATCCACGATCCCGAGCCCCTCGGCGATCTGCCAGTGCTCCTGCAGCGGCTTCCCGGAGGCCAGGGTGCCGAGGCGGGGCTCCCCCCAGCGCTTCACCTCCACGTTGTCGGCCTCGCTGCGGCCATCGGGGCAGAGGGGCGACGGCAGATTGGGCAGTCCCAGAAGCTGCTCCCGGAGCTGCTGCTCCAGTCCCCGCTCCTGCTCCTCCAGCTCTGCCACCCGGTGCTTGATGCGATTGCCCTCGTCCCGCAGGGCTTTCACCTCTTCACCCCCCGGCGTGGCTCCGGCTTTGATGCGTTCGCCCACCTGACGGCCGATACGGTTGCCTTCCGCCTGCAGTTCGCTGCGCTGCTGTTCGAGATCGCGGGCCCGTTGCGCCAGTTGCTGGGACCCCTCCAGATCCACGTCCATGCCACGGCGGCTCAGGCCTTCGACGATCTGCGCGGGGTTGTCACGCAGGAGGCGCTGATCCAGCACGGAGCCCAGGGCAGATGGGGCGCAGATTAGGGCTCAGGGAGCCGGGCCTCAGAGCACCTGCACCACTTCACTGACCTCCGGGATCGACTCGCGCAGCTTGCGCTCGATGCCCATCTTCAGGGTCATGGTGCTGCTGGGGCAGGAGCCGCAGGCGCCCTGCAGGCGCACCTTCACCACAGGGCCGTCAATTTCGACGATCTCCACGTTGCCGCCATCGGCCATCAGGTAGGGACGCAGCTCGTCGAGCACCCGCTCCACGTTCTCGATGGTGAGGGCACGGGGATCACTTTCGAGGGCGGCAGCGGCGCCGCCGTCGGTTTCCAGTGTGGTGGTGGTGTCGGTGGACATGGGGAAAGCAGGCATCTGCGCGAAGCTTAGGAAGCCCTCAGCCGGATCAGACGAGCCACCAGAGCACCAGGTGGGTGTCGAGCAGCAGACGGGGACAAGTGGCACAAACGGGACCGGGCCTCCGTTCAGTCCAGAGGCAAGGCTGGGGCTGACGTTCGGCCCATGACAGTGGCAGCGGCCTGTTCCTGAGGCATCCTGCGCGCACAGTGCCTGCCACGTGGGAATGGATGTCGCGCCCGCCTATCCCATCGAGAAGACCTACGGGGCCTTCCTTCACCGGGAGCTTTCCGTGTCCTGGCTCTTGCTGGCCACGCTTCTGGGGGGACGGCACCGGCTTGATCCCGCCCTGATCGACTCGGGCTTCCATTATCTCGATCTGGGCTGCGGTCATGGGTTGAATCTGCTGTTCAACGCCGCCGCCCACCCCCAGGCCAGCTTCTACGGGGTGGACCTGAACCCGACCCACATCGCCGCTGCCAGCGCCAGGGCTGAGGCTCTGGGCCTGGGCAATGTCCATTTCGCTCTGGCCGATCTGACGACCTTCGCCGAGGGGCTGCCCAGCACGGGACCGTGCCGGGGCTGGCCGGAGTCGTACGACATCGTGGTCGCCCATGGGCTGGCGAGCTGGGTGGGGCCCGAGGTGAGGCAGGCCCTCATCGCCGCGGCTGGGTGTCTGCTGCGCCCGGGGGGGATCTTCTACTGCTCTTACAACACCTATCCGGGCTGGCTGTCACGCAGCACCCTGCAGATGCTGAGTGTGGAGGAAGCCCTGCGTGCCGGGGGCAGCACCTCCCTGGCCGGCATTCGCAAGGCCGCGGAGACCCTGTTCAGATGCACGGGCACGGAGGACAACGCCTGGCCCCTCGGCCAGGAACTTCCAGGACTCAGAGTCTTGGTGGAGCGACTTCAGCCGATGCCGGAGTCCTATCTGGTGGGTGAATACCAGTCGGCCCATCAACCCCTTTACGTGGGCCCCATGCACCGGCTGTGTGCGGCCCATGGCCTCAGCCACATAGGCTCGGCCACGCTGCCGGAGATGTTCCCAGCGATCCTGGATCCGGAACGGCGTGCGCTTGTCATGGAGGCAGGGGATGCTCCGATGCGGGAGGTGCTGCTCGATCTGGCGATCAACCAGACGTTCCGGCGCGATCTCTTCGCCCGGGGGGTCTGTCCGCCGCCGCCGCCATGGCGGCGCCAGGCCCTGGCGGAACTGCAGCTGCACTCCTGCGCAGGAGCAGAGGACGACAGGGATGTGTTCGACACGGGCCTGGGTGGCCTGGGTGTCGATCCCAGCTTCGTCCGCACACTGAAGCGCACCCTTGCCGACGGACCCCAGAGCCTGGGCTGGCTCATGGATGAGGCCTCGTTGGAACTCGAGGATGGGCTGATGAGGCTCTCCGTTCTCGTGGGTGCGGCCGTGGTCGGTGTGAGCTTGTCCGGCCCGGACCGGCCCGAGGCGTCAGGGCTGTCCATTGCCGCGTTCAATCAGCAGTGCCTCGACCAGATCACGGCGGGTGAGGAGATCGGCGCCCTGCTCTCGCCTGTGCTGCTCCAGCCCGTCAGCATCACCCTGCTGGAGGCCTTCTTCCTGCAGGTGGCCGATGCGGACCTGTCTTCGGACGACAGGGCCCAGCTGGTGTGGATGGGCATCACCATGGCCGGCGGCAACGTGAAGGATCCCGAAGGTCGCCCGATCGAGGACCCGGACCAGGCCCTGCGTCAGCTGCGGGAGTTCGGGGAGTCGTTCGCCGCCGGGCGGCTGCCGGTGCTGCGACGGCTCGGCATCGGCACCCCCGGCGGCACCTCTCCCGCAGCCTGATCCGCACCGGGGTCCTCCGGAGGCGCTGCCTAGGATCGGGCCCGACCTCCCATCGCGGCTGAGCCTCCGGGCGCCCATGACCGACGTTCCCGCCCAGCGGATCCGCAATTTCTGCATCATCGCCCACATCGACCACGGGAAATCCACCCTGGCCGACCGGCTGTTGCAGGACACCGGCACTGTCGCGGCCCGGGACATGCAGGCCCAGTTTCTCGACAACATGGAACTGGAGCGGGAGCGGGGCATCACGATCAAGCTCCAGGCCGCCCGCATGGAATACCAGGCGGCCGACGGGCAGACCTACATCCTCAACCTGATCGACACGCCGGGTCACGTCGATTTCTCCTACGAGGTGAGCCGCAGCCTGCTGGCCTGCGAGGGGGCCCTGCTGGTGGTGGATGCCAGCCAGGGAGTGGAGGCCCAGACGCTGGCCAATGTGTATCTGGCGCTGGAGAACGATCTGGAGATCATCCCGGTGCTCAACAAGATCGATCTCCCCGGCGCCGACCCCGAGCGGATCAAGGCGGAGATTGAGGCGATCATCGGCCTCGACACCTCCACGGCGATCGCCTGCTCCGCCAAGACCGGCCTGGGGGTGCCGGAGATCCTCCAGGCCGTGGTGGACCGGGTGCCGCCGCCGCCGGACCAGGCCAACGAACCCCTGCGGGCTCTGATCTTCGATTCCTACTACGACCCCTACCGGGGCGTGATCGTCTACTTCCGGGTGATCAGCGGTGTGATCGCCCGCAAGGACAAGGTGCTGCTGATGGCCAGCGGCAAGACCATCGAACTCGACGAGGTGGGGGTGATGGCGCCGGACCAGCGCCAGGTGGAGAGCCTCCATGCCGGGGAGGTGGGCTACTTGGCCGCCTCGATCAAGGCGGTGGCCGATGCCCGCGTCGGCGACACGATCACCCTGGCGGCGAACCCGGCGGCCGAGCCCCTGCCGGGCTACGCCGAGGCCAAGCCGATGGTGTTCTGCGGCCTGTTCCCCACCGATGCCGACCAGTACCCCGACCTGCGCGAAGCCCTCGACAAGCTCCAGCTTTCCGATGCGGCCCTGAAATACGAGCCCGAGACCAGCAGCGCCATGGGCTTCGGCTTCCGCTGCGGCTTCCTGGGCCTGCTGCACATGGAAATCGTCCAGGAGCGGCTGGAGCGGGAATACGACCTCGACCTGATCGTGACGGCCCCCTCGGTGATTTATCAGGTGAACATGGTCGACGGCAGCACCTTGATGGTGGACAATCCCGCCACCCTGCCGGATCCCCAGAAGCGGGAATCGATCGAGGAGCCCTACGTGAAGCTGGAAATCTACACCCCCAATGTCTACAACGGGGCCCTGATGGAGCTCTGCCAGGAGCGCCGGGGTGAGTTCATCGATATGAAGTACATCACCACCGATCGAGTGACGCTGCACTACGAGATGCCACTGGCGGAGGTGGTGACGGATTTCTTCGATCAGATGAAGAGCCGTACCAAGGGCTACGCCTCCATGGAGTACAGCCTGATCGGCTACCGCCGCAACGAGCTGGTGCGACTCGACGTGCTGATCAATGCCGAGCGGGCCGATCCCCTCACCACCATCGTCCACCGCGGCAAGGCCTACAACGTCGGCAAGAGCCTGGTGGAGAAACTCAAGGAACTGATCCCGCGCCAGCAGTTCAAGATCCCGATCCAGGCCTCGATCGGCAGCCGCATCATCGCCAGCGAGAGCATCAGCGCCATCCGCAAGGATGTGCTCGCCAAGTGCTACGGCGGCGACATTTCCCGCAAGAAGAAGCTGCTCAAAAAGCAGGCCAAGGGCAAGAAGCGGATGAAGGCCATGGGCCGGGTCGAGGTGCCCCAGGAGGCCTTCATGGCCGTGCTGAAGCTGAACCAGTGAGATCGCTAACCAGACGAAGCCAGGCTTTTCGTTCTGGAACGGATTGCACATAGTGATCCCGGCGATCCGGCGCCCGTGGCTCAGGTCTTCTGAAAAGAGGACATCACAGATGCTGCGGATGGCGGCTTCCTCGATCAAGGCATCGAACCAGCTGAGTTGTTCATTGATCGCCAGTTGGTGGGCGTCGAGCACCAGGGTGCTGTCGACGTACACCACCTCTAATCCGCTGAGGGCCTCCAGCAGCGCCTTGATCTGCCGATCAGTGAGCGGTGGTCGCAACGTGCGGGTGGCGACGGATCGCAGTTCGATGAGTACCTGGCTGCTGATCACCACTTCATGGTTTCGCGCAGCCTCTGCCAGCCGGGAGGAGATTCGCCTGGATTTCACGGGTTCCCGCTGGTCCAATCGGTAAGCCCGCAGGTTGGTGTCGATGAAGTCGCGCATCAGGGGCGGTCATGGAGCAACTTCCGGGTCCAGGGTTCAGCACTGGAGCTGTCGCAGGAGGCGGCTGCGGGCCTCGACCTAGCGGGTGAGGGTGAGGTTGGCCATCCACTCAAGCGACACAGGATCCGTGTAGCACGGGTGACTGGGATGGCGTTCATACCGTTGCTGGAGCAGATCGGCGGTAAGCAGGGCGGGCTTCTCTCCCCTCGTTGATGGCAGAGTTGAGAGCGACTGTTGCTGCCGTTCTCCCCGGGCACTCCCTTGCCTGCCAGGTGTCAACTATGTAGGCGGCCGCTTTGCATAAACAAGATTGTCGTCGGACAGCGGGATGTGTGGCTGTAACTCTATATGGTGGCCGACGTCTGTAGCCGCAAGGTGGTGGTCTGGGATTTTGCCGAGGTGGAGCTGGCTGACATCGCGGCTGAGTTGTTGCAGCGAGACTGTCTCAAGGAGCGCTACCGCCGGCCCAGCGGCTTTGGCAGCTACCAGTGCCAGCAGCCGCCACTGATCCTCCACGCCGACAACGGCGATGCAATGCGTGGGGCCACGCTGGAAACACGGCTGGAGGAGATGGGAGTGCTCAGATCCTTCTCCAAACCGAGGGTCTCCAACGACAACCCTTACTCGGAATCCCTGTTCCGAATGGTCATACACCATCCCGACTACCCCAGCCGGCCGTTTGGCGGCAAAGGCGAGGCATGCGAGTGGTTAGCGATGTTTGTGGATTGGTACAACCACCGGCACCGGCACAGCGGCACCAAATTCGTGACGCCCCATCAGCGCCACAGCGTTGCCGCCTCGGCGATCTGCAAGCAGCACTCTGATGACTACGAGAAAGCCTGTCAAGCCTTTCCAACACGCTGGAGCCGACACATCCGCTGCTGGGATCAACCGGTAGACGTGTGGATCACCAAGCCGCCAGAGGGCCCAGAACCGATCCTGGCGCTACCATTAATCAAGGCCGCCTGAATGGCAGCAGAGGAGTGACACCTTCCCTGAAAGTTGCCGTCATTGTATACATAGGCTATGTGTTTGTACAGATACCTAGGTGCACGAAGCTGCTCATCAGGTCCGCCATGAGCCTTATGGCCATGCTTGTAAAATGACTCAAACCATCAATGCATTGGCTCGCCTAAACGGCTTATCATTTGCACCTTGAAGGCGCCTCTCATCATCAATGGCTTACCAGCTGATATTATTCAAAAAACAAGCCTAATGTTGCCAAATCGGAATCACTGAATCTTCCACTAATCTTTGCTATTAGATGGAAAGACCCCAAGAGAATGGAGAGTCGGGATCCGGTGAGATGCAAGATTTTCTACAAGGGATTCTATGAGGTTACGCTGCTCGGAGGCGTCAGAAATCGGCTCCTTAGTTGGTCGAGTTAATTCAATCCCTAAACCAGATAGACCCATAAGCACAAAAGCGGTGAGAACATCGCCTTTCAGGCCATCACTGAGTGCTTGCATACAAATTAATTCTACCAGGTTGAAGCTTACACAGGTGCCGATATTTGGTGCAACGAGCCATGAATAGGATTGTCCTTCTTGCATCTGTGTGGTGATGAACTGATTGATCTGCTGACTAGACTCTCTGGCTTGATTTGCCGCGTCTCCACGATCAATCCCGATGCGGTTGACATGGACGAGGAGGGCAAGGGCACGAAGGAGATCACCCATGGCTTCCCCAGTGGAGGTCTGAATATCTGAGAGAAAGCCAGGGCCGCCCTCCAATGCCAGTTCAATTGAATGGCAGCCATCGAAATGTCCTAGGATTTCGCCAAAGCAGGTGGGGAAGCGATAAGCCTCAACCCTTGGTGCTTCGAGAAGGCGAAACCGCAACCCTCCAAGAAGTTGTGTGGCATAAGATGGGGTCATAACTTCTATGCCACGAACAAAAATATCACGCCTAAAGTACTTGTTAGTGGCAAAATCTAGCAATGTTTGTCTAATGATTGGATCTGTTTCATTAAGTATAGTGGGCTTTAGTTGATCAGCGACTAAATCATCGAAAATCTCTGGCAACGTAGCTGACGAAATGAATCTCAGCTTGTGCTCTGTGCATAACTTATGCATGTCAGCAACACGAAGTGGCGCCCAGTGTTCACATGCATACTCATGGGCCAAGTATGTGGCCGAAAATCTTGCAATGGACTGAAGTTCATCGAATAGCCTTGGAGAAGACTGTAACAGTGCTAAAGGCGATTCTTGACTCCCAAGTAGGCTAATTAGATTGGTTCTTGCAGCTGAGAGAGCAGACCCTAGATCAGAATCCGCGTATCTTTGGCGTTCAAGGCTTACCATGTGCTGAAAGTTTGACATGGCTAGCCAGCCTGGATACGTATTGTATGAGCAGTAGAAGACTCCTCCTAGAGCGATTGACTTTGAGACAATGTTCAGCAGAGCCTGCTGAACTTGTACAGATAGCCAACTAAGAACTCCGTGGGCAACAATGTAATGAAACTCTCGTGTGGGTGAGTCTGAAGTTTTAAGCATCTGCGGATTCTTATCCAGTTCCAGAAAGTCCGCTTCAAGAAAGTGGATGTTCTTAAGACCCAATTGGCGGGCCAGCCCCAGTGCTTGTACGATGTGGTCTGGCTGGAAATCAACCCCCACAAACTGACCTTCAGGATACGCTCCGGCAAGAAGGCAAAGACCTAGACCTGTCCCGCAGCCAAGCTCTAAATACTGAAACGGACTACCTTCTATTTCTCTTGGAGGCCGTAACCCCTTCAGTAAGACAGCAAGGTCAAGCCAGTTTGGTGCCAGCTCTCTATAGTAGTCGCTCGTGTAGCTTGTTGAGACACAGTATCCATGGCTCCAAGGCACGTTCACTTGAGTGCCTCCTTATCGCACTTGGAGAACGCGGTTAGGGCATCGGGAATCAACGGCAATCCATTACGGTATTCTGTCGGTATTAGCTGTTCGAGTCGTTTAATCAGCGCAGTATGTGCGATTTCGGCACTAGCTAACTCATTTGTACTTGATCCAGGCCTTGTTGAAGCCTGTAGAACCATAGAGGTCGCCTTGTCTAGTTGCTTGGATAGATCAATTGTCTCTTGTTGATGTAGCACGCAATAGATGTAGCGCTCTTGGCCAATCCTTGCAGTAGGGGTTCCAGGCTGGACTGAAGGCTCTGATGGCGCAGGGGATGCTGGAACGGCTTGGGTCGGCTTCTTACGCATTTCCTGAAGACAATTAGCATATGACTTCTCGCTTTCATTAGTTGTGAACTCATTTTCTGCTTGAGCCCTACAGCGCTCCCTCTCAGATGCCGTTGATTGCCTTGTGGGTTGCTGGCAAGCCTGTAAGAAAAGAACTAGAAAAAGAGAAAGAAACTTGGAGAATCGATTTGACATTGTATGCAGTGCTGAATTAGAACTCGGACAATCTCATTCGTGCCGAACTCGCTAGCCCGGTGTATTCCAAACCACTTGATGACAAAGTAACGGTGTAGAACGGTTGTCGGCTTGATGCGGGTGCCGTTGAGGTGTTTGGGGTGAATGCAGTTACATTCTCAGAAAGCACTGATGTCACTGAGCCCGTACCTAATGAACCGTTATCGTTGATGGGTGGTCCAGTGCGAGAAAGTGTTGAGCCTGCCAAGCTGTAGGTGATCAACGCCGTACCCGAACAATCAAAGGTGCTAAATAGGCTTAATGTAGATCCACTGGAAGATGCACATGAAGCCTCACTAATCTCTGAATCAAGGAAGAAGTTGATCATGCCCCATTCATCGTTCAGGGACCGGATGATCAATTGATTGGTGCTGGTTCGAATCTGGGGAATCAACGATGTAGTTGCGGCAAAAAGGATCACCGCACCAATAGCCGAAACAACGATGAGTTCAACAATGGTAAAGCCGCCAGAAATGGAGGTTAAATGTTGGAATGAGCTTCGCCGTCTTTCTTTGTTAGCATAGTAAAAGCCTTTCATGGTTCAGAATCGAACTCCGAAGTTGTCGCACGCACCAGAAGTAATGCCGTTGCTTGAACCGATTGTAATTAATCCCAAGCCAGGTGAAATCCGAACACAGCGCGTAGGCCCAGCACCATTCATGCTGACGGCAAGCACAATTGGCGTGGTCATTTGCACATTTGTGCCAGCCGAATTGACAGTTCCTCGTGGTGTGAACTTGAACTGGGTTGGTCCCGAGGTTGTGATTGTGTAAGAGTCTGAACCTGAGAGGGCGGTGACTTGAAGAGATTGAGTGGTCCCGCAGTCTGCTGCATTCGTAATGGTGGCAAATGCTGGGCTGCCTGCAGTAATCGTGCCTGTTGAAATGTTTACATTACAACTGGATTGCGGCAACGTCACTGAGCCTTTAATGGCCGCGCGTCTCACAGCCTGCAGCCAGCCGGCCAACTCGCTTGCCACTGTGTTGACGCGCTCTCTTCGCCACTCTATCCCTGAGACAGTGATGGAAACTGCAGAAAGGATGCCGATAAGGGCAACCACAACCATCAATTCAGTTAACGTGAATCCACGAAACTTTGGTTTCATAGCATTAAGGGCACCATGACACTGCTGTAGGGACAAACTCTACTGAGCGTAAGAACTCTTCTTCTGTAGTAGTAGGATTGATAAAGCGATAATTGACTCTGTATCGATGAGCTCCTCGTTGGGTTGTGTTAGTAGCCCCATCGTCGCCATCCGTTTCGATTTCTCGTGCAACACCAGTAGGCGATGGTACATTTGAGTTGATCAAGGCCTTAAGGCCTGTAACTAAGTCTCCAGAGCTGTAATTGCAACGATTAACAAAAAAAGCTACGGACGTCGCATTGGTAGCGTCGGGAAAATAGCCTGTTTTTGTAGGATCTCCGGATGCAATTACACATGCCGTTCCGCTGACACATGTGTAGCGATCATTCAAGCGCTGGATGCTGGCAAGGTCTTGATCAACCAGCGCTTGAAGCGAAAACCGTCGATTTGTTGAGGCGGATACTTGGTTGGATCGGATGAAGAGGTTGGCTGTTCCTGCTACGGCGATGACTAAAACCAATGTGGATGCCAACAATTCTATCAGCGTAAAGCCTCTAACGTTAGACGCACGATATAGCCGAAGACCCTTGGCTCGAGTAAAAGCAGGAAGGTAAGCCATAGCTAGAAGAATCTAAACTCTCTGACAGAGCGTAAAACGTAATCAATCAATGGCGGGGTGGTCTCCTGCCCGACCTCACCGGTGATTCCCATCAAGGCAGCGATGCTATCGAGGTCTGCTTGAGTTCCATTCAAAGTTGTACTCCCTTGTGTGTCAAAGCCGTTTTGCCAAGCAGCTCCTAGGAAACCACCAGAGCCTCCTGCAAAGAGAAGACCATAGGGGAAATATGTAAACCCGGGACCGAAAGATCCGTTGCCTACGTTGATGTCAAACTTCTGCGCGTACACTTGTTCGTTGGGTGATTTTCCATTGGTAAAGGGCATGGTGGGGCATTGGGTTACGTTGCACCCGAACCAAGCAAAATCGCCTGCCACAGGGGCAGAGGTTGTTGTGTTGATCTGGGAAATACTATTATTTCCGCTTCCATTGGTCACGGTTGGAGTCGTGGCATTAATGTCTGGGTTCGGGAAAAAGAAGCGAATTGGTCCACCCGCAGTGTCAAAACGCAGATTGCTTGAGTTAGTTAATCTATTGAAGCTGCAAACAGTAATTAACTTGCCGCTAATTGTTTCCTGCGCACAGATATTCCTTAGCGCTAAAGGCCATGACGCGAAATTGTTGGTACTTAATGGTGAGGTCTTATTGTAATCTTCAGTGTTTGTGAAATTGCATGTTGCGTTTCCAAGGTAGGTTGCGGATGACCTTTGGCATTTATTGACGACATTCTGAAGACTTGTGGTTAAGAGTGGTAGCGCTCGGTCAACGGCTGGCGGCGTATAGACAATGGGATTATATGTTAAATCAAATGGGGTGCATGTTCCTGTGGGGGTGATGCAGGTAGGCGTAACATTGAGCTTGGTAGCATTTCCTGTGACATCGAAAGTGCCAGTTCCGTTGTTTGCCGCACCCGCAAGAAACAAAAGGCCGAGTCCGAGGGCGCATTTCCTCGTGTCATTTCCCCACACTGAATTGTAGCCATTTAGGCTTCTATCTTGGCATTTAGGTACAACTTCAAATGTCTTCCTGAGTGTTGCTGTGGCTACTTTGTTGCCTCCTTGGTAGGCATAGCCTTCAACCGTAAACGTGATCTCGCCAGTACGCGCTGGAATCGTACTTGAACCGACTGAAACAGTAAAGTTTCCAGTGTTGACAACTCCAAAGCTTGACGACGTAACGTTCTTGCGTGCCGAATTAAGAGTTGGGTCGGATGTTGATATACTTTTTACTTGCCATCTTTGTTGGCTGCCATCGCCGACACTAATGAGTTGGCTGGCTAATGTGCCTGATCCAAAGGTTGCCGAGAGATCTGGATTAAGAGCGGCATTGCCCTGCAAGCTTTGTGTGGAAAAAGTTCCCGGTGGTGCAGTCTGAATCGCAGAAACTGTTCGTAAGTTGAGTGATTCAGCGTTGACAAGCAGGGGCCGATTACGGGGCCGGTTGAGTTCACTTACTAGTTGTGCCATCCCTGTCTCCGCTGCGGCACGGGCGATACGCCCTTGGCTTTGATAGGCAGAGCCTAGTGAGCCTAGGCTATTGCGGTTGGCAACGGCCAGAGTGCCAAGCGTAAGAACGAGGACTACAAACAGGACAGCCAAAAATGAAAAGCCGTCATCCTCTGAGAGCTTCTGTTCTGTTGAATGCTTCGCGGACTTGCCAACAAGAAGTTCGAGCAGCATCCGGTGGGTCATGTGATCTGCCTTCCTCCTGGGGCTTGAGAGCTACTTACCAACTATACTCCCCCTTTGGTCCAAAGTTTGCCGGTCTGTCAAGGCCTTTGCCTTAATTGTGTAGTGCCACCAGGTTGTTCCGGCTGACAAAGGGGTGTGAGGCCGACAGGGTTGTGGTGCGACCCAACAGCCCCAGACCTCACCCCCCATGCA
>NZ_JAFKRG010000038.1 GCF_019038415.1 Synechococcus sp. CCY 9618 | reverse complement strand
TATAACGGCCGCAGGTGCCATATGGCCCTGGGTGGCCTCACCCCCCAACAGCGGCTCGCTCAGCTGCAGGCATGAACAACCTGGTGGGAAATCACACTTAATCGGCCAGGAACGGCAGCTCAAGCCTTGGCAGCTCCTGGCTAAAGTGAAGGCGACTGACCTCTGATGAAGCAGGCCTTTGCATTGATTGAGCCATTCATTAAGCTGCTCCCCCTCGCGCTTAATGCGCAGTCGCTTGGTTGACAGACCGCCACCTCCCTTGGGGTTGCTGTAAGGATCCGGCGCTACGCCGGCACATATCCGCATCAGGCTACTTAACAGATAACTCTTGAGTAGGTTTGTTTCTCTGTTAGCCTATTGGTGCAGCAGTGATTTTTAGGAGGTTATTGTGTTAGGTTCTTTTGCCTGTGCTTGCCTGAAAGAGCTTGGTGCACTCCCTTTCTTCCTGCTGAATGTTCGTTTTATGCCGGCTATCAGCCATAGTTCTAGCGTCGTTGGATCTATTCAATGCAAATCTTGGGCAGCCCACGTCGCTGGCGGATACGTCACTCTCTTCTTGTTTCTCCAATGTTGTGCCGGTTCTCTAAGCCTAGCCCCTTCAGATACATCTAAATGATTTCCTGCTATGAGCGGCATGGAGCATGGCGGCTGTCTGTTTCAGTTCCTTTCAGGAGATCGGTTCAGTTTGCGCCGGATCGGTCCCGTGGCGTCCATACAGAAGAACACGGCTGGACTGAGCCCCACCCGTTGCATCTGCCGCCGTCCCTGCCGTTGCATCAGCAGCAATCCGGCACCGGTCACGCTTTGCAGCAGCAGGGTGGTGATCAGGCGAAGGGGGTTTAGCAGGTCGTGCTGGAGCGGCGTGATGTCTCCCATTCCGTGCTTGAGGTTGGCCACCGTCGCCGCGTCATGGATCGTGACCGACGGCAGCACCAGCAGCAGGATCAGTCCCACGGGCAGCAGGAACCGATGCAGATTCGCGGTCCAGGGCTGCTCGCGATGATGACGCCGGTGGCCGCCGCCGAGTAGGTAGAGACCGAATCCCAGGGCTAGAAGCGGCAGGCCTGGAGACATTCCGATCAGTCCGCTGAGACGGCCAGCAGGAGCTTCCACACTCGCGAAGCTCCCCGCCAGCAGCAGGGTGCTCAACTCCAGAACCAGCAACAGCAACCCGACCAGCCGCAGTTGGCCCAGGGAGTAGTCGAGCTGATGGCGGCGCACGAAGCCGTCAACCTCATCGCGCGTGTCCTTGATCCTCAGGTGGGTCATGGGGGGCTGGACCTGGTGTCCTTGAGTGAGAACTCTGGAGGAGACGTTGCTGTCACTGCCAAACCCACCTTGCAAGCGCCGGCCCCCATCCAGCCCGTGGTATCGGCAGAATTGGTGGCACTATCTCAAAAGCAAGCGAATCTTAGCGGTGGTCAGCCATTTTCTGCAGGAACCGGCCGGGAGTTTTTTCCTGTTCGGTCCCCGTGGCAACGGCAAGTCGACCTACTCGATCCCGAGGCCCAGCGCCTCCATCCGGCCAGGCCGGAACGGTTGCGCGAGAGGGCGGCCGCCGAGCCCGGCATCGTCTTGTTGGTGATGGATGAGGTGTAGAAGGTGCCAGCTCTGCTGCTTGTGTTCAAGGCTGCGACGCGGCAGCTGGAATCTGCTGGCCGGGCGCCTGGTGTCGGCCTCGATGCATCCTTTTCTGGCGGCCTAGCTGGGGATTGATTTCTGCCTCAAACGCGCCTTGCGATTCGGTTTCGTCCCCCTGGTCCGGGTAGCGATCGATCCATAGCAGACCCTGCCGGCCTACGCCTCCCTGTACCTCAGGGAAGAGGTGCAGGCCGAGGTGCTGGTGCGCGAACTTGGCGGCTTCACCAGGTTCCTCGAAGCGATCAGCTTCTCCAATGGCTCCACCCTCAATCTCTCCGCCGTGGCGAGGGAGTGTCAGGTGGGCCGCAAATCCGTGGAGAACTATCTGGGCATCCTGGACGACCTGGTGCTGGCCTTCCGCCTGTCGGTTTTCAGCCGGCGGGCGAAGCGTCAGGTGGTGGCCCATGAGAAGTTTTTCTACTTCGATGCCGGTGTATTCCTCTCGTTGCGGCCGGCAGGGAGGTGGATTTTGTGGTGTACGGACCAGACAGCTTCACTGCCCTGGAGGTGAAACGCAGCCGCCAGGTTCACGCCGGGGATCTGCAGGGATTGAAGGCCTTCCGGGCGGACTATCCAGAAGCCAGGGTGGCCCTGCTCCACCTGGGCCAGGAGCCGTTGCGGATCGATGGGATCCTCTGCAGCCGCTGCCCATCCACTGATCAGGGGGCGTCAAGCCAGATCTGAAACTCGCCCGGCGTGAGGATCAGCAATGGCTGCAGCTGGTGCTTCAAGGCAAGCAGATCCCCATCTCCGCTGACGAGCACCGGCACGCCTGCCGTCAGGGCGAGATCGAGAAACACCTGATCCTTGGGGTCACGTACTTGGTGCTGACAGGTCTCGATGGGGCCCGCAGTCGTTTCACACCAAGGCAGCACATCCCCCAGCAGCTGATCGATCGCGGGCCGCGTGAGCCGAAACTTGGGATAGGCGAGCACCCGGATCAGTCCGCGGGCGGTGGGTTCCGCCAGCACAGGCCTGATCGCGTCTGTCTGCCAGCTCCGGCGCAGCCAGGCCAGGCGGCCGTTCTCGAACAGCAAAGCCGACACCAACACGTTCGTGTCCAGAACGACGCGGATGGTCACTCCTGGCGGGACCAGGCCACCGCGTCGGCCACATCCGCTTCCGTGATCCCCAGATCCGCCAGCCGGGTCCGAACGTTGGCGGCAGCACCTGGGTGGACGGGTGTGAGCACGATTCGGCCGTTCTCGGTGGCCACGTCGTAGTAGTCGGCGACCCCGACAGCCTCCACCACAGCCTTGGGCAAGGTGAGCTGGTTCTTGCTGGTGCGCTTGGCCAGGACCATGGACGCAGCCGGCTTCGCCCGGAAACAAGGATTCCTTACTTTGCCTGTTGTCGTCGGCTGGGAACTCTGGAGGAGACGTTGCGGTCACCGCCATGCTCCGATTGCACCACCGATCCAGGTCACAGGGGTTCGTGCTGCCCCTCACCATGGGGGCCTCCCTGGTGCTGCTGCTGGGCAGCCTTTCCGCCCACACCGCCAGCCTCCAGGTGCGCCTGCAGGGGATCCGGGAGCAGCAGCAGCGCCAGGCGGAAGACCGGCTGGCCTCGGCGGGTCAGCAGCTGCTGGCCGACCTGCAGCGCCACCATCCCTGCCTGCTGGCGCTGCCGTTGGAGCACTGGGACTCCCAGGGACTGGCCTGCGCTCCCGCCCCGGCGATCGCCTCCCTCAAGGCCGGCCAGGTGCTGGGCAGCTCCTACCGGCTGGTGGGTTGGCGCCCGCAGCTGGCCCCGGCCGAACTGCTGCTGGAGCTGCCCGCCGCCGGCAACGAGCCCACACGCCAGGGGGCCTTCGCGGTGCAGCTGACGCCGGCCCAGCCGCCCGCCCAGCCGCAGCCACAGATCACCGACGTGCGCCTGGTGGGCCTGCGGGGGGTGGCGCCATGAGCCTGCTTGAAGTGCTGGTCGGATCGACGGTGTTTGCCGCGGCGGCGGGCTCCTCCCTGCAGCTCTGGGCTCTGGCGGGCGCCGCGGCTGTGGCCGAGGAGCGCCAGCAGGAGCGGATGGAGCAGGCCGAGGCGGCGTTGCTGCGGGCTGAAACGGCCCTGCGCCGCCTCGCCCCGGGCGGCGTCGACTGCAGCACCGCCGCCAGCCAGCTGCTGCAGGTGCTGGCGGCCGACCCCCTGGCCCCGGGGCTGGCGCGCCAGCTGG
This sequence comes from Synechococcus sp. CCY 9618, assembly GCF_019038415.1. Lineage (GTDB taxonomy): Bacteria > Cyanobacteriota > Cyanobacteriia > PCC-6307 > Cyanobiaceae > Cyanobium. The sequence goes on along the minus strand of NZ_JAFKRG010000038.1, from coordinate 1,292 downwards.
AGCCCTCGGCCACGGGCGATGGGGTGGTGCTGCGGCTGGAGGTGGAGGGCGAGGCCACAGCGCGCCAGCGGCTCTATGTGCCGGCGCTTCTGGGCCTCTGCGGGCCCGCGCCGCAGGGAGGGGGCCATGGCATCCCCTGATCCGGGCGGCTTCACGCTGCCCGAAACCCTGCTGGCGTTGGTGCTGGTGGGCCTGCTGGCCCAGCTGGGGCTGGCTTCTGCCAGCACGGAGCTGGCCGCCGCCCGGCTGGAGGGCGCCAGCCGCCGGGTGATGCTGGGGCTTGAGCGCGGGCGCGATGCCGCCCTGCGTCTGGGCCAGCCCTGCGCCCTGAGCCTGGAGGCCACGGGCTGGCGGGAGCCCCAGGGCAGCAGCCTGCCGCCATGCGAAGGCGCCGCGCTGGAGTTGGGCGAGGGCCTGGGCGGCGGGCCGGCGGTGAGCCTCAGCCACAACCTGCCGGCCGCGGTGCGCTTCACAAGCAACGGGCTGATCATCGACGGCGGCACCGTGCTGCTCAGCACCGAGGGCATCGACCTGGTGCGCTGCGTGGTGGTGGGCCTGCCGCTGGGGATCACCCGCCTGGGGCGGCAGGGACCGGGCGGCTGCCTGCCGGATCCGCGGCCATGAGTCGCCGGACGATCACAGCCACCGGAGCGGCGGGGTTCACGTTGGTGGAACTGCTGCTGGCGGCCTGCCTGGGGTTGCTGGTCTGGGGGGTGGTGCTGCAGGCGCTGGTGGCGGATGGCCGCCAGGTCGACCGGATGGTGCGCCAGCTGCGGGAGCGGGGCCAGCAGCGGCGGGTGCTGGCCCTGCTGCGGGGCGATCTGCTGCGGGCCCAGCGGGTCGACCTCGCCCAGGGAACCGGGGCCGCCTGCGGCCTGGGCGGCCGGGTGCCGGTGCTGCAGCTCATCACGCCGGAGGGCCCGATCACCTACACGGTGGGCAGCGCCCCGAGCGCCATCTGGCGGGGCCGGGTGCTGATGCGCTGCGGTCCGGCCTTCGGGCTGCACGGCGAGCCGAGCGCCGGGGCGGCCCAGAACCGGGTGCTGCTGGATGGGCTCGCCGTTCCCGGCCTGGCGGCCGCAGCGGAGCCCGACGGCCTGCTGCGCCTGCAACTGCGGCAGGAGTTCGAATCCTCAGGCGGTGGCACGCAGCGGATCGAGACCACGGTGCGGCTGGGGGCGGGGGGATGAGGTAGGTGTGATTTCCCACCAGGTTGTTCATGCCTGCAGCTGAGCGAGCCGCTGTTGGGGGGTGAGGCCACCCAGGGCCATATGGCACCTGCGGCCGTTATA
>NZ_JAFKRG010000037.1 GCF_019038415.1 Synechococcus sp. CCY 9618 | reverse complement strand
ACCGCGCCAGTGTCTACGAGCAGGCCCGTCAACGTCATCCACGCCGTTGGACACGATCGACCCGCTGCTGGCGTCAGCCTGAAGTCGTCTGGATCAATCAACCGCCCCCAGAAATCAACGCCGAACCAGCTACTTTGGCCTTGGCCGCCTGACGGGCGGCAGGGGCGTCATCTTTCCTGGCAGTCACCGTAGCTGGGTACTTATGAGTACAAGTAAGGGAAACCCTGGAAAATCAACTCCGGCCCCGTACAACGGGGCTGTGAGCACTTGGCCGGACTAGGGTGAGGGGAGGTAAGTTTCTGGCGTTCGGGGAGTATGAGCAGACCATTGCCATGAAGCTCTCCCCGCTCCCGGTAGTAGGTACCGAGCTCGGTGTCGTTGAGGCCAGCGGTATCGAGCACGGCCTTGAACTTGACGGCTGTGCTCCAGGCTTCAGGCTCCTTCTCGGATGCGGGCACCAACTCTCCCTGCAGACGCCAGGCCTTCCTCCAGTTGTAGAGGGTCACCATGTGGATGCCCAGGTCCTCGGCAATCCGAGCCACGGTCTAGCGGTGCGACGGGCTCATTCGCCTGCGCACATCAGCCTTGACGGCCTTGCTGTAATGACGCATTGATTTGCTTCATTAAGCACCAGGGTGCGCGATTGAGAGGGCATAACATCTTGCCCGAAAGCGCGGACTAGTGACAGTAATACTGGTTGTGGCCCATTACATCAAGGCAAAAGTCTTCAAAGTTGCGAACGTAGTCTGCTCGGTTCATTACGCGATGTCTCTGGTACATAATTTGCTTTTGTAAACTGTGCCTCTTTTCATCATTTTCGAGTAAACTATCAACAATCTGAATATACTCATTGAGTGACGTTGCTACAGGCGCATTATAGATGCCCATTTCACGATAACCTGAAGCCACGATCCTGGAGCGAAGGTGACCTCCCTCTAGAGTGACAATTGGCGTTCCTGCGAGTACGGCTTCATAGAATGTGATGCCGCATCCATAATAAATTGGATCTAGCAGGATATCCATGCATTTGCAAAGTGCTTGATACTCTCTCCGACCCATAATCTTGAGGAAAAGGGACTGCCCCCGAACATTAGGTGCGTTGCTAGATAGTCGCTTGATGAAAAGTTCAGTAGTTTGGCTTATTGATGCTTCAATAAAGACAAAAATTGAATCTGGATTATGAATGGCTATCTCTTCCATTACCAGATCGAAATCTGGATGGAGCTTGTGAAGCGCTTGCAAGCATCCGATTAGCCGGCAGTGCGATGGTAGAAAAAAGTACTCTCGAGGAAGGGAAGGTACTTCATAATCATTAGGAATAAAGCAGCAAGATAGTCCGCCGGGTAACATCACCAATTCCTCGGTATATTGTTCCTGCGCATTCTCGGGCTCTAGATCCCTTGCTGAAATGTAGAAGTCAATTTCAGAATGTCCAGATGTATGAGGAATTCCCCAGCCAGTTAGCTGAATCTTGCAGGCACGAACGAATGGCAGTAAAAAGTCGTATGGCGTCATTCCCAAATCAGTAAAGTATAGAATATCAAGCGAAAGATCGTGTAACTCGTGATATACAATGCTGAATTCCCCGGAGAGTCTGACTACTTTGTCGCAGCGAAGATCTAAGCGTTCTTGAGTATTGTCATTTTGACTGCCTGCGGAGTGAATTAGTATAACGAAAAACTTGTCACGGTCTAGATGCTGTATAAGCCCTTCGAATGCAAAAGCATTGCTGTGCTCGTAGAAGTATCGGGAAAGGAACCCAATTCGGATCTTTTTTTCTGCGGTAGTCTTGCTTGCGGTTGACTTGAGATGCTTGCGAGAGTTGGCTAGCTGACTAATTAGGGGTTCTGCAAGGCGCTTCATGAATTGTAGGTAGCGCTCAAGTAGCTTTCTATCGTCTTTATTGTGATAAGCAAGATGAAACGTATGTAATGACATCGGATGCTCTAAAGCTAATTCTAGTTGTTGGTTGTTCTCTGCTAATGCCAGATATTCTATGAAATGGGCGCGACAGCGATCAATTTCTTCTGAAGAGGATGCAATGATGGGAAAGAGGCAATGCTGATTCATGTACAACGTTGCCGAAGATGGGCATAAACTGAAGGCTTGAGCGTAGGCAGCTGCACATTCGGACACTTGTGACATTAAGTAATGCACATTTGCCTTTATACAGTAAAAGCCAATATCACTAGAATTGATTTCGATCGCTCTATTGATAAAAGCTAAGGCCTCTTGAAGGCGTTTAAGCTCCAATAGTATTTCGCTTATAAATGCATGGAGCTTCGCGTTGTCTGGTTCTTCAACAAGACCGCTTTGAGCTGCTCTAATAGCATCTATGTTCTTCCCCTTTGCGCGAAGTAGAATTGCGGCTGCTATTAAATGCTTCTCGCTTTGGGGTGAACTAACTTTCCACCGATTAAGAACAGCTTCGCAGGCATCTAGTTTTCCTTGTATTAGCAGGCTGTCAAATTCACCTTGCCAGGCATCATTATATTTAGGGTCCTCTCTAGTCGCTAAGCCGTATTGTCTTGCAGCTTCTGCGTAGTCCCCCAAAGCAGCCAGAGTTTTGGCAAGATAAAAAATTGCTGCAGTAATATCTGGTTGAACTGCTAAAGCTTTTTCCAGATATACACGAGCTGATCTGTAGCTATTGAGGTGATATAAGCAGATACCAATTAATGCAAAGGCATTGACTTTATACTTCTCTGTTTCTGCTAAAGTCTTTAGTGCGCTAATGGCTTCACGGTATTTCCCTGCATTCAGCAAGTGATTTGCCTTGGTATATACAGCTTCTTGTGCGGAGTTGCTCATCTGTTAGATTCGAACTTATTGATTGAGATTCATTGGGCTATCCATGAGTCGAATTGAGAAAAACAAGTGGTTTTGCAAGCTGGGCGGGTTACTGGTCTAAAACCCTCACTAAGGGCTGATTATGGGTATACAGATGCTTGCTGCCAACAGTAAAAGACTAGGATTCCGAGACTGATAGGCATATTTAAAAAGGGAGTAATTATAAATCAAGCTATACTCGCATGACATAAAAAAGGCGGACATTGCCGCCCTTTGGTTGCTGAAGACTCTTGCGATTAAATTAGGAAAATGCACACGATATCTGGGCATTTGTTCCGATAGTAACAGCTACTTTTGTGTTTGCTGTTGCTGAGGTCGTTGTAAGGCATCTAACGCCAACAGCCCCGGTGGTAAAGGTCTGAGATACTACACCACCAGCTGTCGTACATGCTGTAGTAAAGAGTGTTGATGCTGGAGCCACTCCAACGCCAGAAGATGCTGTGAACGTGGCGCATTCTTTCGCAAGGCCGATAACTTCGCCCACAGCAGCACCCGCCGAAGCCGCAGCACGTGCACCCAGAAAGTTAGGTAGAGCAACGGCGGAAAGAATGCCCACGATCGCCACCACGATCATAAGCTCAATCAAGGTGAAGCCCTTCTGAAGCGGGTTCCTCTTCTCGCGCAGGCTGCGCATCAGCGCCAGCTTGGTCTTCGGGGAGATGTTCATGAGAAAAGCTCGGAAACTGTTGACTTTCCGGATTCTATGCGCCCAATGGGCAGTTGTCTATGCGGTCGTTGCAGCGTTCGTATGCGGCTGTTGAAGCAGCTCCTGAGGCTCAGACCCCATGCCCCGTCTGAGTTCATGGCGCTGAGGTGTCCATCGCACCGGGCCAACATGGCGGTTCCTTAATTGCCAACTAGGCTGGAAGAAGCATTGGACCGTGTCGAGGTCTAATGCCCTTCTAATGAAATTGCTGGCCTTTTCTCGGTCGCTTAGCCCATTCCGCCTTCCCGCCAGAGTCTTTTCGATCCGGCGGCGCCTGCTGGGCCTCAGTCTGCTGGCCGTCCTGGGGGGCTATGCCCTGCTGATTGGGGCCACCGCCCTGCTGGCCAGCCAGGAACGCCTCACCCAGCACCGTGCCACCGCGGCCAGCATGCGCCAGCTGCTTCTCGGTCGCCGTCCCCTGCCCCAGTCCCTGGATGCCGTCAGTGCCGCCCTGGCCCAGCTGATCAGCCCCAACTTCCTGGTCTGGCTCGAGACCGACCAAGGCATTCCCTATGGCGCCGCCCCCCAGATCCGACAGTTCTCCATTCCCACCGGTGTGTCCCTGGCGCGGTTGCCGCGCACCATGGGTGGCCCCGACCAGGTGGCGGTGGTGCGGGTGGGTGGGCTCACCTACCTCACCAGTGCCCAGGAGTTCCAGCTGGGGACACGCACCTTACGGCTGCGCTTCCTGGAGGACATCACCCAAAAGCTGGCCCAGCAGCGGCTGCTGCTGATCATGATGCTGGTGGCGGCTGGTCTGGCCACCCTGTTCACGGGCTTGCTTTTGCGTCCCGTGCTGGTGCGTGGTCTTTCCCCCCTTCACGACCTTGGCCTGCGCATGCAGGAGATCAGCTCCGACACCCTCGACAGCCAGCGGGTTCTGGTTCAGTCCCAGCCCAGGGAACTGGCCCCGATCGCGGAGGCGTTCAACGACCTGCTCGACCGGCTGTCCGCGTCCTGGGAGCGTCAACGGGGTTTTGTGAATGGTGTGAGTCATGAGCTGCGCACGCCGATCAGCCTGATCCGCAACTACGCCGGTCGCATGCGGCGGCGTTCTCTGGAGCTCACGGAACAGCAGTACGAGCAGATCACCCTGATCGAAGACGAAGCGGGGCGCATGGGGCGGCTTGTGGCCGATCTGCTGTCTCTCACGCGCATCGATTCGCAACGCACCATGATGCCCTTTGATCCCTTTGATGTGGGTCAGGCCATTGAGCGGGTGGTGGAACGGCTGCAGGCCAGGTCTGGAGGCCGGCTGACGATCAGCCTCGGGGCCACCCAGGGAGCACGGACGTTTGCCCTGGGAGACGCCGACCGCTTCGAGCAGTGCCTCGCCAACCTGATCGAAAACGCTCTGAAATATGTTCCGGGAGTGAGCCCCATCGTGCTCCGCCTCGATGCCAGCCTCGATCGGGTGGTGGTGCATGTGATGGATTCCGGTCCAGGCGTCCCCGAAGCTGACAGGACCCGCATCTTTGAGCGTTTCGGCCGTGGCCGGCATGCGGGCAGCGTCCCCGGCAGTGGCGTTGGCCTGGCAGTGGTGCGTGCGTTGATGGAGGCCATGGGCGGGACTGTTGTGGTGGCCGATGCCCCGGAAGGTGGCGCCGACTTCCAGCTGCGCCTCAAGGGCGCGGCTCCCCTTCACGCAACATGAAGCCCACCCCCCGCACCGTCTGGATGAGGGTGGGAAGACCGTCGGGCTCGAGTTTGCGGCGCAGGTAGCGGATGTAGACGCCCAGCAGGTTTTCATCGCCGAAGTGGTTCTCCCCCCATACCTCCCGCAGGATGTCCTCCCGTTCCACCACCCGCCCGGCGCGGCGCAGCAGGCAGAGCAACAGGTCGTACTCGCGTACCGACAGGGAGATCGCCGCCTTTGCTCGCAGGACCTCCCGGGTTGCGGTATTCACCGAAAGGTCGCCGTAGCTGATCTCATCGGCATTGACCGCACCCTGCCAGTAGGCGGTGCGCCGCAGGTGGGCACGGATGCGAGCCAGCAACTCCTCAATGGAGAAGGGCTTGAGGATGTAGTCGTCGGCGCCGGAATCCAGGGCCTCGACGCGATCCCTGACATCGTCGTGGCAGGTGAGCATCAGCACCGGGGTGATGTCGCCGCTGGATCGCAGCCGCCGACAGATTTCGACACCGCTGAAATCGGGCAGGGTCCAGTCGAGGATGACCAGATCGGTCGATCCGTCGCGCAGATGCATCAGGGCCCCCTGGCCGTCCTCCGCTTCGCTCACCCCATAGCCTTCACAGTTCAGTTCACCGGCAAGGAAGGTGCGCATGCGTTGGTCGTCCTCGACGATCAGCAGGCGGGCCTGTGTGGTTTCCGCAGGCATGGTCAGCGGGGAGGCCCCTCCTTGAGCATGAAGCCGACGCCGCGCACCGTCTGGATCAGGGTGGGCTGGCCCGCAGGCTCGAGCTTGCGCCTCAGGTAGCGGACGTAGACATCAAGAAGGTTGTCGTCACCCAGCCAGTTTTCGCCCCAGAGGGCGTCGAGAATGGAGCGGCGCTCCTGAACCTGGTTGGGATGACGCATCAGATGCATCAGCAGATCAAACTCCTTGGCGGTCAGGTGAATGGATTCGCCGCCCCTGGCCACTTCCCTGCTGGCTGGATTCACCTCAAGATCCCCCATGCGCAGCAGGCCCCCATCCTGTTCATCGATGCCGCTTCGGCGCAGCCGCGCCCTGACCCTGGCCAGCAGCTCTTCGATGGAGAACGGTTTGATCAGATAGTCGTCCGCGCCGGAGTCGAGGGCTTCCACCCGCTGCTGCACCTCGTCGCGGGCGGTGAGCATCAGCACCGGTGTGGAGATACCTCCCTTGCGCATGCGCCGGCACACTTCCACGCCGCTGAAATCAGGCAGGTTCCAATCAAGCAGCACCAGATCCCATGTCTGGCTGCGGATCCGCCCCAGGGCCTGCTGGCCACAGGCGGCTTCTTCACACTCATAGCCTTCGACGGCAAGCTCCGAGGTCAGGAAACTGCGCATTTCAGGGTCGTCTTCGACGATCAGCAGGCGGGCACTGGTCATCGGAGCGTCAGGGGAGGGTGAGGCAGGGTCAAGAGTGAAATCAACGACCTCAGGATTTGAGAGAAGTATGACGATCCGAATCTAACAGGCTTAGAATTGCCCTGCAAGTCGCTGGAAATTGCCGTTGGGACGGCCGGCATCCCTTCGAATTCCTGGGCCATGGGTGGGGAGGGGGCGGTGCCTTGATCGAGCGATTGAATCTGACGATTCGGATGGATGGAGAAGATTCATTAAGTGACTGTATTGTCCGGTGCTTTCATTGACGAGTGCCTCCATATTGCGATCCTTTGGGGAGGCGTCTCACGGACGGATCTGATCTTCGGGAAGTTTACGCTTCGCCTCTGGGAGAGTGGCGAAAAAGGGGAACATTGATATCTGCGTCAGTCTGCTTGCTTCCGCGATGTGAGCTCCAGGGCAATGGTCTCGGGCCATCCATCTCGGGCCATCCATGCCCTTGATCGAGTGGACCAGTGAAACCCTAGTTAGACTACCTGATCAGCAGGAAGGGCATGGCGGTCGGTTTTGTGGGGGGCGGCACGCTTTCCGGGCGCATGGCCCGCTGGGGCGTCGCCATCGTGGCGGCCTACGCGCTGGTGGCGGTGCTCACGCCCCTGCTGGTGCATCTGGCCGTGCTCCCCGATCCCAATGCCGGACTGGCCAACCCCATCTATGCATCTCCCTCGCCGATGCATTGGTGCGGAACCGATCGTCTGGGTCGCGACGTCTGCGTGCGGACCCTCTCCGGGGCCAGTGTGGCCCTGCAGGTGGTGCTGATCGCTCTGCTGATCGCCCTGGCCATCGGTGTCCCCCTGGGAATGGTCAGTGGCTATCTCGGGGGTGGCGTGGATCGGGTGCTGGTCGTGCTGATGGACACCCTGTACACCCTGCCAGTGCTGCTGCTCTCGGTGGTGCTTGCCTTTCTGCTCGGGCGGGGTCTGCCGAATGCCGCAGCGGCGCTCTGTGTTGTCTACGTGCCGCAATATTTCCGTGTGGTACGGAATCAGTCGGCCCAGGTGAAGTCTGAGCTGTTCATCGAGGCAGCCCGGTCGCTCGGGGCAGGTCCTGCCTGGATTCTGCGCCGGTATCTCTTCCGGAGTGTGATCACCTCCGTGCCGGTGCTGCTCACACTCAACGCGGCGGATGCGGTCCTGGTGCTCGGGGGCCTGGGCTTTCTGGGACTGGGCCTGCCCGAGATGATTCCGGAGTGGGGGGGGGATCTGCAGCAGGCACTCACTGCCCTGCCCACCGGGATCTGGTGGACCGCTGTGTACCCGGGTCTGGCCATGTTCGTGCTGGTTCTGGGCCTGTCGTTCTTAGGCGAGGGGTTGGAGCAATGGCTTTCAGGCCAGGCCCTTCGCTCCGATTGAGCAGTCAGGAAAGGCCGTGGCAAGACAGCCTGAATCCCGCGCCTTGCCTAGGAGGCTGCTGAAAAACCAGCTCAGCCGCGGGAGAATGGCCTAACGGCACTGAGCGAATGCGCGGCCAGCAGGAACGCACCGGCCCCCTGTT